>CAYVVD010000012.1:93545-98020 GCA_964454975.1 uncultured Hyphomicrobiales bacterium | reverse complement strand
AATTGCAAGGACTACAGAGATTATAAAAGATTGCTCAAGAAATACTTCAAGAATAGATAAATCATATATATCGGCATTAAAGTCGCAGTCTATTTCAGGGAAACTGCCAATTCTTTCAAACTTGATTTCTCTGATAGTGTCTTTGTTTACGAGCTCGGACATAATGGAATTTGCCTTGTCAGTAAAGAAATTGGCAAGATAATATGCCTGGTTGCCCGCATGCGTAACCAGGTCTTCAAATTTAAATTTACCTTTTATAAAAAAATCAGCGAATGGGGATGAGAATTGAATTAGCCGGTTATCATTATCAATACTATCTATTTTCCCTTTGAATGTTAGTGGCATCAGAGCCCTGTCGCCAAAGTATGTTTCCCTGATATTTACATCCACTTCAACAAAGGCGCTGTCCGGATCAAATCCGACACCGCTTGCTTTAAAATCGGTTGACAATTTTTGAGGAAGTGTCTCATTTCCAAGCATGCCGGAAATATTTATTCCGTTTACAGATGAATAAACATCATAGACATGTCTGTTATTCTTCTCCATATTGAAGAAACCCCGGAGAAATGCTGTTTTTTTCTCCCCCGGAATGAAATTAATAGATTCATCCGGGAAGATTTTTAAATCTGTAAACAGGGTGTCAATAGTAAATTCTGCCCCTTTTTTGATGTTTGATTTAAACCTGATTCTATTGAAATCCAAACCAAATATCTTTGAATCGAGTGCAGTTAAGTCAATATCTCCTTCAAGGTCATAGATTCCGCCTCCGCTGGCATCAATAATAAGTCTGCCGTTCATGTTGGATTTTAATTCAGGCGATGCAGTTACCTTTGATAAATCAAGCCTTTTGAATCGGAAATCTCCCGAATACTTTAAGCCATCAGCCCAGGATACCCTGCCATTCCCTGTGATAAATCCCATCCCTGTGTTTATCTCGAAGCTTGATTCAGCAAAACCTGTCCCGCCGTTTACTTCCATTTCCCTTATAAGCGCCGTGCCAAAGTCGGGTAAAGCTGAGAAATCAATTCCGGGCAAGAATCGCTGTACGTCGGGTTTGTAGATTCTTGAGTTGTAAAATCTACCCCTGTAACGTAACTTTTCCGGGTTTGTGAATTCATCAAGTCGACCGCTAAACATAATATGAGTATCAGAAGCAATTAATTCGAGGGTATAAATATCCATTTCGGAAAAATTTCCATTTGCCTCCATATAGATATTATGAACACTCCCGATGTCGAACTGTACTTCAGCAAAATATTTTACATCATCGAATGAGATTGCGTCGCCTTCAAGTATGACATTAAAATTTGCTTTTGAAATATCGTCATTGGAACCCTTGCCGAATATTCCGAAGTCATTTATTTCTGCATCGAGCCGGAAATTAGACCTGTTTGTTTTAATCGAAACTTCATTAGCTTCTATTGTGCCCGGCCTCAATTGAGTATTCCCTTTAAATTCAATAAGTTGAAACCCTGAATTAACTTCGTTAAATGCCAGCCTCTCAATCTCAGCTTCAAAATTCATTTTCCCGGGATCTGCTTCTAATTTTGCGTAGATGTTGAACTCTTTTGTTGATATACGAGAATAGTTCATTACGCCGGGATTTGTGTATCCCGAAAGAGAGTCAACAAATGATATATTGCCATTAACTATTTCAAAATTTTCAATTAATAGAGATAATTCAGAAGGAGAATCAGTTGTGTCTGTTTCATCAGATGGTTTTGCAATTTTCTCAAAATTCCAAAGGGAGTCTTTTGTACTTCTGCCAAGCCGAATGTCTGGCTCAATCAGCTTTAAATTGTAAATTTTAATATGACCGTTAGAATACGAATCAAATGCAAGGCCGATTGTTAATTGTGGAATCTTGGCAATGGTATCGGTTCCGTTGAAAAGCAGTACCTTGTCAAGAATAACTCCCTCATCAAGTGAAATCCTTAGGTCATCAATTTTTACCTTTGCATTAAGGCCCTGGTTTACAATTCCAATAATACCGGAAAGCATAGAATGCCTGAAAAACTTAAATTGCGACAGAATACCAATGGAGATTGTAAAAAGCAGGAACAGGATAATTAAAAGAAAAAAAGTCCTCTTTAAAAACTTGAGGAACTTATTTCGCTTTTTATTTGATTTCGCTTCTTTCACTACTTAAAATTAATCAATTGGAAATAAAGTATTTCTTCAGTAAATGAATAATTGTTAATTTTTAGGAATTGAAAATTACAAAAATACAATAGATGAACTTTTCGTTCCCTACAAAACTAATCATTGGCCAGGCTACTGGCATCACATTTGTCCTTTTTATTGCGATAACACTTCTTTATTATTCAATCGAAAACAAATCAGAATCCGAGTTTGAATCCCGATTAACAGAATTAAGCTATCAAATCGGAGACCAATATTCAACTGCTCTTAAAGACGCTGTTAATTCCTTTTCATTAACTCCAAACCCCCTTAGAGAAAATCTGGATGAAATTGTCCTTAAAAATTTTCTTCCGGGTTTGGAAGCGATTACTATTAATTTGTACGATAGCGGCGGTAGAGAAGTTTGGAATACAGGAAATGAATCATTTGTAAAATTGCCCTCATACAAACAATTTACAGAAAATGGTACAGGTAATTTAGTTGACGGAATAAATACATTCCAGTGGAATAATGATATAAGCAGTTTCACTGTAATTATTAATAAACAACCTGATTATATGGTTTATATTGCTTATTCCGGATTAAAAGGGACTCCTGTTATTGCTAGCATTATTGATGATTTGATTTGGTTGATTCCTGTTTTGCTCGTCTTATCAGTTGCGCTCAGCATTCTAATTAGTTTTGTCATTACTAAGCCTATTGAAAGTATTTCAGAGCAAGTTCGGAATATCAAGACAGATAGCCTGGATATCAGGATTAATAGTGAAAATCAAAATAAAGAAATTAGAGCTCTTACTGCCGACCTAAATGAATTGATTGAAAGATTCGAAAATTCTTATAGGAAGTTGCGAGAGTTTACATCAGATGTTTCACATGAATTAAGAACGCCGCTCACAATAATCAGAGGTGAACTTGAAACAGCGTTAAGGGAACCAAGAACAATTGAAGATTATGAGTATACAATTGCGAGCGCCATTGAAGAAGTATTAAGAATTACAAACCTTGTCCAGACACTGCTTGAACTTTCACGTGCTGATTCCGGCAGAATTAAAATGAACTTTGCAGACCGGGATTTGTCAGCATTGTTGAAAGACATAGAAGAAGATGCTGAAATTCTTGCTCAGTCAAAGTCAATTTCAGTTAATTCGGAAATACAGGAAAAAATTAATTGCTATGTGGATTTAGACAGGATTCACCAGGCACTGCTTAATATTATTGATAATGCTATTAAATACACTCCGGAAGGTGGTGAAATAAGAATAAGATTACAAACAAATGGAGATTCTGCTGATATTTCAATAAAGGACACAGGCATTGGCATTGATAAGGAAAATATCTCAAGAATATTCGACAGGTTTTACAGAGCCGATGAAGTAAAGAAAAGCAAAGTGCATGGTTTAGGATTAGGCCTATCAATTGCAAGTTGGATAATAAAAGAACACAAAGGAAAAATTGAAGTAGAAAGCAAGCCTGAAAAAGGAACTGAATTCAGAATTAAGCTGCCTTTAAACAACATAGCATCATGACACTTTTCTAATTTGCACTCTCATTGAATATTAGTATATTCAAAATTATTTCAAAAAAAAATTAACTTAATCTTAATTTGAAGTGTCTAATTAAGGAACTAAGGTTAAAATTACAATAGGGGTTTTATATGTTTGGCGCAAAGAATCTGATATTAAAGCTTTTGCTGTTAATTACGCCGCTTTTTATATTCAATGGTTGCCCGGAAGAAAATAAGGGTACACCAACTCAACCTGAAGTTATTGGTCCCTGGACAATTCAGCTTTCTTTTGTTGAAAAGAATTTATATGGAATGTATATGACCGGCGAGGACAATATATGGGTTAGCGGCGCCGGTGGTTTGATTATGAGGACTTCAAATGCCGGAGACGTTTGGCATATAGTGGAAACCGGCAAGAATGAAATATTAAGAGAGCTGGATTTCTTTAACAACGCTCTTTGGATAAATGGATGCATTATCCTTCATACCTTTGATAACGGCACAACCTTTAAAGCATTTGAGCTTCCCAGAGGCGGTGCCGTCGCTAAGGGAAGTTATTGTGTCGAAGGTCAGAGTGCAAGAAGTGAAGAACTTGCTTTCTTCGCTGGCGGCCAGGAACTGTCTGATTTGCATACAGGAGTTTTGCTTAGAGCCAATCTTGCTGAAGATACAGTTGAAGTGCATAAAACTTCAGGCTCTACGAAGTTTAATGATATTGAATTTATCAATGCACAAAATGGAATTATTGTTGGAACAAGAGGTAGTATAACAAAATCTACAGATGGTGGCGAGACATGGAATACTTCGATCCTCGAAATTGTTGAAGGCG
>CAYVVD010000012.1:61148-93535 GCA_964454975.1 uncultured Hyphomicrobiales bacterium | reverse complement strand
AGCCCCTTGAAAATACCAGGTTAAACTATGTCTTTTTTATTAATGAATTAACAGGGTTCATTTTTGCACAGGATTCGAGAATATTCAGGACTAAAGACGGCGGCGAAACCTGGGAAGAAGTATTTAACGAAAATACTCTTGGAGAAAAATTCAGTGGCATCGAATTCCGTGGTTTAAGCTTCTTAAATGAAAACGAGGGATGGATTGTCGGAACAAATGGTTCGATTATCAGGACAAGAGATGGTGGCAATTCCTGGGAATCTCTTGAATCGCCCAAAAATATTAATCTGAATAACGTAGGCATTATTAATTACAACTATGCGTTTGTAATTGGCGACGATGGAAGAATTATGAGGTACAGGCAATAAAATTCAATTGCTAATTATTGAAATCTAAACCCCGCTTAATGCGGGGTTTTTTATTCTTAATACAAATTAATTTAATATTGGATCCCTAATAAATAATTTTGTTCTTTAATGTTGAACCTGATTTGAGCTTGTTATGGAAAAAAAGTATAAGATTGCATGGTTGCCGGGCGATGGCATTGGTGTTGATGTTCTCGATGCAGTAAAATTAGTGCTTGATAAACTTTGCTTCAATGCTGAATACATTCATGGGGACATTGGATGGGAATTCTGGAAGACTGAAGGTGATGCACTTCCTCAAAGGACTATTGAACTTTTAAAGAATGTTGATGCTGCAATGTTTGGCGCTATTACATCAAAACCCGTAAAAGCTGCCAATGAGGAATTAATTGATGAATTGAAAGATAAAGGGCTTGTTTACCGTTCTCCTATTGTTCGCATGAGGCAAATGTTTGACCTGTACAATTGCATGCGCCCTGCAAAGGCTTACTTTGGTAACCCGCTTAATTTTAAGGATGATATTGACCTTGTAGTTTTCAGGGAAAATACAGAGGATTTATACGCAGGTGTGGAATTCAATGAGGTGCCTGAAGAACTGGCATCAACACTCGAGAAACTAAGTCCTAATTTTAAGCCATTTACTAAATTAAATCATGCTGATTACGCAATCTCATGCAAAATTAACACTAGAAACGGCTGTGAGAAAATCATTAAGGCGGCTTTCGATTTTGCCAGAAATGCCGGTAGGAAGAAAGTTACAATTGTGCATAAGTCTAATGTTGTTCGAGCAACGGACGGTCTATTCCTCGAAACTGCCAAGACAATCTCAAAAAATTACCCTGAAATCGAGTTTGACGAAGGCAATGTTGATGCAATGACAATGTGGTTACTGAAAAATCCTGAACGCTATGACGTCCTTGTTGCTCCAAATTTGTATGGAGATATAATCTCAGACTTGTGCGCACAGATGGTAGGCGGTCTTGGGTTTGCCTGTTCGGGAAATATTGGAAATAATCTTGCAGTATTTGAGCCTACGCATGGTTCAGCTCCAAAATATGCAGGGCAGTACAAAACGAATCCCATTGCTGCAATATTATCCGCCAAGATGATGCTTGAATGGCTCGGAGAGATTGAGCTCAGTGAAAAGGTTGAGAATGCCGTAGCGAAAGTAATTGCAACAGGCAATACCAGAACCTACGATATGGGCGGAAACTCATCTACAATTGAAATGGCTAACGCAATAGCGGATGAGATGTAGTTTTTCACGAAGAAATCCGGTTCCATCGGTATTTCGTGGATACTGGATATTTAAAGTAGTTAGTAAGTCTATGATATGGATAAGCTTACGCGACAACAGGAATCCTGGCATCTATTTTGGAAGTGTAAAGTTAAACTCTTTTGAAGAGATTAATAGTTAATTGAAAAGACTCCAAGCTTGGAAAAATGACTAAAAAAGCCCCAAAAATGTTACAGGGGCTTTTTTTATGCTTGCTAATAAACAAATTTATTCTTAATATCATTCTGAATAATACGTTGGAAAAAATGTGGCAGTCCTGAGGGCAACAATAATACTTTTAAACGCTTTGCTGGTATTTGTTCTGGCATATATCTTTTCGTTGCCTGTATATCATAATTCCGGCTTTGAAAAAGGGCTAAATGCATTAAAACTCAGTTCGGTAGAAATGACTGAAGCAAGAGCTGATTATCTTCTCGAACTTTGGGGTGATCCAGCAACCGGTAAAATACCCTCGGATATTCGTGATAAAGAACTTCGGTTTGCTGAAAGACTAAAAGCTGAAAAAAAAGAATATTCCTCTGTTCAATCTCCGGAGTTCAAATTTCGCTGGCTTGAAGCAGGCCCCGGTGATGTTGGCGGCAGGACTCGGGCACTAGCCATAGACATTGAAAATCCAGATATAGTATTGGCAGGTGGTGTTAGCGGTGGGCTGTGGCGTTCTACAGACAAGGGTGAATCATGGTTCCTGGTAAGCGATCCCTCTGAAAGCCACAGTGTTTCTGCACTTGCACAAGACCCCAGACCCGGAAATACAAACAACTGGTATTATGGTACAGGTGAGTTTCGAAGGAATTCTGTTTACGACCAAATCTTCTCTGAGAATTACTATGGCAGCGGTATTTATAAATCAACTGATAATGGAAAAACCTGGCGCTTGCTTGAAAACGCACGTTCAAAGCCACTTTCTAAAGACGGTAAATTTAATTTTATATCAAGGATATCGGTAAGTCCCCGCAATGGTTATATCTATGTTGCTACTAATGGTTCCGGAATAATGCGCTCAACAGACGGGGGAGAATCTTTTGAATACATTCTTGGCGGACAAGGGATTTATTATTACTCAGATGCTGTAATTACTTTAACCGGAAGGGTATATGCTACTCTTTCTGAATCGGGAAACAAGGGGGGAAGGAATTACATCCATGGTATTTATTACTCGAATAATGATGGCGAAAACTGGGTAAGAATAACACCGCCCACTTTTCCTGCAAGTCATTTAAGGACTGTTCTGGCAACAGCTCCTTCAAATCCTGATATTCTCTATGCTTACACGTATGTTGGTTGGGGTGAAAACAAGGAAGATGTTCGATTCCACTATATTGACCTGTCAACAAATACATTTGAAGACAGGAGTGAATTCCTCCCTAATTTTACAAATCTTATGGGTGTCGGAATTGTTAATACCCAGGCTTGCTACAACATGGCTCTTGCCATAAAACCAGACGATGAGAATTTCGTAATTTTGGGCGGCACAAATCTTTTCCGTTCTCAGGATGGTTTTTCTTCAGGGGATTACGAATGGGAACAGAGCCATATCGGAGGTTATAGTATTTATGGAAGTTATATAAATAACCACCCGGACCATCACGCATTATTTTTTGACCCTTCTGATCCAAATAAGCTTTGGAATGGCCACGATGGGGGGCTGAGTTACTGCGAAGATATTACTATGACAAACTGGGATGGTAATTTTTATCCTTGGATTAGCAAGAACAATGGTTATAACGTAACTCAGTTCTGGGCTGTTTCACTGCCATTGGATAGTGATGATTACAGGTTAATTGGTGGCACACAGGATAACGGCAGTTATCTTCTGAACTATGAAAAGGGAATTGAGCCATCATATTCTATTTTTGGTGGTGATGGTACAGAATGTTTCTTCATGGACGACTTCGCATTTGTATCCTTCCAGTTCGGGTATGTGGCCAAGCTCGATTATAATGATGAAGGCTTACCGGATGGTTCTCTTGAAAATAGCTATTACGTGCATCCAAGGAACGCCCAGACAAAATTTTTCCATCCTTATGCAATTGACCCCAACGACCAGAATACTATGGTATTTCCATCCGGAAGGTTTATATACAGAAGCAATAAGATTGATGAACAAAATTCCCAGGGACCTGATTCACTCGATACATGGGAACGCATAGATAAATTATCAGTTCCCGGCGGGTATCATATATCAGCCATATCTTTCTCGAATTCTAATCCAAAGCACTTGCTTTATTATGGATGCAGCGGAGACTGGGAAACTCCAAAAGTGCCACGGCTGTATAAAGTGGAAAACGGGAATAGTGCAACGGATGGCGCTATTGAATTACAACTCCCAAATATTCCGCGAGGGGCTCACTTTAACAAAATTGCCATCAATCCTTTAGATGCAAATGAAATTCTTGTTGTTTTTTCCAACTACAATGTAAATTCACTTTATTATTCAAATGATGGAGGTAATACATTCTCAGTTGTTGACGGGAATCTTGAAGGTGATGAGGAATTAACAGGCCCGGCGATTAGCTCTGCGGTAATATTGCCAACTGAGGAAGGAAATGTGTTCATAGTTGGCACAACTATCGGAGTATTTGCAACTTCAGTTCTTGATGGCGAAAATACAATATGGTCAGCAACTGCTAAAGAGATAGGCAATGTTCCCGTAATGGACCTTGACGTTAGGGCGTCAGACTACACAGTGGCAGTCGGTACTTATGGCAGGGGGATTTTTATTGGTAAGTTTGACCCTGGCATTCAGCTAAGCTCTGAATTTAATATTATTATTCAAAACACAGCCTTTCCAAACCCTGCCTCAGGTTCTGCAACGATTAAATTTAATATTCCTGTTTCCGGCTATGCAATTATCAATCTATACGACATTAAAGGGCAAATCATAAAACAACTGGCCGGCAGAACATTTGCCGAAGGCGAGAACGAAGTTAGTTTTAATACATTTGGGATAGCCCCTGGTACTTATTTCTACAGGATTGAATTATTACAATCAAGTAGTACCGGAAAAATAATCATTAAAAAGTCTTAATTGAGCCTTATGGAAAAATCTTTTAATTTAAAGCCGCAATTGCGGCTTTTCTTTTAGCAGGAAAAATTATGGAATACAAACTTGAAATACACGATGTAGGTCTGCGGGACGGGCTTCAGATGATAGAAGATGCCATACCGACAGATACCAAAATCAGGTGGGCAGAGCATTTGATAGATGCCGGTATCAAGTATATCCAACTCGGTTCTTTTGTAAATCCGAAAGTGCTATACCAGATGTCTGACACCGATGATTTGTTTGAAGAGCTCCTGCCCGGTAAACCTGAAGGAGTCATTTTGTCAGGCCTTGTTCTTAATGGCAAGGGGATGGAAAGAGCCCTCAAATGCAATGCAGACATGATTTGCCTGGGAGTATCAGCGAGTGAAACCCATAGCAAAAAAAATACTAACATGACTGTATCCGAGGCTACAGAAAAAATACTCAAATTAGCAAAAGTTGGAATAGACAGCGATAAAGTAATACAGGCATCAGTGCAATCAGCCTTTGGTTGTGGATACGAAGGAAGAATTGATTTTAACGCAGTACTTGGAATTGTTCGAAAATATATTGATGCGGGAGTAAAGATTGTCAGCTTGGCTGACACTGCAGGACACGCCACCCCAAACACAGTCAACTTCCTGATAAATGAAGTGAGATACCTCGATTCTGAAATCAGGATTGCTGTTCATTTCCATGATACTTACGGTATGGGTATGGCAAACATTCTTACCGCTCATGCTGCGGGGGCTGAACTAATTGAAACTTCGTTCGGCGGGCTCGGAGGTTGCCCGTTTACAAAGTCTCCCTCCGGGAATGTTGCTACTGAAGACGCCGTGAATATGTTTAAGGAAATGGGCTACCTGGAAGAAGTTAGCATTGACAAGCTGATTTCTCTGACTAAATTTGTTTCAGGCTATCTTGTCAAAGACTTACCGGGGAAAATTTACAAAACCGGAACTATACCCAAAAAGGCACAAAATTGAATATACTCGAAGGGATTAGAGTCTTAGACCTGACAAATGTATTGTCCGGACCTTTTGCAACCTTGCACCTGGCGCTGCTTGGGGCAGAAGTTGTTAAAATTGAGAATCCCAACGGGGGTGATCTGGCACGAAAGCTGGGCTGCGTAAACGATTATAACAAAGAACTACTTGGCACAAGTTTTCTAGCCCAGAATGCTAATAAAAAATCTATTACATTAAACCTAAAAGAACAAAAGGGAAAAGAAATATTCCTCCGGTTTGCCAAGACAGCAGATGTTGTCGTTGAAAACTTCCGGCCGGGAGTAATGGACAGGCTGGATGTTGGTTATGAAAAAATCAAAGGAGTAAATCCTAATATAATTTACCTTGCAATTTCAGGTTTTGGGCAGAAGGGTCCTATGTCACACAGGCCTGCTTATGACCAGATTATCCAGGGCTTGAGCGGTGTAATGGCAATCAACGGAGACGATAGGCTTAATCCCTTGCGCACAGGTTTCCCGGTCTGCGACACAATAGGAGGATTAAATGCGGCATTTGCAGTAATGGCTGCTCTTTTTCACAGGGAACGGACAGGAGAAGGGCAGTTTATAGATGTCGCCCTGCTTGATTCTATCATGCCACTAATGGGTTGGGTGGTTGCGAACCTGATGATTGGTGGACAGCAACCGCAACTCCTTGGTAACGACAATTTCACTGCTGTCCCATCAGGGGCATTTGCCACAAAGGACGGCTATATTAACATTGCAGCTAACAAGCAGGAACAATGGGAATCTCTTGCCGATATACTTGGGTTGTCTGAATTAAAAGATGACTCCAGGTTTAAGGAGCGGGATATCCGAAAGTCGAACAGGTTTGTTCTCAATCCTATCGTTGAAAATAAGCTTAAAGAAAACTGCACATCTTATTGGGTGGAGAAATTAAATGAAGCAGGAATTCCTTCCGGGGAAATTCTTAAACTGGAAGAAGCTCTAAACAGTGAACAGGTTAATTACAGGAAGACTTTTACTGAAGTGGAAATGGATAAAATCGGGAAATTCAGCTTATTTAATCTTACAGCAAAGTTTGAAAAAAACCCGGGTTTTGTGAATAATCCTCCACCGGAATTGTCTCAGCATACAGTCGAATTATTGAAAGGAATTGGCTACAATCCGAGTGAGATTGAAGAATTGAAAAAGGAAGCTATTATTTAAAAAATGATTAAATTGTTATATTAAGGTGCAAACAAACTTCTCTGGCAAAATTATATGAATGAGAATCCAAATGAAACAAAACCTTCCGGTAACTCAATCCTCGTGATTGATGATGATACCTGGGTGCAAAGGCTTATCTCAAAGTACCTTGATTCAAATGAAACCGAAATCCTATCGGTTACAAATGCGTATCGTGGTTTGGCAACCGCGATTAAAGAAAAGCCGAAACTTATTCTTTTAGATCTCTATCTGAATGAACTACATGGAAAACACATACTCAGATTTTTGAAGAGTATTGATACAACTGCAGAAATTCCTGTTTTGATTATATCTGCAAACTTGAATAAGGATATTCTCAGGACTGCGCTCAAAGACGGTGCAAACGGTTTTATCTCAAAACCTTTTTCAAAAGAGACTCTTGTAGATAAAATTAAATCAACTCTTGAGTCCAAAAGCCCTGAGGCACTGCAAAAAGAAGCAGAAAACCTGACAGATGTGACGATTACACCTGAGGATAAACAATAACACTCACCTTAACTTTAGATTAAAGTATTATCATAAATTATAAATGTCCATCCAAATATTGAATTGTGATCGATGAACACTTATTTTGGTCTTCAGAAATTCAGTTAATTTTAAACTCCGGCAAGATTTATATTCAAGTCAGGGTAGAAAAAGGTGAGAGTCATGCCATCAACTTTAGTTCAAAAGATTTTAGCCAAAGCTTCGGGCAGAGATTATGTGGAAGTCGGGGATGTTGTGGAGCCCGGAGTTGATATTGCAA
The DNA here is from genome assembly GCA_964454975.1 of uncultured Hyphomicrobiales bacterium. GTDB lineage: Bacteria > Bacteroidota > Ignavibacteria > Kapaibacteriales > UBA2268 > CAYVVD01. Next base: position 85,888 of record CAYVVD010000012.1, on the reverse strand, counting down.
TGTCCCACGAAAATGCTGCATTGGTTATTAACCAGTTCAACGAGATTTATCATGAAACAAATGAATTAGCAAAAGTTTGGGAACCTGATAATATCGCTATAATTTTTGACCACAGGGTTCCGGCTGAAAGCAGCAAAACAGCAACTAATCAGAAAAAAATCAGGGATTTTGTTAATGAACAGGGAATTGAGCGTTTCCATGACATTCGTGGTGATGAGGGAGGTATATGCCACCAGGTATTGCCTGAATCTGGTTACATACTTCCCGGAACTGTGGTTGTAGGAACAGACAGCCACACAACTACGCATGGTGCACTGGGAGCTTTCTCCTTTGGAATTGGTGCAACTGAGATGGCATCTGTATGGGCTCTCGGCTCTGTTTTGAATGTTGAAGTACCTGCGACAATCAAAGTAGTAGCTAAAGGCGTTCCTTCCAATTATTTCACGGCTAAAGATTTTATTCTGTATCTGATAGGAAAAATTTCAGCGCAGGGTGCAAATTTTAAAGTCTTAGAGTATCATGGGGAATATATTAGGAACCTTCCGACATCTGGCAGGCTGACTATATGTAACATGAGCGTTGAAGCAGGTGCTACATCAGGAATTGTCCCACCTGATATGGAAACAAAAAAATATCTAAGGAATGAATGTGGTATTATTTACGACAGCGATTTATTACTCCCTGATGAAGATGCAGTTTATGATGATATAATCGAAATAGATGTATCCGGCCTGAGACCACAAGTCGCATGTCCTCACACAGTGGATAATGTTAAATCTGTGAATGAAGTTGAAGGAATTCCAATTGATCAGGTTGTTTTGGGTTCATGCACAAACGGAAGGCTCGATGATTTACGTCAGGCAGCTGAAATTATCCAAGGTAAAAAAGTAGCAAAAGGAACAAGGATGCTTGTTTTTCCGGCATCATCAAAAATATATTCTGATGCATTAAAGCTTGGATTTATAAAGGACTTTACGGAAGCCGGTGCAATAGTTATGAATCCCGGTTGCGGACCTTGTCTTGGCGTACACCAGGGAGCCCTTGGCGATGGTGAAAAAGCACTTGCCACAACTAATCGAAATTTCAAGGGAAGGATGGGCAACCCTAATGCCGAGGTGTATCTTGCTTCGCCCGCAGTTGCTGCAGCCACTGCCTTAACAGGGAGAATTACCGATCCAACGGAGGGGAATAATGCCTGAAGTAATTTATAAATTTGATAACGACATCTCTACAGACATTATTTATCCCGGCAGGTATATGGCAACTGTATTGCCTTCTGAAACGCCAATGCATGCGTTTGCAGATATTCAGGAATTGAATGAGTTATTAAATTCAGGAGTTGAAAAGAAAAGTATTATCGTTGCTGGTAATAATTTTGGTTGCGGCTCTTCAAGGGAACAGGCAGCCTCAGCATTGAAAGGCCATGAATTGACTATTATTGCGAAAAGTTTTGCGAGAATATTCATTCAGAATGCCATTAATCTTGGCTTAAATGTTATAATTTCCCCCGAAATTGAAGCTGAACCCGGTGATGAAATTTCAATTATTGATGGAACAGTGAATAATCTTATGAAGAATCTAAAATTCGATATTTCCCCACTTCCCAAATCAAGACAGGCAATTATCGACGCAGGCGGGTTAATTGCTTACACCAGGCAAAGAATAATTCAGGAGAGATAAATGAAGGGAATCCCGCTTTTTTCATTTATATTGGATTAACTCTTTTTACAATCCGGTATTATGAAAACAACTTCCAGAATTATACTTGGAATAAATACTCTGCTTCCCGTTTCGGTAATTTTTTTTATCGTATTTTTTTCTGTTAATCTGATGGTTCAGCTCGAAAATGACAGCATCCTTGGTTTGGGTTTGTATGTAGATTTTCTGGCAATGTATCTCTTCTACATTCTCATTAACCTGCCGCTGGTTTTGTTCTATATCTACCACATGCGAAAAACCAGCTTTATTGTTCCGTCAGAAAAGAAAGTATGGATTGCCGGCATTGTGCTATTTCCTGTTCCGGTTCTTCAAATTTATTGGTATAAATTCATCTGGAAGAAATGACATAAACAGCTTAATAAAGCTGAACTCCGGGTATATCATACTCTGAGAGCAGGTAAAGTTCACTTAAATATGAAATCCCCTCGGGAGAACGGGTGAAATATTCTCTCCTGACATATCCTATCCCGGGCGCAATAAAAGTATTGTAGCCTTCCGGCATGTTCGGGAATGTATCAAAATACTTGTAATGAAGGCATTCAAATTCTCCCAATCCAGGGATGAAAATACTCGAATCTTTATTTACTAATTCAAGCCACTGGTAAGATGTGTCTTTTCCCTGGTTATAAATACTCATATTCAGGTTGAATTTTTCACCGGGTTCTGAAGGGTACTTGAAAAACCAGTATTGTTCGTTTTCAAAATCATAATAAATCTTCAGGCCTTCGCTATCCTGAATTATATACCAGCCTTCATCAGTACTTAAAAATTCTATTTCATTTATCTCCACAATATCAAGTGATTTCAATGTATCATAATACTCTGAAAGCATCGAGCCGTCTTTGTCGAACTTATTGATTTTTGTTATCCAGGTGCTTCCGGATACAATTGGCCAAAGCCTTAAGTTATTTTGCGAATTATTCGTCTCATTGCATGAAAATAAGAAGAACAAAATAAGGAGATAGTAATATTTCAAGGCTTTTGACATAGAAGAAAATACAGAATTTTATTCTTATTTTTGATTTAAAGTATTTGATTTATTTACTTAAGAATGATTAAACTTTGTTTTATTGAATAATAACGGAGAGAATGATGATTAAGCAGATTGTACAGGATGCAATAAACGACCAAATTACAAGGGAACTTTATTCATCGAATCTATACCTTGCTATGGCAGCATACTATCATTCGATGAACCTAAACGGATTCGCAAACTGGATGAGAATTCAGGCCCAGGAAGAAATGGATCATGCACTCAAATTCTTTGATTTCCTGCTTGACCGCGGAGGGGATGTTGTTATCGGGCAGATTAATTCAGTCGATTCTTCATGGAAAAGCCCCCTTGCTGCATTTGAATTTGCCCTGGAACACGAAATCAAGGTTACCGGCTGGATTAACGACCTTGCTGACCTAACAATTAAAGAGCGTGACCATGCAACTCATATCCTTCTGCAATGGTTTATCACAGAGCAGGTAGAAGAAGAATCAACTACAAACGAAATAGTGGAAAGAATGAAGCTCGCCGGCGATTCTATGAGCGGTTTGTTTCTTCTTGACAGCGAATTGAAGCAAAGGACATTATCAACTTCTTCGTCGAATAAATAAGTTGAAATGGTTTATATTAATATTGCCGTTTATTCTCGGGGTGTCTTGCCAGACACCCCTGGATGTCGGCAGGAATATCAAAAAAACACCACTCGATACGTTAAAGTTAATACCTTTCAGCGAGGATTATATCTGGGTTTACACACATGTTTTTTTTAACCAGTCTGGTGCAGAACAGGGTGTGCTTTATGACACTGTAAGTTTTAATCAGGTTGACCTGAATGATGAAGCATGGTTCCTTCAAACCGGTACTTTAGAGAACGACAGTACTTACTTTAAGGAAAGCCCCGAAGGTGTTTATTCAATTATTGATGACTCTGTTTACCTGGCATTGAAGTTTCCGTCAACAACGGGTATTGAATATGATGTACCTTATCATTCGGAAAACAATCCTGACACCTTATATCTAAAACGTGCTATTAAGGCAACAGATGAGAGAATAGAAGTTAAAGAAGGCAGTTACAATTGCTACAAATACTGGGATATACTGCAGAACACAAAAGACGAAATCTTTTTCGACCCACTCTTCATTAGCTATTATTCCCCCGGCAAGGGATTGATACTCCGTCTGAATTACCAGATTTCCAACCAGGGTGAAGTGTATGTTTTCAAAAGAATCGAACTGAAGGAGATATTGGAAAATTAGACTATTCCTTCTTTAAAAACTCCTCCCAGAATCGAGAGATTTCTGCAGAAAGAAGCATTATCAACGAAGAATAATATATCCATATTGCAATAGAAACCAAAACCGCATAAGTTCCGTAAATCCGACCGTAGCTACTTATGCTTCCAAGATGCCATGCAAAAAGGTGACGGAAAATCTCTATCAGGATAACTGCAATTATTGTGGCACGCATTCTGATTGAACGCTTTATTTTTTTGTTTGGCACTGAGCGGTAGATTAAGTAAAACAATGCAAAAGATGTAATTAAGGAAAGCCCAACTAATAATATTCGTGAGGCAAAAGAAACAAGGTACTCCGGCAGAAACTCGTTAAAAAATGAAGTCATCCCTGAAAATATCGGCACTGCATAGGAATAAAGAAAAATCAGGATTGTCATTACAATAATCAATACAAATTCCCTGAATTTATGAACCAGGAAAAACTTGCCGCCGCTAATGTTGAATATCGTATTCAGCCCGGTTCTGATAGAACTAAGTAAAAGAGAAGAAAGCCAAAGCAGCATAACCATGCCTACAATTCCAAAAACAGTGCTGCGCTCAAGCAAAACATTGATCTCATTTTTTACTTCGTTTATAAATTCGTTACTGATTTTCCCCGGGGGGAGGAATTCAAGAATATACCGGGTAAAGGCATTTATAATATTCTCGTCGCCTGCAAGTAGTTTGAAAAAATAGACGCCAATTAATGTGAAGGGTATGGAATAAAGTATTATATTAAATGCTATGCCTGCCGAGAGTAGAAAGATGTGGTGCTTGTCCAGCCTTAATACAAAATTCTCCAGCAATATGTAGATTCTCATTATTTTGGGCTGGCGAATTATGTCGAGCAGGCGTTTCATATACGTAATATCTTCAAAATGCCTTATTTTTGATTATGGCAATAAATAAAATAACGAATATTATTATTACAACGATAGTGATTGTTTTCCTTGGCGCTTGTGCTCATTCAGTACCTCCTTCGGGAGGACCTGAAGACAAAACTCCGCCGGAGATAGTAAAATTTCTGCCAGAGAACCTTACGAAAAATTTCAAAGAGAATGAAATTACAATAGAATTCAACAAGTACATGAACAAACAAGATGTTGCTGCAAACATTTTTATCTCTCCTCCTTTGAAATATGAGCTTGACTGGAGCGGGAAGGAACTTACTATTGAATTTATCGAAGCGCCGGATACAAACAAAACCTATTCACTGAATATTGGCACAGACTATTCTGATCTGAAGGGTAACAGACCAATTAAATCATTCTCGCTTATTTTTTCGTTTGGCAGTATTATCGACACCGGCAGAATTGAAGGGAAGATTATAGCACAAAAACCTGAAGGTTCATTTGCCTATGCTTATTTACTCGATGGAATTGAACCTGATACCCTGAATATCGGCAATACGCCGCCTGATTATATCACACAAATCGGAACAAGCGGCGAATTCGCTATCCAGGCATTAAAAAATGGTAACTACAGGATTTTCGCTGTTGTGGATGAGTTCAGGGATTACGTTTATAATTCCGGGATTGATGCTTTCGGCGCTGCTACAAATGATTACCTTGTTGCCGGGGGAAAGGCTGAATTTGCTGAGATAAAACTTGGCCCTAAGGAAGATTTCCTGCAACCAGCATTGTATGAAGCAATGGCAAAAAACGAAAGGCTTATCGAACTTAGTTTTAGTGAATATATTGACGAATCTTCAATTTTTCCAGGTAATTTTACCGTTAGTGATTCGGTAGGTTCTGAAGAATTTCCTGTTAGTGCAGCTTTCCCTTCAAAAGAGGACGGAAGTATTATTATGCTTTGCCTTGACAAATCTATGGAAGGTATAAAAGCTTACAAGCTCACAGCTTCAACTGAATTAGCGGATTCGAGTGGGAACAAACTCCAGGATACAGCTTCAACAGTATTTTTTTACGGGGAAAGCCTGCCGGATACCCTGATTCCTAAAATTGAACGCCTGCCTGTCAGGGATAGTGCCGAACAGGTTTCGCTCTTGACGGGATTACAATTCCGGTTTAATACTGGCATTTCAAAAAATGGCTTAAATGAGGCGATTTTGTTTATAAACCTGTCAGATAGCAGCGCTGTTGAATTTACAATAGAAAATACTCCTTCAGACAAATTAAAGTTAATTCCTTCAAAATTACCTGAACCGGATACATGGTACAGGATTTCACTTGATATGTCTAAAATAAGAGGTGGGAATGGATTATTTGGCAGGGACACTGTTGTATCAGTTACATTTCTGACCGAAGATTCTCGCAATTTTACATCTTTGTCAGGAGAGGTAACTGGTAACATTGGCTGTGTCGGTGATTTATTTATTTTGATGAGAAACGAAACAAATCCTGTTTTTCTCAATACTAAAGTAGAGGATGGTGTATGGTTGTTTGAAGTTATTAACAACGGTCAATACAAAGTTGAGTTATATTGCGACTCGAATGGAAACGGGAAATACGATTATGGCAGTTCATTTCCTTTTAAATTTGCTGAACAGTTTAAATTGTTCCCGGATGATGTCGAGGTTAAAGCAAGATGGGGCGTAGAGGACATAAAGCTAACATTCGATAAATGAAAAAAGCGATTTTAATATTAATTCAGTTCTTAGTTTTTAATGTAATCGCACAGGAATGGTCTCCACCTGTTCCAATGTCTGTAATAAACAGCCCCGGGGATGATTTTGCGCCATCATGGAACAGGTTTGAAAGAGAGCTTTATTATAACTCTACAGAATCCGGTGATGTGTATTTATTCAAATCCTCCATTAATCGTGACTCTCTAATCACAATGAAAATCAGCGACCCTGTTAATTTTTACAAATTCAACAAGTCTTACATCAATTTCCAGGATGAAAAAACAGCGTTTATCACCAGCTACACGGTTAGCGGCAGATATCCTGTTGCGAATATTTTCCTTACGAATAAACGCAGGAATGTGTGGGACCCGCCTCTTATATTCGAAGAACTTGAATCAGAAGATTTTACAGCCCAGGCAGCGGCATCTCCTGACGGGCTCAGCATGATATTCGTGAGCACAAGGGAGAATCCCTCCGGGGATACTGATTTATGGCAAATAATCAGGAATGAAGACGGTTCGTGGGGGAATGCAGCTCCGGTTGACAGGCTTAATTCTCCGGGAAATGAAATCACACCCTGGCTTTCGGCGCCTGATACCTTATATTTTGCGTCGAACGGTCACAAAGGGCAGGGCGGATACGACATTTATGTTGCAACTTTTCAGAATGGAGAATGGCAGAGGCCTATACCTGTTTTTGAATTCAATACTGAATACAATGAATCTGACATTTGTGTATTTAATGGAAATGCAATATTTGCTTCTGACAGGCCGGGTGGTAAAGGTAAACTTGACCTGTACCATTCGCAAAGTACTGCAAAAACGGAAATAGTTGCTCCCAGGCAATTTGAAGCGGAACTTGATTTTACCACTCTCGGGATTAGCATAAAAGGAGTTTATTCTTACTCCTATTTCCCCATGATTCCCTACATGATATTTGATAAAAGCACCGGTGACAACCTGAAATTTAATAGTCAATCTACTTTTGACAGCCTCCTAATTAACAGCTACCGGGTAATTGGTGAAAGATTAAGGAAAAATCAAGCTGCTGAGATTATCATTTACGCTCCTGAGCAGGATTCGTCGTTTGGGTTTGCTGATGGTGTTTACTCATTTTTTACGAAAGACTTAATGTTCTATGAAGATCGTATTGCTAAAGGACTGATTAATTCTTCCAAAATCAACGATAATTATTCATACCTGTTCTTTAATTCAAATTCCGAAGCTGTGTTTGAAAGTATAACTTCAAAGGAGGGTGAATTAAGTATTGAACCTGAAACACTTAGATTTGAAATACAAGCTCGTCCTGATAATTTCATTGAATACTGGAATTGCTCTTTGATAATAGGCAGTGACTTAAGGATGAGACCCGTTGCATCAGGAAGCGGAACTCCTGAATTTGTTGAGATTGACCTTTCATTTTTCAAAGGTGAAATCGAATATTCCGATTCAATAAAAGTGGAATTCGAAATAAAGGACAAGTCGGGAAGCCTGAAAATCCTGGAACAGACTCTTTACATAAAAAACTCTGAGACAGGGAAACGTAAAGTGATCGAATTTGACGGGAGGCGTTACCTGGAATTCCCACTCATGCTCCTCGACAAAAAGCACCTTAATAACGGACGGTCCTTCGAGGAATATTTTAAGCTAATAGATGAAATTCACAACAATGGCAGTGTAATAATTAACTACCAGGGTAATTCCTCACATTCCATGGAATTGCTCAAAGCAATAGGGGAAAGGCTTAATTCTGATTACAGTATTGAATATTCTCCCGTACAGGCAAATATTAAGGGCGTATTAAAGGGTTACGAAGAATTAAAAGATTACTTGTTCAGGATTTTGGTGCCGGTCAATTAGAATAAAAGAATACATATTCGAATGCTGAGTCTTATAAAATAGTACTTTATTGATTTTATTATATTGATCACCCTCCCATTTAATTGTGTTATTAATGATATATTCTTTATTTAAGTTCAACTCATTTTCATTTCATACAACATGGTCATAAAAACCGGCTTGACATAAATTTCTGCCTGGTGTTCTTTTCAATAGATCAATTTTCATTAGTGTAATGGATTTAAAAGCAGCAACAAAATTAAACGGACTCAATTTATTCATATTCTTTTACCTCACCTCTACTTCCCCCGGGTAATCCAATGGATTATAATACTCAAAAATCTTCTCACCGCTCTTATTGATGAGATAAACAACCCGGTCTTCCCATATTTGAGCAAATCCTGATTTAAAGTTTACTGCAAATTCAAATCCTGGCTGAATGACAAATTTATTATCCTTTTTAATAAAGCCCCACATGCCGAGATTTTCTACTGCTGCCAGACCTTCGCTAAAAATGACCGGAGCGGAATACTTCGGCTCGATTACCCAAAAGCCGCGATTATCAATACAGCCCCATTTCCCATTCACTTTCACAGTGGCAAGCCCTTCTTTGAAATTCATTGCTTCCCTGTAATCCGGTTTTAAAAGATATTCACCCTTTTTATTTATATATCCGAATTTACCGTCAACGTACACCATTGCAGCGCCGGAATCGAAATCAAAAGCTTTCTCATATTTATAATCAATCACCAATTTCCCGGTTTTATCAATATATCCGAAATAATTCCCTTTTCTGACTGCGGCAAGGCCATCGGAAAAGCTGAAGGCATCATCGAATTGTGGTTCGATAACGTATTCTCCTGATTCATCAATAAAACCAAAGTATCCTTCTGATAAAACAAGAGCAAACCCTTCCCTGAATCCGGCGGCGTAGTCAAACTTATAATTAAAAATGAAACCGCCGGCTTTGTCAATAAATCCAAATTTCTGGCCAAACTTGCTCCCACCCATCAGCAAGGGAATCTCAATAACGGAAACTCCATTAATATAACCGCGGGCCAGGCTCCTTTCTGTTTCAAAGAGAATCTCCCCATATTCATTAATGCATGAATAATGAAATCCGATTGTGAAAATAAAGAGGAATGTTTCATCCTCAATTACTGTTGCAATTCCATCAGAAAAAAAGGTATAGTCCGGGAATTGAACAGTTTGGTACTGTCTGCCACGATGAGTATAGCTGATATGACGGAATTCAACATCAAATTCCGGCTCAATGTGCCACTCGCCCTTTAAATTGATATACCCGGTTTTGTCGCCAATCAATGCCGGGTATAATTTCGCATCAGCACCTAAAATAAGGGGCGATAGGAGTGTGATGATTAACGCAAGATGCTTAAGCTGGGAATAGTTCAATTAATACTCGTTTCCTGTATTCGAATATTTCCTTTAGTCTTCCTTTGACAATCAAATCATGAGCAAAGTTACCAATTATTCCGAAAGGTAAGCCGTAGTTTACAATGTCAGTAGTTATTGTCCCACCATTTACTTCCTTGAAGTGATGCTGATGGTGCCAGAATTTATATGGTCCAAACCGTTGCTCATCGATAAAATATCTTTTTTCAACAGCCTGGGTTATTTCGGTAACCCAATTAACAGAAAAACCATAGAAGGCATTAACAGTATAGTTGATTATCAAGCCGGGGTAGATATTACCGGGTAATTCACTAAGAATTTTAAATCCCATATCCGGAGGAGTGATTTTCTGCAGATTTGCGGGGTTCGAAAAAAAATCCCACGCTTCATTAATCCCGATGGTCAAAAATTGCTCTTTTTTCAGCGTATATATTCTCATCTCTAAGTCCCTTAAAATAAATTACATCCAAAAGACTCCCATTGATGAAAAAAAGTGAAAATGAACCCGTTTGCAATTTTTCCATAAAGGCTAATTATGCTATATTGTCAGTTAATTTTTTCTTTGAAACAGGTTTAATGTTGTAGTAAATAACGGAATTAACTAATGGCAGAAAAAGTATTAGACAGATTACTCAGATATGTAAAAATTGACACCAGGTCGGAAGACGGAACCGGCAAAACACCAAGCACTGACAAACAATTCGAGCTTGCTAACCTGCTTGTTAAAGAGCTAAAGAATATGGGTGTCCAGGATGTTGAAATTACTGATAAATGTTATGTTTATGCTACTATTCCTTCAAATGTAGAATTTGAAGTCCCGGCAGTTGGATTTGTCGCACATGTAGATACTTCACCCGAAGTGCCTGCCGAAAATGTAAACCCACAGGTAATTGAAAATTACCGAGGCGGGGATATTGTCCTTCCTGCGGACAATGATGTTGTAATAAGGGTTGACGAGAATAAACCATTGAATGATTGTATTGGGCATACTTTGGTAACTACTGACGGAACTACACTACTCGGTTCTGACGACAAATCAGGTGTTTCTGCGATAATGGTACTGACAGAGACATTAATGGAGAATCCCGAAATAAAACACGGCCCGGTTAGAATTGCATTTACGCCTGATGAAGAAATTGGCAAAGGCGCAGACCACTTCGATCTCGATCGTTTCGGCGCTTTTTATGCATACACAATTGACGGTGAAATGCCGGGAGAGCTGAACAAAGAGACATTCAGCGCTAATTCTGCCATAATTCGTTGTTATGGAAGAGATATTCACCCGGGTTCTGCTAAGGATATAATGGTCAATTCTATTCGTTGCATGGCTGAAATTATAACACGTCTGCCTAAAGATATGGCTCCTGAAACAACTGAAGGATACGAGCCATACATTCATCCTTACGTCCTCGAGGGCTCAGTTTATAAATCTGAGTTGAAAATTCTTTTCCGTGATTTCAGGACTGCCGGTCTTGATGACCAAAAGAAAATGGTTGAAAAGATAATCGAAGATGTTCAGCCACATTACCCGAAAACTAAAATAGAGCTTGAAATAATTGAAATGTACAGGAATATGCTTGATAAGCTCGAAGAAAACCCGGTCGGGCTGAAATATTTGTGGGAAGCTGCCGAACGCGCCGGAACCAATCCATACTGGAATCCAATCCGCGGTGGTACAGACGGTTCCCGCCTCACTGAGATGGGCCTGCCAACACCTAACATCTACACTGGTGGGCAGAATTTCCATAGCCGAACTGAATGGGTATCAATAAATGCACTCGAAAAAACCGTTGAAACGGTTATCAATCTTGTCCAAATATGGGCTGAGAAGTCCATAAAGTAAGGCCTCTTTGGCCAAAAAATCTGAAACTATCGGGAGAGGCAAATGGATTTACAAACAGGTAGTTCAGGGCTGCCGGATAATGCGTATCGCGAATTAAAACCGGGCGAAGTTTACAGGCCCGTAATGTCCCCGGAATATAAATTCCCGGAAGTAACAAAGTACTCAGTCTTCTGGGGTATTGTAATGGCGGTGATTTTTTCTGCCGCATCTGCATACTCCGGGTTAAAAATAGGCCAGGTTCTCGAAGCTGCAATTCCAATTTCAATCATCGCAGTAGGTATTTCCCGTGCTGCGAGGGTTAACAAAGCGCTCGGGCAAAATGTTATTATACAGTCCATCGGTGCGAGCTCGGGTGTAATTGTAGCTGGCGCAATATTTACCATACCAGCTCTGTATATTCTCAACCTCGAAGTAAAATTCATCGAAATATTCTTTGCTTCACTTTTTGGCGGCTTTCTTGGTATCCTGTTCCTGATACCATTCCGGCGATATTTTGTAAAGGATATGCATGGTAAATTCCCCTTCCCGGAAGCTACCGCAACAACAGAAATCCTAATCACAGGCGAAAAGGGCGGCTCAAGCGCCGGTGTGCTTATCGCGAGTGGACTGATTGGGGGGCTTTATGACTTCCTGTTCCAGGCTATGAAGCTCTGGCATGAAAAATTTACATCAAAAATAATCCCCTGGGGAAAAGAACTGTCCGATAATCTCAAAATGGAGATTCAGTTCAATGTCTCAGCATTGATATTTGGCTTCGGTTATTTAATCGGCCTTAAATATTCGCTGATAATTGCCTCCGGTTCTATGCTTGCATGGCTTGTATTTGTGCCATTAATGAGCCTGGCAGGTGACATTGGCGCAGGCGCAGAAATAAACAAACTTGCGACGATGGCGCCCGAGGATATTTTTTACGAATATGTGCGGCATATTGGAATCGGCGCTATTGCGGTTGCCGGATTAATTGGGATTCTCAAATCCTCAGGTGTAATTGGCAAAGCTTTTAAGCTTGCTTTCACAGGTTTAGTGGGTGGGAAAACAGGTAAAAATGAAGACCAGTTGCGTACTGACCAGGATATAAAGATGAGCTTTTTGCTTTACATGGTGATCTTTTCTGTGATTGCAATCTTCATCTTTATGATTACAGGTTTTGATCTTACATTCGGACAGACTATTTCAGCCTTGCTCACAGTCGTTATAATTGCCTTTCTGTTTACGACTGTTGCCGCAAATGCCATTGCTATCGTGGGTACAAATCCAGTTTCAGGAATGACACTAATGACGCTTATCCTCTCATCGTTTGTACTTACACAAGTAGGGCTTACAGGCGACAAAGGCATGACAAGCGCATTGATAATCGGCGGTATTGTATGTACGGCGCTCTCAATGGCCGGTGGTTTTATTACTGACTTAAAGATTGGTTACTGGCTGGGTTCATCACCAATCAAGCAGCAAAGCTGGAAATTCCTTGGAACAATTGTTTCGGCAGCCACAGTTGGAGTTGTTATTTACATTCTGAACGATGTGTATGGTTTTGTGAAAACACCGGAAACACCGGATCCGATGCTGGCGCCACAGGCAAATGCAATGGCAGGCGTGATTCAACCCCTGATGGATGCAGATGCACAATTCAACTGGATGCTCTACGTTGTTGGCGGGGTGCTTGCAATCCTTGTAAACTGGCTTGGTATTTCGCCACTTGCATTTGCACTTGGAATGTATTTGCCTATTGAACTTAATCTGCCTTTGATTGTAGGCGGTTTGATTAATCATTTTGTGAATAAAAACAACAAAGAGAATGAAGCATTAACCAAAGCAAGGCATCACCGCGGAACTCTTATAGCTTCCGGACTGATTGCCGGAGCAGCTATTTTCGGTATCATTGGCGCCCTGCTGAAGTTCTTTAACATGGATCCCGATATGCAGGTATGGGGAGCCAATGCCGGACACGGCCCTGAATGGATTGCCATTGTTATGTTCCTTTTACTTGCAGGATACACAATATGGGATATTTACAACGCTAAGGAGGAGAGACACTAAAGCCGGGCGTACCGGGCTCAATATCTGAGTATGAACGAAACCTACAAGAGAATCCTTAAATACGGGTTATCGCTCTTAATTGTTGTAGTCTGTATTTACTTTGCCATAAAGGATGTTGACCTTAGCAAGTTGTGGCAAGACCTGGCACACGCCAACTACTGGTGGGTGCTGCTTAGTGTACCTGTGATGCTTGTTTCTCACTGGGTGCGGGCAGTGCGTTGGAAAACAATGCTCAACCCAATAAAAAAAGACACTTCGATAAAGAATCTCTTCTCGGCTGTGATGGTTGGTTATCTCTTCAACAACGTGTTCCCGCGGGGTGGTGAGTTTGTCCGCCCGTTTGTCTTCAGCAGGAGGGAGAAAATATCTTACTCAAGTACATTCGCTACTATTATCCTTGAACGTGTGCTTGATGTGTTATCGCTGATGCTGATTCTCGGCTTTGCTTTTATCCTTCTCAAAGAAAAGATAGCCCGTGCGATCACAGCGGAAATTGACATGAACAAAGTGCTGATAATAGGGGGAATGCTATTCCTTGTTATTATCATCAGCTTTTACCCGCCGTTCATTGAGTTTATTCTACGGACTGTTATAAAGCCCTTTTCAGCAAAGTTGTATGACAAGATTAACGAGCTGTTCCAAAAGTTTAAGCGGGGTTTCGATATAATTAAAAACCCTTCTCAGTACCTGCGTTTGTTCCTTGAATCAATGCTGATCTGGTTTCTTTATGCCACGCCGATGTTTCTGATGTTCCATTCGCTTGGATTCCAGGCAGAGCTTAACCTTGGCTTTATGGACGGACTGCTTTTAATCATCGTAGCAGGTGTGGCAGTAACAATAGCTCCGGCTCCTGGTGCTATAGGCATATACCACGTGATGATTCAGAACTCAATGATGAAGCTCTATGGGATTTCACCCGAACAAGCGCTTGCTTACGCGACAATAACTCATGCCTCGAACTACCTCGTGCAGGTTGGATTCGGAGCCTTGTTCTTACTACGTGAAAATATTAAGAAAATACCCTTCAGCGAGAAAATGCTTCGCAAAGAGGATGATGAAATACCGGAAGAAGCTTAAATGGATTTCCATGCTAAAATATCGGATGCTATTAACGATAGCATCAGCACAAAGCAGCGGCTTCTGTCACAATGCTCTGTCGAGATTATGAGCATTGGGCTGAAGCTCGCGGACATATTCAAAAGCGGTGGCAAATTGCTTTTCTGTGGTAACGGCGGCAGCGCTGCAGACAGCCAACATCTTGCAGCAGAGCTTGTTGTCCGCCTGCGCGGGCATATCAAACGTGCCGCTTTGCCTGCAATAGCCCTCACTGTGGACTCGTCAATATTAACAGCCGGAGGAAATGACATCGGCTTCGAGAATATATTCGCGCGCGGTGTGGAAGCATATAGCAGGAAAGGGGATGCACTTATAGGCATTTCCACATCCGGTAACTCGGAGAATGTACTCCGTGCTATGAAAACAGCTAAAGAGCGTGGTTTGTTTACGGTTGGGCTGCTCGGCTGCAATGGCGGCAAGATACTGCCAAAGTGCGATGCCGGAGTTGTAGTACCGTCAGATGTAACGGCTCGCATACAGGAGTCGCACATACTCGTAGGGCACATCTGGTGCGAAATGATAGAAGAGGTATGCTTCCCGGAGTTATTTGAATGATCGAAAATTTCATTTTGGGGATTTGCGAAAACATTTTATATTTGCAGTCTCCATAGGCCACCATAGCTCAGTTGGTAGAGCAGCTGATTTGTAATCAGCCGGTCGGCGGTTCAAGTCCGTCTGGTGGCTCACAAAAAAACCGGGAAACCGGTTTTTTTTTATTTGAGCAAAGCCAATCATTTAAATCCTTTATTCTGATTAGTTAAATTAGGTGGATGATTTGGTAGATAGATTATAAGAAATTGACACCTCCATATTAAAACTGAATAAATATTTATTGTTTTTGGGGTGCCGACATTTCTTTTGATAACTCTGTTAATATTGAAATTTTAGCTCTCAATTTAATACTGATATGGATTAATTATTTGTGGTTGATTAAATCTGAAAAAATATAAATTAGTTTCACATTAATTTTCGAATTAAACTTTAAAACAACGTAGCATTATAGCTGTTTTTTTATGGGTGTATGTAATTGCGTCTTTGGGTTTAATTACATTGGTAGCATTTGATGATGAATATTGGTTTATGAAGTAGAACAAATAATCAAAAGCTAAATTAATTTACTCCTTCCCCCTCCTCAATGACCAGCTTTAGTATTTGTGAAAGAGACATGATAGAATAAGTGATAATCCAGCTAAAAATCCCTTTTAAGGAACATACGGTAACTGAGATAATAAGGGACAATAAACCATATAAGCAATGTAGAAAGAGATAAGATTATGCCGAGTGCGCTACCGAAGAATTTATTGAATACAGCTCCGGTATAGCCCATTAAAGCTGATATATCCAGTTTGGTAATAAGGACTATTCGCGCAAGGTCAATCGGGTTGAGGAAAGTTATGCCAAGTACAGCCTTCTCAATCGGGTATTCCGAAAAGAGGTAAATGCCAATCAGGATTATTCCGTCGAATATCAGGGCAAAGAAAAGCCATAGCACAATTGCGCTGCCAAGTCCCTGAAGCCTGTCAATAAAAAACAATGCAATAAGGAATGATAAAGCAAAAAATATCAGGTTGAGCATTACACCGGATAAAAGCAGGAAGCCTAATGCAGGCAGGGTATCTCCGGTTAGGGACAACCTGAACAAGAATGGAAGGGCAACTGCAACAGCGTAGCCAAAACTGTATGGCAGGGCAATTCCTGCGAAAAGGCCGGTAAACAAGTGGCTGCGCCTTACAGGCTGGGCTATTGTCATCTCAATGAATTCGCGGGAATTATAAATAAACATAATACCGAGGATAATGCTGATAAGAGGGATAAAGTAAATTACGATGTTCATCAGAGATATAATAACTTTGTCACTGCTTCCGCTTAGCCTGAACAATCCTTCGGTCAGAACGGCAAAAATCACAAAATAGAGTATGGTTGTCTTACTCTTTAAGTTGTTGATTAACTGGTACTTGAATATTTTAATTATGTGATTCATTCTGCGAACTAATTAAGCGCGAAATTGCCTTCTCGAATTTTTGTTCATGTGCAAGCTCTTTTATTTCCTCCATACTGCCAGTGTGCCGGATAACGCCGTCAATCAGTAACACAACATAAGTTGCCATGTCTTCGATCTCGCTCATTATATGAGAAGTCAGGACAAAGGATTTCCCTTTTTCACGTTCCTCGAATATTTTTTCTTTGAGGTGGAGATTTGAAACAGGGTCCAGCCCGGCGCTCGGTTCATCGAGGATGTACCAATCGGGCCTGAACATAAATGCGATAACAGCGCTTAACTTTTGTCTGTTGCCACCGGAAAGTGCGCCAATTCGCTTGTTCTCTTCCTTGTCGAATTTAAAGCTCTCGTATAAACTGAAGTCCGGTTCACCCTTGTATTCACGTAAGTCGCTGATCATTTCAATTACTTCTAAAACTGTCAGGTTTTCGGGATATTTAGCTGTCTGAGGAATATAACCGATGTTATTCTTATAGCTAACATCATCTTCAATTGGTTTGTCATGAATAAAGATTCCGCCTTCATCTGGGCGGATTAGACCAAGTATTGATTTTATAAGTGTGGTTTTGCCTGAGCCGTTTGGTCCTATTACAGCTGTTACCTGCCCGGAGGGAATTTCAAGTGAAATTCCATCGAGGGCTGTAAACTTTTTATATTTTTTAAGTAATCCATCTATTCTGATCATCTGATAATTTCCATCTTTGGCCTTTTATCCTGGAGTTCTGCCGGAGTTAAAACGGGTACTACGCTTTCGGCAAGTTCCAATATATCATTGAAAAGGCTACGAAGCAATATCATTGCCGGAGGGTTCTGTTCAACAACAACGGAAATCAGTTTTACCGGGCGGTGTGGAACATCACCTGTTCCATCTCTGTCGAGGTCGTAACCCCTGTATTTATCCCAATAATTATTGCTGAAGCTATTAAAGTTCTGTTTGCTGTTGGTAGTGATATCAAATGAATTATTCTCGAAATTGTTGTACTGGAAATTATTATCCATTGAGTTTGACTTTATTTTAGCAGCCCAGCCGTTTGACTTGAATGTGTTTTTAAAGACATGGTTCCGCATTGAATTTTCGAAATATATGGCAGTTGAGTTGTTTTTAAATAGGTTGTCTCTAATTTCGCTGTCAGTAATATCTTTCAGTAACAACCCATATGAAGCCTGGCCCCAATTATTAATGAACTTGTTGTTTTTCATGAGTACATCTTTGGTGTACATCACAGCAACTCCGCCGCCGTTATCTTCGAATTTATTATAGCTGTAGCTGCACCTGTGGGAGAACATGAAATGCAGGCCATAACGCATATTGCCGAAACTGTTATTGTCGTAAATCTCGGTGTCCTCAACAAACTCGAAGTAAATTCCGTCCCTGTGATTGCTTACTGTATTGCCGTTAATAAGTATGTCTTTGCAATACCAAAGGTGAATACCATTTCCGGAGCTTGCCTCCGAATTTCCAATTTTCCCCTTGATTTTATTATGCTGAATTACACAAGAAGAAGATTTGGCTAAGTAAATAGCGAAGAAGTTATTCTCAAACTCGCAGTTCCTAATTGAGCAATGGCTAACTTCATCAACAAGAATTGCAGCATATTCCTCGATAAAGCTGACTTTAACATTCTTAATTGAAACTCCTTCTATTGTCACATTGTTTGATTTAACAATCAAGCCATAGCCCTTTTCAGCTACGTCAATTACAGGTTGCCCTTGCCCGAATATCTTTAGCGGTTTAGTGATTTCAATATCATATTCCTTGTAAACACCCTTTTTTATATGGATTTCATCACCTGGTTTTGCCTTAATTACAGCAGTTTTAATTGATTGACCGGGAGAAACAATAATTTTATTGGCATTCAGGTTTGCAATTTGAATAACAAGCAATATATATAATGAAATTCTATGCATCTTAGAACCACTCTTTTTCAACAAGTTGGTATACTTCGTCCCACCTGAGCAGATCGCCATTTTTTAATTTCTGCTGTTCAATAGCCGAACTCTCATCTCCGTAGGCTGAGAGATACATGCCCATCGGGCTGCGAAGGTTCTTGCTGTGCAGGTAATATGCATTTTTTGCATTCATGAGATTCCCTGTGTTATTATAATCTGTTACCCATAGAGAGTGAATGTCTTCTTTGGATAATTTGTTATGAATAATATATGCAGCAAGGCATTCAATGGAATCAAACTTGTAGTACCTGCCCTTATCGGTAATCAGTTCTGTCCCAAATTGAGATTCCACAATATTCATCTCACAATGAGCGCACTTATCCTCGCCATAATTTATTTTTTCAGGTTCGAAATTGCAGCCTTGCAGTAACAGCAGGTTCAGTAGCATTATTTTTATGAATATATTTTTCATTGATCTTTTCCTTCGTGTTTTTTTTTAAAAGCAATGCAGCAGTACCTGCAAAAAAAGAAAAAAGAAGCACAATTCCACCTGATGCGGGAAGCGAAGTTGCTGTGAAATTCAAAATCTTTTTTGAGCCGATCAGCGGAGGCTGGTATGATTGGCCCGGGACTATTATGCTTGCATTATCAAGGTCAAGGTTATGTCCGTAGTCATATTCCCAAAGGTAAAAATCTACTAATCCTATAGCGCCAATAACAGCAAAAATGGCAACCCAACTTACAATTAATTTCTTATTATTAGCAAAGGCTGTGATAATTCCGGTAATTATCAAAAATCCAATAATATATGGCATATAATCAAGCTCTGCAATGGAATCCGGTTCTATTTTTTTCATACCGATGTAATGATTCAATCCGTTAATGTTTTGAAGGTCGTATTCTTTTTCACCTACAATGTTATCAATCATTATTTTCATCCCGATGCCTTCCGGGTATTGTGGAGCATCGAGATTGATGCTCCAGATAGGCAGGAAATAGACCGCGATAAGTGAGGTTGCTGCAATCAGCATTAATATTTTAGAGAGATTCATTTCTGGCCCTGATTTTAATTCCTTTAATACAGCCGGGGCCTTACGGCCCCGGGTTTATCATTTATTTCGAATTATATGATAATTCGATGTCAGAATTCGCAGGGGATACCCTTACGTATCCCTGCATTTCCTGGTGCAATGCAGAGCAAAAATCCGTACAATAGAATGGATATACCCCTGGTTTTTTTGGTACCCATTTCAATGTCTTGGTTTCGCCCGGCATAACGAGGAGTTCCGATGTTTGAGCTCCAAGAACAGCTAAACCATGGGGTACATCCCAGTCTTGCTCGAGGTTTGTTGCATGGAAATAAACTTCGTCCCCAACCTTGATACCTTCAATATTGTCTGGTGCAAAGTGAGTCCTAATCATCGTCAGATAGATATGCACCTGGTTTCCTTCCCTGACAACACGTGCTTCAGCTTCACTGTTTGTCTTGTAAGGGTGTTCGTTTTCTTCAATTTTATTGAATTTAACACTATTCTTCATAATGATATCTGCTTTAATACCCTGTGCATAGTGCGGTTCGCCCATAGTTGGGAAATCAAGTAAAAGTTTCATTTTGTCACCACTTATGTCAATCAGTTGTGCAGCGTGTGCCATTTCAGGTCCGGTTGGCAGGTACCTGTCCTTTGTTATTTTATTGAGCGCAACAACATACTTGCCCCAGGGTTTTTTGCTGTCGCCGCCCGGAATCATTAAGTGGCCGATTGAGTAATAAGTAGGGATTCTGTCAACAACTTCCCATGTTCCCAGTTTCCATTTGACGATTTCCGATGAAATGAATGCTGAAGTATATGCATAACCCTTGCCATCAAATTCTGTATGTAGTGGGCCTAAGCCGCAATCCTGCACTTCACCTGCGATAACAGATTCATACTTAATAATTGGAATGCCGTCAACCTCTCCTTCGAATTCTTTGTTTTCTATTGCTGTTTGCATTTTGGAGAATGAATGTACCGGAATCATTGCAGCAAGCTTGCCTCCGCAGGCAATGTATTCGCCTGTCGGGTCAACATCAACTCCATGTGGCGACTTTGGTGTTGGCAAGTAATATATTAGACCGGGCACGTCTTTCGGGTTAATCACTTTAACTTTGTTCATAACCTTTGATTCGGCCATGTGCTTCTTTTCATCGTACTCGTTATTATAATATTCAGCATCCATCTCTGTAAAGTTGCCATTTTGGATTGCTTCTTCGGCTTTTTTCCAGTTGACGGCTGCAATAAAGTCCTTGTCATTCTTTGAAGCATTAACCTCGAGAAGAGTATTTGCTTCTTCAGTATTATAGCATGTAAAGAAGGCCCAACCGTATGACGGGCCCTTGCCTGAGTGGGCCAAATCATAATTATAACCCGGGACCAGAATCTGGAATGCCAGATCCATATCGCCGGTTTCTTTTTCGCAACTGATAAAAGATATTGTTCCTTTGAAGTGTTGCTTATATTCATCAATTGGCACATCTTTCTGCGGGATTGGTACACTGAATCGTGTTGAAGCAACAATATATTCATTGTTTGGAGTTACGAATGGCGAAGCATGATTGCCGCCTGAATTCGGTATCTCGATTATTTCAACAGTTTCGAATTTAGTCAGATCAATTCTTGCAACCCGTGGTGTATTGTTTCCATTAATAAATAACCACCTGCCATCAGGTACTCCGTCTGTTTGAGAAAGTTCCGGATGGTGAGAATCGTCCCACGGGATAAACCCATAAGAAGTATTTAGCATTGGTTCGGTCTCAGGGTTGTAACCATAACCGTTTTCAGCATGCTGTGAAAAAACAGGGATTGTTTTAAAGAGCCTGCCTGAAGGCAATCCGTAAACGGTTACCTGGCCGCTAAAACCTCCGGAAAAGAAACCATAGAACTCATCGTATTCTCCCGGGGCTACATACACTTTACTGGCTGCATCGCCGTGTGCAAGGTTTATATTCCCGCTTTTGTCCGAGCTGCACGCCCATGCTATGAGCGCAACAATCACTGCTGCGATTGTCGCTAAAAAATATTTGTTTTTGTAAATCATAACTGCTCCTACAATATTGAAATGGGGGACTATTTTTTCTTGTCTGCGTAATTCCTGATAAACTCAAGGATCGCTCTTGCATCTTCTTGCGTTACGTCCTGAAATGTCATCTGAGTAAGGTACTCACCCAGAAGTTTTTTTGCTTCGGGATGTTTTTTGGTCATTTCATCAGGATTCAGTATCATATTCATCACGTATTCGGGTGTTCTCCTTTCCAGCACATCACCCAGTGGCGGGGCTGTATAGCGTTCACCCAATTTGTGACAGGTCGCGCACTTAGTATCGAATATTTTCTCTCCTTTTTTTGCCTCAATCAGGCTTATTTTGCCAAGCTCTACATTTCTGACTGGCCCGATCCCATATTTTAATTCATCTTCTGAAAGGCCGGAAGAATTTGCCGGTTTTTCTGCTTTTGCTTCTGGCTTAGGAATGTTTATTTCCGGGAGTTCTTCTTCTTTTTCCGATGAACATGAGAAGATTAATGCAGCTATAGGGATAATCATTAGTTGTAGAATTCTGCTTTTCATTATTGCCTCATTTATATTAGTGAATATTAACAGCCTGTTTTAAAACAATTTTTTTATTCTCTTTTGCAGCAGTATAACCCGGGTTGATCTTAATTGCTTTGTCAAAATCTTCAACCGCCTTTTCGTTATTACCCTTTTCCGCCAAGAGAACACCTCTGTTTAAGTATGCAGGAGCATGCTCAGGGTCAAATTCAATCAGAGTATTATAATCATCAATAGCTTTTGAAATTTTTCCCATTTTTTCGTACACAATGCCCCTGTTCAAGTAAAATGGAAGGAAATCAGGGTTAGAATCAATTCCTTTAGTAAAATCTTCATGCGCCGGATAAAGCTGTCCGGATTCCATGTAGAATGTACCACGGTTAAGTAAAATGAATGGATTGTTATCTTCCAATTCAAGCGCTTTATTAATAATATCGATTGATTTATTTATTCTGCCCCTTTTATATAACATTACACTTCGGTGAATGTAAATATCAATTAGAGTTTGAATGTCCTGCTTAGGAAAGGAAAATTTAATCTGATTTAAAATCCAGGCAGTAGAGTTAAGTAAGCTCTTAAACATCAAGTGATAACCGGTATAATGTTTTATATGTCCCATGGTTTTAATATTATAATCAGAATAATTACTCCGAATATAATTTATTGGTGTTCCAATTCCAAATTATTACAAATAATTAATGTATTAGGCGGGGTTAATTCATTTTATTAATTTACATTTGATTTAATATAAAAGACAGTAACTGATATGAAACCAAGAATCGAAATAAGCGAATCAACAAAGCTGGCTGACTTAATCCACAGTGATATAAAGCTATTACAGGTTATTGACCGTTTCGGCATTCCGCTAGGATTTAGGGACAGTACAATTAGCCAGATTTGTGAACGATATAAAATTAACAAGGAATTTTTTCTCGAAATTATTAAGTCTGTTTATTACACTGATTACTTCCCTGATACTCAGTTGCAGTCATTTTCGGTAAATCTTATTATCGATTACCTCCAAAAATCCCATAATTACTACATGGATATAAAAATCCCCGAAATTGAGGAGCATTTGCACAGTTTTATATCTTCGGGTGTAAACGGGGATGTTAAATTCCTTGATATCCTGGAGAGTTTCTTCTACGGTTATATCGAAGAAGTAAAAGCACATCTTGCCAGAGAAGAAAACAGTATTTATCCCTATGCAATTGAGATTGAAGAAGCGGTTGTATCGGGCAAAGTATCAGAAAATCTGGCTGTAAAATTACGTGAATTCCCAATTTCTGAGTATGAAGAGCAGCACGATAATACAGAAGATAAGCTTTATGATTTAAAGAACATTATAATTAAATACCTGCCCTCGCCAAAGGATAAGTCGCTTTGTCATCATCTGCTGACAGAGCTGTTCAAGCTGGAAAATGACATGAGCAATCACGCCCGCATTGAGGACAACGTCCTTATACCCAAAGTAAAGCACCTTGAAGAAAAAGTATTGGAAATGATTGGGAATAGCAGCAATGCCTGACAGGATGGTTATAATAGCTTCGGATAAATACCTTCTGCGGCTGGGTATAAAAACTATGATCAGCGTTGTTGGAATGGATCCTCAGATAAAAGAGGTTGATGGTTTTAACGAACTGGTTGAATTAGCCTCGGAATTCAAAGGTAGCTTTGTTATCTTCGAAAGGGACTTTGTTCCAGAGCCGTTTGATGAAAATTATGAACTTCTTGTTTCCGGATATAATAATTCCCGTATTATGTGTATTGCGGATTCGGAACGTGATTTTGGTAACAATGCAATTTTAATTGAAACTGATACCCAAAAAAAAATATTCAATAAATTCTATAATTTCTTTAATGAACCTTTCAGTGAAAATGGAGACAAAACGGAGGATGTCCTTTCGCAAAGGGAATACGATGTATTACAGAAAGTAGCAATGGGTTATTCAAACAAAGAGATAGCCGAGCAATTATTCATTAGCATCAATACAGTGATTTGCCACCGCAAAAACATCACTAATAAACTGGGGATAAAAACCATCTCCGGTCTTACTGTTTATGCCATTCTAAATGGAATTATTAAACCGGACGAGGTAGTTAAGCAATAATACTGTCTTTTGGTTATTCCGGTTGCAGCTTTTTATATTCAAACTCAGGTGTGCCTTTGTTGCCGGTTTCGTCGTAGAAATCGAGAAAGCGAAGCTTGTAGTAGAAATCGAACCGTCCCCTGATGATATACACTTTCCACGGGAAAATAATATAACTTCCTCCTTGCAGGTCAAAATATTTCCAGTCGTGTCCGATTACATTCCAGTCTTTGCTGAATGATAAATCATCGGTTACACTATAATCAATGTTTACAAAATCAGTATCGTGTTTTTCCGCTGTCTCGACATAATATGGGTTGGTGATTGCACTTGTTACACTATACCAAAGGAACTCG
>CAYVVD010000012.1:34861-61138 GCA_964454975.1 uncultured Hyphomicrobiales bacterium | reverse complement strand
GAACTCGCCTTTTTCCGCCTCAAGATATTCGGTAAATTTTGTAAATAAAATGTCCCACTGGTCGCGGGGAGGTTCGATATCTGCAATTGCACCGGGATAATCGAGATTGATGTATCTGAAGTTATATAAATCCAGCTTTGGTATTTCAATTAATGATTCATTTTCGCCATTTAGTTCGGCATATTTTAATTTATAAGCTCCATTCTCATAAGCAAGAATCTGCATCTTGATGACGCCGAACCGGTTGTTTCTCGATAAGCCCCCCTTGTCAACGAGATATACGTGACCCATAGAAATAATCTTTCCTTTTTCTTCAGACCACCATTTACCAAATGCAGTCGAATCTTTGTTTCCGGAGGGATAGTCTTTTTTCCTGTCATCCTCTGTCAAGCCTATTGTATCAGCTTGTGATACTTCATCAAAGTTTAAAGGCCCCAAGTCATAGACTCCACTGGTTTTCGCAAAATTTATAATTATGTGATAGTCGTCATCGGTATCTGCAAAGCCTAAATCCCATTCAATGTAATCATTACTTGATGCTATTTGATTGTTGTCAAGGTCGAAGAAGATCTGTTGCCTGTAATCCGAACCCATAGTTATGGTCTTTATTATAGCATCGGTGTTGCTCTGAACATTGACAGGTGATTCTTCTGGGATACAGGCGGTAATCATCAGGAATATAATGGCTGGCGATATGTTAAATATTCTTTTCAATTCAGGTTGAATTTAGCGTTTATAAATAATGACCTGCCCCACGCAACAGGGAAATTACTGGCTGTGTGAGCGCCTGAAGTCAGTCCCACAATTGACGATTTCAAATCATTTACATCAAACAGGTTCTTAATACCGGCATGGAGGGTTAGCATTTTGTCAAAGAGCTCCTTTCGCAAACTCAAATTAAGCATATTGTATGATTCGATTTCATATTCTCTTATTTCGGTTTCGCCTTCCTCATTCTCTGCCTGTGTATAGCCTTTGTTCGTACCAGTGAGCTTATAGAAAGCATCTAAATAAGTGTCTATAAATTCCATTTTATAGGTGATGTTTACAGAGAGTTCGGGTGAAAATGAATACTGCGAAACATTACGTTCAACATAATCCTGGTTTTGCCTGCCTATATATGCCACTCCAAGATTAGCATATAATGCGCTTGTTACGTAATCGAGTTTGAGGTTTCCGCCTATTGAACTGTAATCGCCAATATTTATGTAGTTATAAGTTATGCCCGCAACCTGGGATAGGGTAATTAAGTCTGTTATTTCATTATAAAAGAAAGCCGGCTCGAGTTTGAAGTGGTGTTCATTGCTGCTTTCTGTATATGCGAGCGAGAAATTAAAGTTATGCGACCTTTCGGCCTTTAGATTTTCATTTCCCTTCAGGTCGTGGTTAATGTCCACAAAGTTGAAATATAGTTCCTGCAAGCCGGGCGCCCTGAATCCACGTGCATAGGACGCGCGTGCAACGAGGAAATCGAATATGCCATAAAGCAAATGCAGCGAAGGTGTGATTGGTGCGTCATATATTGTGTTGTACATTGCCCTCGCTGCAGGCTGGATTGCAAAACCATCCCATGGTTCATACTGCATGCTGAGGTAAAGGCCGTAATCCCCAAGGTGTTTGTTCTTTTCGGCTATTTTATTGCTTTCAGCTTCGTTGAGGTTCATTTCAAAACCCCATTGGTAGCTAATGTTCGAAGCAAATTTATCATTGCTGAATGTTGCCCTCAGGAGGAAGCTGTTATAAAATGATGTATCCTGGGAACCTTCTTCAGATGTGAGAGACTCGCTTAAATCTGTCAGGTCTTTATAGAACTTGTTCTTTTGTCTGCGGTAATTGGAGTATGAGGCTGTAACTTCATAATATTTTCCATCACCAACATTCCCGTTAAAATCAAGCGAGTTTATTAAGCGAAGTGTCTTGTATTTATCATCAAAAGAATAATCACCGAAGTACCCCCGGGGCTGGCCCCTGTTCAAAATAAACTCATGGAATACATCACCTGAATACCTGATACTGTGATTTTCAAGTGCATATATTGCTTTGAGCCCACCAAATAACTGTTCCTTTGGTTTCCATTGCCTGAAACGGGTCTCTTCTGTTTGGTCGTAACCCTGGAACAGGTTCCTTCCACCGTTTAAAAATAATCCAATATTATCACGGCTCAGGTTCAATTGCCCGTCAACATTATATTGCCCGACAGATTCAATATATGTATTGGAAGTGAAGTTTATCTTTTCAGATGAGGCATCATTAGTAATTATGTTTATAACGCCTCCCAATGCATCCGTTCCGTACATGACAGACATAGGGCCTTTTACAATTTCAACTTGCTTAACATTAGCCATTGTTACCTGGCTGATATCAATATTCCCGTTCAGCCGCCCGATAACAGGCACACCGTCAACAAGTATCTTCACGTTTCTTCCGGTTACACCGTTAATGTTAATTGCAGAACCAAGTATATTATCCTGCTCGATACTGATATTGTTCTGTGTTATTAACAACTCGCGTAGGTTGTTTGCGCCATGAGCCTCAACTGTCTCGTTGTTAATTACTTCAACCGGAAAAATTGATTTCTGCGAGCTTTGCGGAATATACTGCCCTGTGCTGACAATCTCGTCAAACTGTACTGGTTTTGGAATTAAGCTGATTGTAGTATCATTTGATGACTGAAACTCTTGAACAAAGAGCTCATACCCAACAAAACGGACTGTTACCTTATATTCTCCTGTGCCTGGAAAATGTACAAATCCAAGTTTATTTGTCATCAAGTGTTTTATTTTCTCAGGGCAATCGTCTGAAATACATTCAAATGATACGCTGGCATTTGCAAGTGCAACACCGTTTTCATTATCAAGAATTTTAATACTTGCCGATTTGCAATTGAGAATTTGCAGGCAGGCAAGTATTAGGAAAGTTTTCAAAAATATGTGCTTAGAAGTATTCAATTTTAGAATTTTTTAAAAGAGGCTGCTTCGGTAAGCACTACCGTAAACAGCCTCAAAATCACTTTACAAAACTTTTATTTTACTATTAACTTGTTAACGGAGGTTGATTGACCATTATTGATTACAACAAAATACAATCCTCCCGTTAAGTTTTCCGGCTGCAAATAGACCTGGTTGATGCCAACTTCAATCCCATTTTCAAAACCGGAATAAATAGTTTCGCCATTTGTATCTACAATGCTTATTTCGATGTTTGAATTATTCAATACAAAAGCATCAAAAATTGCAGTGAAACCTTCTCCACGGTTAATTACATTCGGATACAATGCAAATTTGCCAACCATATGTTCATCATCAGAAACTGACGTACCTGTTAAATCTTCCTGCTCAAATGCAATATTGCCGGTTGAACTGCCTTCAAATTCCGTAAAGACCAGCTTGTAAAGCCCATGATGAGGATCATCGACTGTTGCCTTTGAAGCAAAATATACCCTGTTTTCAACAATCTCATATATTCCATCATCCAGGTTAAAATTCTTCCAGTCTGAACCGATTGTTGTAATGGTTGATGAATAATTTATGTCGTTCAGCTTAGGAGTATTTACATTTTCCGTGTCAACGTCATTCAGTTCTGCAACTCTTAGCCCCACTCCGCTTTTAACGCCCGTAACAGGGTATGGAATTGAAACACCGGGTTGGAACTCGAGCAAAATTTCATACTTACAGAATAGCAAGTCCCATTCTGTATGCATTGGCTCCCGGTCAACTACCTGCTGATTCTCAATCGAATAATATATGTAGTTCCTTTTTTCATAATCATTTTTGTTAATGGTAAAAGTAGTTTCGTTGTTACCGTCCAGGTTTGCCATTTTCACAGTATAAACACCACTTATTAGCGATTCAACCAAAACTTGCCAGGTGCTTCCATCTTTCAGAACAATCACGAAAACTGTTTCGCCCAGTATTGAGTGCGAGTTGAAATCATAATAACCCCACCCAAATTCACCACCTGATTCAAATCCGTCAAGCCCGAGGTTGAATGCACCAACACCCCATTTCTCATCGGAGTTAATCCACCTGTTCCAATTTTCGGACATTCCACTTGTGTCAATGGTTTCACCAAAATTCAGCTCGGTTGAACCGGGAACGTGAAATAACTGAATGCCTTTCTGTCCATTAATCATAATTCCGCCGTTCTGGCCATCCTGGAAGGCGATGTCCCAGTTGTCCTTAGGCTCTTCTTTCACAACACCGTCTTCGAAGCTGTACCACACATTGTTGGCATATTGCGCCCCGAGTGAGGTTCCTTTTGTTTCTGCCAATGCTTCCAAACAGGAAATCATTATCAAAACAACTATTATTGAGTAAAGTTTGTACATATATACACCTTAGAAAATTAATAAACTAAACATAATTCATTGCAAACAGGACCGTCAGAATAAGCCCTGCTGTTATTATCCATTTTCCACGCCCACTAAGACCATTTTTACCTTTAATAACAAACAAACCGGTCACTGACATTATAATCAGAGAAATGCAAAAAATATCTGAGAAAAATGTCCATAATCCCCCCGGATCAAAATGCAGAAGGTTTATTTCATAGAACAATACCCTGCGGTTAACTTTTTCATAATCGCCAACCCCTTCATCGATTCTGTATAGTAACGAACCATCCTCGAAATAAATTTTAATTTTATTTTTGGACGGGAAATCATGTACTTTGTAGTTGTCCTTTTCACCGATTTTTTCGAGCTCACGGTCGATTATTTGCCTGTTTATTTTTTCCATTTTTGAAGGGAAATTCAGTTTAACTTCCTGCTTATCAATTACAAAATTCGGATTCCAGGATTCAGCATGATTTACTGCTATTCCTGATAATGCATAAATAAGCACCATGAATGTGAAAAAATAACCTATGTCCCTGTGCAGTATATTATTTAGCTTTCGCCACTTCATTGTATCCTGCTTCCTCGCTAATTATTTCGTTTGCTGTCTTTACCGAAATATCAATAACCCATTGCTGGATGTTTTGATCAGGCAGTATGGCATCAGGTACATATTTAACTCTTTCTTTTTCCCCCTTTACTTTTTTGATTGCACCACCGATAATATCAACTTGGAACATCTCATCGAATGCTACAAGAACAGGTATTGTAATAGCTATATTCTTTTCTTTTAAAATATTTTCAATTGCATCGGTTGTTGGCTTGGTGTCATAGGAAACAATATGCCCACACCAGCTATACTCGTATTTGTTGATTCCAACTCTTTTCTCAACGACATCGGCTATATCTGCGAGCAGAGCTGTCCACTCCTTATTATAAGTCTTGTCTCCGTAAGCAACAAGAACCAGCCCCTCTTCATCAGGATTATCAGAAAGATTTTCTACCCTGCGGACTACATTGTTCCTCAAAACTCCGGGGAAATCAAGTAATGGAGTGACGACAGTATTTACTCTTGCTTTGTAAGTAAATATTCCCTCAAGTTTAAGTTCATCTGCTTTTGCCTTGTCATCAGTCAGACCAAGTATTACAGAAATATCGTCGAAGGTATGGCCGCTTACTGTAAGGAACATAGGAATAACTATAACATCTGTGTATCCTTCCGCATCGAATTCTTTCATCCGGGTGGCAATCATAGGCTCGTTATATTCCATATAGGCTGATTTAATTCCGTCTATATGTTGGTTTGCAAGGACAGAGCTGCGAACTGAATCTTCTACGTCAAAGAGCATTTCCCGCCATTTTTCAGAATGTGAACCATGGCTGACAAGTAAGACACCCAATTTCCTGTTTTTATTACTGTCTTCTTTTTGATCGCCATAATTTGTTTCGCTCTGGCAGCCAGGAAGCAATGCAATACCAATCAATACAAGCATTATTTTATATCTATATATTGCCATTGTGTACTCAAAATAATTCCATATTTTCAAACCACTGCCTTAATAAATGATTAGGCTAAATAACAAAGTAATGGGAACAAATATAAATTCATTTTTTAGTACAGTCAATAATAAGTAATGGCTATTTTTTCAATTAATCGCCATTAAACAGATTTAAAAACCCTATTATTAATCAAACTGGATGAAATAATAACAATGGACTATTGTATATCTATTGATATTCATTAATTTATATAATTAATAAATATTAATTATTGGAGAATTAATGACTGAAAATAAATTACATGGTGAAGTATATTATCCTTCGGATGATATTGTAATAAATGCTAATCTTAAAGACAGGGAAGTTGCAGATAAAAAGGCGAAGGAAGACTATACAGGTTTTTGGGCTGCCGAGGCCGAAAACCTGCACTGGTTTAAAAAATGGGACAATGTGATTGATGACTCAAATAAGCCATTTTATAAATGGTTTACCGGTGCACAGACAAATATCGCTTATAATTGTCTCGATGTTCACGTAACAACACCCCGCAGGAACAAACTGGCATTTATATGGGAAGGGGAGAAAGGAGAATTCCGCTCAATGTCCTATTATGCGCTCCACCGTGATACATGCAAATTTGCAAATGTGCTTCTCAGTTTGGGAGTGCAAAAAGGTGACAGGGTCACAATATATATGGGCAGAATTCCGGAAACAATAATCGCTATGCTTGCCTGCGCCAGGGTTGGGGCAGTTCATTCGGTTGTTTATGGAGGATTCTCGGTAGAGGCCCTTCATGAAAGAATAGAGGATAGCAAATCAAAAGTTGTAATAACCCAGGATGGCGCTTACCAGCGTGGAAAAATAGTCCCGCTAAAGGCAATTGCAGACGAGGCCATCCAGCGTGCAGGTATGGTCGAACATGTGCTTGTAATCAGAAGAACAGGAGAGGAAGTAAGCATGCAGACCGGAAGGGATATGTGGCTCCACGAACTTATGGACCTGCCGATTGCCAACAGGCAGAGTGAAGCGCTTGTTATGGATGCTGAAGATTCGTTGTTTATATTATATACATCGGGTACTACAGGAAAGCCCAAAGCTATTCTACATACTCACGGTGGTTATATGGTTGGGACTTATACAACATTGAAGTATGTCTTTGATATAAATGAAGATGACCGTTACTGGTGCGCTGCAGACCCCGGCTGGATTACTGGACACAGTTACATTGTTTATGGGCCATTATTGAATGGCGCAACAAGCTTCCTTTACGAAGGCGCTCCCAATTACCCTTATCCCAACCGATGGTGGCAGATGATTGAGAAGTATGGCATCAACATTCTATACACTGCGCCAACGGCGATTCGCGGCCTCATGCGTTTTGGCGATTCATGGGTAACAAGGCATGATTTATCATCTCTCAGGCTTCTCGGTTCAGTTGGCGAGCCAATTAATCCCGAAGCCTGGAAATGGTATCACCGTGTTGTGGGAAATGGAAAGTGCCCTATTATGGATACATGGTGGCAGACGGAGACCGGTATGTTCATTATTACACCTACACCTGCAATGCCATTGAAACCCGGTTCGGGTACAAAACCTTTCCCCGGGATCGAAATGGATATACTTAATGAGGAAGGCAACCCGGTAAAAGATAATGAAGAAGGATTCCTGGTGATTAAAACGCCATGGCCTTCGATGATAAGGACTATTTATAACGATCCCGAAAGGTATGTTGAGCAATACTGGAGTAAGTACCCCGGGATGTATCTTACCGGAGACAGCGCCAGGCGGGATGAAGACGGTTACTACTGGGTTATCGGCAGAGTAGATGATGTTATAAAAGTGTCCGGCTACAGGCTTGGTACTGCTGAAATCGAAAGTGCCCTTGTAAGTCACTATGCTGTCGCAGAAGCGGCTGCAATAGGGCTGCCACACGATGTAAAGGGCAATGCAATACATGTTTATGTTATTCTTACAAAAGGCTATGATGGTAACCAGGAGCTTGCAGAGGAATTGAGAAAGCATGTTCGGCACGAGGTAGGCCCGATAGCTCAACCGGAAAAAATCAATTTCGTGGATTCACTTCCTAAAACACGCAGTGGAAAAATAATGCGGCGTGTATTAAAAGCAAAAGAGTTAGGATTGGATCCGGGTAACTTATCAACCCTGGAGGACTGATACTACTGTATCATACCGAGCGCAAAACTACCACGTATTTTGTGGAGTCGGAAGCTGAAGTGTAACAAAGAACAACATTACAAGGTTTCCACCGGTTTGTACAATAAGCAGGAAATACTGCAATTGTTATTATTGAGGATTTCCCATGAATAATTGATTTTCACTAATCTTCAAAATACCAGGCGGATTCCAGCTTATATTCCCTGCCTACCTTTGTTACAATTCCCTTCCAGCGAAATTGTGACAACAGGGAATTATAAGTGTCAGTCATGGTTTCCAAAGGTATGAGCTCGATTTCAACAATTCCGTTATTGTTCTTAACAGTGTAATCACCTCCGGCAATTAAAAACCGACCGTCAGGATGTATTGCAAATTTGCCTTCGAGTGCTATTCCATCCTTAAGAGAAGTAACATCAGGAAATGCTGGAGAAAAATCGATATTGAGGGTGCTGCCATTCGATTTTGATTTGATTGATACAATCTCTGGATAGCCGTTTTCTTTGTCGAGAATAAATTCAACATCGTTAAGGTATGGTTTAGCAGAACCCTTGAAGGCCAAAGGTGCTACAATACCGGAATAATTTTTATTTAAATAAAAATAAGCCGGTTTCTCAGAATATTGAATGTCATAAAACAGGACTTCATCCTCGGGAATACCCAAAACCAACGGTTCTCTGTTCTGTCGCTTAGTCCTGATTTCAATACTGGTGTTAGCTACAGAAACATTATTGCGCCTGGGATGTAATATTACCGGCAGAAACATAGGTTTAACAATGTTGCTTAAAGGTAATTGGTATTCGGAAAATTGAATTATTGTATCCGGATTTTCTGTGATTCTAAAAAATACATCATTCCCATATTTATCAACTGACTTCATCTCTGCTTTTAAGCCATTGTCTGTGTTTATTTTATGAGCAATATCCATTGTGCTGAAAACAGCATCGCCGAATAACCCTTTGTACAAGTCTCTGTCTATTGTTAGCCCTGGAGTGAAATAAGCATCTGTTCTTTTCTTTCCTGCGTAATGCAGTAATAACACAGGTTTGTCATCACCTCTCGTATCAATTAGCTGTAATTCGAGCTTACGGTAATCTTCGGTGTTTTTGATATTGACCTCAACAGACTTTTTTATCGGGCCAAGACTATAATTATCAATATTTACACTAAAAGGTGATATAAATTTAGAAGGCAGAGTATCATAAATCGAAACCGGGTTTGATGCCGGTTGTTTATAATCTTCGATTTTTACATCTGAGCGTTGCTCCTTAACGCTGCCACATGATAAAATTAATATCGAAGCAGCAGCCAATAACCATTTAATCATGCTAACTGTGTCAGTATATTTCCAAACCGTTTATTATAATATTCGAGAATATTCGTGTTTGTTCAATAGCACGTTTCTGGTCTATGCCATCGAGCATCATTAATCCTGTTACCAAGCCACGCAAAGAAGAAATAATAACTAAAGCCATATTTATAAGGCTTGCCGGAGACTTTTTAAAGTCAGCCCTTATTAAACCTATCGAATCAGCTATTTTTTGATTAATAAATCTCTGGTTCGGACCGGGTTTGAAATAGTTTCCTGAATTTATTAAATGCAGATATGCGCGGAAATGTGACATATTATTGATAGCAGATTTGACGTAAGACTCAGCAATCAAAGCAAGATACTCTTTTCCGGTATCACGCTTGTCTTTCGGTATTCTGTTTATTGACCTTACAGTGTGATTAAATCCCTCATCGATTACTTCCTCAAGGAGATGATTTTTATCTTCGTAATAAAGGTAAATAGTTCTCGGCGAATATTCAATCTCACTGGCAATATTCCTTATTGAAAGGCTGTCAAAACCCTGATTGAATAAAATGTCAGAGGCAGCTTTAAGGATTTTATCCCTGAGTTCGGACTTTTCTCTTTCTCTTCTCTCTGAAGTTCCCATATTATAATCTAAAATAAGTAAACAATGTAAATAATCTCAACAAAATCAAAGCCTAAAAGCTGTATTCGTCAAAAATATCATTTTGAACAGAATTATCGGGTGTTCCTGCATAATACCTGGCCTTCTGATTTTCAATGTCAAACCATGCGGTTCCCAGTGTCATACCTCTAACGTTCCCTTCGGGAATCCTGCAAGGTGAATACGGTGCATTTTCCCTTGAGCTAAGCGCCTTTAACACTGTGTTTGGATTGATGATTGATTTATCTTGAGTCATTCCTTCCTTCAACAATGCCATATACCTGCTTACCGATGACACCTGTTT
The DNA here is from genome assembly GCA_964454975.1 of uncultured Hyphomicrobiales bacterium. Lineage (GTDB taxonomy): Bacteria > Bacteroidota > Ignavibacteria > Kapaibacteriales > UBA2268 > CAYVVD01. The sequence continues at coordinate 50,871 of CAYVVD010000012.1, read as the reverse complement.
GTATTGCACATCCTCAAATTCGTAATCGGAAGTATTGCCAATTATAAGATGATTTGTGTGAATATAAGGCATTTTATCAGGCACTTGAATCCCCACTTTTCCATTTGGCAATGTTTCGACTGAAACGTATTTTTTCTCTTTCATTGAAGCAAGGTTGTGATGCCATGGGAACGCCCTGGATTTTGTGGTTGCTAATTGAATTGCCTCAAAAAGGTTTTCTGACTCAAGTATAGCTCTTCCAATAAAATAACGGGGGATCCCCGGAAATGACTTTGTTGTACCTATATAATTTGTGGTTTGAACAATCCCTGCTTCATTGAAAGATGGACCAACACCCATTATCAAGCCGGGGTAAACGAGAGTGATGAAATTTACACCCGTAGGAGGGGCAACCCTGGCAAGAAACATCTGTCCACCATAAGCCATGTCGCCGTCTTCATTATGGAACAGCCAGTTCCTTTCATTGTCTTTGTAGTAAACAGTGGAGCAACCCGGATTCTCCATTTCAAATACTTTTAACTCAGATTTTATACTCATAGCCCACATAAAATCGAACTCGAGGCCACATCCCTCGGCCATTCCGCGAATTTCTTCAACATATTCGGGGAAGCGGGCTTTAGTTGCTTCAAGAAGTTTGTTTGAATACAGCCTGCCTTCTCCGGTAGCAATAATTGCTTTCAGGTTATCAGCCCATTCCTTTTGTTGCTCGAGTACAGCCAGGATGTTTTCTTTAAAATTAGATGCTATTTGGTATCCGATATCATAATAATTTCCTGAAACATCGATTATCGGAAATCCTTTGACTCCATCGCCCGGTGTTTTAATTTCTGCCGCATCTTTGCAGGCATTAATTAAAAATGCAGGGGCTAAGGTTGAGAAAGCGAGGAAACTTCTTCTGTCCATTTTGAAAGGGGTTTAAAAGATAAAGATGTAAAATAATAAAAAACGTTGAAATGCATAAAAAAAAGCCCCGTTATTTAACGGGGCTTTTTCAAAACGTCTTAAGGGTTTAATCCTGTTCCATAATCGATTTGTGTTGCCTGCGTGCAGCTTTCATCCTTGCGAGCCTTTTTTCAACAGACGGTTTCATGTATGCTGTCCTTTTTTTGTATTCACGTAAAACACCACTGCGCTCGTATTTCTTTTTAAAACGTCTTAATGCGCGGTCAATGTTTTCGTTAGCTTGTAGCGTTACACCTATCACTAAAATCCCTCCATAAAATATTATTATATTAAATCTTCAATCAATCTCTTTTCGTTGTTCTTTTCGAACTGAACGATTATGGAATTACCCCCGTTACTTGTAACCTCTTTAGCACGTACTATGCCAACATCATCCCAAACTTTGTGGAATATAATATCGCCGATTGTGTACTTGTCTTTTGGGCTGTATTTGCGTGCATCTTCACGAGAAATGTGAATTACCGCTTTTGACCTGTCGGCTTCAGCCTCAATAGCATCGAGATTTATCAGTTGAGAATGCCTGCTTCTAGTGCATCTCGCCCATTGTTGCTTGCCGTTGTCTGTTTCAATTGGTTCGCCAATGAGTTCGTGCTTTGTCTCTTTCATCAGAAAAGGAGAATACAATGTTATGTATTTTGCTCTTCTGGATCTTTTTCTTCCGGCCATGTTCTCTCTCAATTATTTATAAAGAACGTGATATCAGGGACTACAAAATTAAGGAAACCTGGTATAATTTCCAAAATTTCTGTAGGCTTAACTTTTTGAGAGTAAATCCTTTAGCCTCGATATTACAGGGATGGGTGTAGGGTCGGTACCATATAATATTGCAAGGTAATATGAAACCCAGTCTCCCAGGGAAACCAGGCTAAACATCCTCGTTAAAAAGTCTGTGCCATTCCCTGCTATTATAAACGATTCAAAGCCCTTTTCATTGAATATACGGTGTATAGCTTCAATTCGTGCTTTGATTTTCGGATGATTACCGGTGTCATCAAGAATCAGGAAAGCGAGTTTTTCTTTGAGATAGCCGGGATAGTCCAGGCCGTTTATTTCATTGTGATTCATCTCAGGCAGTATGTTCCCAAAGGAAGGAGCTTTGGCATTTTCATGCACCTGGCAGCGCCAACGTAAGTTTACTGTGTCTAAAGATGAAGCGCTGTATATTAATGGTATTTTGTTTACCAATTTAGATGCAAAATCAATGGCTAAGTTGCCATTAAGATTGGAGTATTCCGAAGCTTTTGATTTTAATTCTACTATTGTATTTCTAATTGAGTCCTTTGTTGCTTGTTTATCATTTTCAGAATAAAAGTTGCTCACTAAGCCAAGAATTGTGAAAAAGGAATACCCAAGAGCGCACCTTGGCATCAAACCTGAAGGAATATTAATAACAGGTGCGTCCTTCTCATTGGCCAGAGATTCAAGTTTACCTCCGGTTGTTATGGCAAATAATCGCTTAGTCCGTGTTGCAGCTTTCTCAAAACTTGTTAGCGTCTCTTCTGTTCCGCCGGAGTATGAACTCCCGATAACTAATGTATTCTGGCCAACCCATTCGGGGATACTATAATCCCTGTTGATGAATATTTTCAGTTTTGACGATTCTTTCAGTTGGGATGTATAAGAACGAACCATGTCGCCTCCTATGGCCGAACCACCCATGCCTAGAATCAATATCTCTTCAGGTGTTTTTTCATTTATTATAATAGAATTGCCAATTTCATTTGCTTCTTCAACCTGCTTTGGAAAATATTTCAATACTTCATACATATTCGAGTGGTCAACACTCTTTATATTCTCTCTGTCAAATCTCATTTTCGGTTCCGGTACTTAGAAAAACAAGGAAATTAAAAAATTGGAGTGATTAATGGAATAAAAAAGTGTCATACTTAGCCTAAGGTCAGTATAACACTTGACTAATGTTCAATATATTATCTACGGCTGGTTCTTTAGCAGGAAAGTTGTGTCCCTGATTATTGCAGCAGAACCAAAAACTCCAATTCCATTTTCAATACTGTTTAACAGGTCATTTTGTTCTCTCGATGCAAAATGCTGTAGCCACCATTCAAGAAAATTATAATCAGGTGCATAAACATTCACATGGTGCCGACCATACCATTTAAATATATTCCATACAACAGAAGTTTTAGTATTCGGAATAAGCGCCCATTCAGAATGCTCAAAGTAATTGTCATCGTCCCTCCATGGTTTATATATTCTCCTGTTCAATTCTTCGGTTTTGGGGTCAAGGTATTGCCCATAATTGAGTGTATCCAGGCAGCGAACATCTATCAGGTAAAATTCCGTACCCGGCGAAACTGTCCAGGCAATAGAATCGGTTGCGGGTAGTTTAATTGTATCTAATGGGAATTGTATCGGATGTGGTGTCTTTAATCTCCAATCAAACCGTTCCGGAGTTGTAGTCTTTCCAGTTATTACTGTACCATCGTTCAATATTATTTCAAGCTTGTATGTTGTATTGGGTTTTACTTTGTATGTTGTATCTTCAAGGTAATAACCCTTTGAGCCGGATTGCTCGCTAACCAGTATGAACTCGCTGTTGTCGCCCCTGATAATGACTTCAGCATCCCTAATAAGACTGTTGTTAAAATCGAACGAGTCTTGTATTGACTGGGATTTCATAACAATTATGTTAGTAATCGGGTCGTCAACTATCAATATTCCCTGAACTATATTCCTCGGGATGTAATCTGTTGGGACGGGGTCTTCACATGCCTGGGCAAGAAATAGCAATAATAATGCGATTGACAAATATTTAATTTTACTCATTTTACTACCTAAAATTTTATTTCATAAGTAAATGTTGGAATTATTGGTAAAAGCCTTATGTCTTCAACCTTTATTTCTTCTGTACTGGTATCGTAGAATCTAAACCAGATATCACGTCTGTTGTAAACGTTGTAAATATCAAGTATAACCCTTGAATCCAGGCCAAATGTTTTGAAATAGTATGAAGCATTAACATTTAGCTGGTGGGAGGGGGGCAGCCTCAAACCATACCTCTGAGAAGGGATTATCTTGCCTCTGCCAAAATTCATATCAGGCAACCTGGACCAGAAAGATGAGGTTGCACCTGTATAAGACTGGCCGGACTGAAATGTAAAATTAGCTCCAACACTCCAGTTTTCATTTATCTCATATTGTCCGACAAACTTGAAATCATGGCGCCTGTCATATTTAGGACGGAATTCCCTGCCCTGGTTAACACTGTCGAACCGGGCATTTATCCAGCCCAGTGCGTAACCAAACCACCCCGTGAATTTTCCAATCTTTTTCTGAACGAATAATTCAATGCCGTAGGATTCACCTTCGCCGATGAAAAATACGTCGTCAACATTTTCCCCTTCCAGTGCTGTTCTTTTTAGTTCATTGATATTCTTAAGCGTTTTGTAATAAACGTCAAAATTTAAATCGTACCCTGCTATGGGCATTGTTTCAAAGCTTACGATGTAGTGAATTGACCTGCTTTCCGGTAATGTGGAATCAGTGGGCAGCCAGGTATCAAAGAAGGAAAAGTCGGGTTGTGTAGCAAGCCTCAGGTTTTGGAAGTACATCCCCCAGGCTGCTTTAATTGCCATATTGGGCATAAATTCATACCTCAGGGCAATTCTGGGTGCAAGTGTGAATATATCGCTTTCTTCCCAGTAGTTAGCCCTTATGCCGGCTTGAAGGGAAGCGGGTTCGATGAAATTGTAATTTGTTTGTGCGAATATACTGTAATTATAATCTTTAATTGTAAAGTTAAGCTCTGCTCCCTGTGCTCCTTCTGAAGTTGAATCAGTATCACCGGTAAAGTTTTGAAGATAATCAAAGGTGTACGAAGACATTTCAAACCCAAACTTGCTCGTAATTTCTTCTGATGTGAACCATTCATATGTATTCTTGATTGCATAATCAGTAATCGAGTTTTCAATCAGGAACTCGTATCCGGACTGGTCGCCCTTGAAATTATTAAAGTATTTGCTGTAGCTGAAATTAAAGTTAGAAAACAGATTGTCGCCAAAAATATGTGTCCAACGCAGAGAGCCGAGCGAATTGCCAACTTCAAGGCCAAAATTTGTTCCAAATGACTCAAAATCGAGGTTGTCTTTGCTTAAAAATCCACTGGCGTAAAATTTATCGTTGTCGCCCCAATCCTGGGTGATCTTTGCGTTAATATCGTAAAAATTAAAATCAGGTATAGGATTAACAGGATCTTCTTCAATCAGGCCTTTGATTAATTCAAAATACGTTCTTCGACCACTAATAAACCATGAACCATTGCCCAGTGGGCCCTCAAGAGCAAGCTTGGAAGATATCATTCCTATTGCTCCAATTCCCTCAATATGGTCACGGTTGCCGTCTTTTTGCGTAATATTTAAAACTGAAGACAGTCTTCCACCATACTCCGCCGGAAATCCGCCTTTGATAAGTTCAACATCCTTTATGGCATCTGAGTTGAATGTCGAAATAAAGCCAAACAAGTGAGTTGGGTTATATACAGTCGAACCATCCAGTAATACCAGGTTCTGGTCGGGAGAGCCTCCGCGTATATACAAACCGCTCGAGATTTGTGACGAAGTAAGGATGCCAGGTAAATACTGTAGCGACCGGAAGACGTCAGCTTCCCCGCCAATTCTGATTTCCTTAATCTGCTCAATAGGGATATTAACTCTGCTAATTGTAATCTGGCGCTTATCTGCTTCGCGTTCAGCTTCGATATTGACCTGCTCAGACATCAGTTCTGATTCATTCATTTCGAAATCATACCTAAAGGACTGGTTTGCCTTAAAATCTAGCTCAATGATTTTTTTGTTGTAGCCAATTGAGGAAATGGCAACTTTGCGTTTACCCGGAGTAATTCCGGAGATGGAGAAAAAGCCGGACTTGTTGGTGTAAGCCCCAAGTTTTGTATCGGCTATATAAATAGTTGCTCCGATTAATGTTTCCTTGCTGATTGAGTCGCGAACAAAACCACTGAGTGTTGTAGTATTAGCAAGTGGTGGAGGAGGTTCAGGGTTCGCTTTTAATAAAACCGGCATTAAAATGAAGAGCAAGGCTGCCGGAATAAAGTTTAGTTTCATTTTCCAAGATTCTTAAATAGTTAAACAGTTTAATCCAAATACGATTTGCTAAATCGATTGTTTCTTGTTTATTTTATTTAATTTCAGTTTAAAAAGCAGTATATCTGATGTGTTGTTTAAGCTGTTGGTGCGTTTCTTCAGTGTTGTATTGTGAAGGGATAACAAGGAAGATGTGCTCCCTGTTTCTGACTATCCAATCGAGGATAATTTCGGTTTTCCGGAATTCCGGCGTATTATTAACCCTGAGGTTGGTATAAATTGAATCTACTAATGTAAATAAATCATCAAGTGGAGCTTTCTTGCCAATAATTTCACTACCGGCAAAATTGCTTCCCTTAATAAAAATTACTTCGACTGTCTTTTCCCTATTGTTCTCAGGAGTAACAACAATTAAATCAAGAAAATACGATTCAGGCTTCTTGTTGCTGTAGATATGTTCGAGCAAGGAGTTGACTCTTTTCAGGACCAGTTCTTTAATTCCATCTGAATAGTCTGAAGTCAGCGAATTAATTTTATCGGTTAAATGCAGCCCATTATTTAATGAATGTCCATTTAATATTAATGGAATTTCACTGTTTCGAAAATCGTCAAAATCCGTGTTTATATCTAATTCATCAGAAAGTACTTTAGCAAGGTTTTGACTGAAAAAAGTTCCCGGGAATGGCCCGTATGGTGTTATGATTCCATTTGCCGGTGTCTGTGACAGGCTTAAATCTCGTGTTTTGTCATTGAAGTTTAAATAACTTACCGGTCTTGATGAATTTGAATTATTGAATAATGTTGCATTGTTATATTTAGAATTACATTCGATTTCAGCTTCAAGGCGGTTTGAATACACTTTCCATTCCAAATCGCTAACAGACTTTATGATTCCCGACATTTTTTTGGAAAGCATCCTGCCTGAAAACAACTTTTCAAGGCCTTGTTTAAGATTGTCTTCATTATTAGTATAAATAATTTTGCCGTTGTTGTCTTTCAAATAAAATACGCCGGGTGTTTCAGGCAAAATATCCATTTTCTCCTTAAGCCTTTTTCTCGCATGAATTGAAGGATTATAAAACTTAATGGATTTTTGCTGAAGATTTAGAAATTCATCGAGGGTATTGATATGGTGGTTATTAACCACTATATCAATGAGCTTAATAAGGATTTTTGCTGTTGCTTCAGCATCGCCCAAAGCCCTGTGTCTGTTTTGAATTCTTATATCGAAGTAATTTGACAAAGCAGACAGGTTTTTTTTTGTATCGCCATTAATTATCTTCCTGGCGATTTTAAGGGAGCATAACTGCTGTATATCAGGTATGGACAGCCCGCATGAATTAAGTGAGAACTTGACAAACCTCCAGTCGAATGTCACATTATGTGCAACGAACACTGCATTAGGAAGACTGAGCAAATCGCTTACATGTGGGAATACTTCATCAGCTTCCGGAGCTTTCTGGGTCATCTTCCAGTTTATACCCGTCATGTTTTCAATAAATGAAGGTATTGCCTGGTGCGGATTTACAAGTGAAGAATACTTGTGTATGATCTCACCTTCGTAAACTACGACACAGGCTATATCCATTACCTTATTGAACACAGGGTCGGAGCCTGTTGTTTCAACGTCTATAACGATATAAGGAACTTCCCAGATGCTAAGCATTTTATAGTGTGCAATTAAATTGACAAAAAGCGCATTAATAGTGATTCAATACTCAAGTAAGTAAATAATGTTAATTCATTATTAATTTCAAAAAAAGTTATCAACATATATAAGTCTATGCAAAACAAGGTATTAGGTTTGATAAGTTAAGATTTTGTTAAAGGTAATCCTCCTAATCCTGATTTGTGTAATAATTTTACACTGTGTAACAAATCTGACACCTCATCATGTGATTTTATAATCATCGTATTCAAACCGAGTGATTCTGCTCCCTTAATGTTAATTTCAGAATCGTCCAAAAATAAGGTTTCCCCGGGAATGAAACCCGTTTTTTTAATAACATGCTCAAAAATTTCTTGGTCAGGTTTTCTCAATCCAATCTTATGAGAGAAAAAAGTATGATCAAAAAGCTTCAGGAATTCCCTACACTCTACTATAAAGGCATCGTAGTGTAAGTCATTGGTATTGCTGAGCAAAGCAGTGTTGAAGAAGCTGTTGAATTCCTTGATTAATCCTGGAGAATCAGCAAAGAGTTTATTGAGAATTGAGTTCCATGCACTGTCAATAAACGCGTCATTTAAATCAATTTCCAGTAATTCCCTGATTTTCTGTCTGAATTCCAAAACTGTAATGTCTCCGGTTTCAAATTTTGAGAAGAAGTCCGAGCCTAAGTCAAGGTTTCTTAAATTAACATCTTTATTTCTGTGAATTAAAATTTGTGAAAATTTCCTTTCTGCACTGCCCATATCAATATCATACAGTACGCCGCCAAAATCGAAAATTATATTTTTAACTCCTGATAAATCAATCACTAATAAATTCCTGTGCTAATATTTTTCTTAAATCTGGATATAAAAAATCCATCTGTACCATGGTCATATGGGTTCAGTGTCAAATAGGGGTAGAGGCTCTTTATATTAATTCCGTATTGTTCCAAAGCATCTGAAACCCGCTCGGGGCTAAAAGACGAATCAGACTGAAGAAAACTTTCCACAACATGCTCATTTTCTCCGGGCATGAGTGAACAGGTAGAATACACAAGCGCCCCACCCGGTTTTACATAAGCTGAATATTCCTGAAGAATTTGCATCTGGGTTGCTTGAAGTTTACTCAATAACTTCTGATCTAAACGCCACTTAATCATTGGCGATCGCCTTGCTGTTCCAATGCCTGAGCAGGGTGCGTCAACAAGCACATAATCAAACAGTTGCCCTCCAAGTTTATCATGTGATTTCCCGGGCTTAATATGCACAGCCGAAATTGACTTGAATCCACCAATTCTTGCTCTTTTCTGTAATTCCTTTAGTTTGCTGAAACTTATATCAGAGGCTGTTAATTTCACATTGTCGTTTGTAATCGAAGCGAGATGCAATGATTTTCCACCGGCTCCGGCGCATGCGTCCAGGATAGAACTGCCTTCTACAGGCGCAAGCGCCAGTGAAATCAGTTGGCTTCCTTCATCTTGCACTTCGAGAAATCCTTTCTTGTAAATATCAAGGTTGAGCAGGTTTATTCTATCCTTTATAATAATTGCAAAAGGAGAGAAAATTCCGGGTTCACAGTTAACGCCTTTGTTTTGCAGATAGTCAAGTGCTTCATCCCTGCGCATAGATTGAACCCTGACATTTAAATATGCCGGTTCCCTGAAAGAACAAGCAATATTCAATGCATGCATGTAATTATCAGCAGTAATCCCTTCTACCCATCTATCCAATATCCAGGCAGGTATGCAACAAAATTGGAGTAATTCTTCATTTATGACTTTATCTTTAGTTGAGTTTGCCGAAAACATCTCAGTAGTAGTACTGAGATGTTTCAGTATCATGCTCTTTATATTAATGTTGTAACTGTGATTTGCAACCAGGAATACTGATAAATTTTGGGATAAAAATTCGAATTCATCTTCAGGATTTTCAAATTTTGAAATGATATTCAATGGATGATAACCTGGTATGATATTGCAAAAGGCTCCTATGATTGAGGATGCAACTAGCATTTCGGGCTCTTTGAAAATATTTAACCCTGCAGGTTTGGAAATAAGCTCAAGCAATGTTTTATTGCGTAGGCAACTGAACACGGTTTCAGATATAAATTTGCGGTCGTTGCTACCAAGGTATTTCTTTGATTTCAGGTAACTTGCGGCCACCTTGTCAGGCGCAGAATATGAACTGAGGATGATTTTTAGCAAAGATGCAGAATGATTGAGCAGCGAAATTATTTTCATATCGAAGTAATTTTTGAATTTATTAGGAATTATCTTATTTTTAAGTGCAGCATAACCAACAATTCAATTTACGCTATTGGCTGAACCAAAAAAAGAGAGTACGTGGTTTTATATTTAATTAATGAATGCATTTTACCGTGAATTTAACATTAAATTTGTATTAATTTTCGGCAAATTAAATTGTTTTAAGCTTGAAATGGTAAACACTTGCGAATATTATTTTAAAATAAACTCATTGAAGGGATAGTGGAAATACGGTTGAATAATGTAAATCAGGAAGAATTCTTTTTTGATAATTATATGGAAATATCGTATTTTCGTTATCGTTTCGGGGCAAAGGATTTCTGCATGAAATCAGGCTTTTGAACTATTATAGATTGGCATAAATATTGCAAGGGATTAAGAATCTCAAAATCTTTCGTTTGATTTTGGGATATTGATTTATGCAAAAACGGGAAACAAGTAATTAATTAGTATATACTATGGAATTAAAGGAGAATGGCATGATTACTAAACTTATGAAGTGCTTACTTGTTGTGGGCATACTTCTGCCATTGCTTAGCAGCGCATCGCTCGCTCAGAACACCAAGCTGAAAAAGTCAGTGATCGGAGGAGGCGGATGGGTTGGAGCAAAGAATTCAAGTGGCATTACGATGTCGGGCGCAGTTGGCCAGACCGCAGTTGATTTGAAGACCAAGGGTGGTGCAGGTGGCCAAAGTATTAACTTATGGCAGGGTTTCTGGGTCCCGGATGCTGTTTTAATCACTGATGTAAAGATTAGTGATGATTACAACTCAATGCTCAGTAACTACCCGAACCCTTTCAACTCTGCAACAACTATTAAATATACACTCGAAATTCCTTCATCGGTTTCGATTGTTATTTATGACATGATTGGTAACCGGGTTGCAAATATTGACGAAGGTTACCGTGGCACAGGTACTCACGAGTTACAGTGGGAAGCTAAGGACGGTAATGGAATCGACCTTGGTTCAGGTTCATATCTTTATGAACTCAATGTACGCCCGGCCGGTGTTGCAGGCGACGGCTATGAATCATTCAGCCTTAGAAATGTAATGGTAATCGTTAAGTAAAAATTTTGATGAAGCTAATTATAAATAATCTTTTGTATAACTACTTGCAGGAGTATTGCAGAATGAAGAAATTACTTCTTCTCAGTGCACTTTTAATTGGCTTGATGATAGCTCCGCTGAGCGACGCCGTGGCCGTAGCGCCAAAGGTTGTGAATTATCAAGCTAATTTGCTCGACCAGGATGGTGATCCTTTAACAGGAGCTGTCCCGGTTACATTTGAAATCTATGATTCAGAGTTTGGCGGAACGCCAATCTGGGTTGAGGTCCATGACCTTACTCCGGTTGACGGCTATATCAACGCCTACCTCGGATCGCAAGTTCCCCTGGACTTGCCTTTTGACCAGCAGTACTGGTTACAGGTTACTGTAGGCAACGGCACGCCGTACCAGAGGACACCACTCACATCATCGCCTTATGCACTTCAGGCAACAAGGTCGGATACAGCTGACTTTGCTCTTGACGTTGCTGACGCATCAATCACTCAGGAAAAACTTGCTCCTGGCGTGATGGCTATCCCGACGGGAGATGCAGGCGGAGATTTAATGGGTACTTATCCTAATCCGCAGATAAGGCCGCAGGCTATTCTTGACAATATCCCTGCCGGTTCTATCACACAGGATAAACTCGCACCGAACGTTACAGTTCCTCCATCAGGACCTGCCGGTGGCGACCTTACAGGTACTTATCCTGATCCTTTGATTGCTGTGGGCGCAGTTAAGACCGACCGTATCTTTGACCAGGCGGTCACAACTTCTAAAATTGCAGACCTTGCAGTTACTACAATCAAAATCGCCAATCTCGCAGTTACAAATGAAAAAATCGGCCCGAGCGCAGTTTCTACTGACAAGATTATGAATGAAACTATTCTTGCAGAAGATATTGCTACAGGTGCTGTAACCACAAACGAAATTCTCGACGAAACAATTCTCACCGAGGATATCGCTGACCTACAGGTAACAAACGAGAAAATCGGTCCGGATGCAGTAACAACAGACAAAATCATGGATTTTGAAGTAATGACTTCAGACCTTGATACTTTCTCAGTTACTAATCCTAAGATTGCTCCTGATGCTGTAACATCCGACAAGATTATGGACTTCGAAGTAATGACAGCAGACATTGATACTTTTGCTGTTACTAATGAGAAAATCGGTCCGGATGCAGTAACAACAGACAAAATCTTCCCGGAAACAATTCTTGCTGAAGATATTGCTACAGGTGCAGTAACAACGGATGAAATTCTTAATGAAACTATTCTTACTGAAGACATTGCCGATCTCCAGGTTACCAATGCTAAACTTGGGCCTGACGCTGTTTCAACAGACAAAATCCTAAATGAAACTATCATCAACGAAGACATTGCTACAGATGCAGTTGACGAAAGGACAATCATTGAGGACGCTGTTACTGTCCAGGAACTTAGGGCTTACAACGAGCTTGGTGCTCTTGATCCTAAACCTTTCAGTAATGATTACAGTGGTGCTTTCTTGTATTACAACTTTGATGCTAATGACCCGGCAAAGATGACATGGTCAGATCCTCCAACCGGAACTTCAGTTTCACCGGTTTGGACTGGCAGCACATTCGAATGGGGCATTGCAGAAGTTCATACACTCGACCCAATTACAGGTGACGGTTCTGTTGGCGCTCCGGTTAAAATTCGGGATGACGTTGCTTTTGTTCCAAATGGTGTCTATTCTGTACTTCAGTTTGATCCCATTACAAGGACATGGCAGTCAGGACTTATCACTCCTAATAACTTAGAAACAGATAATTCTGCTAATGCAGGTACAGATGGTTACGTACTTACATGGAATGATGGCCTTGGCACAATGCAATGGTCAGTTCCTTCAGCTACAGTAACTGTTGACAGCACTACTATTGTTGGTAATGGTTCAGCTGCTGACCCGCTTCGCTTCAATGAAGTTGGTGTTGGTATTAATGAAGTTTGGATGTACGACGGCGCTGACTGGATTACCGGTCTCGTAGGTACAGCAAACCTCGCCGATGCTGCAGTTACAACAGCTAAGATAGCTGATGATGCAGTTAATGCTGCAAAAATCGCTACCGGCGCAGTTGCTTCCGACGAAATTCTTGACGGTTCAATAGCTCTTGCTGATATGGGCCCGAATTCTGTTGGGACAACTCAGATTATTGATGGTTCGGTTGGAACAGCAGAACTTGCTGACAATTCAGTTACTACTCCTAAGATTATGGATCTTGCTGTTACAACAGCTAAAATTGATAATGATGCAGTAACAACTGTTAAGTTAGCAGATGATGCTGTAACAAATGCAAAAATGGCTGACAATTCAGTTAATACAGCAGAAATCGTTGACCTTGCAGTAACAAATGCAAAATTGGCTGACGATGCTGTATCAACAATAAAGATCCAGGATGATGCAGTAACAAATGCAAAGATGGCTGACAATTCAGTTAATACAGCTGAATTGGTTGACCTTGCAGTAACAAATGCAAAATTGGCTGACGATGCTGTGTCAACAACAAAGATCCAGGATGATGCTGTAACAAATGCAAAAATGGCTGACAATTCAGTTAATACAGCTGAAATCGTTGACCTTGCAGTAACAAATGCAAAATTGGCTGACGATGCTGTGTCAACAACAAAGATCCAGGATGATGCAGTAACAAATGCAAAGATGGCTGACAACTCAGTTAATACAGCTGAATTGGTTGACGCTTCTGTAACAACAGCAAAGATTGCTGATGCAGCAGTAACAACAGCAAAGATTGCTGATGGTGCTGTTAACTCAGACAAGATTCTTGATGGTAGTGTTGGAACAGCTGACTTGCAGGATGGCGGTGTTGCAACTGTTGACCTTGCGGACCTTTCAGTAACAAATGCAAAATTGGCTGACGATGCTGTGTCAACAATAAAGATTCAGGATGATGCAGTAACAAATGCAAAGATGGCTGACAACTCAGTTAATACAGCTGAATTGGTTGACGCTTCTGTAACAACAGCAAAGATTGCTGATGCAGCAGTAACAACAGCAAAGATTGCTGATGGTGCTGTTAACTCAGACAAGATTCTTGATGGTAGTGTTGGAACAGCTGACTTGCAGGATGGCGGTGTTGCAACTGTTGACCTTGCGGACCTTTCAGTAACAAATACGAAAATCGACAATGCAGCAGTAACAACAGCAAAGATTGCAGATGATGCAGTAACAAATGCAAAAATGGCTGACAACTCAGTTAATACAGCTGAATTGGTTGACGCTTCTGTATCAACAGCAAAGATTGCTGATGCAGCAGTAACAACTGTTAAACTTGCTGATGGTGCCGTAACAACTGATAAACTTGCTGACCTTTCAGTCACGGATGCTAAAATTAACTCAGGTGCCGAAGCGGCAGGCTCAATCCTAGTATCTGACGGACTGGGCGCTGCTTTCTGGACAACTGATGTTCTTACACTGCCTTACAGCGAAACATACAATGGCGCTGACATTGCATTCCAGATTACTCATACAGGTACAAATCACAACCTGAATATGATTAACACAGGGACAGGCATGGCAGGACGTTTTGAAATTGCTAACCCTGCAAACACAAACCCGACACTCTATGCTGTATCAAGCAGCACAGACCCTGCAGGCTATGCTCTTGAAGCAGAGCGTGACGCTCCCGCAGGCGGATATACTGCATTCATCGAAGATAACATCGGTGGAGCTGGCCGCGGCTTGTTAGTTGAAAACAACTCACCATATCCTGGTGGCTGGGTACCTGGTACACTTGATCCGGGCGACATTGTTGAATTCACCCTTGTTGTTCGCAACAACGATGGTGGCGCTGACAAACCGGCAATCAAGACTTATGGTGACATTCTTGTTAACTCATCACTGACTGCAAGCACAATCTATGCAGTTGATGAAATTATTGTTGGTGATATTGATGGCGCTTATGTCTCGATAACTCCGCCGGCAGCTCCGGGTGATCCTCTCCTCTTCAACGACGACGTTGAAATTGATGGTGACCTTACTGTAACAGGTACAATTTTCGGTGCACTTGTTGGTACATCGTCAACATTTACAGATAACGTCGCTACTCCGGGTGCAGTCGTTGAAATCAACAACACAGGCACAGGACTTGCGCTACAGGCAAACGGCGGAACAGACGGCGTTGCTGCAATGTTCACAGGAACAGCACGCAGTGATTCTGCTCCGGTTGACGCATCCGACCTGACAAGGAAGGATTATGTTGATGCTGCTGATGCTGCATTGCAGACTCAGATTACAAACAATACTAACAGCATCACAAACAACACTAGCAGCATCACGAACAACACTAACAGCATTAATAATAATGTTAATAGCATCTTCAGGCTTGAGAATACAATCACTCAGAATACAGCCGCAATTGCTAATAATGTAGCCAGCATTAACAGGCATGAAAACTCAATACTTGCTAATGCTCAGAAAGCAATGGACAACATGATGTCCATCGCTCGCAACACTAATAGCATTAACAGGCATGAAAACTCAATCAATACACTTACATCCAGTGTAGGTAATCTTGCTAACTCGATTAATCGTCACGAGAATTCGATTAACCGTCAGGAAACAAGCATTACTGACATATTCTTTTCAATTTTCCGACACGATGCATCAATCGGACGTACAGAAGCATCAATCGGACGCCAGGAAAATTCAATTAATGATATTTTCTCTTCAATTTTCCGTCATGATGCATCGATTGCACGTCATGAAAACTCAATACTTGCTAATGCTCAGAAAGCAATGGACAACATGATGTCCATCGCTCGCAACACTAATAGCATTAACAGGCATGAAAACTCAATCAATACACTTACATCCAGTGTAGGTAATCTTGCTAACTCGATTAATCGTCACGAGAATTCGATTAACCGTCAGGAAACAAGCATTGCTGACATATTCCTTTCAATTTTCCGTCACGACGCATCAATCGGACGTACAGAAGCATCAATCGGACGCCAGGAGAACTCAATTAATGATATCTTTACT
>CAYVVD010000012.1:5009-34761 GCA_964454975.1 uncultured Hyphomicrobiales bacterium | reverse complement strand
GCTAACAATGCAGCCAGCATCGGCAACAATGCAGCCAGCATCGGCAACAATGCAGCCAGCATCGCTAACAATACAGCCAGCATCGCTAACAATGCAGCAAGTATAGCTAACAATGCAGGCAGCATCGGCAACAATGCAGCCAGCATCGCAAATAATACAGCAAGTATTGGAAGGCATGAGAATTCACTTAATCGTCATGAGAATTCAATCAATGCTAATGCCGGCAGTATTGCAGCTAATGCATCCAGCATAGCCAATAATGCAGCAAGTATTGCTAACAATACAGCAAGTATAACTAACAATACAGGCAGCATCGGCAACAATGCAGCAAGTATTGCTAACAATACAGCAAGTATTGCTAAAAATACAGGCAGTATAACTAACAATACAGGCAGTATAACTAACAATACAGCCAGTATTGGAAGGCATGAGAATTCAATCAATGCTAATGCTACTGACATTGCAGCTAATGCATCCAGCATCGGCAATAATGCAGCAAGTATTGCTAACAATACAGCAAGCATTACTAACAACACGAACTCAATTACTAATCTTACTAACTCTGTTAATGGTAAAGTTGACCTTCTTCCGGCAGCGTCAGCAGCACAGCAGAATGGTAAGATTAATCTTGATATTGACGTTGCTACAAGCTCTACCGCACTGCTCTTCGGTTACAATAGTGTAAATGCTGTTTCAACACTCTTTGCAACAAATGATGATACCCAATCGCCTTCAGCTCAGGGTTATGTTGCTGAATTCGTTGCAAATAACGCTAACACTAATGCAGCTGCAGTAAGGATATACGGTGGCGCAACTGGACCGCAATATGGTCTTGATGTAGTTATGGATCGTAGTGGTGTTGTTAATGGTTTGTTGGTAGAGACAGTAAACGGTACAGATGACGTAACTGTTAATTTCTACAATGCCGGCGGTACAGGTGGTACTCTACTCGTAGAAAACGACGGTGACGGACCGGCTCTTGAAGTTCAGCAGTACAGCTCTGATGACGCTGCACTCTATGTAGAGAACTCAAATGGTAATGATGGTTCAACTGCTCTCGAAATATTTGATGGCAGAGTTGTTTACTCATCACTCTACACTGAAACAATCACTGCAGTTGGTGATATGGCAAACGTCTATATCGGCGCTGTAGTAACAGTTTGGGACAACACATCAGGCGGCCTTCTGACATGTGACCTTACAGTTCCAGACATTAATACAACAGATGCAACTGACGGCCAGATCCTCTATCTGATGACTGACCCGTCAAGCGCTAATGACTTCTCAGTAACTGACGGTGTTAATACTATAACAATTAGTGCCGGCGAATCCGTAATGCTTCTTTATTACGGCGGCCAGTGGTGGATTGTTAACTAATAACATACTATTATAAGTGCAGCCCGGTTAGTTCCGGGTTGCACTATAATATTAACAGAACATTGATTGCCTATATGCCCAAATTTCACAGTAAAATTTGTAATTTAAGAACGTATTTTCTTGTTCAGCTTCTTTTGTTGCTGGGCTTTTCAATTTTAGCGGCTGAGCCGCAGATTTCCTTTAAAAATTTAGATGCCACACAGGCTCATGTTTATTTTTTTGAAGCTGACAGCGATTTAGAAGAAAGGACACAAAAAAAGATATTCGTTTTACGAATAAAGGATCAAGCTTCTATTAAAGCTCTTGCAGATAAAGAATACCTGCCCTCCCCGTTCTTTGGGACAGAAATGGAGGATTCATATACCGGTGACGGCAACCTTGTCGTTTACAGCGGTGCTGAACAAGAGGGTGAATTCTTCCTGCTTGAACTTGCTCCTAACACCGAATACTTACTGGACGCTTATTACTTTGTCAATGACTCCCAAACAATCCAAACTGAAGTATTTTCCACCGGATTTTTTACTTTAACCGAAAAACCCAAAGTACAGGCCTACAATGTGCTGTATAAAAACACTACATCTAATTCTCTCAAGTTTACATGGAAGCGCGGAGACGGTGCCGGCTGCATGGTTATCATGAGACCCGGGGCAATGCCCGCAAATCCACTCGGTGGAAGGGTTTACCAGGCTGATGTCGAATATGGCAAAGGCGACATGCTTGGTGAAGAAACGTTTGTTGTGTATAAAGGGATTGAAAATTCCGTTGAAGTTAAAAATTTGAGTTCAAACACAAAGTACTTCATAAAAATTGTTGAGTACAATGGCGAAGGAAGGAGCATAAATTATATGCTCGAAGAAACAGGCGCTAACCCCAGTAAAAAAATGACAATGCTCGAAACTCCTGTATTCCTGGAACCGATTGAAATTGGCAGCGATTATTTCATGCCTGCATGGAAACCAGTTCCCGGGGCAGAGACATATATTCTCGATGTTGCAAGGGATGATGACTTTGAAGATATTATAAAAGAATGGCAGGGAGTTGATGTCGGCAACCTGACAGAATTTTATGTTGATATGCTTAAACCGGATGAAGATTATTATATCCGTGTTCGCGCCGAATCGAGAGGCAACAGAAGTGAATTATCAAAAGTAATGAATGTAGAAACAAAGGATGAAGTTAACTAATGAAAAATTTTATCGGGTCATATAATAATACGTTTTATCTACTTAAAGGGAGTTTTATAATGAGAAGGTACTTCTCCTACTTAACGCTCCTGCTCACTTTCATAGTTCTAAGTATGGAATTGTGGGCAGCTGCACCAACACAGAATGCGAGATATATCTCGTTCAGAAACGGCGATGCGACCAGCGTTCTTGTCCGTTGGCTTCCAGGCAATGGTGATGCAACACTTGTTGTGATGGAAGAAGGAACCAGTGTGACTGACATACCTTCGGATGGTTCAGCTTATACTGCACAAACAAGTGGCACAGTTAATCATAGTACTGCGGCAACTGTAGCAGGCACGTCTCAAATTATCTTTAACGGTGTAGGTAGAAGGGTACAGGTTACCAACCTTACTCCAAATACCACTTACATTATAAGGGTATTTGAATATGTAAGTGATGGTGGTACTGATCCAGAATACAGCACTTCAACAGCCGACAACGGCCAAAGAACATTTACAACCGATGCCCAGGTTCCTGATCCGCCATCTGCACTTGATGTTGCTCAGGCAGACAGGACTGACGACCAGTTTACAATTACCTGGACACACAGCCCGACAGCATACAGGGACGGTTATGTTGTAAATCTTTCAGATGCTACAACAAACGATGGAACCGAATTAACTGATTTCACAAATACTCCCGACTGGGATCATGCTGATATCGGAGATGTCAGTTCCTTTATAATTGATGACCTTGAACCGGAAACATATTACTATTTCCAGATAAGGACTATCGCAAATGGCGATTCATCAACCTGGCTCAATTATGATGACCAGACTGGTGGCACATTTGACCCTATTTGTACTCTTGCAGAAGAACCAACAAATGCACCGACAGGTTTCGGTGTTGATGCTTATGATATGACAAGCCAGCAGGTTTCCTGGAGTGCCGGCGCAGGTGGCTCGGAAGGATATCTGGTTTATATTCGTGAGGGTTCCGCAGTAGGCGGACCGGATGCCAATCCAAGTACAAATGATGGCGCTGACTTTACAGGCGCTGACTCTGACTATTCAAATAGTGCTCAGGGTAGTCCGGACATTTATACAACTGTACCGACTGTTTATTTCGTAGCAAATACTTCATCAACTTCAACAACAGTAACCGGACTAAACCCGGGTAACCTGTATTACTATGAAGTATTCCCATACAATACCGGCACAGATGTTTGTATGAACAATTACTTTGATACACCGCTTACAGCTGGGGGATTCCCGACAATCTCCACGGAACCAAGCACTCCTTCGGGATTTGCATTTACATTCTGCGGTGTTTCTTTACTATCGTTCGAGTGGGATACAGACGCTTCAGTTGAATACTACCTCGTTCTTATGAAAGAAGGCAGTATGTGCTTCAACTTTGACGCTACTGACAACCACCCGGCAGACGGTGATGATTACACAGGCGATAATATCAATGCAACTCATTCCGGCGACTGGACAGTCGGCGCAGGCATGTCACAGCTCTGGAGTGGTTTGGGTGGCACAGGCAGTTCAACTGCAAGAGCAGTTTACCTTGCAGCGCCACAACCTATTGGCGGTAAAGAATTCCTGAGTATGGCAAATCTGACACCGGGTACAAACTACAGCATCAGGATATACGCAATAAACCGTGATGCTGGTTCAGGTTCAGAAAATTATTCAGATCCATTTGAAACTTGTAAATATACATTGTTTGAATATGGTAATGCTTTACAGGCATCTAATGTTCAGATGTCTATTCCTGACTGTTTAGACCCAACCCAGGTTGAGATTAGCTGGACTGCAGGCGATGACGGGATGGGCGGAACTGAGAACTATCTCGTTGTATTGCGTCCTTCTGCTACATCAGAAGTTCAACCGGTTGACGGAACAGATTACAGCGATTATTCAACAGATTACTCAAGTTCAACAGAAACTACAGGTGCCGGCAACGTAGTAGTTTATGTAGGTACTAATACATCAACAACAGTAACAGGCCTTACAGCAAATACTTCTTATGTTGCTACTGTTTACTTATTCAACGACCAGGTTGATGATGTACAGGACTGCTGTACAAACGCCGGTGTGCCACGCGGACCTCAGAACTATTCACATTTGTTCCCAGGTGATAGCGAAGCATTTGATACGCCTCCGGCTGTTCCTACAGATCCGACAGGCGCTATCTCAATCAACGTAACTGCTGACGATCCGAATGAGCTTGTACTAAGCTGGTCAGCTGTAGGAAGTGTTGATGGTTACTTTATAACAGGTATTGAAGGCAATTCATACCCGACAACAGATCCTGAATGTACTTATGTTTACAATCCTGACACAAATGGCGCAAGTGATGACTTCAGCGATGGTTATGATATCAGCGGTGGTAGCCTCGAATACGTAATTGGTTACTATTCACAGTCAGTTACTTCAGCGACAGTTACAGGACTGAATTCAACAACTGTATATTCATTTAAACTATGGACATACAACGGTACGGATTATGCAACAAGTGGTGAAACTCTCTCTGTTGGTAATCCTTATGCAGTTAACTATTCAGAAAATCCAATCCAGGGCCAGAGGACAACACTTGCAGTATCACCTTCAAGTGCTCCAATTGCTTCGTTCCTCGATCCTCCACCTGCAGAAAATGTTGGTGAAGAATGCCTTTACATTGAATTGATCGGCAACGGTGCTGATAATATTCTCGTTTTGATGCATACATCAGCAGTAGCTGATTCACCATCAGACGGACAATCAAACATACCTGCTGTTCAGCCTGACGGAAACGAAGAAACAACATACGGGACAGACCAGTTCCCATCCGGAACAAGCTATGTTGTTTACAACTTTACGTCGCCTGCTAACGGTGTCAGCGACACCTTTAAGGTAACAGGCCTTGCAGCAAGTACAGTATATCATCTTGCAGCATGGAACTACAACGGTACTTCTGGTTCGGGTGAGGAGAACTTCACAGGAACAACAACAGACAGCCGTACAACACTTGCAACTGAACCTGCTCAGCAGGCTGAGTTCAAGGATGCCCTCAGCGATGCATTCACAGGTTTGACACCTACACAGATGAATGTAAACTGGAAACCTGGTGTTGGCGGGCCTAACTATATTGTACTTGCATCCCAGGGTAACAACCCTATACCAAGTGCACATCCTGTTGACGGTATCACTTATGCACCAAACAATATCTGGTCAAGTGCACCATCCATTACACTTAGCGGTGTTGAGTGGAGATTTATTTATTCAGGCACTAGCAATTCAGTATTGTTCAACCATGGTACACCGCAGACATTGTGGTCATTCCTGATTTATTCATTCGATGGTTCAGGCGGTTCAGAAAACTATCTGACTGTCCCGGATCCTGACCACATCCAACGTTATTCGCTATCAACAGAACCGACAGCCGGCCCGGCACTGTCAGCTTGTGGAGCAGTAAGCGAAAGCTCATTGAGCTTTACACTTACACCTGCAGCAGACGGTAACTACACGGTGATTTATGCTCATGAATCAAGCGCTGTTGTAAACGATCCGATTGACGGTGAAGGCGAGCCTGTGCCACAGGGTACTGACTTTAGCACAGCTACAAGCGCAGGCGGTGGTGATAAGGTTATTTACGCAGGCTCGACACCTGGCGTAACACCTGTTAACATTACAGTTACAGGCCTAAATGATGATACCGAATATTACTTCGAAGCATGGTCATACAATGCTTTGACCGGTACTACAACACAGACAAATAATTACTATACAGCTGCTTCAAGCACAACCAGCTGCTGGTCGCTTGCAATAGAACCATCTGTAGCAGGCTCTGTAACATTAACTAACGGCTCTCTGATTATCAACTGGGGCGCTGCTCCGGCTGACCAGTACATGGTTGTTGTTAATGAAACTCTGACACCTGAAGCAACTACACCTACAGATGGCACAGGCTACCCGCCATTGCCAAATACAAGCCAGACATTCGACTGGTCAACAAAGGGTGCAGCAGACTTCGGTTCAAGCTGGATTGCTTACAACGGTGATCAGACATCATGCACCATTACAAATCCGACACCTGCTTCACCATTCTCGGTAGCGGTATGGGCTTACAATGGTTCAAACACAGCAAGCTATAATTATGCTACATCATCAAGCACAGTTAACGGATATTCATGGGATGATATGCCTCCATCACCAAATGCCTTCACAGTTACGGAAGTAGTTGGAGATGAGACTTCACTCGACCTAAGCGACTTCAGCAGTACTGTTACTGACGAATACCTGGTATTTGCTCAGACAGGCTCTAACCCGAGTGAATCATTCCAGAATGGTACTGAAAAGTATGGTGATAATTCAACAATACCTACAGCAGGAACATATAACTATGGCATAAATGCAGCCCCGAACGGTAGCTTCCTTGTTTACCGCGGTTCAGCGCCTGTCTTCCCGCTCCAGATAACCGGATTCAGCGCATGTACCGAGTACTATTTCACGGTTTATGCTTACAATACAAACGGCGGTGTCGGTCCGGTTGCTGTTTATAACTACAACCCTACCGGTACAAGTGCTAACGGCCAGACTGTTGCAGAAGAACCTTCGGCACAGCCTACAAGCCTCACATTCAGTAATCTCGTTACAGACGAGACAGCTACAGTAAGGCAATATGACGTTAGCTGGTCAAACGGTGCGTCTGGACCTAACTACCTTGTAATAGCACGTGAAGGCGCTTCACCGACAGGCACACCGTCTGACGGTTCATCCTACACGGCAAATAACACTTATGCATCAGGTGATGCAATCGGTGATGGTTATGTAGTTTACGACGGAACAGGTACTTCATTTACATTCATCGCAGAATCAAACCAGAAATATGCAAGGCCATACTTCTTCGATGTATTCTCTTATGATGAGTGCGGCGTCGGTTCCAATACAGAAAACTACCTGATAACAAGTCCTCTCGAAGGCGATGATATTATCCTCGCTCTCAAGCCGACAAACAGTCCTACAGGTCTGACACCGGGTCTCCACGGATTCAATGATGTAACAGACAAATCAACAATGGATCTGACATGGTCCAGCGGTGGTTCAAAATACATTGTTATTGCACGCCTTGGCGCTGCTCCTTCACAAACTCCTGTTAATGGAACTACTTATGTTGCTGACGCTGATATTGATGGCTCCAGTGCTACAATCGGTGATTCCAACCACTTCGTAGTTTACACAGGTACAAGCACAAGTGTTCAGGTCTCAGGTCTGAATCCGGGTGGTGATTACTACTTCTCGGTACACTCATTCAATTGCAGCAACACTGCAAGCGTTGATGTTCCGGGTTCAGAGAATTATAAGACACCTCCTACAGTGCTTAACCGCCATGCATTGCAGCGTGAACCTCTTATCTGGACAAATGCTGAAAGCGCAACTGCGTCAGGATTGCAGGAAACAACTGCAGATATCTCCTGGCCTACAGCAACTCAGGATGACAATCCTTCATCAGCTACATCCAGTGTTTCAGGTTACATTGCAATCGCTAAAGTTGGTCTGACAGCATCTACAGGTTCACCAATTGATGGCCAGACTTCATACACAGCCGCACCATTCGGAACTAACCCGCTTGGTGATGGTTACATTGTATATAAAGGTTCGAGTACTTCATTTACAGTTAACGGCCTCTCGACAAATACACAATATACAGTAAGAATATACAGCTACGATGACGCTGGCTTCCCGACTACAGTTAACTACTCAGAAGGTATGAGTGTTGACCTTGCAGGATTGCAGGAATATGTTGATGTAACATTCAGCACTCTTGCTCCTGACCCGACAAGTGCTCCAAGCGGGCTGACAGTAACCAGCCGTGGAACAACAGACCTCGGTCTTAGCTGGACAGCCGGCGGTGGAACTGCCAAATCAATTGTAATTGTTAATGAAGTTGGCGATGGATTGCCTACAGGCCCAACACAAGGCCAGGGCTATTCGGTTGGCGACTTCATGAATGGCGTTGACGGAACTAACGGTACTGTTAAGTATGTTGGTTCGGCAACTACTGCAACAATAACAGGCCTGACACCTGACCAGGGTTATGTAATCCATGTTTATGGATTCAATGACATTTCAGGCAGCGGTCATAACTATTACCCGATTGCTCCTCCATTCTATGATGAAGACGAGCACACAACACTTGCAACCGAATCCGGCTCGCCGAGTGGCCTTGCTGAAACAGACAATGGCGGCGGTAGCATCGACTTCAGCTGGACACCTGGCAGCAACAGCTTGCTTGTAATAAGCACCACTGCTACACCGGGAGCTCCTACAGACGGTACTACTTATGGTGGCGCAGGCGCGGCTTATGGCGGCGATGAAGTTGTATTCAACGGCAACGGCTCATCGGCTTCATTCACAGCCACACCGGGCCAGACATATCATGCAGCTGTTTACTCATACAACGGCGATGATTACACATTCAACTTCGTAGCTGATAAGGGTGATGTTGGTTCACAGAACTACAATGCTTCACCTTCATCAGCATCATTCGTGGCTAAGCCATCCGAACCGGGTGCACCGAGCAGCGTTGTATTCAGCAACAGGACAACATCCACCATGGATATTGGCTGGACTGGTTCAGGCGCTACAAATTACCTCGTTGTTGCAACTTCAGGTACGGTAACATCAGGTGGCGGGGATCCGGTTGACTGCACAAGTTACACTGCAAATGCAGCTTTTGGTTCAGGCCAGGCGTATGGAAGTGGATATGTGGTTTACAACGGAACTGGTACGAGCTTCACAATGTCAAGCCTCAGCGCTGATACTAAGTACACGATTGAGGTATGGGCATTTAACGAAGCCTCACCGGGCCCGAATGCTATAAACTACAACCCGAATGAAGCGACAGGTACGCATACTACACTTGCAACCGAACCTGCACAGGTTAGCACCTTGGCATCACCATCTCAGTCAACCAACTCTATTGACTTGACATGGAGCCTCAATGGTGCTCCCAAGGTGATTGTACTTGCCAGGGAAAGCAACCCCGTTGGAACAGATCCTACAGACGGAACTACTTACTCTGCAAATGCAACATACAGCAGTGGCGACCTGATTGGCAGCAGCTACGTTGTTTACCAGGGTTCAGGCACCACTACAACAGTTACAGGCCTCAACTCAGGTACTACATATCACTTCAAGGCTTACGGATTTGACGGTGACAATTGCACAGGTAACGAGGGCTCTGAGAACTATAACACTACGAGCGCTCCGTCAGCAAGCTTTAACACAACCGGTGTTGGCACGCCTGACCACCTTGCATTTGATGCATCAACATTCCCGGCACAGTTCTACAGCGGTAATGTTTATAACGTAACTGTAAGGCTGGAAGACCAGTTCAACACACTGATCAACCCGACAACTAACCTGACATTTGATGTCACAGCTAATGCTACTACCGTAACAAGCGGTACAATCACTACAGCACAGACATCAACAACGGTTAATATATCATACACAGACAGTGATGGATTCGACGACCTTACATTCACAGCTACACAAACCGGCGGAACACCAACTGTATCTGACGGTACTCACGATGTGGATGTAATAGCCGATGCTCCAACTAACGGTCCGACACTTGACAACCTAACAGCACTAAGTGGTAGTGAAATAAAGGTTCAATACACCACCGGTTCAGGCAACGATGGAACACTTGTAATGATGAGGAGGTCAAATAGTACATTTACTGACCCGACAGACGGGCAGCAGTACTCGCCAAGTTCATCTTACACCAGTGATCCTGGTACACAAGCAATCGAAGCTGACGATGACGGTGATGTAACTGCAAGCAACCTCATGGACGGCAGGACACGTTACTACTTCAAGCTCTTTGACTACAAGGGTGATGCGACCGATGGTACAGCTAATTACAATGTTTCAAGCACTGATTCAGGCAATGAAAGGACAAAACGTTCAAAGATAGCTGTTCCTGGTGGCGAACCGGTTTGGGTTGACGGTAGCTTTGATGTAGGCTCGATCCAGCCGAACCCGGCTAAGGATAACATCAGGTTCGACCTCGAAGTATATGAAGAGCTGCCATTCAGCGTTAACATATATAACTCCGCAGGTGAGCTTGTTCTTGTAATCCTTGACGGCAGGGTATTGAGCGCAGGTACTGTTATTACTCTCGATGCAGACTTGGTAGATATGCCTTCAGGCACATATATCCTCCAGGTATTTGCAGGTGAAGAGGCAATCGTCGAGAAATTCGTTATTGTTGACTAATAATTAGTCACAATAGCTGATAGTAATAAAAACCCCTGTACGAGAAGTACAGGGGTTTTTTATTTTTATTTAAATGAATATATGGTAATTTTGATTTTTTTAAGATTGTTCGGGAAGGCGTAAAATGGCGAGAATCTTGAAAGATAAATTTGTAATTGTTTTTAGTTTAATTCTCTTTTTCGGAGCGCTGCTCTTCTATTCGAGGACAATCTCTTTCGAACTTATTTATTTCGACGACCAGATTCGCGTATTAAACCATTACGAAATCCATTCGAATCCTGAAAATGTTAAAAAGGTATTCACCGACAGCTTTGGTGTGTATTACAGGCCGATTATGACATTGGCTTATATGTTTGACGCGCAATTGGGCGAAAAAGACTTCTCATTCTACCACCGGACTAATGTAATACTTCATGCCTTTTGTTCGCTTCTTTTATTTCTTGCGTTATATAAGCTTGGTTTTGATAAATACATCTCCTTTATTTTAGGAATATTCTTCGCGCTTCACCCGGTTCTTGCATCAGTACCTTCTTGGATTCCCGCCCGCGACAGCAGTCTGATTGTTATAAGTATGATGGCATCTCTTGTATTCTATAAATTATTTATGGAATCAAATAAACCCCGGGAAAACATAATATTTTATATGCTTCACTTGCTCTTGTTCACAGCATCGCTTTATACCAAGCCGGTGGCTATTGGTTTCCCGGTAGTATGCCTTTATTATTCATTCTTTATTTTAAATAAGAAAAAAGAGTTTGCTAAGTATGGGATCTTAATTGCAGGCTGGGTAATCATGTTCCTGATTTACTGGACACTGAGGGCAGAGGCAGTAAAAGATGTACTCATACTACCTGAATTAAATCCAAAAGCGCTGATTGATAATTGGCTGACAATCTTCGATATCCTCGGAAAAATAATTTTTCCATACCATTTATTCCTACATTCAAATTTCAATGCGCTGCAATTAGCTGTTGGTTCTGCAACGACACTTGCAATAATAATATTAATGTTTAAAATGAAAGGTGTACGCAAACACTTTATCATTATGGGTGGTCTTTGGTACTTCCTTTTGCTGCTGCCTACAATGATGATAAAAATTGCCGATGCCGATACCTTTTACGAATATGGCGAATGGCGGGCATATGCGGTCTTTCCCGGCATAGTATTCATTATTGCTGAATTTCTAAGGGCAGCAAAGGTTGATTTTCGAAAAACAATTCCCATTGCTGTGGCCAGCGTCCTGTTATTTACATTTGCAGTGCGTGCTTTTGTTTACCAGGGTGTTTTTAAGGATGACAAAATGTTCTGGACCAAGTATGTTGAGTTATATCCCGATAAGTCTTTTTCTTACGAAGGGCTTAGTAAGCATTATTATTTTGCCGGTAATATGGAGAAAGCTCTTGAACTTGGATACAAAGCAAACGAAATCAACCCTAAGAATTTCGAAATTGTGAATTTGATTGCCACAATAAGTAATGAAATTGGCAGATACAATGCAGCAGAAGCTATCTCAAAAAAATACATCCGCGAAGTAGGCCCCTCGGCTGAAGCTTATTTCAGCATGGGCATCTCGCTTGAGAAACAGGATAAATTGGATGAAGCAGAAAATGCTTACCTTGCTGCTTTAAGGATAAATCCAAAAGCTGCAAAGGCCATGGGTAATCTTGGAAATGTTTATTATTTCAAGAAAGATTATAAAAATGCAGAAAAGTGGTGGCTTGCATCGCTTAATGAAAGCCCGGGCCTCGGTACTTCAATTAAAAACCTTGTTGTGATGTATCTCGAGGTTGGGAATTTAGAAGGTGCAAGGAAGTATGCAGAAATTGCACGTAAATATGGCCTTAAATTCGGGGCAAACATCCAGAAACAGTTGAAAGAAGGAATAAACCAACAGTAATTTATGGCAAAGAAAAAGAAAAATAAAGAGCAGAAAAGATTTATTATTGTAAATGAGAAGGTTACTTTTATCATAATGACTGCCGTAATTGCACTTACAATTGGCATTTTATACGGCGGCACAACAGAATATAAATACGTTTTCTGTGATGATAATATCTTCTGCCTTGATTTTTACCAATTCAACAAAGAAGCCTCAAATATACCTGTCGCATTTGAGCAAACGGTTGGGGTTTCGTATTACAGGCCTTTCCTGATATTTTCATTTATGATGGATGCTCAGCGTGGTGGGATTGACCCGGTTTACTACAGAACAACTAACATTATATTGCATATCCTCGGCTCTATACTTGTTCTTGCGTTTTTTTTGCGTCTTGGTTATGAAAGAATAACATCCTTCTTGTTTTCTATGCTGTTTGCAGTTCACCCGATTATAGCGCCATCAGCAACCTGGATTTCAGGCAGGAATGACTCGCTGCTTGCTGTTTTACTATTAAGTTCATTCCTGTGTTACTCCTATTTCAGAGATGGGACACCCCAAAAGTGGCTCTATTATGGAGGGCACATTATTCTATTCTTCATTGCGCTGTTTACAAAGGAAATTGCTGCAATGTTCCCATTGATATTACTTGCGGAGACGCTGCTGGTACGGAATGGTAAATTCATAACTAAGGATAATATTATCCTTGCATCGGGATACGCTGTTGCAGGATTGATTTGGCACCTGATGCGGATGGCAGCAATAACTGCTGCTAATAATCCCGATGATTTCGGTTTAGAGCCTTTCTTTATTAATCTGCCAACAATACCGGCTATGCTTGGCAAGATGTTGCTCCCGGTAAATATGATAGCGCTGTCAACCTTTGAGATGTTTTCAATCATCACCGGATTTGTTGTTCTTGCAGCCCTGATAGGAGGTTCGTTTTTTATAAAGGAAGCTGATAAAAGCAGGATATTATTTGGCACTATCTGGTTCACGTTACTACTCGTACCTTCATTTTTTATTCGCCTCGATCGTGTAGAGGACTTTTTCGATTATGCCGAGCACAGGGCGTTCCTGCCAATGATAGGCATACTTATTATTGTCCTGGAACTGTTAAAAGGTATTAAAATCGACTTTAAGAAATCTTCTACTATAGGTGTGATAGCTGTAATCGTATTGGCATTTGCAATACGTTCTTATGCT
Organism: uncultured Hyphomicrobiales bacterium; assembly: GCA_964454975.1. Lineage (GTDB taxonomy): Bacteria > Bacteroidota > Ignavibacteria > Kapaibacteriales > UBA2268 > CAYVVD01. The sequence continues at coordinate 20,863 of CAYVVD010000012.1, read as the reverse complement.
TATACGAATGCTTTCAAGGACAGGACGACTTTCTGGCAGCATATGGTGGATTTGTATCCATACAAAGCTCGTGGTTATCTGGATCTTGGCAAAGCCTACTTTGAAAAGAAAGAATACAAAACGGCAGAAAAACTTTACCAAAAGGGGCTTGAGATTAATCCCGATAATCCCAGCTTCTATATTGATCTATCTGCATTAAACCTGGCGATGTCCCAATTTGCGCTTGCTGAAAAATTTGCAAAGCAGGCGCTTGAAATAACTCAGGAGGACGCCGTTGCCTGGTATAACCTGAGCAAATCCTATATCGGGAGACAAATGTTAGATCAGTCGCTGGAACCATTGCACAAAGCAGCTCAACTAAAAAAACACCCGACTTGGTTCTTCGAGCTTGCCCAGGTATATTACACTCGCGAACAATATGACAAAGCAGAGGCTATTTATGAGGAGGTTCGCGAATTTGACCCCAATTCTCCAATATTATTGGCAAACCTTGGCTCTGTTTATGTTGTGACCGGCAGGGAGAAAAAGGCTGTAGAATACTGGAACAAGGCTTTGAGCCTGAATTCCCGCTTCCAGGAAGCATATATTAATATGATTAGGTATTATATTGGCCAAAAGGATGCTGATTCAATTTTGAGGATAATCCGCACAATGCAGGCAAATAATGTTCTACTACCGCAGAACCTTGCAAATGAACTCAGGCAAATAGGATTGAATTGGTAATTATTTCATTAGGTTTTCTATATCTGTAATTGTTTTAGGCAGGCTGCCTGATAGTATCTCACAGCCTGTTTCTGTTATAAGAATCATATCTTCAATACGAATTCCTGTTCCCCACCATTTTTCATCGCAATCACTACCTTCAGGGATATAAACACCCGGTTCAACAGTGATTACCATACCGGGTTCGAGTGTCCCATATCCCATTGTATCGTGAACTTCGAGTCCTACATGGTGGGATGTTCCATGACCAAAATAGGTATCTGCATCTGAATTTGACTGGATAATACCTAATTTAATAAGTCCTTTTGCAATTGTCTCCTTTGCAATATTATGTGGCTCAAGGAATGAACTACCCGGCTTACATTCATTGATAGCAGATACTTGTGCGTTCAAAACCAATTCATATAGATCAATTTGTTCTTTGGAAAATTTTCCACTTACAGGGACAGTTCTGGCTATATCTGATGCATAATTTTCATATTGTGATCCACAGTCCATAAGCAGCAAATCGCCGGTTTGGCACGTATCAGAATTCTTTGCATAATGATAAAAAATTGCGTTATTGCCGCTTGCTACTATTGGCTGGTAGGCTGCTCCATCTGCTCCTTGCGATAGAAAAGAGCATCTGAATTTGGTTGCAATTTCCTTCTCTGTTTGACCGGGTTTAAGTGATTTGATGACATCTGAATGTGCGTTTATACTTATCTGAACAGCACTTTTAATTTTCTCAATTTCAATGCTGTCCTTAATCGAACGTAGCTTTGCTATTGCAGGATTGTGGCTTAAAGTCAAATCATTAAACTGCTGCAAATCAGAAAAGTAATCACTTACTCCACAGAAGTCATTAGATGAAAACTTATCGAATTGATTAAAGGGTATATCCAGAATCACACTATCCCTGCCAAACAAATTCTCCCTGAAGATTTCCTTAAATATTCTCATTGGAAGAATAAGATTAATCCGGCTGATTTTTTTTACTTCTTCCTTTCCAATAGTTCTATTTTCCCAACTATTCGGATTCCCGATTTTTTCATTAATAAAAATTACTTCCGGAAAAGCATAATTCCCAACCCAAATCCCGCTTTTAGACATTAAAAGGATTATTTCCGGTTCTTTGATTCCTGTTAAGTAATATAAATTCGGATTTTGGCTATAATTCCCTGTGAATGGATTTAAGTCGTAATAAAAATCAGATGATGGACACACATAAAGGGTGGATTCATTAAAATGCTTGAGCAGCTTATCGCGGCGGGAAGAAAAGCAATTCCCCGGATAATCGGCAGCAAATAACTCAAATGATATAAATAGAAGAAACAAGTATTTCATTATGCAGCCTCAATTGTAACGGTATCAACATATCCGGCTCCGGCCGAAATCAATGCGTACGCACATTCATTCAGAGTAGAGCCGGTGGTCATGATGTCATCAACTAACAGAAAGCGTCTCGATTTGACATCAGCTCCCTGTACCGGACCAATCTTCCCTTTAATATTTATCATTCTCTGACTTCCTGAAAGCGCAGTCTGAGTACCTGTATATTTAATTCTCCTGATAATCCGGGTGTCCACCGGAATGTTCAAAAGAGAAGAGATGCCATGTGCTATATAATCAGCCTGGTTGTATCCCCGCTCTCTTTGCCTTGCTGGGTGTATAGGCACAGGAATAATAGCATCGTAATCAATGAAACCGATTTGCAACAAGTATTTTCCGGTGAGTTGCCCAAGTTCAAGCCCGATTTTAAACAGTCCTTTGTATTTCAGGGAATAAACAGGTTTTTCATAATCCTTATTTTCTCCTATTGATATTAATGAAGCACAATTCCTGATAAAAAGTTCTTCGCCAAAATTACGCTTTAAATCAAGGATGAGCTGTTCAGGGGGCGGTGCAAAAGGGGCTGAATCTAAACATCGTTTACAAATATAACTATGTGTGTCTATCTTGGGATTTATTGCTTTTTCACATGTTTCGCAATAAGAAGGGGATATAAATTCAAGAAAAGAATCTGTAAAATTTTGAATTAAATTATGAAGCAATGCCATTATTCTTTAGCAAGTATTAGTTTGTCTCCAGGATGGAAATATACATAAAGTGAGAGGAGAAGCAAACCTGTGTTTTGAAGGATTTTTGTCCATCCCACCGTTTGCTCGGCAATGCTCGAATAGCAACCGCATTCAATGTTCAGACCACGGGCAAATGCAATCGCGACCGCAAGGGTAAATGCAAGCAATAATGCAGAAGAGAGCATTGAGTTAGCTTTCAGTTTAATGCCCAGTATTAGCAGGATGCCAACGAATACTTCAATCCAGGGCAGCGTTAAGGCAAGAAAATTAAGTGTAAATCCTGGCAGCATATCATAATTGCCGATTTCATTGGCAAACGAGGCTGTGTTACCAATTTTGCTGGCTCCTACTATAATAAACATCAATCCGACAACAACCCTGGCAATCAATGATATGTATGAATTCTTCAGCATGTTTCCTCATTTTAACATTATGACTTATTTTTGTTGAAATTATTGAATCATCTGGTAAACAGAATGCCATTAATCAGGTCAATTTCCGGTCTAAGGGGGACATTGGGTGACAGCCTTACGCCGGATACAATTGAAAAATATACATCAGGATTTTCAAAATACTGCGCTTCGGGTCCTGTAATTTTAGGCATGGATGGAAGGCCAAGCGGTAAATGGATTGAAGATATTGTAGTCCGAACCCTGAGCAAATGCGGCAGAGATGTTGTAATAGCAGGCATGGTTCCGACCCCTACTGTACAGCTATTAACAGAGCATAGCGATGCAGCAGGTGGAATTGCAATAACTGCATCACATAATCCAGAAGAATGGAACGGATTGAAATTCCTTAGCTCAAACGGAGTGTTTCTGGATTCATTTGAGAATCAGGAACTATGGAATATTGTAGATAGTAGTAAATTCTTCAAATCATCCGTGACGGGTGAAGTTAAAAGTTTTGAAAACCCAATAGAATCACACATTGATAATATTTTTGCTGTTGATTTTTTAAAGCCTCATATAGAAAATGTTAAGAACCTAAAATTAAAAATAGTTGTAGATGCAGTAAATGCATCAGGCTCTTACGCAATACCGCAATTACTCGAAAGTATGGGATGTACTGTTGTTCCCCTGTATTGCAATGGCAGCGGTAAATTTCCTCATACACCCGAACCCCTGCCGGAATATTTGTCAGATCTCTGTGAATCTGTTAAAAAAGAAAAAGCCGATTTAGGAATTGCTGTTGACCCGGATGCTGACAGGCTTGTTCTAATTGGTAGCGATGGCGTGCCAATTGGAGAAGAGAAAACAATTGCTCTATCAATAGAATCAGTTTTCTCAATATTAAGAAATTCAGAATATGAATTTGTGGCAGTGGTAAACCATTCAACAAGTATGATGACGGATTTTGTAGCCGATAAAAATGGTGGGAAAGTATTGCGTTCACCGGTTGGAGAAATTAACGTCGTAAAAAAGATGAAAGAAGTTGGCGCTATTATTGGCGGCGAAGGCAGCGGAGGGGTTATTTTGCCCGCCTGCCACTACGGGCGCGATTCTTTGGTTGGCACAGCATTGATATTAACTTTAATTTCATCTTCCGGGAAATCATTAACTGAATTATCTGATGAATTGCCCACTTATTTTATGAAAAAGACAAAAAAGCAGTTTTCTGGGGACATTAAGGGATTTATATCAAAAATCCGGAATGAATTTGTTGGTGAATTTATCGAAGATGACGGGATTAAAATTATAAATGAAAATTACTGGATTCAATTAAGAGCCTCTAACACTGAACCAATCATCAGGATTATAGCCGAGTCAACAAATGCTGAAACCTGCGAAAAACTTTTACACAAGGCGAATTCAATTCTTGATAATTAACAGCTTGTTCATTGTTTAAATGAGCCTAAATTCATTTTTAGCTTTTTTGATTATTTCGTAAGTTCGCTTTTTGTGATTGAGTTGGTTCGATTTTTTTAAAATTTAATAAAGGCATTCCTTTTCCAATAATCACATAAAAAGTAATGTACAGTAATTAAATATTTCTGAACAGTTTTTAATTTTAGTGTTGGATTTTATTATATTTGCATGCAAAAAATACCGGAATGCCGGTAAATATAAATGGGGATAAAGCCGCAAGGCTAAGATAAATTGGGGCAACATTAGGAAATTCGAAAGAAGTGAAGAAAACCATATTAGATTATGCTTTAAAGGTTCGTTTACCCATCACTTTGTTTGTTATAATTGTTTCTTATGCGCTAACCTACTATATTTCGAGGCCTGAAAGGGATGGCCTTGGATACCAGCCGGAACAGCCTATAAACTATTCACACAAGCTTCATGCAGGCGATCTTGAAATTGATTGCCGGTACTGCCATGTTGGGGTAGAGAAATCACGCCATGCAGTTGTACCGCCAACTGAAACTTGTATGAATTGCCATTCTGTTGTCCACAGGGACAAGGAAGAAATCATGAAACTGGTTGCTTATTATGAGAATGGCGAACCAATTCCCTGGAAGAGGATTCACAAGTTACCTGATTACGCTTATTTCAATCACAGCGTGCATGTGAATAAGGGGATTGAGTGTGAGAGCTGCCATGGTAATATTGCCTCAATGGAGGTAGTGGGTCAGGTGCATTCGTTTACAATGGCAAACTGCCTTAATTGCCACAGGGATGCGCACGCAAGATTGCCATACCTGCAGGAGACGGTCAACAACGGGCCTGAATATTGTAATGCTTGCCACAGATAATTGGGCGTTATATGAGACAAAGAGATAAATCCAATTTCAGCACAGATGCTGTAAGAAGGAATATATTTAAAATAACCGGCTTTGCTGCATTTGCAGCAGTTTTGGGTAAAATTCTGCCTTTAACCGGCAGCACTGAATCAGGCCGGATAAATAATTCACTTCTTGATAAAAAGCCCGAAGCGAGAATTAATCCAAACGCAATAAAAAGAATTAAATAAGGCCTTATTATATGGGTGCTTCAAATAGTAACGGAAAAGAAAGCAGGCAAAAATTCTGGAAAAGCCTCAGGGTTCTGAACAATGAACCTGAAGTGGTAGAGATGAAAAAGCATGAATTTGCCGAAGGAGTAACATCTGAGTTTGATGTTGACAAGATGTCTCCGGTATCGAGGCGCAGGTTCCTTGCTCTGCTTGGAGTATCTACGGCTTTTGCCGCAACAAGCTGCAATAATTACCGCGACAAGGGCGAGATAATGCCATATGTAACAAAACCTGAAAGCATTATGCCGGGTATTCCCAATTATTACGCTTCAACTTACACAGGGAATAAATATGGCTGGGGAATTCTTATTAAGACCCGCGAAGGAAGGCCTGTAAAAATCGACGGTAATCCTAATCATCCTGTAAATAAAGGTAAAATAGACTCAAAAGTTCAGGCAAGCCTCTTGAACTTGTATGACCCATCGAGACTGAGATTTCCCAAGAAGCTCAATAAAAGTGATATGATTCTCTACCAGGGTGATTATGAAAGAGTAGAATGGGCAGATGCCGATAAAGGCATTATTAAAAAATTAGAAGAAGCCAAAGCAAAAGGTAAAGAAATCGCTTTTCTTACAGACTGGGTATCTTCGCCAACTTTTGCCAAAATTCTCAGGGAGTTCCGTGCTAAGTACTCAAACACAATGTTTTATAATTGCAACCCTGTTAACGATGACAATCGCAGAATAGCATGGTTAAAATGTTACGGCACCGGCGAACCACCGTTTATTAAATGGCAGGATGCTAATGTTATCTTAACTCTTGAAGCTGATATTCTCGGCACTGAAGGCGAGGTGCCGCTTCAAACAAACGCATATGCATCAAGAAGGGATGTTGACAAGCCCGAAAACTTCAACAGGCTTTATTCGGTCGAAGGCCAAATGTCTCTTACCGGTACTCTTGCGGATTACAGGCTTAGAGTTACACCAGAAGACCAGCCTGAGCTCCTGATGACCATACTGAATGAGGTGCGCAGGAGAATAACACCTAAAGTCGAATTAAGCGTTACCATTGAATCAAAAATCAACAGTTATACAATTGATGGTTTTTGCAGTAAACATGGCGTAGATAAAAGCATTGTTTATTACCTTGTAGAAGATCTTGTGACAAATGCCGGAAAATCTATTGTTTATGCTGGAGATTGCCAGAATGAAAACGTTCACATCCTTGTGAACCTGCTCAATGCAGTTCTCGGCAATGATGTTTTGTATGATAACGATGTTAAGCGCCTCGGTCAGTGGCTTGGGCCAGAGAATTTTGGCAGTGTTGATGAGCTTGCTTCAAAGTTGAAATCCGGAAGAATCGGCGCTTTGATCAACATAGATACAAATCCGGTTTACACACTTCCTGCAGATTACGGAATCGAAGAATCTCTTGAAAATGTTGATTTCATTATTTCGCTTGTAGAATTTGAGAATGAATCAACATTGATTAGTGATTATATTCTCCCCATTAATCATAACTTTGAATCATGGGGCGACCATCAGTACAAAAGCAATGTTGTAAGCTTGCAACAACCAGTCATTCAGCCTTTGTACGATTCTCGCCAGAAAGAAGCAATTATTCTGAACTGGCTAAGTGACACGCCCGAAAACTATAAAGAAACTGATTATCATCAATACCTCAAGAAACGCTGGCAGGAAGAAATATACCCGATATCAGGCGCAGTTGTAAATGCTGACCGCTTTTGGTATTCAGCTTTGCACGACGGTTTTTATGAGCCACCTAAACCGGAAGAAGATGTAATAAATCCGGCATTTAATATCGAAACGGCTGAGAATTTTGTATTCAGACCAAAATCAGGGATTACATTGATGTTTCTTAGCAGTCATTTTGTTGGTGATGACGGTCGCTTTGCAAATAATGGCTGGCTGCAGGAAATTCCACATCCTGTTAGCAAGGTCTGCTGGGATAATTATGCAGCAATCAGCCCTGCTACTGCCAAAGAGCTTAATGTAGAAATGGATGATATGCTCAAAGTGAGCATAAATGGTAAAGAGCTTGAAATGCCTGCATTTATTCAACCGGGCCTGGCGGATAAATTGGTTGCCATTGAGCTTGGGTATGGAAGAACACATGCAGGCGAAATCGGCAATGGTGTTGGCTTTAATGCCAATACACTTATGTCGAAGAAAGGCGGTATTTCGAACCTGATTTATACAGGCGCCCGGGTTAGCAAGGGAAATGGAACGTATAAACTTGTTTCCACGCAGGAACATCACTCGCTGGATGATGAATTCACAAAGGACTTCCAATTCAAACGTGATATTATCAGGGAAGCAAGCGTTGCAGACTATATGCATCATCCCGATATGTTTAAGCATGGCGGGCATGAAGTATTCAGCATAACCCAGGATATACCTTACAATGATGTGAAGTGGGGGATGGCAATTGATATGAATAAATGCACAGGCTGTTCACAATGTGTTGCTGCCTGTAATGTAGAGAATAATATTGCAGTTGTCGGCAAGGATCAGGTAGAAGTTGGACGTGAAATGCATTGGATGAGGCTTGACAGGTATTATACAGGAACGCCTGACAATCCCGGAGTTAACCATCAGCCAATGCTTTGCCAGCATTGCGACAACGCACCTTGTGAAAATGTCTGCCCGGTTGTAGCTACAACTCACAGTCCGGACGGGCTAAACCAGATGGTTTACAACAGGTGTGTTGGAACGAGGTATTGTGCAAACAACTGCCCTTATAAAGTAAGAAGATTCAACTTCTTTGATTTCAGGGACCATGTTGCGGACAGCTATTATAAGGGTGATTCGTTAGAATTGTTGCATAATCCGGAAGTAACAATCCGTGCACGTGGTGTAATGGAAAAATGTACTTTCTGTGTTCAGAGGATTTCCGAAGCCCGTTCCAATGCCACTCGCGACGGAAAGGAACTGAAAGGCAGCAACGTTGTAACTGCATGCCAGGAAGCATGCCCCGCAGACGCTATTGTATTTGGCGACGTAAACGACCCTGAATCAAAAGTATCGAAACTGAGAAAGCACAACCTTGGTTACCATGTGCTTGAATTAATAAATGTAAGGCCGAACGTAACATACCTTGCAAGATTGAAGAATACCAAAGCGGAGGATAAGTCGTGAGTGTAGATTACGCGAAGGAAATGCACGTAATTGAAGGCAATCCGTCGTTAAAAGCTATTAATGAAACTATCTCCCGCCCGTTAGATGAGGGAGCTGATTGGAAATACTGGGCGGCCCTGACTGTAACTGTTACAATGCTTACTGTTGGAGTCATTGCCCTTGGTCTTTCATTCTGGTATGGTACAGGACTTTGGGGTAACAACAACCCTGTCGGTTGGGGATTCCCGATTGTCAACTTCGTTTTTTGGGTCGGAATCGGCCATGCAGGAACTCTTATTTCTGCTATTTTGTTTTTGTTCAGGCAGAAATGGAGGACGGGTATAGCCCGTTTTGCGGAGGCGATGACAATCTTTGCTGTTATTTGTGCGGCGATCTTCCCGTTAATTCATATTGGCCGTCCTTGGCTTGGCGGATATTTATTCCCATACCCGAATCAGCATGCTCTCTGGGTAAACTTTACATCCCCACTGCTTTGGGACGTGTTTGCGGTTTCAACCTACTTTACAGTCTCTTTTGTATTCTGGTATGTCGGCCTTGTCCCTGATTTCGCCATCCTGCGAGACAGAGCGAAAAAACAATTCAAGAAAATTATTTATTCGGTATTGAGCCTGGGATGGAGGCATTCCAACCGCCATTGGCAACATTACGAACTGGTTTATCTTATCCTGGCTGGTTTTGCAACACCGCTTGTGTTGTCGGTGCATACTATAGTTAGCTTTGACTTTGCTGTGTCAATCATTCCGGGTTGGCATACAACTATATTCCCACCTTATTTCGTAGCCGGGGCTATTTTCTCCGGTTTCGCAATGGTGCAGAATGTGCTGATATTCATCAGAAAAATATTCAATTACGAGCATATCATCACAATGGATACGCTCGAGAAGATGAACAAGATTATGATGGTTACAGGCATGATGGTGGGTTATGCTTATGCTACAGAGTTTTTCATCGCCTGGTATAGCGGCAACTCTGCAGAACAGTTTGCATTCCTGAACAGGGCTTTCGGGCCTTATGCCTGGTCTTACTGGATTATGGTCAGCTGTAATGTGATTTTCCCACAGTTGTTCTGGTTTAAGAGTATCAGAAGAAATATTGTAATCATGTTCATTATCGGAGTGCTGATTAATGTGGGCATGTGGTTTGAAAGATTTGTCATAGTTGTAACCTCACTTTCCAGGGATTTCCTGCCTTCAAGTTGGGCATACTACAAACCAACTCTTACAGACGGCGGTATTCTGCTTGGAAGCTTCGGATTATTCCTGACGCTTGTACTGTTGTTCTCAAAAACACTGCCTGCTGTTTCAATTGCAGAGATTAAAGCAGTGCTCACAGGTTCCCAACCAAAGCATGGAGGAAAACATGAGTAACAAGCTCTATGCTGTAGCCGGGCTATTCGATACGCCTGATGAAATAGCTTCCGCTGCCAGGAAAGTTGCCGACGAAGGATATAAGCATTTTGATGTCCATTCATCTTATCCTTTGCATGGCATTGACAGCAAGATGAAGATGAAACGCTCGCCTATGGGCTGGTTTGCACTTGGACTTGCCTTAACAGGGCTGTTAACTGGATTGGCATTAATATACTTCACTACGAATGTAGATTACCCTCTTGTTATTGGTGGGAAGCCGTTATTTGCTTTACCGGCATATGTACCTGTTTTATTCGAGCTGACAGTTCTCATCTCCACCTGTGGCACAGTTATTTCTATGTTTGTGCTATTCTTTAAATTCCCGAACAATAGCCATCCGCTTCACGATTCCGATTATATTAAGAAGGTATCAGTTGATAAATTTGGTGTTGTTATAGAAGCTAAAAATGAAAAATTTGAACTTGATAAAGCTAAAGCATTTTTAACTGAAATTGGCTCTAAGGAAATACAGGAAATTTATTTTGATGAGAAGGAAGTCAGCCACAAGCATATTTTATTCGAGCCGAAATTCCTAAGTTTCCTTGGTTTTACAGCAATCCTTGTCGCCGTTTCCGCCTACAGTGTTTTAAACATTTGGCTGTTTCTTCCTCCCTGGGACTGGATGATGGAACAAAGCAGGTTGAATGCACAAGGTGAGTCAGAGTTTTACATGGACAATGCAGCAATGAGAATTCCGGTTGAAGGGACAGTTGCAAAAGGCTTCATACCCTATCCTTACAAAGGCGAACCCGAGCTTGCAGGGCAATTTCTCGCTAATCCATTTGAATCTACAGAAGATAACCTTACAGAAGGAGAGGACAAGTTTAATACTTACTGCAGCCCGTGCCATGGGTATTTTGGTGAAGGAGACAGCCGCTTGAACAACCTTTTCCCAAATCCACCAACACTACACTCGGAGAAAGTAAGGGAATGGACTGACGGAAGGATTTATCATGTGATGACTGACGGACAGAATGTAATGCCCGCCTATGATAAGATTGTAACCCGCGATGAAAGATGGAAGATTGTACTATACATCAGGGCATTGCAGAAGGCAAAATATGCTAACGAGGAGGACTTGAAATGATTGAAGTCAGTTATGAAAGGAAGAACATACCTGCCAAAGTCGGTACAATTGGTATAGCGCTTCTTTTAATAGGCGCATTGCTCGTTGCAGTCTCTTTTATATTTGACCCCATCAGGGCATCATTCAACAGCCTTATTTCATTTATGTTTTTATTGAGTATTGGAATTGGCTCGCTATTTCTCGTTGCTCTTGAATACCTCGTTGGAGCTGTATGGAGTGTCCCTTTCCGCAGAATAAGCGAAATCCTTACATCATTAATCTTTATTGCACCACTTCTTGCAATTCCTGTTCTTCTTAACATGCATGACATGTATCATTGGATGCATCAGGATGCCGTTGACCAGGATGCAATTCTACAGAGCAAAGAACCATATCTGAACTTCAGCTTCTTCTTGGTTAGATTTATCTCAATTATTGCAATATTCCTGTTTTTCAAGTTTTTTATCGTTGATAAAACTCAGAAACAAGACCAGACCGGGGAACAATCAATTACAAAAAGGGCTTCTATATTCTCAGCTATTTTTATGCCTTTGTTTGCCGTGATGATTACACTCATGGCCGTTGACTTTATGATGAGCCTTGAGCCGCACTGGTTTTCAACTATTTTTGGTGTTTACTACTTTGCCGGTACATTTTTAGTAGCTTTAGCAGTCCTAACTTATATTGCGGTTACTGCTGACAAATCAGGAATGCTTGTTAAAGGCTTAACACGTGACCACTATTATAACTTCGGAGCTTTGACTTTCGCTTTCACAAACTTTTGGGCATATATCGCATTCAGCCAATTCATGCTGATTTGGTACGCTAATATTCCCGAAGAAACATTCTGGTTCATACACAGGTCTGAACACGGATGGATGCCAATATCAATTGGTTTGATTTTCATTCATTTTGTTGTACCATTTATCGCATTGCTATCGAGAGACTCAAAGTCTGATCCCGGCAGGCTGAAATTTATCGCACCGTGGATGCTTTTTGCACACTTTTATAATCTTTATTGGCTTGTTATGCCAACTTTTAGCCCGGAAGGGCCTGTGTTTAGTTTTTATGAAATTGCATTCCCGGTATTTACCATCGGATTGGTTATTACAGTTTTCTATTTTGCATCAAAAGGAAGAAACCTTGTTGCTATTGGTGACCCAAGGCTTCAAAGAGGTGTGAATTTCCATTTATAATTATCCGGATTTTGAATTATGCAGCCGCATGAAAAAAAATATGAAGCAGAACTGGATTGGCTAAGGCTTTCCAAAGACCCTGTAATATGGGTAACTGTAAGTGCAATTATTTTTATTACTGTACTGATACTTGGCGGCTCATACTATGTTCGTAGTTTTAATAACATCTACGAAAATATGCTCGCACCTGTCGAAGTACAACGCTCTAATTTCCCTGACAAGGATCTGGAGCAGAAACCCCCGGTTGTTGTTGAAGGTGTAAACCTCGTTGAGGTTTCTTCGCCAAACGAGGAACTCCTGGCAAAGGGCAAAGAAGTTTATAATGCTAATTGCTCTTCATGCCATGGTAGCGAGGGCAAAGGCGATGGTGCAGGCGGTGAAGCTTTGAACCCGAAACCAAGATCTTTTCACGATGCTGATGGTTGGACAAACGGCTCGACACTTTCAGAGATGTATATTACTGTTGAGGAAGGAATCGAAGGCACCGGAATGATTGCCTATGAATTTCTACCGGTGAAAGACAGGATTGCAACATTATACTATATCAGGACATTTGCTGACCACTTCCCGCCCGTGGGCGAAACAGAGCTTGAAGATCTCGATATGCTCTATAATATTTCGGGAGGCAAATATACCGCACCGCAAATTCCTGTGGCAAGGGCAAAAGAGATTCTTGCAGCCAATAGTATTGAAGTGATTAAAGAGATAAAGTCTCTTGCGGATTATATCATAAATCATCCCGGTGAACCAGGGGCTGACGTATTCAGGCAGGTTTGCTATGAGAAATTGAAAGCCCTTAACCTGCTTTATAATAACAGAACATGGCTGGATAACATCGAAACATTTAAAGGAATTATTACTGCAGAACCTGTTAACAATGGATTTAATACATCTGCAACAATGCTTAATAGTGAGGACTGGCAATCGCTGCACAGTTACCTTGCAAGATTTTTTGCAAACCAATAACCTAAAATCTACACTTGTACGTTAAATTGCATTAACTAATGATGAATATTTTCTTAACCCAAAATTAAATGACAATTAGAAACTTAATAAAAGTACACTTGGAGAACATTAAAAACTAAAGTTAGCCGCCCCTAAATAATAAATAATAATTGACTGATATGAAATCTTTAGTCACATTTTTAATCATTTGCCTTTCAGGAGTTTTATTAGCAGAACTTGAAGAACCTGAAATTGGTATAAGTGAAAAACTTGGAGAGAAAGTATCTCTAAATCTAAAATTTACCGACTCAGAAGGTAACACAAGGAGACTTTCCGAAATAATTGACAAACCTACTGTTTTGTCATTAGTTTACTACGATTGCCCGGGTATTTGCAGCCCATTGCTTGATGGGATGCAGGAAGTAATAGACAGGGTTGAACTAAAACCCGGGGATGAATTCCGGGCACTTACTATTAGTTTCGATCCAAGCGAAACAGCAGTCGATGCAAAAAAATTCAAGAAAAGATACATGAAGCTTATGAAAAGGCCATTTAACGATGAAGCCTGGAGCTTTATGGTTGGAGATAGCGCAAACATAAGTGAATTAACCAGGGCTGCAGGATTCAAGTACCAAAAAGCCGGCGAGGGAGATTTCACCCATGCAGGCGCTTTAATTGTGTTATCGCCCGATGGTATGATTAGCAGGTACTTGTTTGGGCTTGAGTTTAACAAATTTGATTTAAAAATGGCTTTGATTGAAGCACAGAAGGGTGTTTTCAGCCCAACGATAAACAAAATGATTCAGTTCTGTTTCAGCTACGATCCCGAAGGCGGGCAGTATGTATTTAATGTAACTCGTGTTGCAGCAACAGCATTGCTGCTTGGTATCGGGATATTTTTCACGATACTGGTTGTAAAAGGAAAAAAACAAAAAAGTAAAAGGTCAGAATAATGTCTACAACTGCTACGGCAACTGCAACAAATAGCAGCAATGGCTCCTATACCAACTTCTGGGATTATAAGGGAAAACACAAAGGTATTTGGAGCTGGCTATTAACAACAGACCACAAAAGAATTGGAATAATGTACCTCTGGGGAATGCTTATATTCTTCTCCGTTGGTGTGCTAATAGGTTTCCTGATGCGCTTCGAGATGCTTTCTGTTGGCGAAACAATTATGACTCCCCAGCAGTATAATGCGCTCTTCACGCTTCATGGCATCATAATGATATTTCTCTTTATTATTCCGGGGATTCCCGCAGCATTCGGGAATTTCTTCCTGCCCATTCAAATCGGGGCGGAAGATGTTGCGTTCCCGAGATTAAACCTGTTTTCGTGGTATTTGTATGTTTTCGGCGGGTTGATTGCGATTGTGTCGCTTCCGCTTAGCGGTGCGCCAATTGATACCGGCTGGACATTCTATGTGCCATATTCACTAAATACTAATGCAGCTGTTGAGTGGCCATTATTTGCAGCATTTATACTTGGCTTTTCGTCAATCCTGACCGGGCTAAATTTTGTAACAACAGTTCATAGGCTAAAAGCAAAAAAAATGGGCTTTTTTGATATGCCCCTTTTTATATGGGCCGTTTATTCAACTGCCTGGATTCAGGTAATAGCAACCCCCATAATAGGAATAACTATACTGCTTGTTATTGCTGAAAGGTTGTTCAGTGTTGGTGTCTTTAACCCTGCGCTTGGCGGCGACCCGATATTGTTCCAGCACTTGTTCTGGATATATTCCCACCCGGCAGTTTATATTATGATATTGCCTGCAATGGGTGTAGTTTCGGAGATTATTCCAACTTTCAGCCGTCGAACTGTGTTCGGTTATAAGGCAATAGCATTTTCATCTGTAGCTATTGCATTAATTGGTTACCTTGTCTGGGGCCATCACATGTTCACCAGTGGGATGAGTGATACATCACGTTGGATATTCTCTCTCCTGACTTACCTGGTGGCGATACCCACTGCTGTTAAGGTGTTTAACTGGGTTGCTACAATGTATAAAGGTTCAATACAATTATCTGCGCCTTTCCTGTATGTTATGGCATTTATATTCCTGTTTTCGATTGGTGGGCTTACAGGCCTTGTACTCGGCTCGCTATCAACAGATATTCACTTACACGATACATATTTTGTTGTTGCTCATTTTCATTATGTAATGTTTGGCGGAACAGGATTCATATTCTTTGCTGCCTTACATTACTGGTATCCGAAAATGTTTGGAAAAATGTACAACGAAGCAGTTGCAAAAACTGCTGCAATTGTAATGTTTGTTGGCTTTAATATGCTTTACTTTCCGTTCTTTATTCTTGGGTATAACGGAATGCCAAGAAGGTATTATGATTACCTTCCGGAATTTGGGAACCTGCATATTTTATCGACAGTTGGTT
>CAYVVD010000012.1:0-4999 GCA_964454975.1 uncultured Hyphomicrobiales bacterium | reverse complement strand
AATACTTGCTACAAACCTGATTGCAGCAGCCCGCAGGCAGAAAAAGCGCCTTGCGCCGGATAATCCCTGGGGTAGCCTTACTCTTGAATGGACAACCAAATCCCCGCCTCCGTTATTAAATTTCGATAAAGAACCGGAGATAACTCACGGGCCTTATGATTACCATATTTTAGAGGAGGATAAAGGTGAGTAATACTGCTGATACAGCAATCAGCCACGAGCATACAGACGCACACACCGAAGGACATGTCCACAGGGACGATTATGGCGCCAAGCTCGGGATGTGGCTATTCCTCTTTACTGAATTGCTCCTATTTGGCGGGCTTTTTATCCTGTATATGGCATACAGGGGTGAATACTCTGAAGAGTTTCATCATGCCGCGAAAGAACTCAATGTCGGTATTGGCGCTTTTAACACGATTATTCTATTGACAAGTTCATTAACTATGGCACTTTCGATAGCTGCAATTCAGAGAAATAAAAAGACTCTTTCAATAGTATACCTCCTGGCAACAATAGGATTTGCCGGGGGCTTTATGGTTAATAAAATAATTGAGTGGTCAGCAAAATACCATCATGGAATCTGGCCTGGAGCAGAACATTTGCAAAGCATGCCGCAGGGTGAAATAGTCTTTTTCGGCTTATATTTTACCATGACAGGATTACACGGCCTCCATGTAGTGATTGGGGCAATTATACTTCTGTTCATGTTAGTGTTCATTTACAGGGGCTCTATCAACCAGGATAGTAATATCAAACTTGAAAATGGCGGCCTTTACTGGCACCTTGTTGACTTAATCTGGATATTCCTTTTCCCGTTGTTTTATTTGCTGCATTGAGGAAATAAATGGCACACGATAATCACACAGAACATCATATTAGTTACGGCTACCTGACAGTAATCTGGCTTGCATTGCTTGGCCTCACATCCTTAACCGTAGCTGTAGCAGGAATCGACCTGGGGAGCTATACATTATTTGCAGCTATGCTTATTGCTGCAATAAAGTCAGCTCTTGTTATAAATATATTTATGCATATCAAATTTGAAGATATGTTGTTCAAATTCTTCCTTGTTGTTGCAGGAGGAATTCTATTAATTGTCTTTGTTTTAACATCATTCGACGTATTTTACCGGGGATAGAAAATGTTTGCAGGAGCGTCACAATACGCCGATAAGGTTGACAGCACAATGCTCTATATTGTGGGCATTTCTGTTGTTTTCCTGATTGGCATTACAGCGGCGATGATTTATTTTGTTTTCCGCTACAGCAGGAAGAAAAATCCCGTCGCATCACAAATTGAAGGAAATTTATGGCTCGAAGCAGCCTGGATAGTCATTCCTACTCTTATTGTGCTTTCAATGTTTTACTATAGCTATACTGATTTCTACGAAATGAGGTCACGGACCGACATAGAAATGGAGGTAAGAGTTACCGGAAGGACATGGGAATGGGGGTTTGAATACAGTAACGGTAAAAAATCTGATACTCTTTATTTACCTGTAAACACAGTAATAAAAGCGAATATTACATCGGTGGATGTTCTTCACAGCTTTTATATTCCTGCATTCAGGATTAAGGAAGATGCGGTTCCTAACAGGATGAACTATATCATTATCGAGCCGGAAGAAACCGGATCTTATGATATAGCTTGTGCGGAATACTGTGGGGATCAGCATGCTTATATGTATTCAAAAGCTGTCATCATGTCAAAAAAAGAATTTGAAGCCTGGCTTGGAAGCGAGGAAGAACCTGTTACTGAAAATGATGTTGCAATTGCAGATGACCATATTGGCATAAATGTCCTGGTTAAAAATGGTTGTATGGCATGCCACACAACAGATGGTTCAGTGATTACAGGGCCTTCTTTCAAGGACCTGGCTTTGGGTAAAGCAACTGTAATTACTGATGGCAAAGAGCGTGAAATTCGGATAAATGATGAATATCTGAAGCGCTCTATCCTTGAGCCAGATGCTGACATTGTAAAGGGATATCCTGCCTCAACAATGCCGAAAATGAAAGGTCAACTTAATGAAAAAGAACTTGAAGATATTATCAAAGTACTTAAATCAATGAATTAATGTCCGGCGGAACTAAAAATATAATAAACACACTTCTTGAACTTGCTAAAGTCAGGATTACCTTTGCTGTTACAATTACAACAGCAGTAGGGTATATCCTGCAAAAGGGAAGTGTTGATTGGGATATATTGGTTCTGTTACTTGGGACTTTTATACTTGCATGTGGTTCTGCTGCATTAAATCATGTCCAGGAACGGGAATTTGACTCTCTCATGGAACGCACCAGCGACCGCCCGCTTGTTGCAGGAAGGATGAGCGCCGGTGAAGCACTTGCTTTTGCCTTATCACTTGTATTTATTGGTCTCGGGTTGCTTTTCTTTGGTACAAACGAAGAAACATTCTTGCTGGGACTTGTTGCACTTGCCTGGTATAATATGCTCTATACTCCATTGAAACGCTATTCTGCAATGGCGGTAGTACCCGGGGCATTTATAGGCTCAATTCCACCGGCTATGGGATGGGTTGCAGCCGGTGGTTCGGTCATGGATCCTCAGATATGGGCAATTGCTATATTCGTTTTCATATGGCAGATACCGCATTTCTGGCTGCTGTTGTTGATGTATGATGATGAGTACCGCGAAGCCGGTTACCCCACATTAACTGACAGCCTAAACCACGGGCAGCTTTCCCGTGTTACCTTCATGTGGATTGTTGCGCTTGTTGGGAGCGTCATGATAATCCCGTTATTTGGCATAACTCAACTGACCGGTGTGGCAATACTTATACTGGTTGCCGGCATCCGTCTGATATGGAAAACAAAGATTATTCTCGATAAATATTCTCTCTTGTCATACAGGATGGCTTTCAGGGAAATTAACTATTTCGTTCTATTGGTGATGATAGCAGTTTCTACTGAGAGGCTAATTATAAATATTTAAAATATTTACGGCGCAATTATGGACTTTCTTGATAAACTTGTACTCCCCGAGGTTGGCGGACAGCTTGTACTTCTGGACTACATGTTATTAATAGCAAAAGTACTATTTATCAGCTTTACCGTGGCAGTATTCGGTGGTGCTGTATATTCCCTGATTTATGGCATGAAAAAAAACGATGATGCTGGATTCAACAGAAAGCTTGCATTTGATTTTATTGATTTCCCTCTTAGAAACCTCACTTATGGCTTTGGGCTTGGGATAGTTCCATTCCTTGCAATCAACCTTGTTTATGCTCAAATGCTTCACCAGACGGAATCAAGTGTGCTGAGTTTCCTGCGTTTTGCGCTGTTTTTATACCTTGTTGGGATTATTTTCCTTTACACATACAAGCATTCACTCCACCTTGATAATGTCTTTTCGAATGTAAGCGCCAAGGACGAAGACACAGAAAATGATATTAAGTCAATGAAAGAAAACGCTTCAGGTATGAAAACCAATATGGGTATCTGGGGAGTTGTTTTTCTTTTCTTTTCGATGTACGTTTATATCGGAGCTACTACAACTGCTGCAAACCCGGCGCTTTGGCCGGTAATCGGTGATGTATTCAGATTTGCTCTTGAAATTGATGTTTGGCTTAGGCTAACACTTTATTCTGTTCTCGGGCTTGCTTTGGGAACGGGAGGAATGTTCCTCTATGCGTTCAGGGATGGTAAGCTAAGCGAAAATTACAGGACGTTTGCTACAAGCAGCATATACAATGACGTGCTTGTTTATGGGATTTCTCTCCCGGTATTGCTTGCTTTGTCAGTATTTTTCATCCCAAAGGACTCACTTTCCTTACTGGGATTTTTCTCATTATTGGTTGGAATAATAAGCGCAGTAATTGTAATTGTACTTACGTATATGTACAAAAATGAAAATAAGCCATTGTATGCAAAATATGTATTCGTATTTCTCATTGTCATTTCTACAGGGCTCGCGCTTAAAGAAAAGAGTTCGTTCAGTACTTCAAACAGTGAGCACGGGGCTGTTCTTGCAAGCCAATATACTGAACTGGTAGAGCAAAGAGCAGCAGAACGCGAAGGCGGAATTGAAATAAATGCACAGGAAATATACGATGCCAAGTGCATGGCTTGCCACAGGTGGGATCAGAAGCTTGTAGGCCCGCCGCACTTCGATGTAATCCCCAAATATGTTGGCGATCCAACTGCTTTGGCAGGTTTTATTATGAATCCTGAGAAAATAAACCCCGAATACCCTGCAATGCCGGCACAAAGCCTAAGGCTTCCTGAGGCTAAAGCGCTCGCTGAGTATTTGCTACAGGAGTATGAAGCAAGGCAGGGGGGAAAGTAAATTCCTGAAAATAATATTTTAATTAAAGTTTCCAAAGGGCTATAGTTCTCTAACGAATCCTTGCCAGCTTTCCGTACATACCTTTTTCTTTCACAAAATTCAGATTTTTCATTTAACTCAAGGAAAAAAGGAAATTATCCGTTTCTCATAACTTATCTGATTCTCTTATAGTTCTTAAAGAAGGCACATTTTTCAAGTTTTTTGAATTGAATTCCCATATAATTTACTTGAAAATTTTAATCAACTACATTAATTTACTTCGCCACACATTAATAAAACATCCCTTTTTTTATAAAATGAAAAACCATTCAATTTATTCTGTTTACAGAGCCCATTATTAATTTCAAAATCTTAGCCCTACCGAAATTTTTAATAAGCCATATTCTAATTTTCGCTAATAATGAGTAAGTTTGAATACTCTTTTATTAGGCAGATTTATGGAAGTTGAGATATTAGCCAGAATTCAGTTTGCATTTACCATCGCATTCCATTATATCTACCCTCCGCTTAGCATTGGGCTTGGCGTCCTTCTTGTGATGATGGAGGGGATGTACCTCAAAACCGGAAATAAACTTTACCACAATATGACAAAGTTCTGGGTGAAAGTCTTTGCCCTTACCTTCGCCATTGGTGTTGCAACCGGTATTGTTATGGAATTCGAATTCGGCACAAACTGGGCGACCTATTC
>CAYVVD010000011.1:47597-108321 GCA_964454975.1 uncultured Hyphomicrobiales bacterium | reverse complement strand
ACAATTGATATTGCGGAAACACGAACATTTAATTTAGGTGAAGCAAATCAGATATTTGATTTTTTAATAACGAATTTAGATTCAGTTCAACAGTGCCCATGGAAAAGGGCAAGGTATATATTTCAAAATATCCTTTCAAACTATGTAAATGAAGAAAACTCTAACGAGGTTGATTTGTTGTTCATTGGGAATTTATATCCTAATAATCGAGAAATTATTTATGATCTTCGGTATTGGAGGAATGCAAGAGAACAATCTCCTAGAATTTATTTGAGTATAACTCCAGAAACGTTGGAATCTACCTTATTAAGTGGATTTTCATCAAAATTTCGGGTAACAAGGGATTAATATTGTGGAACATATGTTTTTTAGAATATTTTACTCTATAATCTTAACACTATTGATTTTTGTATCATCATGCACTCATACTGGAAATTGGGGTGAAAATTCAGTTAAATCAGGAGATGATGTAAAATTAGATGGGCAATATATCTATAGTGAAGATGGCATACTCCCTTTTTCAAGTGCACGTCCAGGTATAAAATTTAAACCATTTATTCTATCTGAAATTGGTGATTCATTAACAGTTTACACCGGAGATTATTTTGAGGTAAAATTTAGAATTGATACTTCAATGCAGTCAATTAAAACTCGAATTAATCCTGATAATTCGATTTCACTTATTGTAATCCCCAAAAAAGAAACAGTTGTATTGAAATTCAACGATATTTGCGATTGTTTCTTACTTGAAAACAATAACAGGATTGAGATAATTGATAATTATAATAGAGATTCTGGAAAATTTAAAAACAACCCGAGTAAACTTATCTTTGTTCCAAATTTGAGTGAAGATTGCAAGTTATTAGGTTATTTGGTTCGATATGATTTAAGTGAAAGGGATAAGGCGAAATGTAGAAATCAAAATATAGTTACACTTACAGAATCTAAATTTGAAAATTGTGGGAAAAAGCAAAAAATCACATCTAAAAATAGTAATACACCTACAACTGTTATAAACTGTAAAAAAAATTGCCCAGAATGGTATTTTTTTAGAATTTGTTGCCCGTAGATGTTTATTCCTATGCACCACCAACACCAATACGACTTGATTTATTCATTCTTCAAGACTACTACAGAGCCTTTTGATTCGCTTGAATGGGATGGATATATAATTGAGGTATGGCTTGGTGAAGAAATTATAGAAAAATATTCATACGAAGACCTCAAATCCCTCATCCCCACTCTCTGAACACGCTCCCTTCATTTTGGCACGGCTATTGCAGGTGTATGGCATTAGCAGCAATATATACATGGAGGAATTATGAGTTCATTTGTACTGAAAGCAGCGTTTCTGCTTACAGCTTCCGCAGGTTTTCTGCTTATTGGGAAATCTTCGCATATCGCATCTTTGCCAAAGAAATTCATCGGCAAATTGAAAGAAAAGAAATCTAAATTGCCATTTGAACCTGAAAAAATCAATTTCTGCTGATGCGGCGCAAGCGTAAATACAGTCGCCGCCCGGTGCGGAAGAAAAAGCCGGGGATTAAGTTGCATGTTGCGCTATGGTCCTGCATCTTCTTATTCGTAATGGCAGGCTGCCAGCTTAGCCTGCGCTTCACCAGTTCGCACGCGCCGAATGCAATGGGGCATGGTATATCCGATTACAGCATTGAAAGAAGCGCAGACGCCACTGGCACAATCTCAGAGGCAGAGCGCTGGCTTGGCACTCCATACCGCTACGGCGGTAATAACAGCAGCGGGATTGATTGTTCAGGTTTTGTCTGCAGAGTGTATGAAAGCCTCGGCAAGAAACTACCACGCACAGCCGCCCAGCAATATGAATATACAACACAAGTACCTGAAAGCCAGCGTCAACCGGGCGATTTGGTGTTCTTCCGCAAAGGCGGGCGAATCTACCATGTGGGCATTTACAGCGGTGGCGACGAGATGATACACGCATCGAGCTCTCGCGGTGTAATCCGCGAATCACTCGAGAAATCGCACCTGGAGAATAATATCGCAGGTTACGGCAGAGTTATACTATAGAGAATAATTTATACATTCTAAGAAAATCCCCTCCTTGAAAAGGAGGGAATTTATAATTTAATTTTATTTCTTAGATCTATTCAGCGTCTATTTCTAAAAGGACTGCGTCTTTTTGCACGGCTTCGCCTTCCTTGGACATATAACTGCTGATTGTTCCGCTGACAGGGGATGCCAGGGAGTTCTCCATCTTCATCGCTTCAATAATAATGATTTTGTCGCCTTTGTTTATCTTGTCTCCGGGCTGTTTCAGGCATTTTACAACCATGCCGGGCATTGGCGCTTTGATTTGTGTAAGTCCAGAAGTGCCCGCTACTCCGGCCGATTTAATGAATTCCTTTAGCATTTTCCGCGTTTCGTCCGATACATCGAATTCATAGAAAAAACCATGGCTGGCAACTACCATCCTGCCGTTTTCGCCAAAGCTCAATTCGGCATTGAACAGCTTATTGTCAACTGCAATGGAGTAAATTTTGCCTGAAAACCTGCGAAGGATTTCCACTTTGTGTGGCGTACCGTTAATACTAACATTAGAGTAATCTTCATTATCAAATTTTGCGATGTATTCATTTTCTCCGATGTTTAGAGTCAATTCCTTCATATCAGCCTCCTTGTAAAAAGGTTCTTTTCTTTCCATTTGCTTATTTGCGGCCTGTAACCGTCTGATATTTTCAGGTCTTTTTCCATCCTGTATGCGTAGGCTGCAAGCGCGGCAATCAGCTCTTCGTTTTGATCCTGCATCTGTTTTAGCACATCAAAGTCAAAATCTTTTTCAATAAAAGCAGTATCAAAGTACCCGTCAGTAAATACTTTGTTCCGCATAACAGCAATGTGGAAAGGAATTACAGTACGCAGGCCAACAACACGATAGTCCAGCAGGGCGCGTTCCATCCTTTTGATAGCAAGCTTTCGGTCATTGCCCCAGGTTACAAGCTTGGATATCATTGGATCGAAGTGGATGTTAATTTCAGAGTTAGTTTCAATTCCGCTGTCAACGCGTACTCCATGGCCGCCCGGTGGTCGCAGGTATTTTATTTTCCCGGTATCAGGCAGGAAATTATTAAACGGGTCTTCAGCATAAACTCTGCACTCTATTGCATGCCCATGAATCTTTACATCATCCTGGCCGAACCAGAGCTTCTCACCATTAGCAATGCGAATCTGCGCTTTTGCAAGGTCTATTTTGGTAATCATTTCTGTTACTGGATGCTCTACCTGGAGGCGTGTATTCATTTCCAGGAAGTAGAAATTTCTATCCTTGTCGAACAGGAATTCGATTGTACCAGCATTTGTATAGCCGCATGCACGGGCAGCATTAACAGCAACTTCGCCCATCTTCCGGCGGAGCTCCTCATCCAGCACAGTTGATGGTGCTTCCTCTATCACTTTCTGGTGTCTGCGTTGTATTGAGCAGTCACGCTCGCATAAGTGAACATAATTGCCATGCTCATCACCAAGCACTTGCATTTCGATATGTTTTGGATTGAGAATGTATTTTTCGAGATAGACAGTATCATCGCCGAATGCATTTGCGGCTTCGCGGCTTGCGCCCTCGAATGCATCAACAAAATCTTCAGCTTTGTCAACACGGCGCATACCCTTGCCGCCACCACCTGCAGCAGCTTTCAGCAATACTGGGAAGCCCATTTCCTCTGCAAGTTTCAGAGCTTCGCCAATGTCTTCGATTCTCTCTTTTGTACCGGGAACAATCGGCACACCGGCATCAGCCATAATCCTACGTGCCTGTGTTTTGTTACCCATTGACTCGATTGATCCGGGGGGAGGGCCGATAAATTTAATCCCGGCATCTGCAACGGCACGTGAAAATTTAGAATTTTCTGATAGGAAGCCATACCCGGGGTGGATTGCTTCAGAGCAGCTTTTTTGGGCCACATCAATTACCTGTGGAATGTCCAGATATGCTGCTTTTGGTGTTTTTGCAAAAACCTCGTAAGCATAATCTGCATAGTGTACATAAGGCGATTCCCTGTCAACTTCGTGGTAGATGGAAACCGTTTCAATTCCCATTTCCCTTGCAGCCCGGATAATCCTTACGGCGATTTCACTTCTGTTTGCTACTAAGATTCGTTTAAACATAACTCTTTTTGATATTTGTGAAGCAGGAATTTATCAAAAAAAATCAAGCTGTTCAATTTGTGGAAATATTATTCTTAAAATCAGTGGTTTTTCTGATGTATTATTCCCTTAATTTCATAATTTGTATTCGCTGTTCATGCAAATCTGATGAGAGTAAAGAACTATTATAAAATCCTTGGTGTGGAGCGTACTGCAAGTTCTGCTGATATAAAGAGGGCTTATTACGCCTTAGTAAAAGAATTGCATCCCGACCGCGGGAATAAATCGCCTGAGTTGGAAAAACGAATAGCTGAAATTAACGAGGCGTACGAAGTACTGGGCGACCTTGACAAAAGACTTGATTACAGCATTCTCCTTAGTTACAGTAAAAAACTTAAAGAAGAAGTAAAGTTGAAAGACTACTCTGTTAAGAAAAGCAGGGGGGCGTGGTAGCAATGAATCTCTACCACTATGCTTCCAAACTCATCGAAAGCATCCAAATTTTTTCTTATTCATATCTCGCTTTTTTTATTTCCGGAATCATAATAATACTTTCTTACGAAAAAGCAGCTATCCACTTATATATCAACAGCTTGCATACTCCTTTCCTTGATGTTTTTTTCAAATACTGGACTTTTACGGGTGATGGCTTGTTCATATTGATATTATTGTTGCCAATTTCTTTGATGAGTATCAGGACCGGCGCAATATTACTCGTATCTTACTTGCTTAGCGGAGCAGTATCACAAATATTCAAATTTATAATCCATCTGCCGCGCCCGGTTGCGTGGTTCGAAAATCCCGAAGTTCTGAATTTTGTAGAGGGCGTAAAGGTCTATTCCTGGAACAGTATGCCTTCGGGTCATACTTCAACAGCTTTTGCTTTGTTTTTTATTGTTGCACTTGCCAGCCGGCACAGGCTTGTGCAGGCACTTTGCTTCATTGGTGCGATATTAACTGGATTTTCGAGAGTGTACCTCAATCTTCATTTCTTTGAGGATATCGTTTTTGGTTCCCTTGCAGGGATTACTATTACCGTCCCTGTGCTTTGGTTTTTTGATGCCCTAACGGGAGACAACCGCTATCTTGCAGGCTTTATGATACCGAAGAAATTTTCTAAAGCCTGAGCTAGGCTCAATGCCCCCAAGGCAAAAAATGGCGCCGCAATTACATCTACAGAATAATGAACATGCTGCAATATTACTCCAAGTGCAATAAATAGTGTCCCGGATAAGAAAATGACCCGTAGAGTTTTGCTCTGCACAATCAAAACCAACATGAACATAGTCGATGTATGTCCCGAAAAAAATAAATCCTTTGTGAGCACAGTTCCCGAAGATAAGAGTTCAACAAAGGGGTCACGGAGTTCAATCATAGAAGGGGGCGGTTCGAGCGGCAGTGAATACATTGCCAGCATGCGGAACAGCAGCATGATTGAATATGCCAGCAATCCTCTGAATAAAACAGCAGGGCGATTAATTGTATAAACAAGGGCAATTAGAATACAGGTGTATATGACACTGAAGATTGGATAAGTTAAGTCAATAGGTTTAAATGCAAAAAAGGGATCGGGGATTATGATACCTACCCGCGATTCTACGTAGAGCAGGAATTTCGGGAAAATAGTAAATGTGATAATTGCAAATACAATTACAATCAGATAAAAATACATGCGATTTTTATCTTTGATAAGGCTAACCCATGTTCCGGATATTTCCTTTAAATAGTTCATTATTTTAATATTTCCCCTGTTTCATAGCTCCAGAACAGCAGGTCAAGTTCATCCATATCAATATCCAATTGTCGCGAAAATTCAAGAAATTTGCTTTCAACTTCCGTATATTTCTTTAGGCTGTTGATATTTGGCGGCTCGTTATAAACGCCACAATATACAAGGTGTTTAAGTATATGCCTGTCCAGGATTCCCAGTCCCCGGTAGCCGATATTCCGCATGAAGTGGGCACTCTCCTTCATCCCAAAACCATTGAAATTCTCAACAAACCATAAACGCTTTTCTTTTGTCGGGAGATCAGACTTAAGCAGATTCATTATATTGCCAAATTCCTCCCTGGCGTGCAGTAGCCTGTCTGCTTTTTGGTTATGAAAGCGTATGTATCGCGAGGGCTCACGCAGAATCTCAACCGGGTCGAAAGGATTGTTTAGAAAATCCCGTTTCTGAAGGATTCTCTGTACCTCAAATGCATTTTTTGCCCGGGACTGAGGTGTGCAGATACAATAGCATAGTTCGTAGAAATAATCAGTTTCCGGGACACAGGCAAACTCCTTCAGCCGTGCCCTTATTGACGCTTTAAGTTCCTTGTATTTTTCAAACAGAATTTCCGGCAGTAGTGCTTCCATAATTTCGTTTCAATCAAACAAAGCAAAGATAGGGTAATTAATTGGAATTAGTCTTAAGACAAGTCAATACCAATTCATCCTATTACTTAAGTCATAGGATGAATAAATACCTTCGCTTAATATTTCCACAACAAATACGTTTGGCACTTAACTTTAAACCAAAATGAGATTGATATGAGCGAAGCATACATAATAGACGCAATCCGCACACCTGTAGGCAAGTTCGGCGGGACGCTTTCCACCGTAAGGCCGGATGATATGGCAGCGATGGTAATCGCAGAAATATTAAGGCGTAACCCACTAGTCCCACCGGAAAATATTGAAGATGTAATTTTAGGCAATGCTAACCAGGCAGGCGAGGATAACCGGAATGTAGCACGCATGGCGCTGCTTCTGGCAGGGCTTCCTTGGAGCGTGCCCGGCGAAACAGTGAACAGGCTTTGCGCCTCGGGGATGGCAGCAACCATCAATGCTTCCCGTGCAATCAAAACAGGCGATGGCGATTTGTTTATGGCCGGCGGTGTTGAAAACATGACACGCGCCCCCTATGTGTTGAGCAAAAACGACAAGCCATTCGGCAGGGATGCTGCGATATATGATACATCAATCGGCTGGCGTTTTGTAAACCCGAAGATGCATGAGCGCTTTGGCACTGATGGTATGGGTGAAACAGCAGAAAATGTTGCTGAACTTTATAGTATTGACCGCGAGGACCAGGACAAATTCGCTTTTTGGTCGCAGGACAAAGCCTGGATTGCACGCAACAGTGGCAGACTGGCAAAAGAAATTATGCCGGTTAGTATACCGCAGAGGAAGGCCGAACCTGTTTCATTCAAAGATGATGAATTTATTCGTGAAGATACATCGCCGGAAAAGCTGGCAAAACTTCGCCCTGCCTTTAGAAAGAACGGCAGCGTAACTGCAGGTAACTCCTCCGGCATTAACGATGGTGCTGCTGCGCTGCTGCTTGCTTCTGAGGCTGCTATAAAGGAATATGGGCTTGCTCCGAAAGCGCGGATTGTCTCTTCGGCTGTTGTTGGTGTTGAACCCCGGATTATGGGAATCGGCCCCGTTGAGGCTTCAAACAAAGCGCTCAAAAAAGCCGGATTGACATTCGATGATTTAGATGTTATCGAACTGAATGAGGCCTTTGCTGCGCAAAGCCTTGCATGCACACGGCAGTGGGGCCTTGCCGATGATGATAAGCGGCTAAATCCGAATGGAGGAGCTATTGCAATCGGCCATCCGCTTGGCATGTCAGGCGCGCGCCTTCTCACCACAGCTATGTACGAATTACACGAACAAAATAAACGCTATGCGCTATGCACAATGTGTATAGGGGTAGGCCAGGGCTATGCTTCTGTAATTGAAAGAGTGTAGAAAAAAAATTCTGTCATGGGTTAAAAACCTGTCAGAGTTAAAATTCCGAAATAACTGTTTAGAGCTGATTAATCATCCTCATCAAATCATCAGCTCCGCCATTCTCGTCTTCTATTTTCCCCTTGTCTTCGTCTTTGTTCTCTTCATCATCGTTATCTTCTGTGAACAGGACTTTGCCTTCTTTATTGATTGCTACTTCAATCTGTTTGTCGAGCATTTCAAGCATTACTTCATACAATTCACCATATTCGGCTGAAGTTACAAATTCTGCTTCTTTAATATCATAGCCTTCATAATTGGTATTGATTGAGTTAATAACTTGTTCAGGGATCTCAGATTTGCTGATTTCATTTTCGGTAGATAGCCAGTTACCTTCTTTATCAAATTCTGCTTCGTACTCCTTGCTGTCCATCATAAATTCGACTTCGTATTTATCGCTTTCCACTTCCCATTCCACATCTGTAACATCAGGGAATTTAGCTTTGAATGCTTCCATTACGGCTTTAGGGATTTCACTGCTGTCGTCATTTAATATTGTATTGTTGTTGTCGCCGGCTGGTTCATTGGTCTCGGACTTGGAACAGGCAAGTAAAAGGGGCAGGACAAATATCAGAACTAAATACTTCATTGTACCCTCGAAAATGTTTAATCAGAATGAGATTGAACTTATGCTTTTAAATGGAGATTAGCAAATGAACATGTTCATTGAATACTTATAGAAATCATTTTGTAATTTTACTCTATGCGAAGCAGTGGCAGGAACATAATCATCCTCATCATTGCGAGCTTCCTCGTACGGGCGCTCGCTGCGGGGCTGACAGGGTTTGGAGTCGACGAAGCATACTACTTTTCTTACGCGCTCTACCCGGATTGGAGCTATTTTGACCACCCACCGCTTGTCGGTGTGCTGATTCGTATTTTTACGCTGGATTTAAGCCTCCAAGGGGAGTTCTTTGTGAGGCTGGGATCGCTTGTGTTCGGCACTGTCAACACTTGGATTGTTTACAAAACGGGGGAACTGCTCCGGGGCAATCGCGCCGGATTTATCGCAGCTTTGCTCTATACTTCGTCTTTCTACTGCTCTGTAATCGTTGGCGTATTCATTATGCCGGATACGCCGCAAAGTCTCTTCTGGCTGCTCTCGCTCTACATTTTTCTGAAGTTCATCAAAACAGACAATGCCAATTTGCTATTTTGGTTTGGACTTATCACGGGTTTTGCGCTCCTTTCCAAGTACCACGCTGCTTTCCTCTG
Organism: uncultured Hyphomicrobiales bacterium; assembly: GCA_964454975.1. Lineage (GTDB taxonomy): Bacteria > Bacteroidota > Ignavibacteria > Kapaibacteriales > UBA2268 > CAYVVD01. Next base: position 99,210 of record CAYVVD010000011.1, on the reverse strand, counting down.
GGCGGCTGCATTGCTGTATATCCTGCTGAAAAAACGCGATGTGTTACAGAATTACCGGCTTTATGCCGCCCTAATAATTACCCTACTCATATTTTCACCGGTCATCTACTGGAATATTAGCAATGAGCTTGCAACATTTGCCTATCACAGCGAGCGTGTCGGCTCGGATTTATTCCGACTGCGCTTTGATTATTTCCTGACTGAGCTGTTCGGACAAATTTTCTATAACAATCCCATCAATTTTATATTGATTGTTTCCTCGATCGTATTACTGCAAAGAAATTTCAACGAGAAATTTGATAAAGATCTGCTGTTCCTGTCATTGACTGCATTTCCCATTATTCTTACTGTGCTTGGAATGTCGCTCCTGAACAAGACGCTGCCTCACTGGAGCGGTCCAGGCTACTACAGCCTTATATTTATCGCTGCTTATGTGCTTGATGATAAGCTGGAAGCAGGGCAGAAAGGCCCGCCCAAGTGGTTGATTGCTGCGCCTTCATTCTTCATGTTGATTGTGGTTTGGGGCTTGCTGCAGATAAACTACGGAATAATCCCCATGCGAAGCAATGACAACCCTCACGAGCTGGGCAGGTTTGATGCCAGCCTTGACATGTACGGCTGGGAAGATCTAAGGGAGAAATTTGCCGCATTTGCAGGGGAGGAAGTTCAAAATGGGCTGATAAGCGCGGATTACTATATTGTTACTGCAAATTGGTTTCCGGCTTGTTATTTAGACTACTACATAGCTCAGCGCCTGGACAAAAAGGTGTATGTGCTGGGCAGGTTCGACCAGCTCCACCACTATGCGCGCATCAACAAGTTGCGCGGCAATATCAACGCGGGTGAAGATGTTTATTATATCACAACCAGCCGCTACTACCGCCACTTGCGGGATGAATTCAAAAACCTGTTCGAAAGCGCATCAGAGCCGAAGGCAATCACAATCTACCGTGCAGGCAAACCCGCTTACAATGCTTTTATCACCAGGCTCAACAATGCCAGGCAGGAAATTGATTTTGGGAAGTTTAACAAGGGGTATGAGTAGGGAAAGCCAAATCATCAACTAATTGATTTTTACTGAATTAATGTTTTAGGGTTGCCAGAATATAAACTTCTGGTGGAGAGACACAGAAGAGTGTGAACCCGAATACAAGGACTATATCTTGAGCTGCCGGGACATACACTATAGTGCCGCGGCATATCCCCCCCCGGGCTGTATATTATACGTGTGTCAAGTGGTGGCAGCCAGGAGATACACAAGCTAATGATAGTGGAATAGACGGGTGAAAAATGACAATCAGGATTTATTAATCAGTGTGACACTTCTACTCCGCTCAGTGAGACATATTCAATCCATTTCCCAATTACTCCTCTTTCCCCGATTTTACTTATTTTTGAATTTTGTGCTTTTACGGACGGATGGAATGAAAGTAGCGGTTATCGGTTGTGGGTATTGGGGTTCGCACTTGCTGAGAAATTTTTACCAGGCACGGGAATGGGAGATTGCGGCAGCATGCGACCTCGATTCAGCCCGCCTTGAAAAGGTTAGCGGGATGTATCCCGGGATTGCGGTATCAGACCATGCTGCCGATGTATTTGCCAATGAAAATATTGAAGCTGTGGCAATTGCTACTCCTGTTTTTACGCACTATGAGCTTGCTAAACAGGCGCTTGAATCCGGAAAGCATACCTGGCTTGAAAAGCCTCTTACATCAAATGTTGCACAGGCGCAGGAACTGATTGAGCTTGCAAAATCTAAAAACCTCCTGCTCCATGTTGACCATACCTATATTTACACTCCGGCAGTGCAAAAAATCAAACAGATTGTCCAAAGCGGAGACCTCGGTAAATTTCTATACTTTGACTCTGTGCGTGTGAATCTCGGCCTTTTCCAACATGACATAAATGTAATCTGGGACCTCGCCCCGCATGACTTTTCCATTCTCGAGTATTGCATCGGCAAAAAGCCAGTAAGCGTTAATGCTACAGGCAAATGCATAGTTAAATACACGGGCAGCGAAATTGAAAACATTGCTTATGTTACAGTTAATTTTGATGATGACACCCTCGCGCACTTCCACGTGAACTGGCTTTCCCCGGTTAAGATAAGGCATATTATAATTGGCGGAGATAAAAAAATGCTTGTGTTCAACGACATGGAGCCCATGGCAAAAATAAAGGTTTATGACACTGGCGTTTCAGTTCAGAGCCGTGAGGATATATACGACACGCTTGTGCAATACCGCACCGGCGACATGTATTCCCCTGCAATTGGCAGCAAGGAAGCTCTCCGCGAGGAATGTGAACACTTCCATCATTGCATTGTAGAAGGAAAGCAGACAAAGACAAGCGGGGAATCCGGGTTGTATGTTGTAAAAATACTCGAGGCTGCCAATAAGTCACTGGAAATGAATGGCGAACCGGTTGAGTTGGATTGATGGGAGGATACGTTAGCAAAGATTTTGTTCACTACGGTTGCGGGCTTCTGCTCGAACCGGCAACAGTGCTTGATAGCATACCATACTCTGTCAGGAAAAATATCAACAAAGCAGAATCCTCGGGGATAGAAATAGAGCGGGTTAAGGGAACAGCAGCAGAAATTGACATACTCCGCTCTATGTGGTACGACCCCTCGGACCCGAATGTGCCTACCACTATCCGCGGTGACGAATACATGTTTATAGCATATTTGAAGGAACAACCTGTAGGCGTGTGTATCCTGCTCCCGGTTGGTAACCACCTTTTTCTTAATAACCTTGCCGGTAACAAGCAGGGAAAAGAATACCGCGTACAGGACTACCTGCTTTGGTGGTGTGTGAATTATTTTGCAGACTCCCGCTTTAAATATATTGATGTTGGTGTTTCATACAGGCCTTCGCTATATAAGTTCTTTAAAAAATGGCAGTTTATTTCGTATCCGGTGATTTTTAATAAGCCAAAACAGCCTGTTCGGATAAGCATAAAACCGTTTAACGATTCACTGTTAACGCTTCAACCATCTAAAAGCAAGGCTAAGAGCGCAGTTAAGCTACTTAAAGAATTGACAGAAACCGGGAAGTTTACATTTGTTCCGGATATTGAAAGTGCAAAAATAATATTTGGTCTTAATAATTTTGAAATACTTGATTTAACATTTGATTTTCCCAAAATCGACCCACAATCGCCTTTCTATTTAGATTTAACCAGGCTATTCTCAGTACAATTCGGTACTCTATTATTCAACATGGAAATAAACGATGCAGAGATGTGGAATAAATACCATTGCCTGGATGTTTTCAAGCGAGAGCTTGTTTTCTCGGGGGTATATGATGAGATAAAAGAAATTGATGATATAGTCCTAAGACGAAATGTAAATTATAATAAATTTAGGGACTTATTCTTTATTGAGGATATTAAACCAAATGAACGAGAGGAAAATATACCTTCGTTATTTTACTTTGAGCATCCTGAAAACCTGCGCTATCATAAAAAACTCAACGAATTTGAAATAGAGCATCATTTTGATGAAAAAAAGCTCGAAATTGGCTTGCCGGTGCATCAGAATTTAACAGGCAACCATGTCGAATATATCTATGGCATCTTTCGAGGTGTGCTGAATCTATGTAGTGAATGGGAGCACACCGATAAATATGATTCATACAAAGGATAAAATGAAAGTACCGTTTTTAGATCTGAAAGCCCAGTACCAAAACATTAGGAACGAGATTGATGATGCTGTACTGGAAGTCTTGGCGAGTTCGGCTTATACGCTCGGGCCTTATGTAGAAAAATTTGAAAATAATTTTGCCGGATTTACCGGTGTTAAGCATTGTATCGGTGTTAACAGTGGTACATCAGCGTTGCACCTTGCCCTGCTTGCACTCGGAGTAAAACCTGGCGACGAGGTAATTACAACACCTCATACATTCGTAGCGACGGTCTGGGCTATCTCATACACCGGTGCTAAGCCTGTATTTGTTGATATCAACCCGGAGACATATACAATCGACCCTGGGGCTATCAGGGAAAAAATAACAAACAAAACAAAAGTAATAATCCCTGTTCATTTATACGGCCAGGCTACGGATATGGCTCCCATGATTGAGATTGCCAGAGAAAACAATCTGCGAGTACTGGAAGATGCTGCACAGGCGCATGGCACGATGTATGATGGGAAAAATTGCGGTTCGATTGGTGATGCTTCCATTTTCAGCTTTTACCCGGGCAAGAACCTCGGCGCCTATGGCGAAGCAGGCGCTGTTTGTACAAACAATGATAATATTGCCCATGAAGTAAAACTTCTGCGCAACCACTATCAGCCTGAAAAATACATCCACGAAAAGGTTGGCTATAACTACCGTATGGAGGGACTCCAGGGTGCGATTCTTAATGTAAAACTTAAACACATTAAGGACTGGAACAATTCCCGAAGGAGGATTGCGCATAGATATTCGAACGCATTTAAAGATATTCCGGGCCTGAGGTCACCATTGGAACCGGAATACTCCTGGCATATTTACCACCTTTACGAGCTTGGATTACCAACACCGGAGAAAAGGAATGAAATGCTTGATTATTTAAAAGATAATGATATATTCTGCGGATTACATTACCCAATCCCTGTGCATTTGCAAAAGGCATATTCATGGATGGGACACAAAAAAGGTGATTTCCCGAGTACTGAGATAGCCGCTGAAACATTAATCAGCCTGCCGGTATTCCCTGAAATGAGTGATGAAATGGTTGACTTTGTTATTAAAAAAGTAAAGGAATTCGCCGGAAAATTTTAGAATATGAAGAAAGCACTAATAACCGGAATAACAGGGCAGGACGGCTCTTACCTTGCAGAATATTTACTCCACAAGGGATACGAGGTGCATGGCATCATTCGCCGTTCCAGCCAGTTCAACACAAACAGGATTGACCATATATACTCAGACCCGCATGAAAGCGATGCCAGGCTATTCCTTCATTACGGTGATCTTGCTGACCCCGGGCTGATTACTGAGATAGTGTATAATATAAACCCGGGTGAAATTTATCATCTTGGGGCGCAGAGTCATGTGCGTGTATCTTTTGATATGCCTGAATATACAGGAAATATCTCAGGACTGGGTACAACACGCCTTCTCGAAGCTATCAGGCGTAGCGGCATTAAGACTAAGTTCTACCAGGCTTCAACATCTGAACTATTCGGCGCTGCAAAACCACCTCAAAGTGAGTTGTCGCCGTTCGAGCCGCAAAGTCCTTACGCAATCGCAAAGCTCTATGCTTACTGGATGACAAAAAACTACCGCGAGGCTTATGATATATTCGCCTGTAACGGGATATTGTTCAATCACGAAAGCCCGCGCCGCGGCGAAACATTTGTAACACGCAAGATAACCCGGGCTGTCGCTGCAATCCTTGCGGGCCATATGGACAAAATATATCTCGGTTACCTTGACTCTAAACGAGACTGGGGATTCGCCCCTGAATATGTTGAGATGATGTGGCTTATCCTTCAGCAGGAAAAGCCTGATGATTATGTAGCAGGTACGGGGGAATCACATTCGGTGCGGGAATTTGTTGATAAAGCTTTTGAATATTGCGGTGTTCAAATAGAATGGCAGGGAAGCGGCAAAGATGAAAAGGGAATTGTTGTATCATTTGATGAAAAATATTCAGAGACGCTGAATTCAGGTCAGGTTGTTGTATCTATTGACCCCCGGTATTACAGGCCGTCTGAAGTTGAATTTCTCCAGGCTGATATAACAAAAGCACGCGAATATCTTGGCTGGAATCCCAAAATCTCTTTTGATGAACTTGTACACCTGATGATTGATTTCGACATGCAGTTTCAAGGGCTCGACGCTCCCGGACTTGGAATAAAAGCAGTAAATGAGAAAGGTTTTGGTTGGACAAAACACAAATTTGCAAGTATCAAAAGAATACAGAGCGATTTTTGATATGCCAATAGCTAAAGATGCGAGTATTTACCTGGCAGGCCACAGGGGGCTTGTAGGCTCGGCTGTTCTCAGGAAACTGAAAGATGAAGGTTTTTATAATCTAATAACGGCTTCAAAAGACGAACTTAACCTTAAAAACCAGTTACAAGTAGATTTATTCTTTGAATCGAAAAAGCCTGAATATGTGATTCTTGCTGCAGCAAAGGTTGGAGGAATTCTTGCCAACAACCGCTACAAGGCTGAGTTTATTTATGATAATACTATGATTGCCGCGAATGTCGTTGACGCTGCATACCATAATGGGGTTAAGCGTTTACTAAATCTCGGTTCTTCGTGCATTTATCCAAAACATTGTCACCAACCGATGAAAGAGGAATACCTCCTTACAGGTGAACTCGAGCCGACCAACGAACCGTATGCACTTGCAAAAATAGTTGCAATTAAGCTGTGCTCTTCATACAATTTCCAGTATGGCACAGATTTCGTCTCGCTGATGCCAACCAACCTTTACGGCACTAATGACAATTATAATCTCGAAACATCCCATGTGCTTCCTGCGTTATTAAGAAAGATGATTCTCGGCAAATACCTTATGGATGGTAATTTTGATGCAATCATGGAGGATGTTTCAAGGTATCCACTTGGATTCGGGCTGACTATAGGCAAGGATTCAGGAGAAAAGGATATTATAAATTCTCTTGAAGACTGCTGGATTGGCGAGGACTACATAAAAATATGGGGTACGGGCAATGTGATGCGGGAATTCCTGCATGTCAGCGACCTTGCCGGGGCTTGCACCCATTTTCTCAATAAAGACGGGGTATCAGGCCAGTATGACTTTGTAAATATTGGTACCGGGAAGGAGATCAGCATAATCAAGCTGGCAGAGTTGATTCAGTCAATCACCGGATATTCGGGGGAACTTCACTTTGATGCTACCCGACCTGATGGTACACCGCGCAAACTGCTCGACATTTCCCGTGCACGCGAGTTTGGATGGTCACCCAAAATTGATCTCGAAGATGGAATAATATTGGTTTATCAAGATTACATGAGTAAAAAATGAAGTATGTATTGCTGGTTTTATTATTCTCCATGAATTCAATTGCTCAGAATGTTGACAGCCTGCACATTAAGGCAAATACATACTTCAATAACGGTAAATATGAAGAAGCTATTGAGCTTTTTTCAAAAGTTATTGAAAACCAGTCTGAAAGTTTTAATGCAGTATTCAGGCGCGGAGTGTCCTATAGCTACCTCGATAAAGAAAATGAGGCGATTGCAGACTTTACAAAAGCGATTTCACTAACCGATTCCCTAAAATATCTGGTATATTTCAACAGGGCTTATTCTTACTCAAATCTTAAAAATCCTGCCCGCTCAATAGTTGATTACACAACAGCCATATCGTTGAAGCCGGATTATGCAGAGGCATACAACAACAGGGGTTTTGAAAAAGAGAAGACAGGATTAAATGAATCAGCTTTTGAAGATTTCCAGAAGGCAGTTGAGCTGGACACAACACAACCTAATTATTACTATAATGCCGGCAGGACATTATACAAGCTTAAGCGGCCGGGGGACGGTATCCCATTCCTGAAAAAGGCAGTTACGCTAAAACCTGATTTCAAAGAAGCCCTGCTCAAACTTGGTGACTGCCACACCCAGGTAAAAGACTATCCCAATGCAATTGTTGATTACAGCTTCCTTATCAAACTCGAACCGGAGAATTCTGAAGCTTATTTAAAGCGGGGTTATTGTCAAATAGCACTGAATCTCCGGGAAGACGGCTGCAACGACATAAAAAAGGCTGTAGAACTCGGCAACGAAAGAGCTGAATCATTGTTAGGCCAGCTCTGCTCTGATTAGTAATTCGTTATTCCAAACTCATGCACCAACCTTCCGCCTACATCACCTGTTTTCCATATCACATAGAGGCCATAGCTTAGCGATAGCAGGAACAAAACTTGCAGCAATATTTCCAGGGGTAATTTGAATTTGTCTTTCAACAACACCGGCAGTAACAGGATTATTCCGTACAAAACCGTATAGCCTGTAAACAATTTCGCTGTTAATTCCCCTAACTCTTCATGTTCTTCCAGTACCTCATGAGCTTCGGGGGCTTTCTTTTCTGCCATTTCCTCTCCGGCTTCACCAGTTGAAACAGCTATGTAAGCCCCAATTGTCCCTGCCAGGAGGATAGCCATTGCGCCATATTGGAGGGAGCGGCCTTTTTTAATATTAAATAATCCCATCAGGATGACTAAAGGCAGGAGTATAAGACTGCCTATCGGTAGGTGAACAATCATGGGATGCAGTGAATGCCAGTCTTTTGCAGGTATGCTCATCAGGAATTCCATCTTTTGCTCCTTAGTTCAGAATATTTACCAATAGCCTCACAAAGTTAATAAATATTAATCTCTTAATGGGCTATTCCTTATTTCCGATTATATTTATAGCTTTGGTATGTGATTTGATTCAATTAAATTTCGCTTGAATTTCAATTGTTTTTGGCTGATAATAGCCTAATCGAAGGTTGATTATGAAAAATACATTACTGCTTCTGATTGTTCTCGCCGTTGCATGGATACAGCTCCATTCCCAGGATATTTCCTCCAACCTTGAGGCTTATCTTACTCTCGACTGTACGCCGCTTGACATCACGGGGAACGGCCATGACGGGCAATTGCAGAGTGAGCCACAATGTATAGATGGCAAGCTTGGGAATGCCTACGATTTCGATGGTCTGGATGACTATATCCTGCTCGAGAAAACTAATTCTGAAAAATTGGTTGCTACGGGAGGATTCACGTGGGCTCTTTGGTTTAAAGCTGACAATTTGCCATCTTCAGATGAGGATGGGATTGGCCAGACGCTTATTTCATTTTCTGATGAATCGCCTTCCAAAGATATTATTCTCGGCTTTGGCTCACTTTTTACTCAAATGAAACAACTAACATTTCAAACAGATGGTTCAGCTGGTTTTGCAGAGTCAATGCTATCACCATTGACACACGAACCATCCGGTGGATTTGATAATGATACCTGGTATCATCTCGCAGGTGTTCGAGATTACACCGGAAACGAAGTGATTTTGTATCTGAACGGCGAAGAAGTTGATAAAACTACTTTCAACGGAAGCCCTTTTACAGACAATCTGAATATTTCCATAGGCGCATCATTTGACGGCACAACCGAGGGTGGCTTTTTTGATGGAGTAATTGATGAAGTCCGCTTCTATGCCCGTGTACTTACTCCAAATGAAGTGTTAGCACTTTTCAGCATCAATCCCGACCAGCTTGAAGCAGCGACACAGAACCTGGACTTTGGGGTATTGCTTTGCGCCCCGCAAACTGTTGAAGAATTGCGACTTTACAACAACGGCCCCAGCGACTTTACAATTGTAGGAACTGAGCTAAGCGTCGGCGAGGAATTTGAAGTGCTGAATGGCGGAAATTTTGTGATTCAGAATGAAACTGAATATATGCTGCAAATCAGGTATATGCCCTCTGCAAAAGGTACTCACCGGGATACTCTCACAATACTGAATCAAGTTGGTATTCCACCATTGCAGGTTTTCCTGGAAGGAACTAAAGACAGTATAGAATACTCAATCTCAATAAGCAATGCGATTGATTTTGGTATTGTCTGCCCTAGTGAAACAAAGGATACAGTCTTTACATTAACATCTGATTTTGACAGCCCTGCAAAATTCAGCGGGAAAATCACAGGGCCATTCATTTTCCTTGACAGCGCTCTTGCGGTTTCCTCACCTGCACTGGATGCAAGGGAATCGAGGGATATTCCGATACGCTTCGCCGGTGATGCCAATGTAGGTGAATACACCGGTGAGCTTACAATACTCGATGCCTGTGGCAACTCAAATGTAGTTCAACTTTCTGCTGATGTTTATCTTCCTGAACTGATTGTTGAAGCCGGCACAGACACAACTATCTGTCCGCAAACTACAATTACAAGGAGAATTAAAATATCCAATACAGGAACAAAGGAAACAAAATATTATATATCATCAAGTAATCCGTTCTTTGAATTCCCTGAATCTGTTACTATAGCAGGAATAAACAGCGAAATAGTTGAATATGAATTTACTTCCGGTGATGCAGGGGGAGTGATTACAACTGATATTACAATTGACGCAGGTTGTGCTGGGGATACAACTATTACTCTTGCAGTGAATGTAACGGACATTCAAATATCACAAAGTAATGAGGTTATTAATATTGGCGAGATAGTGCTCTGTAATCCGGATACTTTAGTAGAATACAAATTCAGTATTACTAACGTAAATATTACCGGGAGGCCATTGAATGTAACACATGTTGATATTTCAAATCCGGTTATCACTGCTACGATAAGTGTCGGGACAAGTTTTGAGGCGGGGATAACCCGTGAATTCACTGCAACAATTAAACCCAACAGCCCGGGAGACCTCTCGGGTGACATAGTAATTACTTTTGATTCATGCGATGTTACTAGGACGATTTCGATAATTGGCGAAGCTACAGAATTACATACTCAATACTTAGAAAAATATAATTTTGGCAAAGTAGTAAACGGCGATACGAGAGACACCACTGTATATTTTATAAACACCGGGACAACAACAATACTGTTGAATTCTGTCGCAGACCCGGGGGCGCCTTTTCAGCTTACAGGTACGGAACCCGAAGTGCCTGGCTCATTAGAACCGGGTGATACCTTAAAAATGTTTGTTCATTATGAAGCAATTGGCGGCTTGAAAACAGGCGAAATCATTATTAACACAAGCACAGCATGCGGGCAGGAAGGATATGAAATCCAATTGTCAGGTGAAGGTAGCTTTCTTGCAAGAATTAAAATATCAATCCCTGCGGTTACTGAGGCAGAACCCGGAAGCAGAATAGCGCTGCCTATCTACCTCGATGAAGGAATTGACATTGACAGCGCAAAAGTAAGAGCGCTTTCTGTAGATATTGCCATTAATCCGACAATGATGTTGCCTGTAAATAAAAATCAGATTAAAAGTTATTCAGACGGCAAATTGATTCTCGACCTGGAACTTGACCTAAGAGCAAGGCTCCCCGGTGCACTGATAGACACAATACCCTTTAACGTCCTTCTTGGCAATGCTGTTGAAGATAGCATCAGTATTACTAACGTTTATCCGATTAACGGTCTTGCAGAAATAACGAGTACCGGTGGTGTACTAAGACTTTTCAATCTTTGCGATGAGGACGGTACCAGGCTTTTTGAGGCGGTGCATCAGCTAATCTTGACTAAAAACAAGCCAAACCCGGCAGTAGATTTCACTGTCGTTGAATTTGAAGTGATTGAAAAGGGAAGGACACAGCTCTATATAATTGATGAGTTTGGCAATAAGATTATTGTTGTACTGGAGCAACATCTTGAAGCAGGCTCTTATTCAGTAAGGATAAATACAAGCAGCTTAAGCAGCGGTATATATTTTTATGTTCTCGAAACACCAACACAACGGATTTCTGGTAAAATGATGGTTGTGAAGTAGGAGGTAGTTTGAAAAAAGCTCTGATTTTTTTACTGGTTATTTCATATTCCGGACTGCTCGCGGACAATGACACACTCAGGCCACGTTACGGTGTATTTGCCGGTTATGGTATAAATCTGCACACTGCAGCATTTAGCAAATTGCCGGGCGTGCCTAACTGCTGTCCTGAATTTGAATCTGGAAGTGGAAGTGGTATTTCCGGTGGTTTGTTATTCGAATACCCATTTACCAATTCATTCCTGTTAAATCTCAGAACCGGAATAATTCAGAAAAATGGCCTGCTTGAAAAAACTGAACCCGAAGCTGTTTCAGTGAATCTAACTGAAGTGGATGGCGAATTCACACATTCTATTGATGCCGGATTGATGCTTGCATCATTTCAGCCGATGTTGTCTTATAGATTACTCGACAACTTATACATTAACGCCGGCGCCGGAGCAGGCATACTTTTATCAAAAACTTATGAACAGAAAGAAGAAATAACTAAACCAACAGATCAAGGTGTATTCATGGATACAGGAACCCGCCGCAGGAATGAGAAAAGCGGCGATATCTCTGAAACATCATCATTTCTGCTGGATGCCGTTTTTGGGTTAGCATACGAATTGCCACTCAACAGTGATGGCACAATAAAGCTGGCTCCTGAAGTATTCTACGACTTTGGAATATCGAGCATATTAAATAACGAGGACTGGAATGTAAGTTCGCTAAGATTTGGCTTGTCACTTAAATACAGCCCATTCGAAACAATTCAGATAATGAGGGATTATATCCGCATTGATACAATCGAAGCGCATTCCGAGGAATTTGCTGAAAGGAGGATAAAGCAAGGTAGTCCTTTTGTACGGGAATATAAAAGAGAAAGCACGGATACTTTGTTTACTATCAATGAATACTTAAGAACGGATACATTACAGATACCCATTCCCCAAAAAATGGTTGAAAAACCAAAAGAACCCAAAAGGCCCAAACCTGAGCTTAACTTGGACTTATATGCAATTGATGATTCAGGAAACAGGGTAGAGTCCGAGAATCTGTTTATCAAAGTGCAAACCACAACAGAGGTTTATCCTTTGCTTCCCTATATTTTCTTTGAGCAAAGTAAAAACAACATCCCTGTTAGGTATGGCCCGAATAACGAAGTGGATGATTTTAATACAGACAACTTAGAACCTTCACCAGTAGTGTATCATCAGAATACCCTTCGTATAATAGGAATGAGGCTGGTAAATACACCAGATGCCAGGCTGTATATCAACGGCTATGTTGATCCTGCAACAGAACAGGGCAACTTTGAGCTTGCTGATAAGAGGGCTGAGAACGTAATGAGTTATTTAATCAATAAATATAACATAAATCCCGAAAGACTGGTAAACAAGACATCCGAAAACAGGATTTATCCTCCTGAGTTGACCAAAACACAAAATGAACAGGGATATGCTGAAAACCGCAGGGTAGAGCTTAGTTCGAATAAGAGCAGTATTTTTTCCCCTGTTCCGGGCTATCGTTACCTGAGAGAAGAAGAGAAGAATTTCACCGGATTCGGTGTTGAACCGGGGGCAAACCTTGATGTTCTTAATTGGCAAATGGAAGTATTAAACGGTGATTATATCCTTGAAAAATTCAGGGGAGATGAACTGCCTGTCAAACTTGAATACAGGCTGAATTACAGAGACATCGAAAAGATGAATTCCGGAGAGCCTGTTAGCATTCGTTTTAAGGCCCGGAGCGAACAGGATATACATGAAAAACGACTTTATATCAATTTTGATAAAAACATATCGAAAATAGAAGTCAACCGCTTAACCCTTACAATTTTTGAAGTGTCCCAATCCCGTCTCGATTCAAGAATCAAAAGTGAAATCAGGAATTTTATCGAAGGATTGGATGAAAATTCGACTATAGCCATTACAGGATATACCGACAACCTTGGCGATGAGAATGAAAACAGGAAGCTCTCACTCGACAGGGCGAAACAAGTAGAATCCTACATCAAGAGTATTTCGCCGAGGGCAAATATTAGGAAAGTAGAAGGAATAGGCTCGGGCAAAATGCCACCAGGTGTAAAATCTTATTTGCATCCCGAAGAGAGATTTATGAGCAGGACAGTAGAGATATTGATCGAAAAGCCACTTACGGATTAAGCCTCAAGAATATAGCAGGCTTCCAGGCTTAAGTAGTTTTTGATGAAAGGAATAAATGTTAGTGCGTTCATATTAACAGCGGGCAGCCCGAATTTCATTTTGAAAACCGGCCTTAGAAGGTAAAAATCTACACGAGAGATTTTATAACCGGCTTCTCTTGCTGCCTTTTCGAATTTTAACGGAGTAAGGCGGATGTTTTGCAGTCGCTTTACTTCAACTACATCCGGCGGCCTGCCATCGGCAATCATTTTGTGAAAAATTGAATCAGGCAGCAAATGAATATATGGGAACTTGCCCCAGAAATTAACCAGAGTATGCTGGTGCCCGCCATAAGGTGAATGATAGGGTGGAAAGGTAACCAGCAATTTACCAACCGGTTTTAGCAATTGCTTGATTTTTGAAAGCGCAAGGTATGTATCATCAAGGTGTTCTATTACATCTCTTAGCAAAGCCAGGTTGAACCTCCCTGCCCATTCGGATGGAAGTTCATCTGTAAGGATGTTGTGATACTTAAAATCAATGTCAAGCCCGGTCAAATCCTTTATTCGTTTACCCGTTTCAAGACGGGAACTCGCAATGTCGGTACAAAGCACATAGTCCGCACCGTCTTCCTTGAGAGCTGCTGCTACTCCACCTTCTGCGGAACCAATCTCACAGACATTGCTCCCTGAAGGAAATGAGTTGTGCTTTTTCAGATACCCGGAGAGAACTTCTTTTCCTAGCCTGAACTGGTAAGTCCAGTAGTAAGTATCGTTGTTCGAAATTTCCTGAGAATTACGTACTATCTCTGAAGATGAGGGCAAATTAGGCACAAATAGTTAATTTACATTTTCGTAACTACGTTAAATAACTGAATTAATTGTCTTTATGAAAATTTCATACCTCTCGGCTTTTTATCCTTACAAGGGCGGAATTGCACAATTCAACGGGGAGCTTTACAAAGTTCTTTCAAATTCTCACGATGTGAAAGCATATACATTCTCAAGGCAATATCCCGGATTTTTGTACCCGGGCAAAAGCCAGTATGTGAATCCGGGCGACAAAGCCGAAAAAATAGACGCAAAAAGGCTGCTTGATTCAATTAACCCAATCACATGGTACAAAACGGCAAATGAAATTCTTAAATTCGGGCCTGAATTGAACCTTACGAAGTTCTGGTTGCCTTTGATGGCGCCTTCCCTTGGAACTGTAGTAGGAAAGTTGAGAAAAAGGGGAGTAAAAGTTATCGGTATAATGGGTAACGTAATTCCGCATGAGCAAAGACCCGGTGACATTAGCTTAACTAAGTATTTTATCAGCAAATGCGACGGATTTGTAGTTATGGCAGATGCTGTGCGGGATGACCTGCTTAAGTTAAAACCTGATGCAAAGTATCTGCGTTTCGACCACCCGATTTATGAACAATTCGGCGGGAAAACAGATAAGATTCTTGCAAGAGAAAAGCACAACTTGCCAAAGGACAAAAAGCTTCTATTGTTTTTTGGCTTTATCCGAAAATATAAAGGGCTGGATATTGCTTTGGAAGCTTTAGCAAAGCTGCCGGAGGATTATCATCTGTTGATTGTTGGCGAGGCCTACGACAGCTTTGATTTCTACCGGGATATAATAGATAAAAATGGTATTGGAGACAGAGTTCATAAGCAAATCAGATATGTAAATGATGAGGAAGCTGCGGAGTTTTTCTCAGCTGCGGATTTATGCGTCCTGCCTTACAGGACTGCCACCCAAAGCGGAATAGTAAGTGTGGCATGCCATTTTGAGCTGCCTGTTGTTTCAACCTGGGCAGGCGGCCTGAAGGAAATTGTTGGTGAAAATGGTATTGGGCTTACAACATCCGGGTCTGACACTGTTAAATTCAGCGAGTTAATACTTCAATTCTTTAATGACACACCCGAATCCTATATTGAAAATATCCGAAAATACAAGCAAAAGGCCAGCTGGAAGAATTTAGCAGATTCAATAATTGAGTTTTATAATCAATTGGATTGATTGAGGAGTTCATTAACAACGTTATTTATTGTTTCCCAGTCGAAACCGTTTCTTTTAAGGTGAGCTGAGAGTAGTTGTTTTTGTTTTTGAATCGGCCTGTCATTTATCTTAGGCAGCTTTTTTTGTGCAGATTTGATAGCAAGATCGTATGCATTATTGTCGGGGAAATAGATATCAAGTGATTGAATTGCTGTATATCTGTCAACGCCTTTTTTCATCAATTCATTAAATATACGTTCCCTGCCATACCCTTTCAATTTAACAGTTTCTTTAATATACTGCTCGGAAAAATTTCTGTCATTCAACAAACCAAATTCAATAAGGAAATTGAGGCATGCCATTATTTCTTCTGTCTTGTATTTCAATCCGGAAAGCTTTGTTTTTACTTGTCTGATAGTGCGCGGTTTATACGATGCATACTTATAGGCAGCTTGTTTTGCCTCAATCGTCCTCTGCTCTTTCTTGATTGTGTTCAGTTTCTTAACATCAATCACAATTCCTGGGTTCAGTTGGAATTTAACAATCAGGTCATTGTTAAATTTGTATTCATTACCATCATTAAGAATGACCAGGCAATTTTTTGAGCGGCTTATGGATTTTATTTTAAGTACTATTGGCATAAAAAAAGGGGGCAAGCTGCCCCCTTAAAATAAATAAATCATTTTAGATCTTTACGTCAAGAAAACCTTCGCGAATCTGATCCTGTGCATTCCTCTGTACCTGTTGCGGATTTGGAAGCGACGAAAGCAACTGCAAAAGCTGCTTCTGGAGGCTGTTTTCACCTACAGTGGCCTGTTGGAACACTTCCTTCTGGATTTCGTTTTGTACCGTTAACGGTGTTTTTTCAGATCCGTTTTCCGGCAAATTTTGCAAATTATCAACTGTCATTTCATTCCCTCCCTTTTAATATTTAAAGGGACACTATGCTTTAATAAATATAAAATAACTATTTATTTCATATAATCAAAATATTTCAGATTTATTATGCTTATATCGTATATTATAGCAGCAAGTGAATTTTACACTTTAGCATTGGGGATAAATAAGATTGGCTAAAACAGGTGAAATAGCATCCGGCTCAAATATAAATCCTGTAAGTGTTCAGATAAAGGGAACTGAATATGAGCTATCACACGGTAAGGGCAAGCCAGAAAAGTTCACAAATCTTCGTAAAGGCGAGATTGTTTATGGGAAAGTTCTTGAAAGGCTCACCAAAAAGCTGATCAGGGTAAAACTTCCAAACGGCCAGTTCAAGGCAGTTCTTAAAGGGAATCTCAAATCAGGGGACCAATTGTATTTCCGTGTAGAAAGTAATAAGCCTGTACTGGTTTTAAACGTACATTCAGTAAACACAAAAGTAGGTGGCAAACAGCTTAGCACTGCTGAATTACTTAGAATACTCGATCTTCCTACACATTCATTCTATAGGGATTTAGTAAAATTCCTGGCTTCAAACCAAAATATAGTCGGCAGGGAAGATGTAGCATTTTTTTATTCGGCTTATCTTGCAATTGGAAGCGAAAAGGTTGAAAAGGACACACTGGATCGTTTCTTTAAAGTGATATTTGCTTTTAAGGAAGCCGGGATAACAACCGAAGAGGCCAGTTATAACAAGGTTAGCCCATTGTTTGCAAGCGAGAAAGAATTAGCATCAATAATTGAAAGCATGGTCAAAAATCTTAATTCCCAAACAAGGGCATTACCTCCTGATATGGAAAAAATAAAAATCTTAATTGAAAAAAATGAATTTCTGGTATTCTACCCGTTCTATGATGAAAACAGGGAACCCCGCTTGCTTGAGAGCTTAGATTCGCTATACAGGAGGAGTAAGCAGGAACCACTGAAAAACATGCTTAAACTTTTAGGGGCATATTACCTCTGGAATTCCCTGATGATGCTTAAAAAGCTGCCGATTCAGGTTTTGATACCCGTTGTTATTGGCAGGAAATACGAATTGATCAGGGCATACTTCGCCTTTTCAAAAAATACCGGAGCAAATAGCAGGTTACTTTTTTCATTTGACGTTACTCCTGATTCAATTGGAAAAATCCGTACAATTGGCGCAACCTTTAACTCAGGTATGGATTTAAGAATACTTAGCGAATCCAAAGACTATATTTCCAAATTTCAAAATGAATCTGAATTTTTAATTAATAAATTGAAAGAAACAGGTTTCAAATTAAAGAACATATCATACGGTACTTTTGAAGAGCTAAACGACAGCAGCCAGTCTTCACCAAAAAACTTCTCTATTGTTGTGTGATTGTTACTATAGATTTTCTGCAACATTTTTATTACACAAGTAAATTATCGGGAAATTCTTACTTTGTAGTTAATAATTTTGAATATTGCCGTATGTAATTGCTGCGATATTTTCTTTAAATAAAGAATTAGGATTAATCTGGGTTATATTATGAAGATACGTAAAGAAGATGCTCTTGAATACCACAGTATGGGCAGAAAGGGAAAAATTGAAGTTGTTACAACAAAACCCTGTGCAACGCAACGAGACCTGTCACTTGCCTATTCTCCTGGTGTTGCCGAGCCATGCAGGGAAATACATAAGGACGACAGCAAAGTATTCGAATATACAGCTAAAGGTAACCTGGTAGCGGTTATTTCTAACGGTACCGCCGTTTTGGGCCTGGGAGACATTGGCCCTCATGCAAGCAAACCTGTTATGGAAGGCAAAGGCGTTCTGTTCAAAGTATTTGCGGATATTGATGTATTCGACATAGAATTAAATTCAAAATCAATTGAAGAAGTTGTCAGGACATGCGAAATTCTCGAGCCTACCTTTGGAGGTATAAACCTCGAAGATATAAAAGGTCCTGAATGTTTCCACATCGAAGAAGATTTAAAGAAAAAACTGAAAATTCCGGTTTTCCATGATGACCAACACGGTACGGCGATTATCAGCGGAGCTGCTTTACTCAACGCATGCGAGATTTCGGGCAAGGATATTTCCAAAATCAAGGTTGTTTACAACGGAGCTGGAGCATCCGGGATTGCTTGTGCTAAATTCCATATTTCTCTTGGTGTTGACCCGAAAAATGTACTAATGTGCGACTCCAAAGGCGTTATATACAAAGGTCGCACTGAAGGAATGAATGAATATAAAGTAGAATTTGAAGTTGAAACAGACGCACGTTCGCTTGCTGATGCTCTCAATGGTGCCGATGTATTTGTAGGCCTTTCACAAGGTAATGTTGTCAGCAAAGAAATTGTAAAAACAATGGCTGACCAGCCAATTATTTTTGCTATGGCAAACCCCGATCCGGAAATTACATACGATGATGCAGTTGAAGCAAGGCCTGATGTGATTATGGCAACCGGCCGTTCCGACTATCCGAACCAGGTGAACAACGTTCTTGGTTTTCCGTTTATTTTCCGTGGTGCTATGGATGTGTACGCAACAGCTATTAATGAAGAGATGAAAGTGGCAGCCGCGCAGGCTCTGGCGAAACTCGCGAAAGAAGAAGTACCCGAAAGTGTAAAAAGGGCATATGGTGTTGAAGAAATGAAATTCGGAAGAGAATATATTATTCCTAAGCCATTTGACCCTCGCGTTTTGACATGGGTTTCTCCGGCTGTAGCAAAAGCAGCGATGGATACAGGTGTCGCCCGGAAAAACATAGAAGACTTTGACAAATACCGTATGGAACTCAATATCCGTATGGGCAGAACACAGTCAATAATGACTGGTATTTACGAAAAGGCTAAGAAAAACCCAAAACGTATAGTTTTTCCTGAAGGAAACCAGCCCAAAATTATTAAAGCTGCTCAGCTTGCAATTGACACTGGGATTGCTAATCCAATATTGCTTGGAAATGAAAATGAGATTAGGCAAGTAGCTAAAGACCATAACTATGATATTGAAGGAATCGAAATTATTAATCCGAGGGAATCTGAAAACATTGACCGTTATTCTGACCATTTCTTTGAAAAACGGCAGCGTAAAGGTGTTATCAAAAGTGAAGCGGAAAGAAAACTGAGGCTGAGCCAAAACTACTTTGGCGCCATGATGGTTGAAATAGGTGATGCAGACGGGCTTATTTCCGGGCTCACTAAAAACTATCCCAGTACAATTCGCCCTGCTTTGGAATTAATCGGAAGAGATAACAGGTATTCAAAAGTATCCGGCCTTTACATCTGCTCTTCAAAAAAGAAGACATACTTTATTGCAGACACTACAGTAAATACAAATCCCGATGCAAACGCAATTGCTGATATCACGTTACAAGCTGCTGAGTTTGTCGAAAACTTTGATATTATTCCGAGAGTAGCTCTGCTTTCTTATAGTAACTTTGGATCCTCTCCCGGTGAAACACCTTCTAAGATGCTGAAAGCTCTTGAAATTATTAAGAAAAGAAACCCGGGACTGATGGTTGACGGCGAAATGCAGGCTGATACAGCGGTTGTACCTGAAATAATTGAAAAGAATTTCCCATTCAGCAGCCTGAAAGGCGGAGCTAACGTACTAATTTGCCCTGACCTTAATTCAGGAAATATTGCATATAAGCTGCTCGCCAAACTTGGCGGTGCATATCTTATTGGGCCTGTCCTGCGCGGAATGAGGAAAGCCGTTCATGTACTGCAGCACGGTTCTGAAATTAATGAAATTCTTGATATGATTGCGCTTGCAGTTGTCGATGCACAGCAATTTGAGGGGCAGTAGAAAGAATTATTTGTAGAGACAAGGCATGCCTTGTCTCTACATTAATACTTTTAATTAATAAAATTGTCAAGGTTCTTGTAAAATAATTCCGAACCCTTCTCGAACCCACGCTCAAATTCAATTTTGGATAACCCATGTGAGATTTCGCGGGCATAATCGATATGTTTTTCTTCGTTCATATGTTCATCGAAATAAACTAAATCGCTTTCATCTGCATTGTAATAATCAATTAAACCACATTTTTTGGTTTCTGCTACTTCAGGTTGTTGAATCTCAAAAGCGTGAATAGCTCCGAGTAATTCGGTTTCATTCATATTCGAAAGCTCTTCAATCAATCCTTTCATTGATGGGTAAACAGCTGCATCTTCAAGTGTGCTTTGCCACTTTTCCCAAAGTGCTATATGCCCTTTTTCTTCATTGACTATGTGTTCACCGGTTTTTGAACCGCTGTCAAGCTTTTCAATAACTTTTTTCCATAAGTCGGGGATTTTATTTATAAGCTCATTATATGAAGCTGCATAAACAGCAAGCTGTTCTTTGGATATTGCACCTGAATTCCATGCTTTGTAGAATGGATGCTCGAGAAGCCTGTATTTTAGTTCCATTTTATCTCCGTTTTAAGCTCTAAAAAAATATTTCTGGATAACGAATATAAATACAATTTCATTTTCTATTGCTATCAATTTAGATTTGTATTGTTATTCAGTTAACTTTTGGGATATTAATGCGTTAAATAAGAAAATAATTTATTTAATAATTTTATGGAGCAGAAATTGATAAAAAAAATCCTGACACTGACACTCTTAGTGATTATTACCGGGATAGCGCAAGCCGGCCAGGTTCTTGTTAAAGGAGTTGTTACCGATGCTGCTACTGGTAAGCCACTTGGGGTAACTATAGACATTTACGGACCGAGCGATAAAAGGATCAACACTAAATCAAATTCACTTGATGGGAAATATGAACAGCTACTCGAGGGAGGAGCCACATACAGGTTCATATTTCAGAGTTTTGACATCCTTCGAACTGAAAAAAATATTGAAGTAAAAGACAACGGAAGCTTTGCCGAGCAAGAGGAAAATATCAAGGTTAAAAAGATTGCTAAAGGTGACATTATTAAAGAATATAATATCTTTACTGATGGAACTTCGGACTTTGTACCCGGTTATGAGAACTATATGCGGGAACTCCAGGAAATGCTTCGCTTCAACAGGTCATTAAATCTGGATCTTGTAGTATCAGCAGGTGGAAATGATACACTCAGGACAAGAAGGCTTGAGATGCTATCCAAATATGTAGCGGAAGACAGGGCATGGAGAAGATATAAGAAAAAAGTATCTGTTTCAGAGAAATTGACCGGAACTCCACCAAAAAGCGATTTACAGATTATTGTTACAAAAGTTGAAGACATTCTAAACAGGTAAAAGTTATAATATTTCAGTTTAAATCCCGCCCTGTTGGTGGGATTTTTTATTTTTTATTAGGTGTTTTATAAGTAACTTCTTAGTTACAATATTGCGTATAATTGCAACTTCCGCGGAGTAATTATGAAGAAGCTGAATCCACTTGTAAGCGATGATTCGGTATTATCAATTCTTGAAATCTCAAGAGCTTATCAAAAAAGCAAAATATTGCTGACAGCCTGTGAGCTTGATATTTTCTCTGTTTTGGGGAATGAAGAAAAAACGTCCCGTGAAGTTGCCTTCGAAATAGATACCGATGAAAGAGCAACGGACAGGATAATGAATGCCCTTTGTTCCATCAAATTACTAAACAAACGCGGTTATTTATTTTCAAATTCAAAAGGAACATTCAGGTTCCTTGTTAAAGGGCAACCCGAGTTTATTGGTAATATGATGCACCAGTCCAACCTCTGGCATGCCTGGGGAACATTGACTGATGCAGTAAAAAAAGGCACTGCGCTTTATAATAAAGATCTAAACGAGAAGTCCGATTATTGGATCCGCTCTTATATTGATTCAATTCATTGGCGTGCTCAAATGCAGGCACCGGATATAATCGACTATCTGGATTTGAGCGGAGTGAATAAAATTTTAGATTTAGGCGGAGGATCTGGGATTTATTCAATGGAATTTTTAAAATCGAATCCCGGTATCAAGTGCGTAGTATTTGACTTGCCACGTGTAGCAGAGCTTACACTAGAGCTGTTTGAAAGAGAAGGTTTTTCCGGAAGAGTGGAAGCAATTGGTGGTGATGTGCTTCATGATGATTTTGGATCCGGTTACGATATGATATTTATTTCCATGTTGCTCACGGAGTTTTCAATTTGGGAAAACATTACCATAATCAAAAAATGCTTCGATGCATTGCGGATGGGAGGAAGGGTTGTAATACATGAAACTTTGATTGATGATGACCGCACTTCTCCCGAAAATGCTGCAATAATGTCGCTGAACATGCTTGTTAATACTAAAGCCGGCGATGCGCATACTGAGACCGATCTTTGGGTTACGCTTAAAGAAGCCTGGTTTAAAAACATAAGAAAGATAAAAACAGAATTCGGTTCCAGCCTGATTATAGGCGAAAAATAGAAACGATATTAAATCGAATAATATAATAGAGTTGATTATTAGTATCAAGTAACTAAATAGTGAATAAAACAGGGTGATTTTCCTCTTGTTGTAATTTTAGTGAATATTTTTTTGTTAATTTTTGAGACGTTTTAACGATTGATGTGTCATATAGTTATAGGCTTATTCCGTTTTCTTAGAAACTGACTATGAATAAACAACTGCGATTTGTAAAATTTGTATTAATCCTTTGCTTTTTTCTTTTTGGAAACAGCATATTAACAAGTGCTGATAAAGAATACAGCGGTTTATTCGGTCCCGGTTACATGGGTACTGAATACATGTTTACAATTCCACCAAACCTCGAAGCCCCCGGTGCGGGAGAAGAAAACAAAGTCAGTTTATTTATTTTTTCTCCTTTTGAAACTCGTGTTACTGTTGAGGTTAAAGGAAAAGGATTTGTCGATTCCAGGACATTAGCTCCTTTTAAAGTTGAAGAATTTAAACTTAATCCAACGGTAGCCCAGCCGTATAACAAATCCGGCGAAGACCTTGAAATCCCTGAAAAAGTATATGCCAATGCCGCAATTAGCATAAAATCAGAAATGCCCGTTGAAGTATATGTGCTTTCACGTTTCAGGCAGACCGGCGAAGGTTTCCTTGCAATTCCAAAATCAGGTTTAGGCAATAAATACATCATATCATCCTATGAGGACGGCTCTGTCCGCAACCCTCTCTACAACTCATTGCCGAGTATGGCCGGTATAGTTGCTACTGAAGACAATACAACAGTGAAATTCACATTGGGGGGTAATGTACAAAGTAAGACTGCTGATGGCTTGAGTCCCGGGGAAACAATCGAGAAAATCATTAACAAAGGCGATGTTTGGATGTTTTCATCCAAGCCTTTTCTGCATTCTGCATTACCTGACCTGACCGGTTCTGTAATAAATTCAAATAAGCCGGTTTCAGTTGTAACTGCTAATCAATGTGCATTTATACCGGCGATGAATAGCGGTTGCAATTATATTGCTGAAATGGAAACGCCTGTTTGGTCTTGGGGCTATAATTACAATGTCGGGCGAATATTCGGCAGAAAGAACCAACCTGTTGTCAGAGTATTTGCAAGTTTGCCGGATACAAAAATTTATAAGAATGGTAACGAAATAGGTGAAATTTCAAAAGCGGGCGGTGTCTTGGGTGAAGGTTACATAGAACTTACACGCGATGAAGAGCCGGGTTCTTATGTTATAAGTTCTGATAAACCTATTGCTGTAACCCTGTATAATTCCGGAAGTGAAGAAGACGGATTGCCTGAACCGCCAGGTGGCCCTTTCCAGGTTAATCTGCAAGCTGTTGAGCAATATGCTAACCAGGTAATGTTGTTTGTCCCCGGCCAATATGCCGGCACCTATTATCCGGATAATTTTATTAATCTATTTTTTAAGCCTGATGTAAACGGTTTTATACCAGAAGACCTGGAATATGCTTTAGTTGACGGCAGCCAGCAAAATTGGAAACAGATTCGTAGTGATTTCAGTGGTTATGATGAACTAATTCCCGTCGGCCTGAATGGCGAGCAATTTGCCAGATTAACTATACCAATATCAAAACCGGGGATATATATTTTCAGAGCCAACGAACCAATCAACGCAAATGTTTATGGCTTTTCTCAGTATGACTCTTATGGATTTAACGGTTCAGCAAAAATAGTAACCCTTCAGCTTAATGATACTATCCCGCCTGTAGTCGAATGGGATATCAATTGTGATGGTACCATTACTGGGACTGCAACCGACTTTCCCGAAGATCCGCTCATACGGTCCAACATTCACGAAGTTGTTATAAATTACTCATCTGAAGGTGATAAGATTGTTGGCTGGCAAAGCGAATTAAGCAAGGATAAAAGAATGCTGGTCTGGAGTTTCAATGTCCCCGATCCAACGAAGGATGGGGTTTTCGTATTGGAGTTTTCAGATAAAAAGGGAAATAAAACAAAAGTTGAAATCCATTATAAGGCTGTTTTGATTGACATAGAGCCCGGAGAAATTTATTTTGGGAAGATAAACCTGAATGAAAAATCTAAAATGACCTTCAGGATAATAAACGGTTCCGAAACTGCTGAAATAATTATAAACCAGTTAAAATTGAAATATGGCGACCGTGGATTTGAAATTAATAAGCCGGTAATGCCTGTCATAATCCCACCATCGGGGCAGAGTGAAGAAATTGAAGTGAATTTTGAGTCCGGGACTAAAGGTGTTTTCTTAGATTCAATTGGTATTGGCGATACTTGTATTTTTGTTTACAAATCCGAATTGAAAGCAGAAGTAGGTGTCCCCGTTATAAATGCAAGTGATGTTACTTTCGGTTCAAAGACTCTCGGTAAGAAAGTAAGCGAAAATATCCAGGTTACAAATACCGGCAACCATGATTTAAAAATATCAGGTATTACGGGGCCTTCTAATTCAGATTTCACAGTTGATATCAACGCTACCGAAAATGTACCCATAATAATTAAACCGGGAAAGGCATTAGACTTTAAAGTTGATTTTATTCCAACAAAGGAAGGTGATTACAGGGACACAATTTATTACTTAAACAACGCCGGTGATTATCATGATCCTTTTACAATTATTAATGCATCTGGTATTAAACCGGGACTTGAGGCCAGCAGCCATGACTGGGGCAATAAAAGGATTTACAGGCCTGAGTTCCCTATTGCAGAATACACAGCCGATAATATTATCAAATTAAAAAACACAGGTACTGACCTGCTCCAAATTTCTTCCATTGATATAATTAAAGATGAAAATGCATCAGCATTCAAATTTGAGTATAAAGCAATTAAGGGATTATCACTTAAACCCGGGGATTCTGTTCTTATACCGGCCACATTTCTTCCCGAACAAACAGGAAGGCATGAATTGAAGTTCAGGTATATTGATAATGCCGGGGCTAATACATTAACAACATTAAGTGGTTTCGGAGTTGTTCCTAAATACAATGCATCAGGAGGATCTCACGATGCTACAGTAGTTAATGAACCTCGCTCCATTTCATACTCAACAATAAAAGTTAATAACCTTAGTGTGGATGCTTGGATGTATTCTGACACACTTACGATTTTTGATATTGATGCCCTGGAAAATGTATCTACCGATTGGCGGGATGATTCTCAACCTTTCAGGGTTAATAAAGATGCACTTGGCCTACCTCTTAAATTACTTCCCGGCCAACAGCTGAATATTGAGTCTGCTTTCCATGCAAATGAGGATAAGCAAATTGCAGGCAGACTTAAGCTTGTTACAGATGGTACTGACAACCCTGAAATAATCCTTTCAGGCGAAGGTTTAAGCAAAGGTGTCAAAACTACCGGTGATGAAAGCACTATATTGCTTGGCAAGACCGATACACTTTGGATTTCAGTACAAAACAAAGGGACAGCAGATCTGGAATTGGGGCCGGTGTTTTTTGAAGAATCAAAATCAGAATTTAATTTCCTGGATCCGGACGATGTCAGTTTGCCCCTTTTCCTCGAAGCAGGTGCTGAAGAAAATATCGGGATTATTTTCACTCCGTCAAAGGTGGGAACAACCAGCACAAACATTTTTATTGAAGATAAGAACGCTGAAGAGAAATACTCCGCTGAGATTAAGGGCACTGCTTACAAACTCTTCAGGGATGTTAACGTTACTCCGTTACAGCAATATGTTGAAGTCAGGGAAAAGGCAAAAGTCAGGGTGATTCTTGATGCAGGCGACGAACTAAGTGAAGCTGAAATCAGAACTCTACGGTTTACAGTTAAATACAATTCCGAATTTTTAAAATTCATCGAGAGTACTTTATTCAAAGGAAGTGCTGCTCAGAAATTCGAGATTGAAAATCCACTTGTTGATCCTGATGCCGGTATTATCACTTTTGATATGAAAAGCATTACAATGGAGCCATTAGATGGTTATGGTGAGCTTGTCCGGTTCCAGTTTGACACTTACCTTCCTCCTGATGAAGAGCAGAAATCAGAAATTGAAATTGATATCGAACCACTTGGTGTGGAAGGAGTTGATTTCAATGAGGGAGAGGGAAGTATTGTTATCCGTGAAGTATGTGCAAATGACCTGCGAAAAGTATTCTTTGGCCTTTACGAGTTTAACTTGGAAGAAATAACTCCGAATCCTGTTCGTGAAGCAACAGATATCAGATTCTCACTTGGCTTTGAGATACTGACAAACATCGAAATTATTAATACAAATGGTGAATTAATCCGTAGGATTGTTGAAGAAGAATTAGACCCCGGTTACTACGAAGTAAGCCTTCCAACAACTGATCTAACAGATGGTGTCTATTTCTGCAGGATGCAGGCAGGTCCCTACACTGCCGTGCGGAAATTTATAATTGCCAGGTAATAGATGTCAATTTTAGTGATTGGTACCGCACATTTAGTTAACAATGTGTGATTTTAGTTGTGTTCATCGCCACTAAGTAAAATTACCACTCAGATTTAACACTCGCTTAATTAATTTTAATTACTTTCTCCATGTGGCAATTCTTAAAATTTTATGTTTTATAAACCTGAAAATGCTATCAAATGGCATGACAATTGATAATCTAAGAGCGGATAATTTAATTAATTAACTTCGAAAAAGATGAATCTGAAAAGCGAGTACACAATAATCGGCATTGACGGCGGCGGTACCCATACACGGGGCGTTCTTTACAGGGAAGGGGAAATAAGAGCAGAGGCAAAATCAGGATCTACAAGAATTGGCGCTGTTGGTGTAGGAGAATCATGCGAAAGGACACTGAATGTTATTATAGATTTGTGTGAAAAGGCTAAAATTGAAGCTCACGAACTGGATGCTGTAGTTGTTGGCCTTGCAGGTGTATGGCTCGATGAAGAAAAGAAACGAGCAGCAGCATTGCTCAAAACCCTTGCCAGAAGTCAGGATATTAAATTTAATGACTTAGTTGTAATCAGTGATGCCGAGCTTGCAATCGAAGGAGCTTTTAACGGTGGGAATGGGATTATTACAATCGTTGGAACCGGCTCTATTGCACTTGGGAAGACAGGCAAAGGAAAACTTATCCGCTGCGGTGGATGGGGCATAGAACTTGACGACGAAGGGAGCGGAGCCTGGATTGGCAGAGAAGGCCTTACGGCAGTAGTACGTGCACTTGACGGCAGAGGAGAAGAAACCTCAATGACTAATGTCGTTAGCGAACTCGTCCCCTCTATTAATATTGAAGAACCGAGAACAATTGTAAAAGCTTATGCCGAAGGAGCATTTCAATATCATATGCTATCACCTTCGGTTATGAAATGTGCTGTAGAAGGCGACAAAGTGTGCCTCGATATTATTAACAGGGCAGCGGCGCACCTTAGTGAACTGCCTCTTACCCTGAAGAAGCAATTTACCGCTAAGACAATTCCGATAGCACTGCTGGGTGGGATTATTGACAATAGAACACTGCTTGCTGAAATGCTTGAAGAGAAAATATCTAAAGAAAAGGGATTAAAGTTGACCAAACCAGTAGGCACACCACTGGAAGGAGCACTGCTGATAGGCTCAAAACTCATCGAAATGGATTAAATTCTGCATTTGTTATGAAATTCTTAAAATTCTTGCTTTTTCTGCTGGTTATTCTTGCACTCGGTGTGGCAGGATTTCTTTGGTATCTTGGTCTTTTTTCAAATGTTGAACTCAGAGAAGAAACAACAGGCCCGTTTCATGTTCTTGTCAGGGATTTTAAAGGAGATTACAGTGAGACAGGGATGGAAATCGCATTAATTAAGGACGACCTTGCTTCCCGGGGTTTCGACATTAGCACAGGATTTGCTATGTACATGGATAATCCGCGGGATGTAACAGCGGACAGCCTGATGAGCAGGCTTGGCATCCTAATTAAGATTGAAGACCTCCTTTTGATTCAAAAGCTTGAAGGTGACTACAATCATGTGCTGATTGAGCGGGATGTTCGACTAACCACTGAGTTTCCTTATAGGAACAAATTTTCCATCATTGCCGGAATATTCAAGTTATATCCCATCTTTGAAGACTACGCAGAAGAAAGAAATATGCAATTCAAACCCATCTACGAATTTTACCACTTCGATATTGGAAAGGTACTTTACGTTATGGATTTAGTACCTGAGAATTAACAAAGTGCTTAATTATATGTAGATACATATTATTAAGTAGTTCAAAATCAATGCTGTAACAAAAAATAACATAAAGTGTTTATCTTAACACTTCATGAAAATTTGTTTGTTATTTAGAGGAAGTAGCATGAGGCTTGATACAAATCAACATAAATCGAGAAAATATTTTGGAATTGCAATTTCAGGAGCATTGTTACTGTTCCTATCTTTATTTATATACGAGGCATTTGCCCGAAATAGCGGTATAACCGGTACAACCGGCAGCAGCGGTTCAGGTTGTAACTGTCATAGCACAAGCCCCAATACGAACACAAGTGTCAGCGCTTCTATCGAAGGTGGTTCCTGGACTGTAAATACCGGAGAAACATATGAGATTACAATTACTGTTTCCAATTCCAGCCAGTCAGCAGCAGGCCTGAATGTAGCCATAAAAGATGCCGCAAATGGTGGCAGTAATGCAGGTTCAATCACTTCACTCTCAGGCCAGGGTACACAGGTTTCCGGCGGCGAGTTAACTCACACAACAAGGAAAAACATTTCAAACGACGAAGCTACATTCACATTTGAGTGGACAGCGCCAAATAGCCCCGGTACTTATTATCTGCGAGCCAATGGCAATGCTGTAAATTCTAACAGCCAAAACTCAGGCGACGAGTGGAATAGGATGACCACACAGGAAATCACCGTTGAAGCCCCACCTGTTATAACTCTCAATGTTCCTGATGGCGGGCAGAATTGGTGTGCAGGCGGTAGCTTTGATATCACATGGGATTCTGAAAATGTGAATAATATAAATATCGAACTATCAACCGATGGTGGCAACTCATGGCCGGAAATGCTTGCAAGCAATATACCCGCGGGTTCGGGCAGCTGGACATGGGATATTCCTATGAGCAAGGCCCCTGGAACTCAGCATAAAATAAGGATATCCGATCCAAGTGATGGAACTGTTAACGATGTATCAACAGGTAATTTCACTATCTCTGCAGGTGTTTCAATTAATTCCAATCCAATGCATGTTACTGAATGTACAAATGAATCAGTTACATTTGATGTGGCGGCAACTGGTGCTAATCTCAGTTTCCAGTGGCGCAAAAACGGTGGGAATATATCAGGCGCAACAAGCTCATCATATTCGATAAGCAGTATCACAGCCGCTGATGCTGCTGTTTATGATGTGGTTGTTACTGATGCATGCAACAACAGCCAGGTAAGTGACACAGCAAGCCTATTTGTTAATGTAAAACCTTCGGTTACAACCCAGCCCGAATCGCAGGAAGTATGTTCAGGTACGCAGGTTACACTTTCTGTAGTAGCTGAAGGAACCGGAATTAATTATCAGTGGCTTAAAGACGGACTTGAAATTCCGGGTGAAACTAACAGCGAGTTGGTATTTAATAATGTCAGCGAAAATGACGAAGCTGATTACAGTGTACGGGTTTCGGGTATATGCACACCACCGGCAGTCAGCCAGGTAGCAAACCTGACTGTAAACACAACTTCAGAGCTATTATCACAAACGGGCGACCAGGTGATTTGTATAGGAGAGACTCTTATAATTGCCCTCGAAGTAAACGGCGATAATCTCCAGTTCAACTGGGAGAAGGACGGCAATCCTTTAAGCCAATTCACAGGCGACACTATTATAATTGAAAATGCAAGTGTTGAGGATGCAGGTTTATACTCCTGTGAAATTACCGGCGCTTGCGGCACCGGAATTAGCATTACTCCAATGACAATCATCGTTAACACTCTAACAGAAATTACAGAGCAGCCTCAATCTCAGACTGTTGATGAAGGCACGCAGGTTGAATTTGAAGTAAAATTCGAGGGACAGGTAAATTCATTCCAGTGGTCGAAGAACCAGGTTGATATACAGGGAGCCACTTCAGCCAAATATGTAATTGAAAGCACTGCTCTTTCCCATGCCGGCGAGTACAGGTGCAGGCTGAACACACCATGCGGCGATATTCAGACTGAGATAGTAGAATTGTCTGTTAATTCCCTTGGCAGCGGCCCGGTTATTGTGTATGCTCCGGGTTCCTACGACTTTGGCAATGTTAAAATCAATGAAACAAGAACACAGCAAATTACTATCCGCAACACTGGCGATGCCGACCTGACTATTGATGATATTAGCATTGAAGGCGATATTGCCGACTTCTCGGCAACATTGCCGAATTTCCCGCTTACAATCCAGGCTGAAGGTACAATTGAAATCCAGGTTGGATTCAAACCGACAGTTGCCGGCGAAAGGACTGCTACAGTGTCTGCTACAAGCAATGCAATCAACGCGGCAGAGCTTAACCTCTTCGGCAATGGCACTGAAGAGACATCAATCGAGATAAGCCTTACAACAATTGATTTCGGCAATGTTCTATTAGGAAATAAACCGTCTGAGACGTTTACAATCACTAACAATGGTTCTGAAAGCACAAATCTGAGCCTGGTTATTACCGGCCCCGGTGCTTCTGCGTTTAGCGTTTCTCCCGGTATCCTTACTATTGATGGATCTGTAGATGCTGAGATCAATGTAAGTTTTGATGCTGCCAGTGAAGGTGTTTACGATGCAACTGTATCTGTGATGGAAGAAGATATTGAACTCGGAAGGGTAAATCTTTTTGGTTCCGTAGTTATTACCTCAATCTTCGACTTCATTACGCTCGATGGTGTGAAGACATTCCCGTTGCCATCAGAAAACAACATGAACATTGTTTTCGAGCTTACAAACTCAACATCTTACTCGCTTGCAGTTTACGACATGAACGGCAGGCTGGTTTACAGCAAGTCGGAAAGTGCTGTAAGTGGAGTACAGAGGCTCTACTGGAGCGGTGTTGACGCAAACGGCGACAAAGTTCCCGCAGGAGTTTATAATGCAGTGCTGACAATCGCCGGCGAGGCAATCTCAACTCCGCTTGTGATCAGCAGGTAATAATTCTTATCAACAAATATAAAAGGCTGTCCTGTTTGGGCAGCCTTTTTTTATTAATTGACATAAATCAATTTGAAAATTCATTGATTTCCGATATATAAAATTTTATGACTTGATTGGTGACCTGATTGGGAAAAAACAAGCTCCCCTTAGGCGTGGGTGGAATTTACCCTCGGCGAAGAAATAACCGGAATAGTAGAAAACCCCAATGAAGAATCTTGCATAAAGGTTTGACCAAATCCATTCAGTGAAAAAGTTAATATGATTTTTGGCAGCAGCGCAGAAGTAAGCATATACGATACAACAGGCCGGGAGGTAGAGCAGCTTAAAATCGTCGAAGTTACAAACACAGGCGGCATAAAATTCCGGCCGGATTCTCCTTCAAGCGATGCGTATTACTACATCATCTGCCTTGGCGGGTATCTGGACAGAGGAGCATTGATGAAATACTAATGTTCTCTACTCCTTTATATCAACAGGCAAAGAAACGAAGAACTTTGTCAGCTCACCCGGTGTACTTTCTACTTCGACGTTCCCTTTCATTGCAGTTACGCATTGCCGGACTATCGTCAGCCCCAGCCCTGTGCCCTGGATGTTCTTTATATTGCTGCCCCGCCTGAATGGATTGAATATGTACGGCAGGTCGGCTTCCGGTATCCCGATTCCCCTGTCAATCACTTCGATTTCGTAGTTGTTGCCGTTCCTGAATACGTTGAGCGTGATTGTAGTATCGGGAGGGGAGTATTTTACGGCGTTGCCGAGCAGATTGCTGATTATCATAAAAAGAATGTGCCCGTCGGCTTTTATGTAGCTCAGGTTTCCCGCATGGTTCATCTCGAACTTGTGCATGCCCTTGTCAATGGTTTTGACTTCGTAAAGTATGGAGCGGAATGCATCAATGATGTCCATAGGTTTGTGGTGTGGTGTAATTTCATCGAATTTCAAGTTACCGAAAGTGAGCACATCATCGAGTGTCCCCGTCATTGATTTTATTGAATTTTGGATTGTATTGATAAACTTTTCTACCTTTTCCGGTTCTTCTTTTTTAATAGCACTCTGAATGATTTCAGTTGATGTTTGAATTGCTGTTAGTGGCGCCCTGAATTCACGTGAAATCAGGGTAAAAAAATTACTGCGAATTGAACTAAGCTCTTTTTCTTTGTCATAGGCGCGTTGCAACCTTTCGTGTGTGCGGATTAAGTCTTTCCTGGCTTTTTCTTCGAGTAGTCTGGATTTTTTCAGTTCGCGGGCGATATTCACACTTTTTTCGAGGGTAATTTCAAATTCCTTGAAATTAATTGGCTTAACTATGTAATCGTGAGCGCCATTCACCATTGCCGTGCGGATGTTTTCCATGTCACCGTAAGCAGTTACCATGATTGTCTTTATATCAATCTTGTGTTCCTGCATTTTGGAAAGCATTGTCAGTCCGCCCATTTCCGGCATATTAATATCAAGCAGAACGAGGTCATATTCCGGGTCATCACGGAGGATAGACAAGCCATCAAGCCCGTTTTGGGAGAAAGCGAAATCATAAAGCCCGGAGCGGATTTGCTGCCTCATCTTAAGGTTAATCATCCCCTCGAGGTCAGGTTCGTCATCAATCCACAATATACGGGCTGTATCAATTTTTTCATCATTCAAATTTCTCATCTAATCTTCCGGAAGAATGATTATAAATTCTGCAAATTCTCCTTCAACGGAGTCAACTTTAATATTGCCACCATGAGCATTTATTATGTCAAAGGTGAATGACATACCAAGACCTGTCCCCTCACCTGCGGGTTTGGTCGTATAAAATGGCTGGAATATTCTCTCGATAGTCTCGGCATTCATCCCCAGTCCATTGTCTTTTATTCTGAACTCGACTCTATCGTTTAATTCTTTTGAGGCCGTAATAATTTCAGGCTTGAACTCACCGTTGAGCCTTGCTTTCTTTTTATACAGGGAATAACAGGCATTTTCGATAATGTTTGTAATAACTCTGCTTAATTCTTGTGTAACAACACTGACGGATGGATTCGCATCGTCAAGATCATACCTGAAGCTTATGTTAAAATCCTTGTACTGGCTTTTAAAACCATGGTATGCCAGCTTTGTGTAATCCTTTAGTAATGTGTTTAATTCAACAGTTTCCTTATCGGTAGAAGAGCCCCTCGCGTGAGTCATCATCGATTTGATAATCCTGTCAATTCTTGCACCATTCAAGTGAATAGTGTTCAGGTGCTCGATTACTTCTTCGACAGTCAACCGGAGATTGTTGTAGTCATTAATACCCAGCCTGTCCTGATGATTTTTAAATTCTTCAAGGAATTCGCGGCAAAGCTCTATTGTGCCATCCGAGTAGTTGTAAATGAAATTGAGTGGATTTTTTATTTCATGAGCGATACCAGCTGTGAGCTGGCCGAGCGATGCCATTTTTTCAGACTGTATCAGAAGTGCCTGCGCACGTTTCAATTCATAGTTGGAGTGTTTTATCTCAAGGTAAGAATTGGCATTTATTAGTGCTATTGCAATGTAGGAAGCAAGGCTTCGGATCATATCGAGGTATTGCTTTTTAAAGTATTCTGATTGTTCACTTTCAGTAACGAGTACAGCAATTTTTTCACCATCTGCAATAATGGGATTATAAATACCTGATGATGCCTTTTTGTTAATACATTTGATATTCGGAAGTTTTTTTATTTCAGGATATGAGGCAATCAATGAGCTTATGTCATCTTTTTCGTGATGAATAATTATTTCTTTATTCAATAATAGCGCAAGGCAATCCATTCTTGAATAATCAACAAGGTTTACATTGAATCCTTTTAGCCTGTGGGATTTGTCAATAACCAGCTTGTACTCAAGTGAGTTCTCCTTTTCATTAACAAGCGCAATTCCAAATGTTGAAATATCAATTTCATTGCAAAGGTGGCTGTATAGCCTGTTCATGATTTCGTCAATGCTAAGCGCTGCAGTAACGCTTCTTCCAATATCTCCAAGCAAGTTAATATTATCAAGAGATTGCCTCAGGTTGGATGTAAGGGATTCGAGTTCCTGGTTCTGCCTGATTAGCTTCTTCTGCTGGTCGAGTATCGTATTGCTGGAGTTACGGATATTAACTACCATTTTATTGAACGTTTCTGCAAGCTCCTGAATTTCGTCGCCTGTGTTCACTTCGACAAATGTTTCGTAATTCCCGCGGGATATTTTCATTGTAGCATGGCGGATTTCAGATATGGAATTTGCAATCCGGCTGGAAATAAAAATTGAAAGAATAATCCCGATTAATATGAATATAACCGCCACAACAATCTGCAGGTCTCTTCCCAGCCGTGCGCTCTCGTCCCTTTCGGTAACAATTTGTTCAAAACTGCCCTGAATCTGCCTTTCAATATCATCAAGCTTTGAAACAAGTTCCTTGATGTTATCAAAAACTTGGACAAGATTGTGGAATTTATTCGAGTAATCTTCTGTTAGTCGAATAATTTCCAGCTTTTTGTCATATGGAATATCAAGATTGAAAGCTTCCTCTTTCATTTTATTTGAATATCCGTCGAACCTGTCAATGTACATCCGGTCGAGCCGCATTATATAATCTTTTTCACTTCGGCGACACTGCAGCATGTTTACATAAATTGAAAATTCGTCAAATGAAGCGATAATGTCCTCTACCTTGTGCACACTTTCCCTGAACTCTCCTTCAACTCCACTATTCTCATCCAGTCCCCGGTATATCATCTTCCGGACAAATTCTTCGAAGGTCTTTTTGTAATCAGCCTTTATTTCGTACAAAGTATGTATTTCTTCAGCCGAAAGGTAGGGGCTCATTACAGTATCGAATTTGTTCAGATAAAAATGAAACTCATCGGCAAATCTTATTTCCCGTCGTTTATGAAACTCTGAACGTGATTGATAGGCCTGGAGCATCAGAGATTCGGCAGAACGGAAATTATCTCGGTCGTCAAGCAGGGAAAAAGCTGAGAAACCGGCGCTTATTATTACCAGCATTATTACTACGAGTGAAATCGAAAGTAGTAATAGTTTGCCGCGAATTGTTATTTTCGGTTGTGCCATAATATGAACATTACTTATTCAATTTGCATGTTATTCATATTGTGTTAAGGTGGGATAAACATTAGGTTAACCCTACGTGAAACAATTAAATTAATTAAATTTAAACTAAAATTTCAGTTATGGTTCATCCTTTGTATTTTTGGTTTTTGATGATGAAACGGGAATCTGATGGATAAGTTTGTTATAGAGGGAGGCCACAGGCTTCATGGAAGGATAAAGGTATCCGGCGCCAAAAACGGCGCACTGGCGATAATGCCTGCAACACTCCTGGCTCCGGGGACATACAGGCTCGAAAATGTCCCTAATCTTAGGGACGTATGGACAATGGCCCGCCTGCTTGAGGCCCTTGGCGTGTTTTCCGAATTAAACGGGAATTCCCTTTTTGTTGATTCCAACGGGCAGGATGTTCTTATTGCGCCTTATGAACATGTTAAAAAAATGCGTGCATCTTTTTATGTTCTTGGTCCTTTGTTGTCAAGGCACGGGTATGCCAAGGTTTCCCTTCCGGGCGGTTGTGCGTGGGGGCCGAGGCCTGTCGATTTGCACATTAAAGGTATGGTGAAACTCGGCGCTAAAATAGAAATTGAAAAAGGGTATGTTATTGCAAAAGCCGACAGGTTAATAGGAACAAAAATCCTTCTTGATATATCAAGCGTCGGAGCGACGGGCAATATCCTTATGGCTGCTTCACTTGCGAAAGGAACAACAATTATCACGAATGCAGCTATGGAGCCTGAGATAACGGCTTTGGCACGCTTCCTTGTAAAGATGGGAGCAAAAATAAACGGCATAGGAACATCTATGCTTGAGGTTGAAGGTGTGGACGAGCTGAAACCCGTTAATGAATCAGTAATTCCCGACAGGATTGAAGCCGCAACCTACCTTATTGCGGCTGCAATGACACAAGGCAATATTGAACTTGAAAACACTAATCCTTACCACCTGACAACTGTTATCTCGAAACTTGAAGAAGCCGGATGTACTGTGGATGTTAATGGCAGCAATATACATCTTGAGCTAAGTGAAAAGCCCAAACCTGTTGATATTTTAACTGCAATCTACCCAGGAATCCCGACTGATATACAGGCACAATGGACTTCGTTAATGCTTTGCGCCAAGGGTGTGTCAACAGTTACTGATACAATCTACTTCGACAGGTTCAAGCATGTGCCTGAGCTAATGCGCCTTGGAGCGGACATTACGGTAAAAGACAATAATGCGATAATAATCGGCGGCAAGAAACTATCCGGGGCAACGGTAATGTCATCCGATTTGAGAGCAAGCGCATCCCTGATTCTTGCAGCACTTGTTGCGGATGGTGAGACAGACATCCTACGCGTCTATCATCTCGACCGGGGGTATGAAGATGTAGAGCATAAACTTAATGCACTTGGCGCAAATGTCAGGCGCATTAAGACTGATTTAATCTAAGAAACTATCATCCTCTGAGAGGACAATAATTTTATCGCCTTCCGAGAAAAACAATTGTTTAGATTTTGTCGGATTAACTATTACACCATGGGAAAGCGCACCCTGGCCTTCGTACCGGCGTTGAGCATCGTGCAGCTTATAGCCAATTGCTATTTCATTCTGCTGGCGGGCAGATTCCATTACTGTGTAAAAATTAACTGGCCTTCCAAGCTCAACGTAGTTTTCTGCAGGCATTATAAATATACCTGGCCCGCCGGCGCTAAACAGAATCTCAAAAACAGTTTTTAACTCTTTGTTTTCAGAAATCTGCGATAGCATCAAAGAATCCAGTTTAACGCTTACGATAAAATCATCGGTATGAGTAATCTCGGCAAGTTCACGGTTGCGGTCATCAAGCATTTCAGACACAATGGAGAAATGGTGCCCCTTCAGGTCTGCAATGTCACGTAAATGGAGAAGTGTACTTAGTGTCTTTGCATCAGTTGACTGTACATCATCCAGTTCAGTCATACTCAACACAATTATGTGGTCATAATTTTCAATATCGAGGTCGTCAAGTATTCTCCTGTTTGTAGTATCGCCATACCAGAAAGTAACAGTCTGGTTGACAAGGTTTGCGCAATGGGTTGACAAGTCCTTCTCAGCGGAAGCGCTGTTCGCAACAACTGTTATCTTTGAACCGGGCTTTACATACTTTTCAAGCTCGTTAATAATCAAGGGCGCCCGCCTGTTCCATCCTAGAATAAGTGAAGCTTCAGGTTTCGGTTCTTCATATTTCGGAGCTTTTCTGATAGCGCCGGGGTCAATGCCATATTCTGTCATTCCGGAAAGGATTACTGTATCATCATCCTCGGAAATTGCGATCAACATATCATTTTCTTCAATTTTTGTATTCAATGGCGGCTTGATTAGAATCCTGCCATCGTGCTTGCGGATTCCGACTACCGTAGATGTCTCAAAAGAGAACATAACTTCAACAAAAGTTTTCCCATAGACTTTATGTTCTTTCTGGAAATAAATTTCAGCACCGCTGAAATCAAGTAATTCCGTAAAAACAACAGATAATCCCGGCTGGCGGCAAGTCTGAGCTGTTATTCTGGAAATGAGGTAGTCAAAAATTACAAGCTGAACCTCATTCCGGCCTGCTATTTCTGCAATAGGAACATTGCGGGGGTCACGAATTTCAGCGACAATATGATATAAATGCGGATAAGGCCTTCTGTTTGGGTTATTTGTTATAGCAAGGATAGTTTTAATAACATTAGAATCCGGTTCTGCAGAATCAGGTGCAATGATAATAATTGATTTTGCTTCGTGCAGGTTAATAATTTCAAGATCATGGAGGTCAATCGGGTTGCCGGTACGGCAAATTACGCGTGTATTTTGTGTGTTTCCAACTTTAGCTTTTATCTCATCCTCCATTTCCACTTTATCTTTATCGGCAAGTATGGCAATGCTTGGATTGTGCTGATTTTCATTAGCTATTACAAGTTCCGATATGACCGGAAAAACCTGGAATGACCACCCGAGAATCACTGTGTGTTGTTCTTCAACAACAAAGGAACGGCCTTTTCTTAACTCGCTAATTTTATTGCGAACACCTGAGTTGACAATACCAATCAAAGTTGAAATCATCATCAAGCCGCCGAGAGTGGCAATTAGCATGAAGAACAGGAATCCGGGATTGTTGGGGTCTTCAGCAAGCACGCCTCCATCAAGAGTCCTTAGTACCGTTATCCAAACTGCATCTAAGAAATTCAGTTCCTTTCCGGTTTCTATACCGGAAACCGTTTCGTGTAAAGGTGTTATTCCTGAAATATAAAGCACAAGTCCCCAGGCGAAAATCCCCAAGACAGCAGTACTTATCAGAAGTGCAAGAGGCGCAAATGTTCCTTTTGACATCAGGTTGTCAAACCAATAACTAAGCCTCATTCCTATTGTAATTTTTCGCATTGTAATTCTGTCAGATTGTTTTAGGATAACTTTAAAATATAACAAAATGAGCGAATAAATAACAAATACTCTTTAACCCGCTTGTTTTAATAGCTTTCAAGTATTATCTTTTAGAATCTTAACATTCAATTAACAATATTCATACCAATATGAAAACAACCCCAATTATCTTGTGCCTGCTGCTTTTATCCGGAATTACTTACTCACAGACTGCTTCGTGGTTTACTCCGAAGAGGACTGAAATCGGCCTTGGAGAAGTTAGGGGGGCCCGGATTGTGATTGCAGATGTTAATGGCGATGAATATCCTGATTTGCTCTGGGGAACAGGCTCCACTCACAGCAATAATTATTTCCTGTATTTAAATCAACCTCATCCTGTAAATGCAGGTGAAAGAATATTTGTTGATTTTACTGAAGAGTCGGGAATCAATGTAAACAGAGATTCTGATAAGGAAGGAAGAGTAATAGACATCGCGGGATTTGCGGATCTGGATAACGACGGCGACCCTGACCTGGTTACAAGTATTTATTATCACAGGTGGTCGAACTATAATGGAGATAATGATCCGGGCGACAGGTCGGAGGTTTACCTGAATGATGGTAGCGGCAGGTTCGCGATTGTACCTGATAATGGGCTTCATGATATGGTTGTGGTGGATACACTCCCTGTGGGTATTATCAATGCAACAGGAATTGCTTTTCTTGATTTTAACAGGGATGGATTTATCGACTTGTATCTTTCCACTTGGTTCTCAGATTATGCTTCTAACCTGGCAGGGCTGGGAGAGTATATGATGCCGGACGTACTTTTCAAAGGTAATGGGGATGGTACATTCACTCGCGTGAACAGCCCGGTTATAGAGAACATAAAACGCCCGATGTATGGCGTAAATGTAACAGATTGGAATAACGACGGCTGGCAGGATGTTATCACATCCGGTTATTGCAGGTCAGGTGGTACACTTTTCATGAACGAAGGAGATGGGACTTTTTCAAATGCTTCGCTAATTTCCAATTACAGCGGGCAAAAAATGCAGGGCGACGGTGGCCAGAACCTATGCCAATGGGAAGCAATACCCGCAGACTTCGACAATGACCTTGATATTGATCTGCTCCAGGTGAATGTACATGGCGGTTACCACGATGGCGAGGGCAGGACTCATATTACCATTAATACCGGTCCTGAAAATGGATACAAACTTGAATGGGAGTTGGACAGGATTGAGAGAGATGCTCCTGCAAGTTCACATCTCGGGGACCAGGGAGGTATGTTTTTTGATATGGATTATGACGGAAGGCTTGATATTGCAATCGGGCAGATGGCATACCCGCAAGCAAATCAATGGGGAGTTGAAAGGCTATACATTCTTAAACAAAATGAATTTGGCTATTTTAATGAAGTAACTTTTGATTTGGGCCTTGAAAGATTCACTGAAGCACATTCTATGGAACCTTGCGACTACGACCTTGATGGCGACCTGGATTTATTCTTCAGTCACCAGGTTCGTGATACGGGTACGACTATTGAAAACTACATGACTATTACGCTCCTTGAAAATGATATCGGAAATAAAAACAACTGGATAGGTATTAAATACAATACTCCTGATAGTTCAAATAGAAGCGCTATTGGAGCGAAAGCGATACTTTATTCTGATGGGATGGCTCATTTGAAGGAAGTGCAGGCAGCTTCCGGGCACTTTTCCGGCCAACAACACTTTGTTTCTTATATAGGCATTGGGCAAAGGAACAGGATAGATTCTATAATAGTAAAATGGCCATCAGGGGGAGAAAAAAAGCTTTATAATCCACCTCTAAATGTTATTATTAATGTGGATGAAGAGGGCTACAAGGATTATCTCCGGACATGGGAAGATAATAAAGCTGTAATTGCAACTGTTGAACCTTACTTTGATTTCGGGACTCTTGATGTAGGTATGGGATACGAAGTTGCCGTCAGTATAAAAAATATAGGCGACTCGCCACTAATGGTAAACAACGTTTACCCAAGTAGTAACAATGTTTACAATTATACAGGCGATACGGAATTTACATTACAGCCCGGAGAGTCGAAAGAAATGCATGTTGATTTTGTTCCGGAAAAGAGGGCATTTTTCAAAGAATCTCTCAGGATAATATCAAATGCTCATAATGCCCCCAATAAAGGAATAGACCTTGAGGGATTCGGATTTGAGCCAAAACCGATAATCGAATTGGCAGCCGATTCAATTTCATTTGAGAATTCGTGGATAGGTAATAGCGATATTTTAGAAATTGAAATAACTAATTCCGGCGAGGAACCTTTGATTATACAGGATGTAATGGGTGAAGAGCCATTCAATAGTATTAATTTCGAACAATTTACATTGCAGAGTGGTGAATCAGGAATCGTGCAAATTGAATTTATGCCGGTTGAATTAGGAACATTTGAGGGAGTCGTTGAAATTATTTCAAACGCTTATAACGAACCGAATGCGATTGTTAAGGTAAGAGGGGTTTCAGACGGGCCTGCTCCTGAAGTCAGGTTTCTTAATTCCCTTTTGATTTTTGGTACTGTCGGACTTAACGAAAGTAAAGAGATAGAACTTAAAGTTGTCAATGAAGGGAATGCTGATTTATTAATAACGGATCTGATTCTACATGATTTCAATGATATTTACACATTTCAGGGTACTGAATTACCGATTGTAATAAATCCTGACAGTACAGAAGCTGTTCTCATAAATTTCAGTCCGGTTGAGGAGAAAGATTACAATACCCAGTTAACTGTCAAAACGAATGCTGTTAATCAGCCCGAGAAGACGCTGATTGTAAGGGGCAAAGGGGAAGTAATTAATTCTGTCAATGAGGAGGGGGAATTATACGGGATCCTTCAAATGCGAATTATGCCACAACCTGCTGATAATTATTTAAAAATTAATTACTCTATTAATTCAGTATTCCCGGAAAAAATCAATCTTAATCTGATTGATATCGGTGGTAAAAAGCATCTTGCATTATTCAGCGGTTTGATTGCTCCCGGGGAGAATAATGAGGAAGCTAATATTTCCAAGTTATCACCGGGGATATACTTTATCGTTGCAAAAATGAGTTATGGTATGCAAGCCTGGCCTGTGATTGTGGAATAATTAGCCTTATTTATAATCAGATTCGCGATAGGATTTTTTTATTGCTATGTAGATTGTGAATGTAACAGCTATTACAATTAGTAACCAGCGTATTTCTGTCATGTCAATTAGTAAAAAGGAGACTGTGAGCGAAACAAGTGCAAAAGCTATGGTGACAATTTTGGTTCTGAGGGGAATACCCCGGCCCTCTTTATAATCTCTTATATACCTGCCAAACCATTTATTATGTAACAGCCAGTGGTGCAGTTTCGGAGAACTCTTTGAGAATAAATAAGCCGCAAGCAGGAAAAAAGGTGTATGAGGCAGTAGAGGAAGAATAACGCCTAAAACACCCATACCAACTGATAAAATGCCAATAAACGCGTAGAGCTTTTTTCTCCAGGAAGGTACTTGGTTATGTTCTCGATGTGCATTCATAAAGGGGCTTTGGAAACCCCAAATGAATATTTATCATGTTTATATTGAAATTTAATTCTCAGTAAGAATCTCATCGTCGTAAATCGTCTCGATTTGGAGCTTATGAGTAGCTTCCTCTTGCGCAAGCCTTAAGAAGAGATTCCTGGTGTTTTCATCATCAGATTCTTCGGCAAGCGCTACGTATAGCCTCTTCGAAGCTTCTTCGCGTTTCATTGCAAGAACAAGAACATCCTGGTATGTCATCTCATCATTTGGAGGGTTGACCACCATATAATCACTTAGCTTTAAATCCTTAACATTCGGCCTCTTAAGCTCTGAAACTGATTCATCCTTATTAAATTCAGAAAGTATTCTTGCGTGCTCAAGTTCCATTTCCTCGAGATTCTTAAGCAGTTCAATGCTTGCTTCGTTCTTTGCCATTCCCTGCAGTTTCTTGTAGAATCTGGCGGCGCCGTTTTCACGCTCTATCGCATAGTTAATCAGTTCTTCAAATTTTTCGTCAGTCATTTTTGTCTCAATTCCTCATAAATTAGAAACCAAAGATAAATATAAGC
This sequence comes from uncultured Hyphomicrobiales bacterium, assembly GCA_964454975.1. Taxonomy (GTDB): domain Bacteria; phylum Bacteroidota; class Ignavibacteria; order Kapaibacteriales; family UBA2268; genus CAYVVD01. The sequence goes on along the minus strand of CAYVVD010000011.1, from coordinate 55,783 downwards.
TCAAAATAAAAAAAGAAAACTCTCAAATAATGCTTCAGGGGTTATTTGAGAGCTTTCAGTAAGATCGGGAAATATGGTTTAGAAGCCGAAATTTATACCACTTGAATATATCCATTTTCCGGAATGGTACAAGGTATTGTTATAATCAAAACTTAAGTTGCTGTATTCTGCTCCGAATACAAAATTCAGATTTCCATATAAATTTAACATCAGGCCTGCTCCTCCTCTTGCTACAATGCCTGCCTGGTTCCCACCGAGGGATGCCTGGATAAATGGTGAGAAACTAAAATAATCTTTAACAGGGTAATATCTCAGCGCCAATGCAAGGCTGTTGTAAACCGGATGTGTTTCATACCTGTAAAGCACTCCGTCGCTTTCTCTTGCTTCAAATGAATTATAGAAACTCTCACCCCTATAGTCAATCCCAACACTGAATTTGTCGGATGCATCATAGAATAGAGCAAATGATAAATTATCAAATGCACTCTGTGATTCCGGAGAAACAGCATTATTTTGAGAATAATTATTAATAAAGCTTAAACCCTCAAAATGCCATTTTTTATTTCTTTCAATCATATAATCTGTCTTCTCACTACCAAATGGCATTGCGTCAAACCTGTTGTTTACTGCTATATCTCCAAACCTGTAATACGTGGTGTTCATACTTGCAAAAACATTTGCCGGGAGTTCAAGAGCTTGAAAATTTTGATCGGTACCGGAATAATCTTCTTTCGAGTCAACAGATGCTGCGATTGTGAAAGGGTTAGTGCTTGCAACTGAACTGCTACTATTGCCTTTAAGTAAATCTAATTTTGATACTTCAACATTTGATTCGGAAACCACTACAGGGATAGAATTTTGAATGGCTCCATTTTGCGAATTTTGCCAATTCATAACAACATCATCTGATGAAACAGCATTATCATTAATATTGAGCATTAAAAGAAAAACAGTTATGCCGGTGATAAGCGATGATAAGAATCCTGTTAACATTAATTTAGAATTATGCTTGATGAAGTTTCCTGTTCTAACAAAGAAACCCGGAGCTGGTGTATTCATTATTCCGTTGAAGCCAAGCGCTCCGAAAACTGCTGAAGTAGACTCAGCCGGAGGTGTAAACACATCAAGATTGGATCGTGAAGCATTTCGCAGTTCCATAAGCTGCTTGAGCTCGGTGCGCAACTCCTCGTCATTGTAAACGCCAAGGAAAAACTCTTCTTCCCTTGTCGGGTCGAGTTCTCCATCGACAAACTGGTGTATTAATTTTGAATCTGGCATCTAAAACCCTGTGATTTTATTATTTTCCGCTGTAAACATCTTTAAAGTAAGGAGCAAGTATTCCTTTAATTTTTTGTCTTGCGCGGTAAACCCTTTTCCGCGCATTGGCCTCGCTTATACCACATAACTCAGCAACCTGGCTGTATTCGAGGCCCTCAATTTCTCTGAGCGTGAATGCTTCCCTGTATTCAAAGTCAAGCAGATTCAGGCCCATATTAATTAATTCAGATAGTTCTGATTTTTCAGCAGTATTATAGTTCCCAATTTCAAATTCGACATTCTCAAAGGGTACTGTTGCCTTTTTGTCCCTTTGGTAATTAAGGCACAGGTTCCGGGCAATCGTGACCATGAATCCCTTGATGTTGATATCCCTTTTGTCATTGATTACGCTTTGATAGAATTTTATCATTGTCTCCTGGAAAATGTCTTCTATCTGTTCTCTGCTCGTAATCATGCAGGCACAATAGCCGTGAACCAATGCCGAATACCTCCTGTATATTTCGGCAAACGCCAATTCAGACTCGCTTCTTGAACCTCTGAGTTTTTCAATGAGCTCGTCGTTACTGTATTTGGTATAGTCTGACTGCATTTTAGTTAACAGCTCCGGGCTGTCTATTATTTAACACCTGAGAATAGTTTTTAGGACAAAAATTAACTGAAAATGAACAAGATAATATTAACATTTTTTTTAACTTTATGCAAGGCATAAGTTTAGCTTGATTTAAACCGCTTCATTAAGAATAGAATGAATTTAAAATTTATTATTGTCCACAATCGTTTATTATCTTTTAATTTTACGATGGAATAAAAACCGGAGAAGCAATGAGAAACGGAAACCTTATTTTAGCATTATTATTCTTTATTTTAATTATTCCAGCTAATGCACAGGATGATGAACTTGATAATCTCAATTTCGATACCGAGCCACTCCAACAGGAGCCCCCCCCTTATTTTGGCATCGGCGGGGGTTATTTGGCAACTTTCCACTTTGCGAATTTCGACGACCTGAATACATTCTTAAGTAACAATAATTTTCAAGTGCCTGAATTTGAAGCTCCAGTTTTCCTGAGCGGTGCACATGGTTTTACGGGGATTCCGTGGATCCCGAACCTAAGGGTTGGATTCTACGGAATGAGTGGCGTCGCGAGTTCTGAAGCAAAAGCTACAGTGAATAATGCAGACCTTGACAGGACCGTTGATTACACCCTTGTATTTACCGGCTTTTCAGTTGATTATGGTATCGTACTTTTCAAATCTGTTGCCGTTCTACCCGGTATTGGCCTTGGCTGGTCAAACTTGCAGATTGATACTTACCAGGGTCCAGTTGACATAGAATGGGGAAATATAACACCAGGGCAGGTTGGGGATTCATTTTTCCATACTATGGAACGTTCTGCTTATTATATACAGCCAAATATTGATATTGAATTTGCCCTTCAGGATTTCCTTATGATAAAACTAAACGGCGGCTACACATTAAATTTCGCAGAGTCGGACTGGCAATTCAACAACATTTCAAATCTAAACGGAGTACCGGACGGTATAAACAAGAATGGCCCTTATGCTCAAATAGGCTTGTATATAGGACTCTTCAATTATTGATAATAGATTTAAATTTTTTATATTTGCTTCTCTTTTTCGGGCCTGTAGCTCAAGTGGTTAGAGCGCCGGACTCATAATCCGTCGGTTGGGGGTTCAAGTCCCTCCAGGCCCACTCTCAAACCTTTCGCCTTTTCGCCATGTAATCCCTCATAGCTTTATCAAATGGCATGGATGTGTCAACAAGGTGGTAATCAATGTTGTTGTGGTGGCAGGCGCTGCGAATATCACGAATAAAATTCTGAACTGCTTCAGCGTAACTCTTGCGTATCTGGTAAGGTTGTGTTACAAGCTCCTCGCCTGTTTCCATGTCTTTGAATGTAGCTCCAGGTCCAAACTTGAAATCTACTTCCCGAGGGTCAAGTATATGGAATGCCAGCACTTCATGGTTGCGGTGCCTGAAATGTTTTAGCGCGTTTATTACTGATTCTGGTTCATCAAAAAAATCGCTCATCACAATCACCAGCCCCCGGCGCTTGAACTGCTCTGCAAGCTTGTCCAATGATGAGGATGTGCCCGTTTCATTCACTGTTTCTGCGGAAGAGAGAGCTTTCAATATTTCACTTATATAGGAAGGGCGTGAGCTCGCAGGGAGATATTTACGAATTTCAGTGTCGTACAACGCCAGTCCTACGGCATCTCTTTGCCTTATCATCATATAAGAAAGTGCGGCTGCCAGGTAGATTGCGTACTCATACTTTGATATTAATCCTTTCGAAGCGTATCCCATTGATGCGCTTGAATCAACTGCAATTACCGAGCGCAGGTTAGTTTCTTCTTCGAACTGCTTTACGTAGTAGCGGTCAGTCCTTCCAAAAACTTTCCAGTCAATATGCCTTATTTCATCACCGGGACGGTATTGCCTGTGTTCTGCAAACTCAACGCTGAAGCCATGATATGGCGAACGGTGTAGTCCCGTTATAAAGCCTTCAACAACGAGCCTGGCTTTCAGTTCCATATTGCCGAGTTTTGCAATTATTTCCGGGCGGAGGTATTTCCTGTAATCCTGCATTGCAGAAGCGACGTAATTATATCTCAATAATTGAGTATCACTTCACACCAGCGTCATAACCGGGATTACTTTTTCCTGGATTGAACCCGCAACTTCCACCTCACCATTATCATTAACAAGTACATCTATCTCCGTCCTGAATCCGATTTTTTCCTCAGGCATATATATTCCCGGCTCGATTGAAAAACATGTTCCCGGGATTATTACTCGCTCGTCTTTTGTTTCAAGGTTGTCAATGTGTGCACCGTTTCCGTGAACTTCTTCGGCTATGTTATGACCTGTTCTGTGGATGAAATACTCACCGTATCCGGCGTCAACAACCACTTTTCGCACAGCATCATCAACTTCCCAGCCGTGTACCGGAGAATTTGATGCAAAGCGGTCAATAACAAGCTGGTGGCCGGTATCCCTTGCTTTCCTTATTACCTGGAATACTTCATCAATCTTATCAGGGATTTCGGTTCCGATGTATCCCATCCAGGTAACATCATAATATATACTACCCGGTTTGTCCTGCTTTGCCCAAAGGTCTATTAGTACAAGGTCGCCTTCTTTCATAATATGACTGTTTTCGGGAGTCGGCTCGAAATGCGGGTCTGCTGCATGCTCATTTACTGCAACGATTGGGCCGTCCTCCCATACCATATTATTATCCCGCATCATATTGTGCATATAATTCTGTATTTCAAATTCCTTAGGGGGATTGCCCGCTTTAATTCTGCGTGCAATTTCATTAAACGCTTCATCTTTAACTTTTTGCATAATCTCGCCTGCTGCGAAATGGCTGTCGCGGTCTTCCATTGTTAAGTGAGATTCAAACCTGCTTACAAGGTCAGCACTCGATACTACGTCAACCCCAAAACTCCTTACGAGCTCAAGAGTACCACCATCAACAATAGAAACATAGGGTATTGCATTGTACGGTGAATATTGCATTGCCACCTTTTTGTGGCCGCTGAGTAGATTTTTAAGTAATTCATGCTGCTGTTGCCAGGGTAAATATATATTCTTGTCTCCCGGGAGGTGATCACATCTCCAGGGTTCAATAGCATGCACTAATTTCTGCGGGGTACCTTCTGCCGGTACAAAATAGAACCATCTCCTGGAAGCAAATCGCTTCGTATCCATTTTTAATATCCTTGCAGCAATTGCATCCCTGTTGTGAAAATCATAAAATAGCCATCCGTCGAATCCTGCGTCCTTCAATGCTTTCTGGATTGGTTTTATGTCCATAAATCAGCCTCTCGTTATTTGTGAATAATATAAATAAAGTAAAAAATTGCGATTTGAATTTGTAAAGACCACGAATTGATTTAAATTAACTATTTACTTTTAATTGGCAATATCAACGGGAAAATGGATTACTCAGCTCTTTCTATAGAAGAACTGCTTAAGGAAATTGATTCCTTCAAAAGCAGGAATATGATTCTTGAAAGCAACATTGAACAATTAAAAACTATCGAGGATGAACTTCGCAAAAAGCAAGAGGAATTTGAGTTTGCGTGGGCAGGGAACCTCGGCAGGTGGAATGGGATTGCGAAACCGGTGTCGTAAAATACAATCCGAAGAAAATAGAAACACTCGGATATAAACCCGGGGAGATTAATCCGAATGTCTATGAATGGACTGAGATGATTCATCCCCATGATTATGAAAATACTATGAATGCAATGAGGGAACACTTGCAAGGCAATTTACCTGCATATGAAGTGGAATACCGGATAAAGCATAAAAACGGTAGCTACAGGTGGTTCTATGACAGGGGAAACATCGTCGAGAGGAATCCGGATGGAAGCCCTGCCAGGCTGATAGGAATTGTTTTCGATATTACGGAAAGAAAATTACAGGAAGAAGAAATAATAAAAGCTAAAGCCCGGCTTGAAGAATTGAACGCTACAAAGGATAAATTTTTTTCAATTATTGCCCACGACCTCAGGAATCCATTTAATTATGTTCTGGGTACAACTGATTTTCTGTACAACAATCTCGAAGCGATTCAAAATAACAGATTAAAAGATTTTATGAAGGAGCTTAATAATTCTGCAAAGCTGGTTTTCAGCCTTCTCGAAAATTTACTTCACTGGTCGCGCACACAGACAGGAAGAATTGAGTTAAAACCTCAGAATTTTGTTTTGGTGGAATTAGTCGTTAACAACATCTACCTGAACAAGCAAAATGCAGAAACAAAGAAAATAAATATTTCTTACGATGTCCCTAAAGATATTACAGTTTATGCTGATTATAACATGGTTAACACAGTACTGAGGAACCTTATCTCAAATGCTGTGAAATATTCTAATGAAGGGGGGGATGTAAGTATAAGCTCAAATAAAACTGAATCTGAAGTGATAGTAACAGTTAGGGATACAGGAATCGGAATGACTGAATCTGAGATTGAAAGCCTGTTTCAAATTGGAACAATTTCAAAGCAGGGTACCTCGAAGGAACAGGGCACAGGCCTTGGACTCATACTCTGCAAAGAATTTGTTAACCTAAACGGTGGGAAAATCTCGGTGGAAAGCAAACAAGGCAAGGGCTCCGGTTTTATTTTCACTTTGCCAAAAGCAAAATAATCTGCCATTAATATTCACTGTTTAAATGCTTCTTAATGTAGGTATCAACATTAAACTTCTTTCTGCAACCGCTTTCAGCCATATACCTGATTTTTCCAAATATTTCCCTCTCAAACCATGGGCGGTCATGAACACCGCCTATAGACCATGCAATACCTGTAAAACCATTCGGGTCTCTTCCATCCAATTCATATTTATCATTCAGGTAAATAGCCGTTTTTTGCGCTTCTTCTGGTGATTCTGACCATTCCAGTATTTTTTTTGCCCAGTACATTCTCATGTAGCCATGCATTTTCCCGGTGTTAACCATTTCAAGCTGGGCAGCATTCCATAATTTGTCATGAGTTCCGGCTGTTTCAAACTCGTCAAATGAGTAAACAAATTCGCGTTTATCGTTTCTGTGTTCATCCAGGGACTTCCGGGCCCATGAAGGAAAACCGGCGAAATTATCATAATTTTCATTGTAGAAGCAGTAATTATCCGACAGCTCCTTTCGGACAATTAACTCCTCGAAAAATGCCCGGGAATTATCATCATCATGCGCCTGTTTTCTTACTTCCAGTGCTACTCTCTGTGCTGAAATATGGCCGAAATGCAGGTATGGCGATAAATTGGAATTCACATCTGCAATAGGGTTGTTGCGCTCATTGCTATATTTAGGAAGCTTATCATGAATAAATGTATTAAGCATTTCAAGAGCTTCATCTTCGCCCGGTTGCAGCCATTCTACAGGCTTAACCGAGAAGTCGAAAGACAAACTCTTTTCAATTTCTTCCCGGTCAGTTTCAAAATTAATTGTTTGTTTTTCCTGTTTTGTTATTTTAGGAAAATCTTCAAGATACATTTCAAGTGCCTTGTTGATTTTAGGCCTTAAAGTATATGCTGCATATTCCTCTTTAACGGATAATATCCTGCAGGGAATAATATTGTGAGCATCAACTTCTTCAAACGGGATATTTAATTTTGAATTTACTTGTTCTTTCCAATCTTTCTTAATCCTGAGTGGATCGAAGTCAGTTACCAGTTTTCCGACAGATAGTTCTTTGACGATGTTTGGGATTATTTCCGAGGGGATGCCTTTTTTAACAATGAATGGTATTCCAAGCGAATTCAGTTTCTTCAGGGTTTTCTTGAGCCCATCGAGCATAAATCTGTAGTGGCGATTATTTGCACCGGGGAAATTGTCAACAAGGCAGAAACATACTGCCAGATTAACATTATGTTTTTGTGCAAAATTTTGGGCATAAATCATAGCCCAGTTGTCATCTACCCTTTGGTCGCGACTCATCCAGTAGAGCACGTGTCCTTTGTTATACTCAATGTTGTTTAGCTTGAACACTCTGTGTTTGCCCAATATTTGCTCCATTGTTTAATATGATACTTACATTGTCAGATTAAAGCCACTGTTATTGGGCTGTTCATTTTTTATTTGCCTTGAATAACAGTCTAAAAATAACCATTTGGCTATTAATGGAATATGATGAGAACACTTTTAACCAACAAATTGATTGTTCTCTGAATAATAACTAAAATTTAATCATTTTCACCCGATAAATGGGTAAAAAGGACCGAAAATGAGTAATAATGGGAGATTGGCATTTTGATTGTATTAGTGGGGGCTGACATTTATTGTCAAAAAGACTCACCAAAGGATTGGCGATCAATAAAAAAACAGGATTTATTTTTAATTTAAAAAAAAACACTTGCATCATATTTGATTTTCT
>CAYVVD010000011.1:0-47497 GCA_964454975.1 uncultured Hyphomicrobiales bacterium | reverse complement strand
TTATTCTTAACTAATTAAAGGGTCATGGTCATGGAACTTATTATTGCTATCCTTATGTACATCAACGTTATGTTCGTTGATGCTCCTTACACAACACAGCAGATAGATCAACTTTATCTCGACAACCAGCAGACTGTTGATGTAATTATGTCTGATGAGGAACTCACAAACCAGATTTATACAGACTGGCAGAGTGATTTCGATTATGATTACGACGGCACTACTCACATGGTTGAAAAAGATGAAGAGCCGGTTGATATGGAACCAATACCTTTTTAATAATTATTACAATTATAAAAAAGAGAGGGAGATTTATTTCACCCTCTCTTTTTTTTTGTTATCTTATATAACTTGCAATGGTTTAACCAAAGTATAGATTGAAGCTTGATTAATAAACATAAAAAATATTGGCTCCCATTGATTTCATTAAGTATTGTACTCAATGTGGCAAATATTTATGGACAATCGGTTTCAGAAAAACTCGATAGTTTATATGAAGAACTGGAGAATGCGACAGGGAAGAATAAAGCAGATATTCTTAATGAGCTTGGGGGTATGCTGCTTATTCCGGATAAAGAAAAAGCTGAAGAATACCTTAGTGAATCGCTAAGTATATCACAAGTGTTAAATTACCAATATGGAGAGGCGAAATCACTTACATACATCGGCTATCTGAACTACCGCAAGAAAAAATACCTCAAGGCAATTGAATTCAACGAAAAGGCGATAGAAATTTTCAAAAGGATATATGATCCTTCGGAACTTGCAGCAGTTTATAACAATATGGGTATTGTTTACCAGGCAATTGAAAATTATGAAAAAGCATTAAATTATTACGATGAAGCACTCACGATTAGGAAAGAGCTTGGTGATACTCTTGGTTCTGCAGGACTTCATTATAATATCGCACTTATTTATCATAATTGGGGAATATCCAGCGAAGCAGCAAGGCATTACAATTTAGCTGCAGATCTTTTTCGGCATCTGGGAAAAATGGAAGCTGTTGGAAAAATTCTTAGAATGATCGGCAAATTGTATTATCAATATACCGAATACGACAAATCCCTTGAATTTTATCATAAGTCAATTAATGTTTTTGAAGAGATAAAAGACGAGGAAAATCTTAGTGTAGTACTGTATGACCTTGGTAACTTATATTATGACCTTGGCAAGCATCTAAAGGCGCTTGAACTTTACCAGGAAAGACTGGAAATCGTTGAAAAATCGGGAGATCCTATAAAACATGCCTTTACATTGATAAACCTTGGAATTGTTTATTATGACCTCGGTAATTACAGCAAGTCACTGGATTACTATAAGCGCACACTTGAAAAACTTGAAGGAAAAGGCTACGACGAAAAAAAGTCAATTATATACAACAATATGGGCCTTATTTATAAAAAACAGGGAAATTATATTAAAGCGCTTGATTACTGCAGGCGTTCTCTTGAAATTAAAGATAAAATCGGCGATCACAAGACCAAAACAATTCCTTTAGTAAGTATAGCAGAAATTTACCTTTATCTCAACCAACTGGACAATGCTTATAAATATGCACAGATGGGGCTTCAAAACGCTTTCGATTATAACAATGAATTCCAGATAAGAGATATTTATAACCTTGTTTACCAAATAAGCGAAAAACGCGGCGATTATAAGACAGCGCTTGATTACCACCAGAAATTCTCAAGCCTTAAGGACTCGATTATAACCGAACAGGGAAGGCAGAGAGTGGAGCAATTAAGAATTAAATATGATTCCGAAAAAAAGGAAAAAGAGCTTAAAATTGCTGAATTAAAAAACAAGGAGCAGGAAGCTGAAAACAATGCCCAGATTGGTATCAGAAACCTTTTTATTGCTATCTCCCTCGGTGTTGTGATTATAGCTGCTTTAATTTACTATCGCTATCGAACAAAACAAAAAGCAAACCGGGCACTTTCGGAAATTAATGAGAAAATCAAGCAGGTCAACGAAAGATTATCTGCGAAAAATACTCAGATTACAAATCAGAAAGAAGATTTGGAGAGGCTTAACGAAGAGTTGAAAATCAGTGAAACGAAGCTTCGGGAAGTTAATATGGCAAAAGACAAGTTTTTCAATATTGTCGCCCATGATTTAAAAAATCCGCTTCAGGCAATTTTGCTTTCATCTTATGTGCTTCACAACAAACACCAAATAATGAGTTCCAGCCAGTTAACCGAGGTAGTTAACAATCTCTACAAAACATCAACGCTTTATTCTGATTTACTCGAAAACTTGCTCCAATGGTCAAGGACACAGACAGGTAGCATTGAATATAATCCAATTCCAACAGACATTAGTGTGCTGATAAAAGAGAATATCAATCTTCTGAATTTGAATGCAGATAAGAAAAACATTACACTTTTGTCACGAGTACCCGAGAAAACTTACTGCATGGCAGACCCAAATATGATTAAAAGCGTGATACGGAACCTAATCAACAATGCTATAAAGTTTACACTCCATCGGGGTTCAGTAAAGATTTACATGAGAGAGCAGGGCGACGTTATTGTTTTCACAGTAGAGGACGATGGTGTTGGAATAAACGAAACCCATATCGAAAAGCTTTTCAGGATCGATATGACATTTTCAACACTCGGTACTTCAATGGAACAGGGGACCGGCCTTGGACTAATACTTTGCAAAGAATTCATTGATAAGCATGATGGAAAAATCTGGGTTGAGAGTGAAATTGACAAAGGCAGCAAATTTAACTTTTCGCTTAAAAAAGTTGATAACGGTTTACCCCCGCTGAGTCAGAATAACACCTCCAATAATAAGCACGCCTCCGCTAATAAATATAGCGCTCAATTCCTGCCCAAAAATTATAATTGACAAAATGGTTGTAAATATCGGCTGAATGTTATTAAATACTGACACTTTACTTGCTTCAATTCTCTTTAATGCATAATACCACAGGGCATATCCCAAACCTGAAGTAACTGCTCCAAGATAAAAAATCTGAAGCCAGTTATAAGGCTTGAAATCAAATGCTGTTAATTCGTTTGGTATGTAATAAAAAATAGGTGCAAATAGGAGAAATCCGGTTAATGTCGCCAACGCAGTTGAATAAGCCGCTCCATATTTCATAGTAAACTTCTTACCGACTACTGTGTATAATCCCCAGGAAAAACTCGCTGTAAGAGCCAATATATCACCTGTAAAATTCTCACTTGAGAAATCAAAGCCCTTTTCAAACAATATCAGTACAGTTCCAATGATTGCAACACATATCCCCGTGATTTTTTTCCAATTGGCTGACTCTTTGAGAAATATCAATGCAATTATCAGTACAAATGCAGGAGTGAGCGCATACGCAAGCGCAACGTTGGGAGGATTAGTATAATGAAGTGAAGTCAGGAAAAGAAACTGGTTTATGGGAATATTTAATGCACCGAGGATGATTAATGTTATAATATCCTTTTTGTCTATTTTCTTTAATCTCTTTCTGCGGAACAGGAACCAGATAATAAAAACTGATGTAGCTGTCAATGCCCTGTAAAAGAGTACAAGACTCGATGGGAAGTCAAATGCAATCGATTTTCCAATAATGTGTGTGAAAGAGGCTATTAACTGTTGGAATACGAGGAGAATATACATTAAGCAAATATTCTCCCGATAGTACCATATTGTGATTCATAGGAATATCTATGAGATACTTCCAGGCAATTCCTCCTGATTTCATCTCCCAGCTCAGTTCTTGAAATAAGGTTTACCGCACGTGCTATCTCAATGGGTTCCAACTTTTCGTTTATTAGCAGCGCAATCTTGTTCTCTTTTATTACGCTTCTAATTGCCGGCAATTCTGTTGCAACGGAAGGAATGCCTGCCATGCAATACTCAAAGAGTTTATTAGGTAGCGCGAGCATGTAAGAATCTGAAACCGGTTCAAAAAGGCATAATCCTATATCTGCAGAGCAGGTCCATTCGTGAAGCTCACTATAGTTAATTTTTCCGGTAAAGTACACTCTGTCTGCCGAATGAGCAGATTTAAGATACTCACGGATATATGGCATGTGCTCGCCATCTCCTATTATGCACAACACTGCATCCGGCAGGTACTCCAGCGCCTTAATTGCCCTGATTATCCCCCTTCCGGTAAGCACAGCACCCTGGTACAGTATGATTAATTTATCATCGCTTAAATTAAATCTTTCTCGGATATTGTCACTATGTATGGGATCGTGGTAATAAGGCAGGTTCATTACCAAGTGGAATGGTTTGCCTGTGCTAAGATGTGATTTTAAATATTCCGCATCCATTTCCCCGCTTACAATGAACTCATCAACAGCACTTACCTGTCTTTTTTCTATGTATGTTATTATGGACTGCTTAAACTTCTGTCCTGCGATTGGGCCAAGTTGAGAATAAATCTCACGTGAATCATATATTAGCTTAGAGTTGTGCTTCTTCTTAAATTTAGTAGCCGCAGCAAGTGAATATAGCTCAGCCGCCACGACATACGCGGGATTGATTTCATTTGTTAATTTTACGGCATTCTTTCCAAAAGAATGCCATCTTAAAAAATGCCTTTTACTATTTCCTGCGCTAACTGTGTAATGTGTAAAAGCACCTTTCGGCTTTCTTTCACCGAGGGACACCACCGCTACACTTTTGCCCATAGCAGTAAGTGCACTTGCAAGATTCAGCGTTCTTGAATCCGTAAGGATTGATGAAAAGCTAATAATGCAGATATCATATTTTTCCGGCTTCGCCATTTCAGGAAGCCAAATTACTCTAATTAGCAGGAATTACAAAAGATTAACGTGCTATCGATACAGGGATGTTGTAAATATTCCCCCGATGTAATATGCATATAAAATACAATCCCTGTGGCAAGTCTTTCACATAGAATAAAAAGTCTGCATCGTAAACTGATTTTTCTTTTGCATTAAATGTAGATTGTATTCTCAGCCGGCCACTCATAAATTCCATACCGAGACTGTTATATAACTTAGCTACTGGTTGTTCATTCCCGGCAAAGATAATAGGAATACTCAGATTCAGGTTTGCCGGGTTAGGGAAGGCCGGACTGATATCGAAGAAATTCTTGCCGTAAATGGCAGCTGTATTTAATCTTACATCGAGTCCGCAACGCGTTTCGTCTGTGTACTGATTACCACCTGAAACAGCCATTAGTGGCAGCTGATGGGGCGAGCAGTTGTCAGGTAGTTCGAGTGTATCCCTTTGGATACCGAGTGTTGTTGGAGAGAAACAAACTTCGAGCATCCTGCTTTCGAGCGGGGGAATAGAGATTGGTATCTGCCCGAGTGGGATAGAAAATCCAATAGTCCTTTGAAGGTACGGCTCAGATATAATTGCCTCCTCCAGGCTGGTATTGAAGATTTCAATTTCCAGGCATTTTCTGTCGGGGAAGGCAACATCTCCAAATTCAAATTCAGGATTTTGCCAGTCAAATGCCAAGAGATTGGAATCTATTATCACTTCGATATATACCGGATCGGAAAAATTACCGCATCCGGAATCTGATTCGGCGTAATAGAAATAATTGCCATTGCTGTTTGCTTTAATATTCCTTTCAGAAGATAAATAGTTTCCTGTATCATCCAGATACCATTGGTAATTTTGGAAACCGCTGTCTGCCAGTAATTCTACACTATCTCCTAAACAAAATCTCGTATTTCCGATAATTTCAATGTTTAATTCGGGAATGGTGTTAAATAGTACATAAACATTTTTTTCGGTCTCGCATCCATATCCATTAACTGCTTTAACCTTGTAAGTCCCGGTTTTGGTTACAGTTACGGTTCTGTTAGTATCACCATTAAACCAGGTATATAAAAGCGTATCCATTTTTACAGAAAGCTCAACTTCATCCCCTTCACAATAAGGACCCGGTGAAAAAATTTCAATGTCAAATTCCGGATGGGGTAGAAATTCAATACTATATGATTCAGAATAAGCTGTATCGCATTTGCTGTTAAAAGCAAGCAAGGAGTATTCACCAGGTAAATCAACTTTAATTTCGCGAGAAGTTGCACCGTTTGACCATCTGTAATTCAAAAATTCGCGGGATGCTCTTAATATAACTTCATCACCAATGCAGATATTCTCTGCCGGAATTTTCAACACACTAATTGTATCATATTCAAAAGGAACTGTCCGGAAAATTCCGTTACCAACAACAAAACCAAGAGTATCGTTGATAAACCAGATATCATCAAGGTCAGCACCATTAATTCCACAATCTTTTAACTCCCAGGAATTGCCGGCATCGCTGGTATAAAATATAGAACCATTGCTTCCACACGCCCAACCTCTGACTTCATCAAGCAGGAACGTACCATACATAGAGTTGCCTGAGTTAAACTCGCGGACTGAGTTGTTGTACACAAAACGCATTCCGCCATTATCACCCTGAACTCCGGAGCAACCTTCGTCCCATGGAACAAGGAATGACCCATTGTAGTACGTCAATTCTTCCTGCCAGTCCCTGTTACCGGTTGAAAATGCAATTGTCCATGTCCTTCCCCAATCGTCAGTTTTCCAGACAATACCGCTGCTTGTTGCCCATCCTGTTCCGTCTTCATATAAAATTGCATCGGATAACTTCGTATCCTGAACAGATTGTTCATACTTAAACCAGGAATTACCTCCATCAGTTGTGGAATAGAAGTATTGATTGGCACAAGTACCGCCTAAAACTACACCAGTACCTTCATTTACGAAATAACATCCCCATAGATCTTCACGTGGTTGAGGGGAAATGTCGAACCAGGTTTCTCCGCCATCTGTAGATTTTAAAATGTACCCGGAATTAATTGAACCCGGCACGCTTCCTGAAGTGTAGCCAATGTTCTCATTAAGAAATTGTATATGTTCAAGTTGAATAGCACTAGTTTGGAGTGCATTTTGTCCCGCCCAGGTATCACCACCGTCAGTAGTTTTCATTACAACGCTGTTATAACCACAAACCCAGCCAATCTGGGGGTTATCAGTCAGGAACATTATATCAAGGAGTATAACATTCTCGAAACCGGCCGGATAGTCTATCTTTTCCCAGTTGGAATAAGAAGCTGCTGTAAAAAATACAGTGAATAATAGAAGCGAAGATATTAATAGCAGTGTCTTAATTTTGGTCATGGCTTTTTAGTATTGACAGTTGATGTCCATGAATCGTTACATCTTAAAATACGATTCCCCGGTTTATTTGTTTTTCAATATTTATAAGATATATCTATAATTAAGGTAGTGTAAATATTGTTAATCTATTGCAAAGCTCTGCTTTTCCAACAACATAGCAAAATACATTGATAAATAAGGCATTTGAGTGATAATTATGAAAAATGAATAAATTAAAGCACACATTAAGATTCATATATTTTATGAATGAAAATATTTTCACAAGCTAAATCATTGAAATAAAAAACCTTCGAAAATAGCAAGTGAAAAAATGGTTTAGTTGAAAAATTAATTCCTTGCCTTTTAGCTTCAAATGTTACATTTTAGTTCCCCGCTGTTAGATGACATAAAACAAACTGGCTTTTATCTTTGCAGCGGTGGAAATTACGGGGAAAATACTCACTTAATATATGCAAGTGCATATAATTGGGTATTTTTTTTTCTCCCTAATTGAAAATTCACCCATTTGTTTAACCATGTTTTTCCAGGGAAGTATCTGTGGTTAAGAGGACAAACGATAATTTCGCTCTTTTTCAGAAAGAAAAGGTCAACAACGAAACGAGAAGGCTTGGCGATAAAAGAATATTACTTACTGACAGGGATGAGGTAGCTGAAAATTTATGGAAGAGATGCCTTACAATAATTAAGGACAACGTAAGCTCCCAGGTATATACCACCTGGTTTAAGCCTATACGGGCTCATACCTGGAAGGATAAGCAGCTTACCCTTCTCGTTCCAAGCCAATTCTTTTATGAATGGATTGAAGAGCACTACTTTTCACTATTGCAGAAGACTATTGCAAAAGTGTTAGGGGAGAACGCACGCCTGCAATATGAGATAGTCGTTGAAGAAAACGGCGAATCTCTGGAGCAGAGGACTATTAAAATACCTGCGCTCAGGTATCCTCCGTCCGGAATACAGGGAACTCTGACTTTCAACAAAACAGGTGAGGAGAACAAACCCTACCATACCTGGCTAAATCCACGATATTCATTCGATAACTTTATTATGGGGGATAGCAACCAGCTTGCATTTTCGGCAGGAAAGGCTGTGAGCCAAAAACCTGGAAGCACGCGTTACAACCCGCTTGTAATTTATGGCGATACCGGACTAGGTAAAACACATCTTGTCCAGGCAATCGGAAATGACATCGTGAGGGAAAACCCGCGCCTGAAGGTACTTTACACCAACAGCGAACGATTCACTATGGATTTTGTAAACTCTATTCAGAACAACCAACAAACGGAGTTTATCAATTTCTACAGAAATATCGACGTATTGGTAGTAGATGATATCCAGTTCTTTTCAGGCAAAGAGAAAACACAGGATAATTTCTTTCATACTTTCAATGCTTTGCATCAGGCAGGAAAACAACTTGTCCTTACAAGCGACCGGCCGCCAAAGGAGCTTAAAGACGTTGACGACAGGCTTATCTCAAGGTTCCAGTGGGGCCTGACTGTCGATATCCAGAAACCGGACCTCGAAACAAGGATGGCTATCCTTCAACGCAAGAGCAAGGATGAAGGCATGGAATTGCCCGTAGAGATAATCGAATATATTGCTAAAAATGTAACCTCGAGTATCCGCGAGCTGGAAGGGACTTTAATCAGCCTTATTGCCAAAGTAACACTTGACAGGAGGGAGCTTAGCCTCGAATTGTCGAAAGAAGTTATTCATGGTATAGCTCTGACTGAGCCAAAACCACTTACTATTGACGATATCAAAGAAAAAGTTTCCAAGTACTACAATATCCCGATTGATATTATTGAATCTAAATCAAGGAAACACGAAATTGCACTTTCGAGGCAGATGTGCATGTACCTTGCAAAGAAAAACACAAACCTGTCACTCAAATCCATCGGCTCTCATTTTGGAGGCAGAGACCATTCCACTGTATTGCATTCTTGCCAGACAATTGATAATTACGTGGAAACAGACCCGAAGGTCAGGAAAGACCTGGAAACTCTCCAGGCAAGGGTTAAAATCTCAAACTCATAATTCCTTAATATCTAATAACATGTAAACATTAAAAAAAATTATCCCCGCCTTGAGCGGGGATTTTTATTACTATTGCAATAATATTTTAAAATGATTTGAAAAGATTACACGATTTATTTATCTTATGACTTACTGTTTTTAGCTAAACACTATCGCAACAATTAAGTTAGGTGTCTTTGTAAATAATGAACCCGGGTAACCCTGCTGAATACTAATATAAGAATCCGGCATTTTTATTTCTGTTGTGAAAAATGTGACAAATTTGAGGGACAACTGTTTATTTATGGTAGTTGTTTTTAGAAATTAATCTATTGTTTAAAAAATTGATTTTATTTAATTGGAGTTCCCCCATGTATAAGAGACTACTTGTTTACCTGACAGGATTTATATTGCTTTGTTCGATTGGCGATGTAATCGCTAAAACCGATGAAGAAATTAAAAAGAAATTCCTTAAAACTCATGTAATGAGTGCCAACTCGCAAGGACGAAAGTTTATTGTCGGTTTCCCGCCTAATGAAAAACCTATCCATCCTGTGGACTATTTAGAAATTTACGTTACTTCCTCTGTTGATACAAAGGTTACCTTAAGTAATAAACTGCTCGGTGTTGAAATTACTAAACCTGTTGAAGCGCTCAAAATAACAACATTTTCGAGTGCGAATGGTGAAACAAGCTTTGCCTGGGAATTAAGGCAAAGTGAATCAATTGAACAGTATGGCTTTACATTAGATTCACCGGATCCAATTTCTGTTTATGTGTTAAATGCCAAACCGGTAACTTCTGAAGGCTATTTGGCTATCCCTGTTTCCGCATGGGGTACGGAATATATCCACTGCTCATTCTATGACTTCAACGAAGTACGGAAGTGGCGCTCCGGATTTATGGTTCTTGGCGCATATGAGAACACGAGGGTGAGAATCCAGCTGAAAGGTGTTGGAAAAGGTTATGCTAAAACGGCAGCCGGCAAAGAAATTGGCGAAAGTTATAATATAACTCTCAATGAAGGCGAAGTCTTCATGGTACAGGGCGATGGCCAAACAAGGGGTGTTTTTGACCTTTCGGGTTCTTCTATAAGTTCTTCTCAACCTGTTGGACTACTCTCATTTCATGAAAGAACAATGATACCTGCATTTGAAGTTTATAATGGACGAGACCACCTGATCGAGATGATGCCGCCTGTTTCTGCATGGGGTACAGAATATGCATCGGTTGAATATGCAAGGAATACTGATCAAGGTGATTTTTTTAGGATAATTGCCTCAGAACCAAATACAAATTATCATATTAAGTGGTATGAAGCTGCAACAGGAGAATTAATCAGTCAGCGTCAGGGGATGTTAAACCAACCCGGAGATTTTGAAGAGTTTATTCATGAGCCGGTAAGATGCCCTCATGACCTGGAATCTATCAGAGGTACTTCGGTATTTAAATTTGACAAACCAACGCTTGTACTTCAATATGATTACTCTGCAGAATGGGATTGTTCAAGCGGTAATTATGACCCGTTTATGATCCTTGTCGTTCCTGTTGAACAGTTTACTAAATCAACGGTATTCCAGACTCCTGATAATAAACAGTTTAATGAGAATTTCTTCAATATAATTGCTGTAGGAGATACCACCGACCCTGCGAGGGAATCATTAAGGAGTATAAAAATAGACGATGTCCCAATATGGAATAATTTCCCGACATTTTTATTTAACCAGATACCTGGTACAAACTTATTTTGGGCAAAAGTAACAGTTGGAGTAGGTGCACATAAAATCCAGGGAGATACTAAATTTGGCGGTTACATCTACGGTTTCAGTTCATTCGATACTTACGGATGGCCCGCTGCAATGGCAATAAGAAAACTCGACGAAACCGATACTTTAGAACCATTGATTACATGGGATGGTGAGTGCGGGGAATACACGGTTAACGCATGGGAACTTCGCAATGGCGAAGAAGGGGATAACCCTCGCCAGGTTGACCAGGGTATTAGCGATAAACCGGTTCTTGATACGGATGTAAGTTATAATTTTAACGACCCGGAGTTACCGCCAGACTGGAAAGGTTGGCCTCCATCATACCAGCCTGAAGAATACGAATTTACATTGTCAGTTATTGATAAATACCAGGATGCTTTCGCAAAGTTCTATGTTTTTGACAGGTCTGAGCTTCAAAACACAGGTAAAGATAGTATAAGGTACGAAGCTGATTCTCTTGTGCTTGAGCCTGAAATTGTTGATTTTGACCAGGTGAGGGTTAATTTAACAAAATCCCTTGACGTTAAACTCAACAGCCATTCAGACTCTGTGATTACAATCAAGAAACTGTTTTTGAAGAGAGGTGCCGTATTCAGCATTTCCAAAGGTAAAGTACCACCCGACGTTGAGTTAATGCCAAGAGCCACGCACGATGTTACAATCGACTATACACCAATCCAGCAGTATATTAATATTCCTGAACAGGAAGACTGGGATTCCCTGATTGTAGAAACTGAATGTCTTCGATGGGCATTTTATATTCGTGGCCAGGGTATTGAACCAATTATATGGGTTGATGACTGGAATGCGGGACTGGTTAAGGTAAATGATGTTAAACAAAAAACTGATGGCCTTGAAATCAGAAATCTCGGCACTATGGAGCTTATTATTGACGATATAACCGGATACACAGCTCCATTTGGACTGATCAACACAGACCCTCCGCTTCCTATCAGCATCCCTCCTGGTACTGTTGAGCAACCCGCAAGCGTTTACCTGAGGATGGTCGAATTTGCTCCTACTGTTAGTGGTAGCTGGACTCAAAATGTAAAATTCCATTCAAACGCTACAGTTAATCAGGATGGTACAACTAAGAAGAAAGATATATCAGTTTGGACAGGAAGGTCAAACCAACCCGGTATATTTATTACAGGTTATGACTGGGAGAGGAGAAGAGTTGAGTCTGATAACGATGGTGTAATATATATCAGGAACAATGGCGATGCGGCTGTTCTTGTTGCAGGAGTTGAATTTGCTGACCCTGTTAATCCTGCAAATCAGAATTTTGAAATTCTTTACAATCAGATAAAACCATTTAACAATATTTCTGAAACAAATCCTTACAGGTTGGATCCCGAAGGCTCTGAAAGTACGGACACACTAATTACAGTTCCGGTAAGGTACAAGCCTTTAACCGAGGATGCTCATATAGCGCCTGTAAGGCCAATACTTCACTCAAGCGAAACAATTACAAATACAGCTGAAAATGATTTACGTGGCATAGGCTTCTTACCAAAGATATTGGTTGAAGGATACACATGGGATGACCCATGGACTGTAGGAATGCAGCATAGTGAACCCGGAAGAATGACTATTACTTCAACGAGTGAAAGCGCAGACCTGTTTGTTTATAAAATCCGCTGGACACAAAATCCTGGCGACATTGCAGACTTTGCTCCTGAAGATCCGATGGAAATTCTTGTAAACCAGACAGTAAGCACCGATGGCGCCCCCCTGGTATTCGACGTTAACTTTACACCACAAGCTGTAGGCGCCAGGAAAGCAACATTTGAAGTACTCGGTGATTATTTTACAGGTAATGAACGCGAGAATCCTGATGATTTTCCTTCAGACTCAACCGGAACATTCGAAGGTATCGGTTTTGATACCGGTATATTAGTCCTTGGAATTGATTATGGTAATATTGTTAAATGCGATTCACCGATAGATTCTGTTGAAATCAGAAATATGGGTTCAGATGACTTGCACATTAACAGTGTAGAATTTATTAACGGGAACTGGGCATATTTTAATAAGATTCGTCCAACAGAGGATGTAATTAATAATACAATTCTGGCAAGTGGTGAATCCCTGTTTATTGTTTACCAGTTTGAACCATGGAAAGAAACAAGCCTGCCTGCTAATTCATTCTCGGCAGTACTCAATGTAAATTATAGGTTTGGCCAGGATCCGGAATCGACAAATAAGATTGAATCTGCTACAATTGAAGGTGAATACAGAACTTCAACCGTTTCCTTCAGCATGCCTGAGATCTCAAGGGATACTCGTGGTGAATACTTCCTTCCTGGCATGTTTACACACGGTACATTCGACTACCCTGTATATGCTGAATGTACAAACTGGGCTGATGCAGATATAACAGAATTTACATTCGAAATCAGGTACCAGGCCGGTTGGTTGAGGCTTGCAGAAGATGGTGAGTTTGATGGTATTCTTAACAAGAATGTAGTTAAAATCCGTAAAGGTGATATTATTCCGGGTGACTGGGGACCGGTTACGGCAACTGAAGTGGATGACAATGCAAACCCCGGATGGAAGAAATGTATTATATCATGCAGCGGTACAACACCTATTTCTGCAAATGGTTCTCTTGTTCTACCGACATTCCAGGCTTTGCTGAATGATACTCATACATTCAATCCTGAAATAAACGATGAAAATACTACATTTGGCGGACGCGACAACTGTGTATTTAACGAATCCGTACCTGGCACGATTGTTTTCGAGAACTGTGTACAGGAACTCAGAAACATTGTCTCTTCAGGTGTTGATTTCAACATTAATGAAATTGCTCCGAATCCTGTTTCTAATGGTTCATTTGATCTGGAATTCAGTGTAGGATTTGACATCCAAACCCGAATAGATATTTTGAACTCTAATGGCGAACTTGCTGCAGTTGTTCTTGATAACAGGATGAACACAGGCAACTACCAGGCTAAAGTTTCCACGAAAGACCTTTCAAGCGGTGTATATTTCATCAGGATGAAATCTGGGCCTTACGAGGAAACAAGGAAACTTGTTATTGGGCAATAAGCACAATAAAAATTAAGTATATTAAAGGCGGTGTTTTTGCACCGCCTTTTTTTGTTAAAAATTGTTTAATTTTATGGAATAAAGTACATTTCCTTATGGGCAAGCACCTTTTTATATCGCTTCTTCTCTTTTCTGCATCTTGTGGAGGCTTCGAGTATTATAATTCAGGTGCGATTGATAATAATCTGAAAGCATTCTACTATACCGGTAAATCGAGTGCTTATGTTGTGTTCTACATAGAATATGACAGCCTCGGCAGAGATGACCTTCAGTTCCTTAAAGGAATTAACAGGATTATTTTTAATGATGCTGATACGTTAATTGCAGAAAAAACGATTAAAAGGGATAATGAATTTGTAAGCTTTCTTTCAGTAGCTGAGTTACCGCTTAATTCTATCGAGAAATCCAACCAGTTCCGAGTTTATAATTTGTCGAAGATGGAGGCTGTAGCAGGAACTCTGGAAAAATACAAGCAGGACGCTTATTCATCAAAGCTTGATATCCCCAAAAAGAAAAAAGGGATATTCACTGTCTTTTACAGGGAAGCAGATACTCTCGGTTTTCTTGCTATCCGCATTCATGACACTGAAGAATACTTCCCTACATCTGAAGAATTGCGAGTAAATGTATTGAGTAAAAAAGGTAAGCCATTGTATGAGTCAGACAGGGAAATTACATACCTTATGGTTATCAATCCACTTCTCCCTCAAGACCGGGGTGAAATTCACCAATATGGATATTATTTAAAACCTGAGGGTATAGACTCAGCAAGTGGAAATGTTTATCAAACGGAAATTATGCTTCCTGTAAGACCCCTGCCGTATATTATCAGGATAGACCTTAAATATTGATGCAGCACGAGAAGTTCATGAAAAGGGCGCTTGAAATCGCCCTAAACGGTACAGGATTCGTAAGCCCGAACCCAAGGGTAGGAGCAGTTCTTGTCAAAAATGGCGAGATTATTTCCGAAGGGTGGCACAGGAAATATGGAGGTTTTCATGCAGAAGTAGAAGCAATTGAAAATTACCCACTGGACAATTTTGATGACGTAACACTTTATGTTACTTTAGAACCATGCAATCATCAGGGAAAGACTCCGCCCTGTACAGAGTTAATTATTGAAAAAGGAATCAAACATGTTGTTTTTGCTGCTTCCGATCCAAATCCTGAAGTGGAAGGGAACGGGGCGAAAAGGCTTGCAGAAGCCGGGATTAATGTGGAAAGGGGTGTTTTGGAAAAAGAAGCTCTCTGGCAAAGCCGCTTTTTCTTTAAGTATGTTAAAGAAAATGCACCATGGATGATTGTTAAAACAGGGCAAACAATGGATGCCTGTATTGCAGTTGAGTCAGGGGAATCAAAGTGGATTACCTCAGAAGAAAGCAGAAAGAAAGTCCATGAGCTCCGGCATGAAGTTGATGCAGTTATGATTGGCCGAAGGACAGCATTGAAAGACAATCCCAAGCTTACCGTAAGAAATGTTATAGGGCGTGATCCCCTGAGGGTTGTAATTGACTCTAAACTCTCGCTTCCAGTTACTCTAAAGCTGTTTAATGATGAAAACAGAGAAAATACAATTGTAGCTTATTCTGTGGATTTGCAGGATCAGGAAAAAATGGAACTGCTGGAAAGCAGTGGTGTGAAGACACTGCCATCCAAGAGTGGAAAAGATGGACTGATAGACCTTGTATATTTAAATAAAATTTTAGCTAAGAAATACTCAATAACATCAATTCTTGTTGAAGGTGGGAATTTACTTCATTCCGACCTTGCCAGGTTGAACCTCATTGATGAGATACAGTTATTCATTGCCCCAAAGTTAATAGGTAATGGAATAAAGACATTTTCCCGGCTGGAAACAGCTGAACTTTCTTCAGTAAAAGAGTTTGAATTTATTAATATTGAGATGTCCGGTAGTGATATCCATCTTATTGCGTCAAGAAAAAACTTAATTTAAAATAATCTTGTCAGAATAATTCCTCCCGGCTGATTTTACTTTAATTATATAAGTTCCCGGAGCTAATTTTTTGCCTTCATTCCCCTTTGTATCCCACTCTATTTCGTTCACACCGGATGATATTTCCTGTTCGTTATTCCAAACAATTTTGCCTGTGGAAGCTTCAATAATGTCTATTACAGCATTTCCACCGGTTTCGGAAACAACTTCAATAATTAAAGCATTATTAACGGGATTTGGATAAACATTGAGTGTATTAAATTGTCGTGTGTTGTTTATACTTGTGATGGTATCTTTTGTCCACTCTGGTCTTGACCGGTCATATTTCCAGCAATTTTCCTGTGCAGTAGCAATGAAAAAAGGGATTAACAGTATTATAATTAAAACGATTTTCATAGAAAGCCTGTAACATTGGTATTATAAATTGATTTCTACATAAATTACAAATAAATAATTTATGATGGAGAAGAAAGAATGAGATATTTATTGATTACACTTACTTTGATGATTCTAACATCTTGCGCAGAAGATGTTAAAGTGGAAACAAGATTTGAGGATTATACTGAGAACGAAGCGCTTAAGAAAAGAGTTGACGGTGAGTTGAGCAATTTAGATGAAGCCTTGATAAAATCGGCTAATGAAAGATATAAAAGGGAAGGGAAGATAAAAGATGTTCAAAAATGGCATCTCCGGGATATAATCGAAGATGAAAAGAAGAATGGAGATCCGGAAATACAGGCAATGTTCCGGGACACACGCCCGGAACAAATAGACTTCGAACTCATTGACAAAAAAATCGAAGGCAATTGGGTGAGTTGGAAATTCAGATTTGCTAATAATGGTTCTCAGGTGGTAAAGGGAATTTCTCTTGAAATTAGGATTAATGACAATGAAGGAATAGAAAGAAAAGAAAGGGCATATTGCAAAGTTGATTTAGATCCCGAATCATCTGGAGAGGTCTTATCTGTCAAGCAGGGTTTCAATGCAAATAATGAAGAAGAAAAATGGATTGGAGAGTATCCTATTGGAAAAATCAAATCTAATGCTAAAATTCAAATAATTGCTTTGTCCTATCCGCCTACCACGAAATCAAGGATATTAGGTCCAGAAGATACAGAATACCAAACGCAACAAGGTAAATAATCCCAAGCCAGCTGAGACAGATTAACCATTTAGAAGGTTTAGCTGAATCAGGAAACTTCTTTGAGGTGACAACTTTATAATTGATTATCGCAAACACAGGAGCCGCTAAAAAAGAGATTATTGTTGCAACATCTATCAGGGATGTTAATCCTTTTGTGAAAAAAAATACAATGACTATTGTTGTAAATGAGAGGATTAGAATCCAAACCCAGTATAGAATATTACCTTCTTCGTTTAGCATTGGCGAGAGCTTTTTCAGGGATATTTCTAATGTCCGAGGGTATGCGTCTAACACAGTAATTGTAGTGCTGAACATTGTAACAATTGCAATAGCAGAAATAATTGGGAGGCTCCAATTGCCCAATGTCCCGGTATAGAGATTAATTAGCTGTTCTGAAAATGCAATACCGGAATTCGAAAATTCTTCGCCTGTTCCATACATGATAAATGCTCCAAGCCCCATGAAGAACAAGGCTAATATTGCTGTTCCGATATAACCCACATGAAAATCAAACAATACTTCTTTTAAATTTGCTTTATATTTTGTTTGCTTAGTTCTTTCGCCTATCCAAACAGAAGTCCAAGCAGATGCCTCGATCGGCGCAGGCATCCATCCCATCAGTGAAATTAAGAATGCAATCCCTGCAGATGTGAATAATTCAGGGGGAATAAAATCAGGTGATATTTCTCTTTCAATTCCTGCAGCAAATATAAATGCAGTAACAGTAGCAATGGCAAGGCATACTATAAGTGTCTTTACAATTTTATCCAATAGTGGGTACTGGCCGAGTACGAGTATAAAAAAAAGGACAAACAATATGCCGGCAGTAATCCAGGATGGGGCAATGTGGATCCCGACAACTGCTTTCAGAAAATAACCTGTTAATGCTGCTGTAACGAATGTAACACCTGCGGCATTAATTATAGAGGTAATTACAGACAGTCCAAAAAATGTTGCAACTGCCCAGGTGCCAAGTTTTTTATATCCTTCTATTATGTTCTCTCCGGTAGCAGCAGCATATCTATGCCCAAATTCAAAGAAAGGGTATTTGAGCAAGTTTGCTATTATAATCACCCAGATTAATTCTGTGCCATATCCTGCGCCTGCCCTTGTTGACTGTACCAGGTGAGAGCCACCGATAGCAGCGCCGGCAAATAATATACCAGGTCCAAGGGCTTTTAAAAACCCTGAAATACTCTTCATAGTGATAAACTGCCAATAATCGGATTTAACCTGCTAAATATAATAATTATTGAGCAATTGGAGGGAAATAATATACTGCAACACGGGGTATAGAGAAAAACTGTGTAACACTAGTTTTTACTTGTTCCCTTGTTTCAGGATGATTTACAATACCTTCATAATCTGAGAAATCAAAATTCAAATTCCATTCACCTTTGATAGCAAACAAACCCGCTCCTTCAACCGGTATATTTATAAATATACCTATTCCTGCGTTAAGTCCTAAGGATTGGGTTTCAATAACCTCTTCAATAATATCCCTTGAATTTAAAAAAAGTGTTGTTCCGAGTAACCCGTAAAAATTAATTCTATTGTAAGGATTTGCAATAAAATTAGTAGTGATTTCAATTACATGATGTTTATTTGGTTCGAAGTCGAATCCTGGATTGTCCTGCTCAAGCTGAGCCTCGAATTTTGTATTTGAAGAAAAAATATAAGACCCTTCGATCAATAAAAAGTCAAGAACCTGGTATGATATCCCTCCTCCAATAGAAGAAATACCACTCCATGAACTTTCGAAATCACCATCAGCCAGGGTGTAGGTTTCCACGATTGTATTTGTTCCAAAATATAATCCGATGCCCAGAGTTTTATCATAAGGGTGCATCAGTTCTTCTTCGCCAAAATATTCCTCTTCAGGAAATACTTCATCATAATTATCTTCATCCTGCGCAAATGCAGGCATGGTTATAATGATGAGCATAACTGCCAGTTTGAAGAGTTTTTTTGCATTATCTGTTGTCATTTCAATTACCTTTTCTATGCTAATCGATCTTATTTCCGCTATTTTTTCTGCTACGTACTTAACTAAAGACGGTTCATTTCGCTTTCCCCTGTATGGCACTGGTGTCATATATGGTGAGTCAGTTTCAATCATGACCCTCCCCAGAGGAGCTTGCCTGACTACCTCAGACAATACAGACTTCTTAAAAGTAATATTTCCTGTGAATGACACATGGAATCCAAGTCCAAGGGCGCTCACCAATACTCCTTCCGGGCTGGAAAAACAATGCAACACCCCGCACAGGGTACCATCCTGTTCATCTTCTATTATATTCAGAAGGTCTGTATCTGATTCCCTGTTATGCACTATTACCGGTAAACAACGTTTTTTTGCAATCTTAAGTTGTTTCCTGAAAACTTCCCGTTGCAAATCTTCAGGTGCAAAGTCGTAATGATAGTCCAGACCAATTTCACCGATAGCGACACATTTCTCATAGTGGCTCAATTCCTCAACCTTAGCTAAAGCCTCATCACTGGCATCACTGGCATTATGCGGATGAATCCCAATCCCGCAAAACACATTATTGTAAATGCTTGCGGTATTAATGACCTTATTGAAGAATTTCGGTTCAATCGCAGGGATAATTACTGATTCTACACCTGAGTTAAAAGCCCTTTCAACAACCTCATTCCGGTCTGCATCAAAAACTTCAGTATCAATATGAGCGTGGGTATCTATCATGACTTTAGAAACGTATTAAAGTAAAATTAGTTAACGAATAAATCCGTAAGTTAATATTTATGCGCTTCAGAGGCAAAAACCAATAGGCGTATTAATTAAAATAGCATCTAATAGTTAATAATTATTGCCGTAGCCTGGCTTAATTCCTTATTATTCCATTGTTGATTATTTAAAAGATCTGATTATACACTTTGGCATTAAAATTGATTTACTTATCTGCGTAAGCCTGTAAATTTAATATTTTCAATGACATACGTGGATGATGTATGAAAAGGATTCTATTAATATTAGCTGTTTTATTCATGTTTGCTCAATCAGGGTATTCAGAAGAACCAATCATTGATGTACCTGATGTTCCACCTGATAAAGAAGTCCTGGACGAATTTGAAGAGAACTACCTTTTGCATGAGCTGATGCGTTATTATAAAATGGCATTTCTGCTGGAGCATCAACTCTCAATTTACGGTGCGAAACCACGAATACCGTTGCAAACACCTTCCTTCGAGATGGTAGAATCGCCGGAGCCGGAGATGGTGATGGAGTACTATTTCATTGCACGATCATATCAAAAACAGGTAGAAGCTGTTCCCGACGGTACTGAAACTGCAACGATGAAGCGTTTGAAGGATAAATTGATAAAGCAGAATGAGGAATTTCTGAAGCAGCGCTCAATGCTGGCAGAGCTAGAATTATACAAGCAAGAGAGCAATTTTTACAGGCAATCGTATGATGAACTGGTTGATGAAAATACACGACTAAGAATGAAACTGGATACTGCTTATCTTAATTATAACCGCAGATACATGGACGAGAGGGCACAACTCAGTGAAGCTTATGAGAACTACTGCCATAGCTGTATAACGATATTCTCTGCAGGCGCGACAGCTAACAATTTCTTTTCACCTGCTGATGAGCTTGACACAAAATTTTCTTATGGAGTGGTATTAACAATGAATGCAAGCCCAATACTTGGAATTGGCAAGTATTTCGATATTTGGTTTGAATATATTGCTCCACGCTATACAACAAAAACACTGTCACAAAATTCTGAAGTTGTCATCCAAAGTGAGGAATGGAAATCAGACCTGTTTAAGGCAGGTGTTGACGCTAATATCCCGGATATTATTCGAATTGAAGATTTTTATGCCGGTTTGAAAATCGGGCTGGGACATTTCTGGAGCAATGGAAGAATATATAATTCTGCTGTTTCAGGAAATGACTGGGAAGGTAACATTCTCAAACTTGAATTAAATATTGCAAAAAGTGGCGAATGC
This sequence comes from uncultured Hyphomicrobiales bacterium, assembly GCA_964454975.1. Lineage (GTDB taxonomy): Bacteria > Bacteroidota > Ignavibacteria > Kapaibacteriales > UBA2268 > CAYVVD01. The sequence goes on along the minus strand of CAYVVD010000011.1, from coordinate 26,454 downwards.
TACCCGCTGGAATTATATTTTGCATACAATGCCTATTTTTATACAACGGATTTTGCTTTCAACAGGCCAACATTTTCAATGAATTTTGGAAAAGAAACGCTCAATTCAATTGTATTTGGCCTTCGCTTTCCAATTTGGAAAGAAGCGGTTATTAGCAAAAATATGCAGGAAGATAAATGAGAAAATTAATATTTATAATATTTGTTACAGCATCAATGCTTCTTATTTCGCAGGGTAGCGAATTTGATGAAGGAATTCGTTACCTGAAACTAGGCAATTCCTACAGGCAGGAAGGAAACTACAACAAAGCTGATGAATTCCTTTCTAAGGGCTGGGACCGTGTAAGCAAGTCAAATACATGGAATGGAAAATACTGGCAGGCTGCAGGCTATGAATATTATGGATACTACTCAAGAGACCTGGGTGAGAATGATGATGCCCTTACTTATTTCAACAAATCACTTTCACTTTATAAGGACATCCTTTCTATGGATGACGGTAGCCAGGAGCTTGTTGCTGAGATAATAAAAAGCCTCGGAGGCATTGCCGACCAGGTGGAAACGCTTGAATCAAAAGGAAGAACCTTTTCATTTGGCAACAGCAGTACAATTAATCTTGATAACCAGAAGCTGGATGAGGTACCGTACAATATTCCCAAAACAGTAACAAATCTCAGTCTTTCCGATAATAAATTCAAAAAAATGCCATGCATCCTTGCAGATTACATTTCTCTAAGATATTTGAATATGGCAAATAACAAGATTAAAGACATCTGCCGCATGTCGAAGGGAATGAATAACTTAAGGTATCTAAACCTGAGAGAAAACAAAATAGAAGAAATACCAATGGAGATAAGCAGGCTTCAGAATCTTGAGACTCTTGACCTTTCCGGGAACAAAATAGAAGAAATACCTCCGACCCTTTGTGAAATGAAAAACCTAAGAATACTGAATCTCAAAAATAACAAGATACCTTTTGAGCAGATAGTGAATATTATCAAATGTCTGCCAAATACTAATGTTCTGTTTGATGAATATGAATTGAAAAAAGAATCGAAAGGATTGCCCGCCTATTATTATGATTTCGAATAATAAGCGGGATAAAATTTACTTTATAAGTTCTTTAAGCTTTTCCATTAATTCTTCAACATGGCCTGCAACTTTTACTTTGTTATAAGTATGGGCGATTTCAAGCTTGGGGTTGATGATATACGTAGTTCTGATAACTCCCATGTATGTTCTCCCATACATCTTTTTTTCGCCCATGATATCATACGCATTGCAAATAATTTTATCTTTGTCGCTGATTAATTTAAAATTCAGCTCATGCTTTGCCTTAAAATTGTCATGAGATTTTACACTGTCCGGACTTACCCCAATTACAGTCGTTCCCAGCTTTGTTATGTCTTCCAAATTATCGCGGAAGCTGCATGCTTCTTTTGTACATCCCGATGTGTTATCCTTGGGATAAAAATACAAAACTGTCCATTTCCCTTTTAAATCGCTAAGTTTTATACTTTCGCCGCCATCTGCCTGTGCCTCAAATTCAGGTGCTTTTGTTCCTGCTTCAAGTGCCATGTTATCCTCCTTAATTATCATTCCTGCTGACCTTAACAGCATCGAACAGCTTTATTAATTCTTTTTCGATTGGATGCAGGTTAGGGTCATCCGCATCATGTGAATTTGACGAATCCTGTTCAGGTAGATTCTCGCTTTTTGTTTCTGGTGGAGAACCGGAATATTCATTCATTGAAAGATTGAATCCCACTTGCCCGCTGAAAAAGTTATCAAGTGCATCATTGATTTTCACACGTTTCAATTCCAGGTTATCGAAGATAAATTTATCTTCTGTAGAGATGTGAACCATACCATCCTCGAACTTGAAATGACACGTTTTCAGGTTCTTAAGCCCGTACTCACCGTTCCCGAATTGCTCAAGGAATGAAGTCCAACGGGTTTCAATTTCTGCTCGGGGTGTTTTGCGGATATTTGAGGCAATAGTTTCGGAAACCTTTGGTATATCATCAATAGGCTTTATATCAGGTGGATTTACTTCCACTTTCGGTTTTAAATCGGCGATTTTCCGTTTTTTGGGCTGAGGTTTTGGGGCAAACTTTACTTCAGGAGTTTTTTTTTCAGGCAATGCAGTATTATTACCAAGCGCATTAAGTATCTCATCAATCTCGACCGATTTATCCATAGAAGCGATATTGACAAGAATCAGCTCGAAAGTAATCCGGGGTTGTGGCGAGAATCGCAATGAAGCCTCGCTGTTTTTTAACATCGAAAGAATCCTAAGGACATCTGATTTATCTATCGAAGTGGAAACTTCTTCATATTTTCTTAAAAAACTATCCGGCGCTTCGATTAAATCAGAATTTCCGGTCACTTTTACAGTTAACACATTCCTGTAATGCTCAATTAGTCCAAAGAGGCATTCTCTGAGGTCGTAACCGCGTTCCAGCGTGTCTTTGCTGATATGAAAAATTTCCTTCAGGTTGCTATTACTTACTGCATCGCTTATTCGGAAAAAATAATCCAGGTCAATCAGGTGAAGTGCTTCGCCAAGGTTTTCGTAACTTATGTCTTTCCCGCAGAATGCCACAGCCTGGTCGAAAATGCTCTGTGCATCCCTCATTGAACCGTCTGCTTTCTTGGCTATGGTCAGGAGAGATTGCTCATCAATGCTTATGCCTTCCTTTCCGGCAATCATCTGCAGGCGATCTGTAATCACCGGCGATTCCATCCTGCGAAAGTCGAAACGCTGGCAACGGCTTAGGATTGTTGCAGGTACCTTGTGGGCTTCGGTTGTTGCAAAAACAAACATTAGATGGGGTGGCGGCTCTTCAAGAGTTTTCAGCAGTGCATTGAATGCTGCTGTCGAAAGCATGTGAACTTCATCTATGATATACATTTTGTATTCGCCGTTTGATGGCGGGTATTTAGCATTGTCCCTTAGCTTTCTGACATCATCCACGCTATTGTTTGAAGCGCCGTCAATCTCCATAATATCAAGAGATTTGCTTTCGAGAACCGCCTTGCAATTGATGCATTCATTGCAAGGTTCGAAGTCATTTGGATTCAAACAATTTAGAGCACGGGCATAAATCCTGGCTGTTGTTGTTTTGCCTACTCCGCGGGGTCCGCTGAACAAGTAAGCGTGGTGCATCCTGTTGCTCTTAATGGCATTCTTAAGCGTTGTTGTTATATGTTCCTGGCCTGCAATTTCAGAGAATTTTAGTGGTCGCCATTTCCTTGCCGTTACGATGTATTGTTCTTTTGTCATATTCTTAATTTATGAAATAAATGCTTCTGCTTCAATTTCCACAACAATATCAGGGTGAATGAACCTGCTGACTTCGACCATACTTGTTGCAGGACGCGCTTTGCTGAAATACTCGTGATGCGCTCTTCCGACATCTTGCCATTTGTCAATGTCTTTGACATAAATCCTGGTTCTTATAATATCGTCAAGTGTGCTGCCAAGAGCTATGAGTGCCTTTTCAATGTTTTTAATCACCTGTACAGACTGGTTGTAAACATCTCCGGGAAATAATATCTCACCATGTTCATCTGTAGAAGTTGTGCCGGAAACATATATAACATTGTCCGCCTTTATTGCGCGTGAATAACCAACGAGTGGCTCCCATTTTGTTCCTGAAAAATAACGCTGTTTCATTTTAGAATGAATTTGATGTTATTAATTGAGCCGTCGATATTGCTTCGTGGTTCGATATCAAATATCTCGCAAAGCAGGGAATAGATGTCCACAACGTCAAGTGACTCGCAGAACAAGCCATTTTTGAAAGCCGGTCCGTTTGCAATGAAGAAACCATGCATGTCCATCATTGAATTATCAAATCCGTGCATCCCGGTTAATTTGTTATTGCTCATTCGATTTAGGTTCTCACTGTTGCCGACGCTCCAACCCAGATTTGCAATCACAAGTATAGGAGAAATAAAAGGGTGTTTCGAGAAATGATAATGTAAGGGAATATCCTTTTTTAAGTAAACTTTATAATTATTCTCTGCTTTTTTAAGCATCATATAAATTTCATTTATTTTATCCTCTTTCGGAAAAAGCATCAACAAAGCTCCCGAACCAACATATTGAACAGAGTCATCGTTCAGAATCAAACTTATATCTATAAAACGTTCCTTACTGATTTCAGTCATGCCATGGTCGGATACGATGATTAGATTAGTGCTGTCCCTGATGCCCAGCTTTTCAAGCCCGGAGACGAGCAGGCCAATATAACCATCCACAATTGTGATTGAAGAATCCACCTGTGGTGAGTCAGGCCCATGACTGTGCCCCATTTTGTCAACAGATTCAAAGTAAAGCGTGAGAAACTTAGGACGCTCGCTGTAGGGAACTTTCAGCCATTCGATTATCTGTTCAACGCGTTCGCCATAGGGTATATCACCGTCATATTCCTTAAAATAATCCGGTTGCCTGTAATCAGATTCAATTTCTGAGCCGGGCCAGAAGTAAGTTGCTGATCTGATACCATTGCGTTGGGCTGTCTCCCAGAAAAACTCACCCAGATACCAGCGTGGTTCTACAACAGTTTCGCGCATCCAAAGTGCATACTCGCTGTCTGAGTATTTATCATAGAAATAATTCCCGATTATACCATGATTCTCTGCATACATACCGGTCATAATCGATATGTGGTTTGGAAAAGTCAGGCTTGGGAAAACGGGATGAAGTGAAAGTGCTGTGACACCTTCATCGCCAAGCATTTTCATGTTTGGGCTGATTCCGCGGTCTTTGTAGTCCCAGCGAAAACCATCAATTGAAACTAAGATTGTATATACACCTTTATCTGAACCCGGAGCCGGTATAAAATAAAGGCTAAGCAACAGCAATATCAACAGTTTACGCACAATTCAATTTCCAATATTGATTATGAATTCAAATTAATTAAAGCACAGCAAAATCCGAAATAAAAATGCGGGAATGTTTTCAACAGAGGATAAGTTGATGTGCTGATTAATTATGTCTTATCTCCGGGAAGGGCAGTTTAAAAGCGGATAAAATATCCTGATTTATATATCCTCATTCTTGTGATATTCATAAAAATCTTAATTCTAAATTCTTAACATACACACCCCACATCTTGGTTACTAAAATAATTTGGGCAGCCGTATGCTATGCCTCTACTATTACTTTTTACTATATTAGTTAGAATGAGTTAGCGGAGTTTGATTGTGTTAGTGGAAAAATGAGATAATTTTAAGTAAAGATTAATCTAATTTGTTTCGGTACTTTGTTATTTTCCATCTGCCAGTTTGTGGCTTAAATTTTAAAGCTTTTGAGGCTTGATATGCTGACTGATTTCGGGATAATTCTACTCTTTCTAATAATCGGCGCTATCTTTGTTGCTGCCGGGCTTGTTGCATCTGCAGTTATCCGTCCGAGCAATCCCAATCCTGAGAAATTATCTACTTATGAATCCGGCGAGGTTCCAATCGGCGGCCCCTGGGTTAAATTCAATGTAAGGTTTTATATCGTAGCGCTTGTGTTCCTGCTCTTCGAGGTGGAAGTTGTGTTCTTATTCCCCTGGGCAGTGGTTTTCAAGCAACTTGGTTGGTTTGCTTTTATTGAAATGGTAGTGTTCGTTGTGATACTGATTGCCGGACTTGCTTATGTATGGGCTAAAGGCGACCTGGAATGGGACAGGCCAAATCCCTATATCCCGAATCTCAGTGACCTTGTTAAATCAAGGAAAGTGAACGAGTAAAGAATGAATTTGATTTTTGTTTACAGGAGCCTGTAATGGGACTTTTAAATACATTAGGCGAACAACCTTCCGGAAACGGTGGTGTTATTCTTGGAACATTGGAGGATCTATTCAATTGGGGCAGAAGCAAATCCGACTGGTATCTACACTTTGGCCTGGCGTGCTGCGCAATCGAGTTTATGGCAGCGAACGCCTCGCACTTCGACTTTATGCGTTTTGGCTGTATTCCGCGCGCCAGCCCCAGGCAAGCAGATTTTATGATAGTCTCCGGCACTGTAACTCTCAAAATGGCAGAACGTGTTAAAAGACTTTACGAGCAAATGCCGGACCCGAAATATGTTATCTCTATGGGCTCTTGTGCCAATGCCGGCGGCCCGTATTGGGAGCATGGATACCATGTTTTGAAAGGTGTGGACAGGATTATCCCGGTAGATGTTTACGTTCCAGGCTGCCCGCCAAGGCCTGAAGCATTCTTTGAGGGGATGGTCGAATTACAGAAGAAAATCAGCCAGGAGGGTATCTTCAGAAAAAGAGAAAGAATAGCAAAGGAAGACGCCGAAATGGAAAATCTAAAGGTAAACCAGTAAACCTGTTAACAATATGGATAATAATCAAATATTCGATAAGCTGAGAGCAGAATTTGGGGATGATATTCTCGAAATAGCTGGAGAAGCACCCGGCGACAGTTTCATTGTTATTAATTCCCAAAAGATTGAAGATGTATGCCTTTTCCTGAGAGATGATGATGAGGTAAAATTCGATTATTTGTCGAATCTTAGTGGTGTGCACAACAAGGACAATACTTTTACTGTTGTCTATCATCTTTATTCAATGGATTATAAGTACAGGGTTGTGATTAAAGCGAACCTGCCTGAAGAAAATCCAACATTGCCATCAGTTGAACTGGTATGGCGTTCGGCGGACTGGCACGAACGCGAAGCATGGGATATGTTCGGTATTATCTTCGAAGGGCATCATAACCTGATAAGGATTCTCACTCCATACGACTGGGAAGGGTTCCCGCTAAGGAAAGATTATAAAGAGCCAGAAGAGTACAAAGGCATAAAAGTACCGTATTAACTTGAAAAGGTTGCAGCGTGGCTGATAAAAAGACAATAGAAATGGAATACGGCGGTGTCAATACCGACAGGATGAGGCTAAACGTTGGCCCACAACATCCTTCCACACACGGCGTACTCAGGCTCGAAGTTGAGCTGGAAGGAGAAATAGTTACTGATGTAATTCCTCACATCGGTTATCTTCACCGCTGCTTTGAAAAACATTGCGAAGCCATGACCTATCCACAGGTTATTCCTTACATTGACAGGATGGATTATATCTCCTCGATGAATAATGAATGGCCATATGTAATGGGTATGGAAAAACTGATGGCTATAAAAATCCCCGAAAAGGTAGAATATATTCGTGTTATTATGGCAGAGCTAAACAGGATTGCAAACCACCAGATAGCTGTAGCTACATTCGGCCTCGACGCAGGGGCATTTACACCTTTCCTTTATTTATTCCGCGACAGGGAAATGATTCTCACTCTCTTCGAAAAAGCTTCTGGCGGCAGGTTGCTTTATAACTATTACTGGATTGGCGGATTAATGGGAGACGTACCTCCTACATTTAAGGAAGACTGCTTAGCGATTGTAAAGCAGGTGCGTGCAACAAATAAAGAAATGATGGACCTGCTCATATATAACAAAATATTCGTGGAACGATGTGCCAATGTTGGCATTCTTCCTACCGATGTTGCAATCAACTACGGCGTAAGCGGGCCTATGCTCCGGGGCTCGGGCATCCCCTTTGATTTACGAAAAGCTGAACCTTACTCAATATACGACAGATTTGATTTTAATATACCCGTTGGCAAAGGCGAAGTTGGTACTATCGGCGATAGCTGGGACAGGAACGTAGTCCGTATGTACGAAATGGAAGAAAGCTGCAAAATTATTGAGCAGGCAGTAGCCCAAATGCCAATGGAAGGAGATGTCCGGGAAGCTATTCCCAAGAAAATAAAGCCACCGGAGGGCGAGATATATTGCAAGGCAGAAAATCCCAAAGGTGAGCTCGGATTTTATATTATATCCGATGGCACACCCAAACCTTACAGAATTAAGGCGCGCGGTACCAGTTTTGTAAATCTCAGCGCTATGCCTGAGATTTGCAAGGGTTATATGCTTGCAGACCTGATTCTTATTCTTGGTAGTGTAGACATAGTTCTTGGTGAAGTTGACAGATAGGTAAACGATGGAACAAAATTTTGTATATCAGTTAATGGGCGACAACTTTCTTGCAATCATGGTAGTTGTTCTCCTGCCTTTGCCATTTATAATTGTCTATGCATTGATTGCAATTCTGGGCGAGCTGAAAATTGCTTCCTGGGTACAGGAAAGGCTTGGTCCGATGAGAACAGGCCCCGGTGGAGTTTTGCAGCCAATTGCCGAGGTCGTAAAGCTTATACAAAAAGAGGACATTACTCCGAGCGCTGTTGATAAGACATTATTTAATATGGCGCCTTATTTAGTATTTATGGGAGCATATGCAGGTTTTGCAGTGATACCGTTCAGCGCTATGTTTATCCCGTCAGGTATTAATCTTGGATTGTTTTTCATTTTCGCAGTCGGTTCGATTGCTGTAATTGGAATAGTAATGGGCGGATGGGCATCTAACAATAAATACTCATTGCTCGGTGCAATGCGTTCGGTTGCGCAGATAATCAGCTACGAAGTTCCCGCCGGTATTGCGATATTAACAATTGCCACTCTTGCCGGTACTCTCGACATGCAGGAAATAAACCACCTTCAGTCAGGCGGCTTCTGGAATTGGTTCATTTTCGGCGGCGCCGGTGGTATTGGAAAAATTATTGTTATACCATTTATGGTATTGCTGTTCATTATTTATCTCGTGGCTGCCCTTGCAGAAACAAACAGGACACCTTTTGATATTCCCGAGGGTGAATCCGAAATCGTTGCAGGGTATCACACCGAATACAGCGGTATGAAATTCGCGATGTTCTTCTTTGCTGAATACGCAAATATGTTTTTGGTTTCTGCATTGATTACGATTATGTTCCTCGGCGGCTGGAACTCACCATTTGGCGATTTTCTGAATCAGCCGTGGATACAGCCGGCATGGTTCGTATTAAAAGCAATGTTTTTTGTATTTGTCCAGATTTGGCTCAGGTGGACTCTGCCGAGACTGCGTGTTGACCAGTTGATGTATGTGGGCTGGAAAGTCCTTCTGCCATTGTCTTTTATTTGCTTCTTTGCGATAGGGCTCTGGACAATGTTAAAATGATTATAAATGTAATTCTCGTTCAGAGGAGTGATTCAGATGATAAATTACTTTAAAAATATATGGCTTGGATTCTATACAGTACTTATTGGTATGAGAATCACACTGGAGCACTTGTTTGCAAAGAAAGTAACTAACCAATACCCGGACAGCTATCATCCGGTTAGATCCGGTGATATGCCGTCAAACGCACGCAACCGGCTTCAACTGGTATATGATGATTGCAATGGCTGTGGAGGTTGTGTAAGGGCTTGCCCCGTAAACTGTATTGATGTTGAAACCATTAAGGTCGTGCCGGATGATGTTATCCCACCACTTAAAACATCTGGTAAAAAGCGCGGACTCTGGGTATCTAAATATGACCTGGACCATGCCAAATGTTGTTTCTGTGGCCTTTGCACAGAAGCCTGCCCGACTGAGGCAATTGTCATGACAACTGAATTTGAATATTCTACCCGCAAAAGGGAAGATTTAATATATAGATTTTCAGAGATGACTCCTGAGCAGGTTGCTGAGAAAAAAGCCATGTATTCCGAGCATGCAAAAAAAATGCAGGCGCAAAAAGCTGCAGCTGCTAAAGCCAAAGCTGCTAAAGCAGCCAAAGAAAAGGCTGAAAATAATACAGAATCTGAAAATGATGATGAGTCTGATGATTAATGCAATAATATACCCGTAAACGGACTGGATTATGGACTGGTATGCAATAGCTTTTTATTTATTCGCCGCAATCACGTTAATCTCCGGATTGATTGTTGTGACGTCGAAGAATATCATGCATTCTGCATTTGCACTGCTTTTTACATTATTTGGGATGGCAGGTTTTTATGCTATGCTGATGGCTGATTTTATAGCAATCACGCAAATAATGATTTACATAGGCGGTATTCTTGTGCTGCTGATATTTGGTGTTATGCTTACATCAAACATAACCGGAGTGGATATAAGGGGTGGCGTGACCGGAAAATTTCAGATTTATTCCATGTATTTTGTCTGTGGTCTTGTAGCAGTATTACTTTATGTCCTTTATCAAAATGTGAGCTGGGTAAAAGCGGATACTCAGGAAGTAGAATCAACAATCCATGTCATCGGATATGTTTTGCTTACTGATTACCTGATTGCATTTGAGGTAGCGTCCGTGTTGCTTTTGATAGCGATTGTAGGAGCGGCATTAATTGCTAGGGTTAAAAATACGGGAGGCACAAAATGAGCATAGGCCTTGAACATTACCTGACAATCAGTGCGATACTTTTTTCTCTTGGAATTTTTGGTGTTGTAACCCGTAAGAATGCTATTATGGTGCTCATGGGCCTTGAGCTTATCCTTAATGCAGCAAATTTAAATTTTGTAGCTTTTTCCCGTTTTGGCGGGATGAATATAGAAGGCCATGTAGCAACAATCTTTGTGATTATTCTTGCAGCAGCCGAGGCGGCTGTGGCGCTGGCGATTGTTCTCAACATTTACAGGAATTACAAGCACGTAAATGTTGATGAAGTAAGCAAGATGAAGGATTAGGCAAAAACTGATTAACGGATAGATTATGACAGCAGATACACTATTAACTTTGTCGGCGATTATTCTTTTCCTGCCGCTGCTGGGATTTGTCATCAACATTTTCTTTGGCAAAAGGTTGGGGGACAAGCCTTCATCGCTAATTGCAATTGCAATGATGCTCGGAAGTATGGTCCTGTCTGTTTTTGTCTGTTATCACAAGCTGGTGACACATGCTGATGTACAGATGCTCCAATGGAAGCTGGATTGGATTTACCTTGGTAACAAAACTATACAACTTGGCCTGGGTATTGATAACCTTGCAGCGATAATGCTGATTGTCGTCAACCTGATTTCGCTTTTGGTTCATATCTTTTCTGTTGAATATATGAAGGGTGACAAAAGGTTCCCGCGCTTCTTTGCCTACCTCGGTGTGTTCACATTTTCGATGCTCGGTATTGTAATAGCAAATAACCTTCTAAACATATATATCTTTTGGGAACTTGTCGGACTTAGTTCATACTTGCTAATTGGTTTCTGGTATGAGAAAGATTCTGCTGCAAACGCAAGCAAAAAAGCATTTATCACTAACAGGATTGGAGACCTCGGCCTGCTGGCAGGCGTTTTAATAATCTACTTTGCTTATGGCACTTTCATGTTTGACGAAATATTCGAGCATATTGGTATGGGGCATCTGCCATTTGACAGCAGCACCATGCTTACACTTGCCGGAATTGGTCTGTTTTGTGGTGCAATCGGCAAATCTGCGCAGTTCCCGTTGCATGTCTGGCTACCCGATGCGATGGAAGGCCCGACTCCTGTAAGCGCCTTGATTCATGCTGCCACGATGGTTGCAGCAGGTGTTTACCTGACTGCAAAAATGTTCCCTCTGATGACTGCAGATGCCTTGCTCTTCATTGCATATATTGGCGCTGTTACGGCGTTTATTGCAGCTACTATTGCACTCACTCAAAATGACTTTAAAAAAGTGCTGGCTTATTCAACTGTCAGCCAACTCGGATATATGGTTATGGCGCTCGGTATCGGGGCATACACATTCGGCTTCTTTCACCTGGTAACGCACGCCTGGTTCAAAGCATGCCTCTTTCTTGCCTCCGGCTCAGTTATTCATGCCATGCACATTGCATTGCACAAAGCACATGACCATCATACCGATGCCCAGGATATCCGGAATATGGGTGGTTTGAGAAAAACAATGCCAATTACATATCTGACATTCTTGGTAGCCACACTTGCCATTAGTGGTGTACCACTTACTTCGGGTTTTTTAAGCAAAGACGGAATACTTGCCGGTACTCTGGCATTTGGGGAACTTAGCGGGCATTGGCTTATACCGGTAGCCGGGTTCGGAGCTGCCGCAATGACTGCATTTTATATGTTCAGACTCTTGATAGAAGCATTCCATGGTAAGCCAAAAACAGTTCATGCGGCAAAAACAAAAGAAAATAATAAGCTGATTACATACCCTCTTATCATACTTATTGTATTATCTTCATGGGTATTCTATTCATTTAATCCTATAGACGGCGGTTCAGGCTGGTTTGCACATAATAATGCTGCTCCGGCCACAGTAGTTCCTGCTGAACACCAATGGGACTTCCTTGTTCCTTATGGGATGGAAAATGCCGCTCATGCTCCTTCTGAATCAGGCGTGCATTTAGAAGAAACACATTCTGCAGAGCCAGAACATTCAGACAAGGGAAGCCACGCTGAAGAACATCAGGCACTTAACAAGTTCGAAGAAGAGATGCATCACCAGCACTATACAGCAATGGCATTATCCCTGATTGTTGCCGGGTTGGGAATTCTCTTTGCATTTGTGATGTACCAGTTCAAGATGGTAAGTGCTGATAATATGGCAAAAATGTTTGAAGGAAGGCTATACAAGCTGTCCCTGAATAAATGGTATTTCGATGAAATTTACGATAAAACGGCGATAGGTGGCACTGTACTCCTATCCCGGATACTCTCATGGTTCGACCTTAAGGTGGTTGACGGAATTGTTAACCTGATAGGAAGGTTAACAAGTGGTGTCTCGTGGATAGTTGGCAAGTTCGATAACATCATCATTGACGGGCTTGTTAACCTCACCGGGAACCTTACGGGATTCTTTGGTGCAATAATTCGCAAATTCCAGACAGGCAGCGTTCAGACATATGTCGCTTTTGCGATAATCGGTATAATGATACTGTTTTATTTCCTGATATAGAAAATGTTAGAAAAAATAAATACGCGGAGGATTGATGTTTGAAATATTAGGGATTGGGCCGCTAACCCTTATTACATTCCTGCCTGTTATCGGTATGCTGGTAATATTGCTTATACCTACCGGCAAAGACGAAAACAGCAGGCAGGTTTCTACGACTATGTTCAGGTGGGTTACGGTTGGATTTACTTTTCTCCAGCTTGTTATAGCGTCTGCTTTATGCCTGAATTTCGACCTTTCGATGGCAGGAATAAACCAGGCCGAAAGCTTTCAGTTTGTGGAAAGAGTAAGGTGGATTGAAGTAACAGGCCTGCCATTGCTTGGCGATATCCGCGTTGACTATTTCGTAGGTATTGACGGCATAAGTGCACCAATGATACTTTTGACAGCAATTGTATGCTTCACTGCATCATTTGCTTCATGGAGTATCAACAAAGCTGTTAAAGGCTACTTCCTGATGTACCTGTTGCTTGACACCGGTATGATGGGTGTTTTTGTTGCGCTCGACTTTTTCCTCTTCTACCTGTTCTGGGAACTCATGCTTTTACCGATGTACTTCCTGATTGGTATCTGGGGAGGCCCGAGAAAAGAATATGCCGCTATTAAATTTTTCCTCTATACATTATTTGGCTCGGTATTCATGCTTCTGGTGATGATCGCGCTTTACTTCGCTGTCGGTTCCTTTAACATGCTCGATATGATGGATCCATTGAAGTACGATCCGAATTCACTGCTTGCAGGAATGAATACCGACTGGAGATACATTGCCTTTGCGGCCTTGTTTATAGGATTTGCCATCAAAGTACCAACTGTTCCGTTTCACACCTGGCTGCCGGATGCTCACGTGGAGGCTCCTACACCAATCAGTGTAATTCTTGCAGGTGTCCTCCTTAAAATGGGTACTTATGGCATGCTTCGGATAAGCTGGCCAATGTTCCCCGATGCCGTATATTACTTCCAGGAATGGATTGCAATCATTGGTGTGGTAAGTATAGTTTATGGCGCTTTCTGTGCTCTCGGCCAGCACAAAGTGGGTAAACGTGACCTAAAGAAGCTGATTGCATATTCTTCTGTCTCCCACATGGGCTTCGTTATGCTCGGTATGGCATCAATGAATACAGAAGGTATGGTTGGAGCTATATTCCAGATGTTCAATCACGGCACAATCACTTCAATGCTCTTTATGATTGTGGGGGTTGTATATGACCGCGCCCATACAAGAGGCCTCGATGATTTCGGCGGTCTTGCCAACAAAATGCCAGTTTATACGGGAATTATGACTGTTGCATTTTTTGCGGCTATAGGCCTTCCCGGGCTTAGCGGCTTTATCAGCGAGATATTCGTGTTCCTCGGAGCATTCCAGACTTACCCGCTTTATACAATTATTTCGGGTTCCGGTATTATTATTGGCGCCGCCTATATGCTCTGGGCATTGCAAAAAGTTTTCTTCGGTAAAATCCCTGATAAATGGAAAGGCCCTTGGGATCCGACCGGCAAAAAATACAAAGGTGATGATATAAACGCTGTTGAGCTTACTGCCCTTGTACCTTTGGGGCTTATCGTTATTTATCTTGGTATTAACCCGAACCCTGTCACCGGATTGATGACTACTTCGGTAAATCACCTTATTGATTTTGTTAAAACTGCCGGAAGTATTGCCGGGATGTAAAATTGAATATGGACTGAAGCTATGTTCTCAGTAGATACATATTTCATAGACCAACTAACAAAAAGCGTCGGTTTGTTTGCACCGGAAGCTGCGCTTGTGGCTACATTCCTTGTTGCCCTGATTCTTGATTTGATTTTTAAGCAATCAAAGCATATAGCAGGGTATGTTTCTTTAATTGGCCTGGGCGTTACAGCAATATTTCTGCTGGGTCAGGCAGGTGACAGTTCCTTTATTTTTTCCCGGATGCTTGTTGTTGATCCGTTTGCTATTTTCTTTAAATGGTTAATTCTCCTTTCAGGTGTGATAGTTATACTTATGTCATTCTTTTCCAAAGAATTGGAAGACTCGGGCATTGGACTTGGTGAGTATTACTACCTGATTATTGGAATGACATTCGGAATGTTCCTGCTTTGTTCTGCAACAAACATGATTATGGTGTACCTTGCTATCGAGACTATGTCAATCAGTTCCTATATCCTCGCAGGATATACCAAAGAAGTAAAGCGCTCCAGCGAAGCTTCTTTGAAATATGTAATCTTCGGGGCTGTTTCATCCGGAGTGATGATCTATGGTATTTCTATATTATTTGGACTAACCGGTACTCTAAACTTTACTGAACTCAATGAATACCTGCTTTCAAACAGCGTAAATCAAATAGCTTTGTTTGTTTCCGGACTTATGATTATTGCCGGAATTGCATATAAAATATCTGCAGTACCATTTCACTTTTGGACACCCGATGTTTACGAAGGTGCGCCTGTAACAATTACAGCATTGCTATCAGTAGCATCAAAAGCCGCCGGTTTTGCTGTTTTAATCAGGTTCCTGAAGGCATCATTTATTGATCCTGCGATGTCAACCGACGCAATCTGGGTAACAATATCAGGAATTGACTGGCAGTATATAGTGGCGGTCCTGGCTGTTATTACAATGTCGCTTGGAAACCTGGTTGCATTGTGGCAAAATAACGTAAAACGACTGCTTGCATATTCCAGCATTGCCCATGCCGGGTATATATTAATGGGTGTTGTTGTGATGAATGAAACAGGTACAACTGCCGTAATGATCTATTTCCTCTCATACCTTATCATGAACCTCGGTGCCTTTTATGTCGTGATGCTGATAGCAAACAAAACCGGAAGCGAAGAGCTTGACGATTACCAGGGGATGGGCTACCGTACACCATTATTAGGCGCCTGCATGACAATATTCCTTATTTCATTAACAGGATTGCCGCCTACATTTGGTTTTATCGGTAAATTATGGATATTCACTGCAATCCTTGACCAGGGATTGATATGGCTGGCTGTAATCGGAGTACTAAACTCTGTTATATCATTGTATTATTATGCCAAGGTATTTAGAAACATGTACCTTCGGGGTCAGGATACTCAAAAAGGCGAATTAAGCTTCAGCGCCGGAAGTATAGCTCTTGTTCTCGTGCTTACAGTGCCTGTAATACTATTTGGAGTTTACTGGTCTCCAATGCTGGCATGGGCAAAAAGCTACGCACAGGTGTTCATAGGATAATTAAAACAATTCAACTTGGTAGTGTTTGCCACCTTCCAGGTTTTCCATTTTCTTCAATATATCTCTGAGCCCTTGCATTCCGCATAGGTTTATTATATTCAACGGGCAGAGAAACCTCTCTTGCAAACTACCTTTTGGATAAAGGAAATTAGATACTCTTATATACCTTTCGAAAAGAATCTCGTGTTTCTTCTTTGTTGCCGAGGCTGTTTTTTTCTCAATATTCTCTAATAGGTTAATACTTTTTTGCAGGTTTCCTTTAAGTGTATTCTCGAGATTTTTATCAACTTTCACAATCTCGTAAAGTATTGAATTATACAATGAATAGAGTCTTGTTTTGGCTTCGGAGAATATGGTAGAATGTTCTTCTTCCATCAGCTCTGTTTTCAGTTCTCTTTCAATTAATTGGAACTCTCTCAGGAAATAAAGAATGCTTAAGTTCTCTTTTTCCATTGCCCGCGATGAAGTTTTATCCACAAAAGTTGCTGAAATGCGTGGCTGAATAACCGGCATTGGTAATTCAAAATAAAAATATAGCTCTTTGGTTTGCGCCAGGTAACCTATCTCGCTCGGGCCTGCCACATACATAACTGTAGGAATCGCATAATCCTGGAATAATGGTCTGAGCAGTACCTGAGGGGAGAAGTTTTCACTGTTTTCGGCTAATTCATTTAAATCATCAAAAGAGAACGATTTACCATTAGAGACTAATCCATTATTATCAACTTCAATCCTGAACCTGCTCTCCTTTTCATGCAGGAATAAGTTTAAATCTTTGATTTTTGCCTGAATGTGGTAATTCAGTTTCTCCAATTCAGCATTTCCCTTTTCAACCAATTTCCTGGTTTTCCCGATATTGTTTAATTCCTTCTTTACAGGCTCGTTAAACATGCTGTTTTTCCGGGCAATAGATGCGCTCAGGAGCAATAAACCTGTACCTTTGAATATTTCTGCCATAAGATGCGAAAATGCTTCAAGCCAGCTTCTATTGGGTTGATAGATGCTATTTAAAAGCTGAATTAATTCTTCGGTGTAAGTTGTTGATTGTATTTCAGATTTAATGATTTCGATTTGTTCTGTTATTGATTCATCAAAATTAATATCGGATGTAATATCGCCCTCAATGCTTAAGGGGACCGACAACTCAATTAATTTATAATCTATATCCGTGAAGTATGCTTTAGATGCTTCCCTCTGGTCGTGGTCGTTGTCTTCTATCCAGAAAAGAGGAATAAAATTATATCCGGGGTATATTTTATTCAGGTTGTTTGCTTTGTTTATGGCTGTACGGATTTTTAGTAGAATATATAATGGGCCGCCAAATAATCCGATTTGCTGGCCTGTTACAACAAAAAACGTATTCTTCTCTTCAATAAGCTTAATATTTGCAATAGCCATTTTATCATTAATTAAGCCGTCCATTGAATTTTCAATTGTTGCTTTTAACCCTGCTCTGTTATATTTCCCTCCGGATAATTTGTTTATTAACTCCTGTTGGTTTTTGTTAGATGGAAATCTCTTAAGAATATCAGGCTTGTTTTCTATAAAATCTAAAAACAAGCGGGAGAATCCGCCAATATTATCGAAGCTGAAGTTTATCATCACTCTTCTTTTTAAAATAAAAAAAGCGGAAACAATTTATAATTGCCTCCGCTCAAATCAAAATAAATTATATTATTTTACGACTTTGAGAGCTTTGGTAAGCCTCTGGCCGTTTACTGTCATTGTGTAATAGTATGAGCCTGTTGAAAGTTCACTTGTGTTAACATTTATCCCCTGGAAACCTGTTCCGAGATAGTTTTCAAACAAGTCCATTACTTTGCGGCCCATAGCATCAAACAGCTCTATTTTTACATAACCGGGCTCATCAAGCGTGAATGGAATCTCAGTTACGTTTTCTGCCGGATTCGGGTATGCGTCGCCAAGGTTAAAGCTGTAATTTTCTTCTTCCTGTGAATTAATGATACCGGTAACATCAATCTCACTATACATTACATAAGGGAAGAGGTCTATAATCATTTTTTCAAGGGCGCGAGGAGTACCGTAAGTTGGATGCATAGTGTTTGTAACATCTGGTGTCCTGTGGTGAATAAGTGGAACTTTATTGATTGAAGGTACTACGTCCGTCATCCATGTGGATCTGTAGTTTTCATTAATATCGTTCGTAACATTCTTGGGTTCAGACCAGTTGTCTTCATTTATACCTTTGTAAACCATGAATACATCAGACCAAATAACCTCGCTGATGGTAGTTTCAACTTCTTCATTATCATTGTTGGTAGTTGTAACCCTGTGCGGTGGATTTATAGTATAAGTTGCATCTTCGTTCAGGTCAATCCATTTAATAATAATATTCTGGCCGTCTGCAGTGATAGCAGCCTGGATTTCATGGCCGATTGGATTGTCTATTACTTCGTAAACCCAGTCCTCACTTGTAGAGAACGCAGATGAGACAATTAGTGATAAAGGCGTAAAGCTATTCATGTCTGCAATTTTGCGGATTCCCCAAGAGCCATTTTTATAGTATGCTTCTACGAGGTGTACTTCCTCGAACTGCTGGCCGAGAGCCAGGCCTGCCGGAAATATAAAGCCAACATTATCCGGTCCGTAAACAATAAATTCAAACATTGCGTATGGATTCAACTGATATAAGTTATCGTATCCAAAGCTCTGAGCATAACTCATTGCAATGCTATGAGGCATTTTAACGAACTCGCCCCATGAGCTGCCAATGGCATCAAGCTTCGAGAAACCGGGAGTACGGTTTTCCTGATCGTCAAAGAAGAAGTTAATTACACCGGCATAAAGAGCTTCCCGGTTGTCCAAACCAAGCTCAATTGGCCCCTGGAAAGAGTTCTGGGTGCTTTGGCTCTGCCTGAACTGGTTTAGGCTCCAACTTGTGGGAATTTCGGATGCAAATACGTCTTCCTGGTTGAAATGCCAGCCAAAGAATCCATAACTTCCGTATTGGAAACCATCAAGAGGGCTAAGGGTTCCTGCTCCGAAAACGAGCGCATCAGTATCAATAATCAACGGGTGAAGCTTCATCGAGCCCCACATCTGACCAAACGAAGGATTGTTCTCTTCGGGGTTTACAACCTGTACAAACTCAATATTTCCACCTTCTTTATTAGGGAATAGGACAAGGTCGCCGTTCCATGGCCATTCTCCGCCAGAATTCTCAGCGAGGCGGCCCACAACTGTGAATGGTAATGCGCCGATTGAAGCTGCATCATTGTAATTATGAACGGCTATTGAAGGGAGAAGGCCTCCGAATCCCTGCTCGTCAAAAAGATTAACACCTGCCCAGCTTGTTCCGCCATTAGTTGAATAGTTTAAATATACCGGGAAATTTGTGATAGCATTATTTGCAACATTTCTGTCACATCCAACGATCATCATTATTCCTGACACAGGATCATAAACAAAAGGCGATACATTTGCCATGTGTGTCCATATAGAAGAAAAATATTCTGTAATTGTATCAATCTTAAGCCTGGTTTCCTGGATTTCCGTAGTTCCCTTGTGATTTGGGTCTGCCACCGGGATTCCGTTATATTTTAAGACAAACGGATTGTCAATTTTAATTTTGTGGCTGATTGATCCCGGGATTTCAGCCAGAGAAGTGCTGACAAACGCGAAAGCCAGCAATAAGGTCATTGAGTAAATCAAACGTTTCATGATGTCTCCAATTAATGGTTGCTATATACTTAACTGTTTCTTAACAAAGAGTTTAATCAACAAAAATAACTCGCTATAATAGCAATAACAAATAAATATTCAATGAAAAACTACGCTTTTTTCAGAATTGCGCTTTCTTTCTTTTAGGTGGACACTTTCAGGAAATTAAAAGTTACAGCTATTTCATTGGATATTTTCCAATCAACAATTATATTCACAGCCTGACGTAAGGAAATAACTGAAATTAAATAATAGGAAAAGTACAAATGGCCGTAACAGAATCAGATTTAAGAAATGCAATTGAGAGTATTAATGACCCTGACCTTGGAAAAACTCTTGGCGAGTTAAATGCGATAGAAAGTATTAAGATAGGCGACAATATTCAAATAGGTCTCAGGCTAACACAGCCTGTTCATTTTGTCGCTAAAGAAATAAATGAACTTTGTGCGGAAGAAATCAGGAAGATTATTCCGGACAGGGAATTTGAAATACTAATTAGTGAAAAACATGTAAGCAGGGAAGAAAGAAAAATCCTGCCTAATGTAAAGAACATTATCGCTGTTGCTTCAGGCAAAGGCGGAGTTGGAAAATCTTCTATTGCCGCTAATATCGCAGGCGCTTTGCATCTTTCCGGCGCAAGTGTTGGAATCCTTGACGCAGATGTTTACGGACCGAGTCAGCCTACGATGTTCGGGCTCAAAGATGCGCAACTGGAAGCAATGAAAATGCCCGATGGCAGGACAGTTGCATATCCGATAGAAAAGTACGGAATCAAGGTTGCTTCAATGGGCTTTGTTATGCAAAAAGACCAGGCGGCAATCGTTCGCGGGCCAATGCTTGCAGGTTACTTTTCTATGCTTTTTGAGCAAGTTGAATGGGGGCCGCTTGACTACCTGATTTTTGATCTTCCACCCGGAACAGGAGATATCCAGCTTACACTAACTCAAAAAATCCCGTTGACCGGCGCTGTTGTCGTGACTACGCCCCAGGAAATTTCGGTTGCCGACGTAAGGCGAAGTATATCAATGTTCAACAAAGTGAACGTCCAGACATTTGGAATCGTTGAGAACATGAGCTATTTCACACCGCCTGATATGCCGGGTAAAAAATACTATATTTTTGGAGAGGGTGGTGGAAAGAGTATCGCTGAAGAATTTAATGTACCTTTCCTCGGGGAAATCCCGCTAAACATGGCAATGCGTGACGGTAACGACAGTGGGCACCCATTTGTGTTGAGCAATTCCGATACATCTCAGGCCTTGGTAATTAAAGATGTCAGCGCAAATATCGTTTCTGAATTGAGGAAAGCGAACGCAAAATCCGAAATGAGCGCGGGTCTCGAAATTAATTTATAGCATGCGTGAAAAAATAGAAAAAGTGCTTACAAAAATTCGCCCCTTTCTGAAGGAAGATGAAGGGGATGTGGAATTTGTGCGGTACGAAAAGGAAACCGGAGTCGCTGAGATAAGGCTGCTCGGCTCGTGCAGTACATGCCCGTTATCAATTATGACATTGCGCGCGGGGATTGAACGCCTGATTTTAATAGAAATTCCGGAAATACGCAGAATTGAGCAGGTGCGTTAATTTACGGTTTGTAAATTTTCAGATTAATTGTATTTTTGTATCTCTTTTCCGGGCGCTTAGCTCAGCTGGTTCAGAGCACCTGCCTTACAAGCAGGGGGTCGGGGGTTCAAATCCCTCAGCGCCCACAAGCGGGGTAAAATAACGGATTACACTGATGGGGTTTCAAAATAAAATTGTAATTCGTAATTTTACCCTGATTTGTTTTTTGCAGAAGTGGCGGAATTGGTAGACGCGCTGGACTCAAAATCCAGTGGCCCTTAAAGCCGTGTGGGTTCGAGTCCCACCTTCTGTACTTCAATGATCAACTAACCGTTTTATTTGAGAAAATAAAGCGGTTTTTTATAACTTCATCTCAAACTCTTCCAATACGCTAAAGCAATAATCCCTGTATGAGCAATTTGGCAGCGAATTTACGGTTTCTTCAAATTTTGCTAAATTGATGAACTTCATATAAAGCGCAATTTCTTCGAGGCAGCCAATTTTCCGGCCCTGGCGCTTTTCGATTGCATGTATAAAACTCCCTGCTTCCATCAGGGATTCAGGAGTGCCTGTGTCCAGCCACGCAATTCCGCGTCCCATCAGTTCCACTTTCAAATTGCCTCTCTTCAGGTACTCTTTCTGAACATCAGTTATTTCAAGCTCTCCACGAGGCCCGGGGACAAGGTTTTTTGATATTTCAACACATTCGTTATTAAAAATATATAGTCCCGGTATTGCAAAATGCGATTTTGGTTTCTGAGGCTTCTCTTCAATGCTCAGCACATTCATATTCTTATCGAAGGCTACTACGCCATAGGCAGAGGGATCCTGCACTCTGTATCCGAAAATCGTTCCGCCGGAATTATTTAATATCGCGTTTGTGAAAAAATTCAGCTTGCCATAGAATATATTATCACCGAGTATCAGGCAAACCTGGTCGGAGCCGATAAAATCTTCGCCAATTATAAATGCTTGTGCGATACCTGCCGGATTTTCCTGAACTTTGTACTCAATGTTCATACCCCAACGGGAACCATCGCCAAGCAGCTTTTTAAAATTTGGCGTATCTTTCGGAGTTGATATCAAAAGCACATCCCTCATCCCACCAAGCATCAGAGTTGCCAATGGATAGTAAATCATAGGTTTGTCGTAAACCACCTGAAGCTGTTTGCTTGCGACAGCTGTCAGAGGATATAGCCTTGTGCCGCTACCGCCTGCCAATATTATACCTTTTGTCTGCATTATCACTTTAGTAATTTCGTAAAAGCTAAAAATAAAAAATAAGGCACAAAATTTGTATTTTATATACTTGTATTTACCAAGGTTTATCCTTTTATGAAAGTACTTTCTGTATTTTTTAATTCGGACAGAGTATATCTCGCTGAGACTACAACCCTGGATAAAGGGCTTCAGCTTACCAATGTAGCTTCAACTTCTGTCCCGGTTGACCTGGAAAGCCCCCGTAGTAAGGAATCGAAGCAGGGAATAAGTGAATTGCATGAATATTTCGAAATTTTCAAGGAAGACCTTAAAAAGCTGACTGTGACTCTCCCTGCCGATACGATTCTTGTTTCCCAGTTCCCCGGCAAGGATGATATGAGCGCAATTAAATTAAAAAGCCTGATCAAATTTGATATTCAGCAGCTATATCCGTTGCTTAGCTTTGATGAATTTACATCAATTGCTGTTCCGTTGCTCCCGCCTGACGGGAAGCCTCCAATGATGAAAGCGATTATTATCCCTAATAGGATATATGAAACAATTGCGAACATTTTAAAACCATTAAAAGCACAGATACACAAAATTGAAGTGAGTCAATTCAATGCACACGCTTCATTCTTGTATAATTATCCTGAACGCGCAAAACAGACTGTGGTTCTTTTTGGCATTGAGCAACAGTTTGTTGACGTTAGTGTCGTAAAGGCAGGGAAACCAATGTATTATGAGCTGGTTCCGCACGATGGGGAACTGGATAAACTTGTCGAAACAGAAATCAAAAAAATCAAGAAGAAAATATCCCCCTTTGTGGACGCTGCTTTTTTCTTTGGTTCCGGTTTAACAAGAGACAACTACAACCAGGCTCGCGAAAAAATTATGATGAAGGGTCTTGATTGCGGCAGGCTAAATGCTTTCAGGATGATGGATTCTCGAATCAGCGAACGGACAATGGATTATTGTTCCCGCACTATGCATATCTTCCCGCCTTGTATTGGCGGTTGCCTGCCTTCCTACCACGAACGTATCAAAGTGTACTGATGCGGATTATTTCAGGCAAATTCAAAGGAAGAAGTTTCCCGGGGAAGTTACCTTCGGGTATACGCCCTACTACAGATTCCACCAAGGAAGCTATTTTTAATACATTAGCTAATATTATTGATTTTAAGGGGCTGAGGGTGCTCGATTTGTTTGCCGGTGGTGGTTCTTTGGGGGTTGAAGCTTTGAGTAGAGGAGCTGATAGCGTTACATTTGTTGATAAGTCGGGCAAGTCATTAGCCTTTATAGGAAAAATTATTGGTGAATTAAACATTCAAAATGCAGATATAACTAAAGGCGATGCAATTAAATATGTTGGAAATTCTGCTGAAAGCTATGGCCTTATTTTCGCAGATCCACCTTATGAAAAAATGATATCTACTGAGATTATCTATTCCGTATTTACTTCGAATATTCTTGAAACCGGGGGAGTCTTCGTCCTTGAACATGCTTTGGGCGAGAATCTGTATTATCCTGATAACTGCGAGGTGATCACTGAGAAGCAATATGGCAGCACTCACGTCTCAATAACAACTAAAACCTGAACTACCAGCTGTCACCAATTCTAATTTTAAATTCCCATTTCTTTTGATCCGGTGTCCGGATTTGTGTTTCTGTTGCTATAGTTGCAAATGAGAGAATAAGATTATTTAGAGATTCAACATTAAATGCCTCTCCAATAGAAGTTGTAATTGTAACTTCATAATTGGATAAATCACCAATATTTCCTCCAACAGACCATTGAATATCACCCAGAAACTGCCCTCTGAATTCTACAGTTGATTTTTGAATATCAATATCCGTACTTTCAATAACTCCGGTGCCAAGCAATGCTTCAGAAAGTGATTTTGAAATTTCTGCTCCAAGTATTGCTCCTACGCTTTCTTCTGCAGTAGATGAAACCAGGCCGTCGGACTGACCCGAAGAGCCAAGAAGGTCCTTAGATGTCTTGCCAACAAGAAGAAGCATTAGGGCATCCTGTTCTTTTTCTTTATCAGTCCCTGCTGCCTGTACATCACCGATATAATAATCGAATTTAATATCAGGATTTTCCTTTGTTCCAGTGATATTAATAATTACCCTGAACTCCTCAATATCATTATCCCGATTGATTTTGCCCTTGTATTCTGCAGTAATATCAATACTTGGGTTAGTAATTGAACCTGTCGGGAAAGTTATATTTCCTGAAGTATTCAGCTTTTTAAACATTGTAAGCGAGGAATTGTCTTTTAGTATCAATTCACCGAAAATTTGTGCTTCAGTAGTGTTCCTTGGTTTATAATATCGTAGAACGGGTCTTTCGCGTGGAGTTTCAATTTCTCCATTTAAAGTTGACAATGTATTAAATGCCATATTAACATTTAGCGGTTTTTCAAATGTGACATTCAAATCAATCAACATCCTTTCGAAAATGTCCTGTTCGGTTGCCTTTTCTAATGCTTTTTGCTCGTATTCTGCCCTTCCGAGTGAATCCTCAAATGCAATCAGGCTGTCTTTGTCAACATATATCATCCTGGATTTTGTTCTGACGTTTTGAATTGCTGGTGGCATTTCAATATCAGCGTCTTTAACAATAACATCACCTGAGAATATTGGATAATCAAAATCACCATGATACATCATAGGTGATTTCCCTGAAGCTATAATCACGGGGCCGTACATCTCCGGCCGGGGGCTTCTTGTTGCTGAATTCATCACCATTAGCTGGTTAGCAACAATTTCTATGTCCAACTCTTTTGGTTTAAAGCCGTCAAGCTTAACTTTACCACTGATGTTTGCTTTGCCTCCACTTAAATCGCGGGAAAGATTATGCAGTGAAAAAGCCTTTACTATCACTTCGTCATTGGTCATTTCAAAGCTTCCTTCAGCTTTATAGGCGATGTTAGTCGGCTCTACAAGCATTTGAGCATCCCTGATTGATCCTTTGCCACGGTATCTTATATTCTCAGGAAATTTGCCTCCAATCAGGACATCGAGCTTGCCATAACCGCTAATGTTTGTTACGCTGGGTATAAAAGGTTCCGCCAATCCCAGAGGAACATCCTGGATTCTCGCAACGATATTAAAATCAGTATTTTTATGTACCCTTTCATGGACGCCGACAAAGGCAAGATTCAATGGTACTGCTTCAATATCAACGTTTACATATTCCTCTTTTTCCCTGAGCAGCGGATTTATAAACTTCAGATTACCAGTAATAACAGAATCCCTATGGCGGATGTTTGATTCCACTTTGCCAATTTTTGTATTATTATATGCAAGGCCTTCTCCTGTAATTTGAAATATCATTTCGGGATTAGTAATCGGCCCGGAACATCTCAATTCAAGGTTAAGTCTTCCTGCAAGGGTGCTGAATATTTCTGCTTCTTCATCAGGTAGCAATACCAGTGCATCATTTATATTGATTGAATCGAGAGTAAGATTTAAATCCCTGATATTGTCGTCTTTTATTGAACCTTTTAGCCTAAGATTCTCTGCGCCATCTCTTTCCAGGGAAAAATTATTGATATTCAGGCCTGAAGAAGAAAAATTCGCCGAAAAAGGATTGTCGGCAAACCATTCAAATTTATCCAGGTAATTAAGTGAAATTGAATCTGCAATTATGTCAATTCTTTCTTGGCTAATAACAGCTTTTCCACTTACTCCGAAATCAAGCAATCCATTGAAATTTGTTCCAAATGAAAAGCTAAGATTAGTAGCATCAAATGAAAGTTTAGCTTGCGGTTGTAAGAAAGTAGTTCCCGAAACAATCAAATCACCTTCAGAAACTACATCAAGATCAAATCCTGAAAATTCAGGTACAGAATCTACAAGATTAACAAACAATCCTCCATAAATATCTATTTTACCTGCTTCAAGTTCAATATCATTATTTGTGGCTCTTATCATTTCAATTTCGAAATAATTTACAGTAAATGCGCTTCTTTCGTTTTTTGTATCTAAATGGAAAGATATTCTGGATTTTGCATCTAGAGAAATATTCTCAAGAAATAC
>CAYVVD010000010.1:0-115516 GCA_964454975.1 uncultured Hyphomicrobiales bacterium | reverse complement strand
AGGGTGCTTAAGCGACTGTATCAGTACTTTGTAAGGCACAGTTGATATGTCTGCGCCTGCAAGCGCTGCTTCGATTATGTGCATTGGATGTCGGAGGGATGCTGCTATTATCTGCGATTCGAATCCGTACATGTCCCATATCTCGCCAACTTCTTCGAGTACCTCGAATGCCTTGTGAGCAATGTCATCAAGCCTGCCCATGAAAACAGATACATAAGTTGCACCCGCATTGTTTGCAGCAATGGCCTGGGGAGCGCTGAACACAAGCGTTACGTTAGTCGGGACATTGCGTTCCGAGAGGTTTTTAACTGCTTTAAGGCCTTCTTCAATCATAGGAATTTTAATTGTGGCATCAGGAAACCATGACAAGATTTTATCTGCTTCGCGAAGCATTCCATCCATGTCTGTAGAATTCACCTCAACAGAAAGGTGGCCGCCGACGAGTTCATATATTTCGAGAATTCGCTGCTTTACATCCACTGAGGGGTCTTCCTTTGCAAGGAGTGAAGGATTTGTTGTTACTCCGGAAATAATACCAAGCGAGTGTGCATGGCGGATATGTTCTATGTTTGCTGTATCAACGTATAATTGCATTTAAACTCCTGTAAATGATATGAAGGTTTATTCAATTTAAAAAGTATCACCCATTAGGGCAATTAATTTTCGGGTTCGCGAGGCGGAAGTTCCTCAAGTACTGAAAGTACAAATTCAACACTGCTCCTCAACTTTTCCAGGCTCCCTGAGTTATCAATCACAAAATCAGCCTGCGATTTTTTGTGTTCAACCGAGAATTGGCTGTCGATGCGGTTTTTAATCTGTTCAGAGCTCATCGAACTTCTCTTCATTACCCGCTCTAAGCAAAGTTCCTCAGATGCGTCAACAACAACAACATAGTCAAATCCATCCTCGAGGCCTGCTTCATAAATCAATGCGCTTTCGATGAATATCAGATCTTCTCCTTCCTCAGCAAGCTCTTCGCATCTGTTGTACATCTCTTCAATTACAAAAGGGTGGACAATTTGATTGAGCTTGTCAAGTTTTTCCTCAGAGTCTTTTTCACTGCCAAACACAATAGAAGCAAGGAACTCCCTGTTTAGGCTCCCTTTCTCATAAATCTCTTCTCCAAACTCCCGTTGCAGGCTCTCCTTTAATTCATCATTTGATCCCATCAGATCCTTTGCCATTGCATCAGTATCAAGCACAATGTAACCCGAATCCCTTATTATAGCCGACACAGTTGTTTTGCCGGAGCCGATTCCTCCTGTTATAGCTATTACCTTGGAGTTAATTATTTCATTCTCTCTCATCCAGGTCCTGTTTTAATAATGAAAATTGAAGATAATCCCGTCTTTCCCCGTTATATTCACCAAGATTACGGGCAATCCCTTCATGCCTGAAACCAAAATTCCCAAGTAATTTAAGTGATCGTTCATTTTCTTGAAGAACGTAGGCAACGATACGAATTAAGCCAATTTTGCCAAAAACAAAATTCAGCGTTGCGCTCATTGTCTCATTCATGTAACCGAGCCCGGTATAATCTATGTCCATCTTGAACGCAATCTCAGCGCTTTGCCTGCCATCAGGATTTACGTTCAGCAGCGCAATATCGCCAATTATTTTGCTTAGCAATTCATCTTCTTTTTCGAAAATCAATAAACGAAGGAATTTTTTTTCCGCCATTCCGTCGAACTCTTTCCAGTTTCTCTGAAGCATCAGCCCGTGTTGTTCAAGGTGCTCATATTTTCCTGAGATAGCAGGTTTGAAGTGTTCACGATTCTTTCTGTAATAATTTGCCATAGCATTGGAATACTCCGGGCCTGCAGATTTTAGAATTAACCTTTCAGTATATAAAATAATATCGTTAAAATCCGTATTAATCATTCAATATTGAATTGGAAAATATTCCAAAAGTTCCTATTTTTGTGTTCGCATTTTTTAAGGATGGCCCTATCGACTAATGGTTAGGTCACCAGCCTTTCACGCTGGCAGTAGGGGTTCGAATCCCCTTAGGGTCACTGATTAGCCCCTCCCTTAATGGCGGGGCTATTATATTTAAGGCAAAATTAATCAATTAAGCCATGAAATCAATCCGCTATTTATTCCTGCTTATGCTGCTCGCTTCCTGCAGCAGTGAATATGAAATTAATGAAGAATTCGGCGATGCTTACCTGAAAATCCTTGTAACCCGTGAGATGAACCAGGATACAGCTATTGCAAATCCTTTGGTTTTGAGCATACTTGACTCAGCCGGGTACACCGAGCCTGAGTTCAGGGAAGAATTCAGCAAGATAGTACAAAACAATCCCGATGCTTTCAATAAGCTGCTGGACTCTTTACGTAGAAAGGCTGTGAGCATATCCGACAGCCTGAAACGCGAAGAACGCTCAAAGTAGAATCCTTAAGCTTATTCCACCGCCTGCTCCGAAGAAGTTCCGGGCCCGGGGCGACCGGTCATAAATTTCGGGAAAATCTGTTTCTGCAGATATTTGGTATTGAAGTCCAATGTGCGCCGACAATGAAAAACTTTCAAGTAAAATGTACTCATTTCCAAAACCCAGCCCAAAGTTCCAGATAGGGTCAATCTCCTTTACCCTGTGAACCGTTTCAATGTCGTTTATTACTTCTACGTATTTGCTCCTTTCTTCCAGGTACCAAAAACTCATCCCCCCAAAAAAATAAAGCCTGATGTTTTTTCCGTAATTCAACACTTTGTCAAGCTCGATGGTCCTTTGCAGATTACCGCCCAGCACGGCGTAAATATCAAGGTCATCTGGTGGTTCCTTTCCGGAATAGTAGCCAAAGCCCGTAAATTCCAGGGCATAATCCCTTTCGATTTGAACCTGGTAATCGAGCCCCGCACCGTTTATCATCGAAAATCCAATGCCAAACTGGTGCTGTGGTTTAGAGTTTGTACAAACCGTTGTAAGTATAAAAAACAATAAGAGAAATTTAAATATTAACCTCATGTCCGGCCTCTGCAAAAGCTGCTTTTGCATTTCTTACGAAACTAAGCATCTTTAATTGATTCTTACGACCGTAAAAATCTTCAAGGCCGGTGTGGGAATCAACACCCCAGGGCTGTACGAATGAAATTGCCTCGCTAATGTTTTCAGGTGTAAGTCCGCCGGCGAGCATAACAGGTATATTGGTGCTGAGCACAATTTCCCTGCTAATACCCCAGTTGTGGGTTTTACCTGTTGCTCCGCTTGTACCGGTCATTTTGTCGTAGGTGTCGGTTATAAAGGCATCAACAATTGCAGAGTATTTAATTAGTGAGTTAAACGGGTTGAATTTTAGCGAATCGCCAATTATAATACTTTTGATAATTGTCAGGTCGGGACGGTAAACTTTGATTTTTTCCACTTCGAACGGGTTAACGGAACCATGAAGCTGGATAACCCTGATGTTCAGAAAATCGGCGAGTTCGATTATTTCTCCGGCATCTGAAATATATGTGATAAGGACAGGTTTGATTAAACCCGTGACATTGCTTACTAACTGTTTTGCATGCTTCTCGCTTAAATCGGGCTTATGAATATCCAGGCGCAGCGGAATGCCGAGATAGTTAAACCCGCATTCTGCTATCAATTCCGCTTCTTCGAGGCTGGTTACTCCGGCAGCCTGCAGAAAAGGAAATTCGATATCAGGCATATTTGAGTTCCCTCTTGTTTATTCCCATTCGCTCAAAGTAATCTGCAACGGACTGAATCGCAGGGTTTATGCTCTTCACCTGTATATCGTGTGGCGGATTCCATTCCATCCACTCATACCCGATATGCTCTGTTACCCGTACTGGCTTCATCTTTTTCAAGTATGCCAGGAAAAGTACGAGTTCTTTGTGCACCAGCTTGTTGCAGTACTTTTTGCTGTCAGGAATGTAAGAAATGGAAAACCGGAAGCCGGGCATAAGTTCAACATGCTTTGGTTTAATGCCCGTTTCCTCACGGAATTCCCTCAACGCGCACTCAAGCTCCGATTCACAGGGTTTGATAAGACCCTTTGGCAGATCCCACCTTTTAGACTGCCTGAGCAGTAAAAACTTTCCGAATTTATCGGAATCGAACAGGATTATGCCGCATGACTTAACTTTTAGCATTTTTAATTGAATCCGAAAAGGGTTAATTTAATTATCGTGAACAGAATTTAATTATGCTGCAAATTCTTGCGATAAAATACATTTTTTTTCACAAATAAACAGATACAATTATCAACAAACCGGGCATAAAAATCAGGTGCTATATGTCAACAAAAAGTATTCCATACATTTATTCATTAGCAATTGCATTCTTACTATTGCTCAGGGCAGCTCATGCCCAGGAATTGACGCCGGACCACGGCGATGAATTCATCATTGATAATAATGTAAGTTTCCTCGATATAGGAGTATCAGATCACCTGAAACTTGTAAATCTCAACATCCCGTCTGCTACAGGCAGCACGTTTGTAAATACTGCCTATGGAACATTGTTCCACAAAATCAAGCTGCTTGATGATATCTGTGGTTTCCCGCTTCCCTTCGAGCTTGTTTACAACAGCCAGAGCTTCTATCGCGGGCGATATGGCAGGAACTGGCAATTCAGCTATGCTATGAGATATATCACAAATGATAAAAATGAGAGTGTTATAATTGTACGATCCGATGACAGGCGCGATGTCTTCATTCATGCAAATGGCAAGTACTTTCCCGGATACGGTGTCTTTGATAAACTCACAAAATCCTCTAACGGCTTTATTCTCCATGAAATGAGAGAAGATAAGGACGGAAATGTAGTACAGGTGCAATATCATTTCGACAGCCCGGAGCACAACTACCTCACTGGAATTTTAGTTGATTTTGCGTTTGAAACCATCCTCGAATATGACAATGAGCACAAACTGGTAAAAATTTCCGCCGACAATGGGTTGACTGTTTCACTCGGCTATTCCGGCGGTTTTATTAAGACACTCCGCTTTGATGCTGCCGATGATCTTGTCAGCTTCGGGTATGACGCAAACGACAGGCTGGTTCAATTCAACGATATGCCCGGAAATACTACAGGCTTTGCTTATGACGATTGCGATAATTTGATTGAAATTGAAAACGAAAAATTTAAAAAATTCAATATTGAATACGATACCGAATTCAGAGTAATCGGGACAAATGGTCCTGCCGGGTTTCCGGATTTATCATTTGAATACAACGAGCAGGAAGCAATTTGCAGTCATGACAAAGGAGACGGAAATAAATGGATTTACGATTACGATGGCGACAGGCGAATTAAATCTGTTACTAACCCTCTTGGCGACACTACAAATTATACTTATGACAGCGAATACAGGCTTACAAAAATAACAGATGCGCTGGCAAACGAAACTTCATATTCCTATGATGCAAATGGTCTTTTGGTAAACAAGGTAAATCCTGATGCCGCTGAGTTCACTTACGAACGTGATATGGAAACAGGGAGGATTTTCCGCTCAACTGTGGCACAGGAAGAGGAGCTTCTCAGCCAGACAACATTCACGATGTACAACATTGGGAAAGTAGTCGGCAAGACAGAATCAAACGGCAGGGATATCCGGTATGAGTGGGGCGTTGACGACAGGCTGAAAGGCATTGAAGACAACGCATACGGAAGCGCAAAGTTTCTCTATGACAGCCTCGGCAGGCTTAGCAATATGCAGGTAAAGCCCGGGAAAAATTTTGAGGATTATTATTCAATTGAAAGGGATTATTATGGCAGGCCCTTGATTGTAACTGACAATATCGGCAGGGATGCAGCTTACTTCTACGACGCATTGGGAAAGATAATCGAATACACAGATGCCGATGACAACCGCTTCATTTATGAATATGACGCCACTGGCAGGCTCATCCGCGTACTGGACGAAAGAAACAATGTCCGGACTTACAGCTACAATAATGCCGGTAACTTGTCAGAAGCTACTGACCAGATTGGCAAAAAGGTAAAATACGAATATGATGCGGCAGGCCGGCTTTCAAAATTCACCGATGAGCTGGCAGGGGAAATTATATATGATTATGACGCTGCAGGAAGGTTAATTTTAATCCGGGACCAGATTGGCAACACAAGGACTTTCGGGTATGATGCAAACAACCGGGTAGTCCGTCGCACTACTGGAGAATTGGAAACCAATTACGAATACGATGCAATGGGGAGGTTAATCCGTGAATCAGGTGATGAAGAAAGGGAATATAGCTACGATGGGATGGGTAACCTTCTCAGGATTGATTACTCCGGACTTGAAGTTTTTCTGGATTATGAAAACACACTACTCAGAAGCGCCGGAACCCAAACAACAAATTATTTTGTTTATGATTATGCTCCAAACGGCCTCCTTTCAAAAGTAACAAACCCACTGAGTGGAGAGATTAGGGAATTCATCCGGGACAGCTACGGCAATATCACTGAGGAGATAATTAATGGCGCTTCATACAAGAAAGAATATGATGCATTCGGCAATATTACTAAGCTGACCGATCCGCTCGATAATTCAACAACTTACGCTTACGACGGGCTGGGGCGTTTACAGGAAAAATACCGCCCGGATGATATATATTCACAATATTACTATCGTCCCGACGGCAGGCCGATTATTGAAGACTTCAACATAGGCACTTATAATCATACTTATGATGAAACCGGAAGACTAAAGAAAATAAAAGATCCGCGAGGTTTTATTGTTGATTTTGCTTATGATGATGCCGGGCGAATGGCCGGATATTCTGACAGGAACGGCAATATCACAATTTTTGATTATGATGCTGTTGGCAGGCTGATAAAAACTACTTATCCAGAAGGCAATTCAGAATCATACAACTATGATGAATCAGACAGACTTGTTGCATACTCTGATGGTAATGGTAATGAATTTAAATACGATTACGATGGAAACAATCTTGCTGCAATCAACAGCCCGGACGATGCCGTTGAAAAATTCGAGTATGACGAGTCCGGAAATCTTGTTTCATATACAGACGGTGAGGAAAACGAGTATAATTTTAGCTATATAGGTAGCGGCCTGCTAAAAGAAATACGTACGCCATTGGAAAATTTCGGTTTCTCATTTAATTATTTTATACCCGGGCTTACAAGCGAAATATTGCTTCCCAATAGTGTCTTTGCATTCTCTTATACTGGCGGATTGCTCACAGCGTATAAAAACCCTCTTGATTTTACAAGGACTTACAGCTATGATGAAGCCGGGAACCTGCTTGCATCCACTTTGGAAAACGGCAGCAGGATAAACTATCAGCATAATTCAGCAGGACAGTTAGTTAAGTCCATTTTTGAAGACGGGACTGAAGAAACTTATGAATATGACCAGGCAGGAAATCCATGGAAAATCACGCTCCGTTCAGGTCCGCTGATTACATACTCATTTACATCCCGGAGCAACCTTTTCAAGATTTATTATTTGGGTGGGCCTGAACCCGAGTTTACTTATGACAAAGAAGAAAACATAGTTTCCATGAACAATAAAGAGCCGGTCTTTATTTACGAATATGATAAAAACAACAGGCTGTTAAAAATTACGGAACCTTTTGATGATTTCGTTGATATGGAAAGGGAATTTATATACGACGGCAATGGCAACATCAAATCAGTTATAAATGACGAACTCGAGTATTCATACCATTATGACGCACATAACAGGCTTATTAGAAATGTTTATCCCCTGGGCGGAACGGAAACTTTCGAATACAATAAGAATGGTACTCTAAAGCAAAAGAATTCAATCACAGGCAAGACTACAATGTTTAACTATGACTTGCTTGGTAGGCTGTTAACACTCAATTCATCATCGTTTCCTCAGACAATGCAATTTGATTATGATGCTGCCGGAAACCTGAGTGAGATAGATTACAGCATTAATGTACTTGATATCGAGGGCGATTTAATCCCTGCTACCGAAAACTTTGAATACGATGCAATGGGAAGGCTTACAAAGAAGCGCGATTTAATGGACAAAGAAACCCGCTTCACATATGATTCCCTTGGGAACCTGCTCAGTGAACGCTACGAAGGCTCCATCTCTCAATTTGTTTATGATATAAACGGTATGCTTCGTTCTGTTGAATCTTCGCTTCACGGAAAATGGGAACTTAATGTTAATGCTGACGGATACCTCCACAACTACACACATGACGGCAGAGACTACAGATGGTCCTTCGGAGCAGGAATGCGAGTTCAATGGCTTCTGGGTCCTACCGGGCAGACCACCTTCCTCAGCAGGCACAATTATGCAGACGGCATTCATGAGCTAACTAAAAATGTTACCGGCAGGCCTGCAATTGTTTATTATTTCGACCAATCCGGCAGGTTACGTGAAATAATCGAACGAGGAACAAATGAAAAATACAGCTTCGAATACAACCAGCTTGGACAAATAAGAGGAATTAAAGACAGCTACAACGATAACACTCAATTCGAGTACGACGGAAAAGGGATGCTCAGGAGCATCAGAAAAACACTCCCTTCGTGGATTAACCTCGCCTGGTCTGATGATTTCCGCGAGCTAACTCTTCGCAACCAGAATAACGACACGATTAAATACCGCTACGACCAGCGCGGAAGGCTGACATCCGGTTCTGTTCTCGGTGGTGACAATAAAAATATCCTTTTCAGGCGAGCCTGGGTTTACGATCCGCTTTTTGACAGGCCCTCAAGGTACATAAACGAAAGCGGCGGAATTACAAATTACAGCTATGATGCTTTCGGAAGGCTTGTCTCAAGTCAACAATCCGGCTATGGCAAGCACTTTTATGAATATAATCTTACCAATAACGGATTAACAGCATCCGGCAGAATCATCGCCGATGAAAAATTTTACGACCTCACACTGGCTTACAATCAATCCGGGCCATCAACTATTTCGGATGCGCTTGATGGCGAACACACCTTTGAATATGACAACTTTGGCAGGGTAATAAGGCATAGCTATAACCAGTCATTTATGCACGGATATGAATATGACATTATAGACAGGATTACTAAGTCCTATGTTAATTCGGAAGATTTCACCGGCTACACATACGACAACATAGGCAGGCTCACAAAACTTGAAGAAACCAGGGGTATGAGCTTCGAATACCTTTATGATGACCAGAATACCATTATTTGTCGCTCCCCGGATATTGACAGTATTACCTATACTTTCGACGTCCTTGACAACCTCATAAAAATGGAACAGGGTGACAACATTATCCGGTACCTGTACGATGACGACAGGAATATTATCCGCAAGGATTACCCGGACACAACATCTGTCGAATATACATATGATGCCGAAGGTAATCTCCTGACAAGTCAAAGCCATGGCAACAATGGAGAAACCATTGACCGTCTTTATGATTTCCGCCGACTGCCCACTCTTTCCGGAATAAACTACAATGGCATATTCAATAAAACAGAGCGATATGGTTACAATCTGAATGGCGACCTAATCAGGCGCGTTACCCCTGAGCTAGATACAATCCGCTATAATTACGATAATTTCGGCAGGCTGCTTGGTGTAAATGCCGGGGACTATGCTTCCGAATTTAGCTATGATGAATTTGGAAGAAAAACAAGCAACAGAGAAACATCGGGTCTGACAACAGAATACACTTATGATGCTCTTGGCAGGACAAAACAAATAAAAACATATTTCCCAAATCCAACGGATACAATTAACCTTAAACAAATTACTTACGAATACGATAATGCAGGCAGGCTCAAACGCAGGACAATTGATTCAAATCTTGCAGAATATACTTATGATTCATTTGGAAGATTGATTGAATACAAGGACAGGGATACTGAAATTGAAATCACACCTTTCGAGGATATCACTATTGATGGTGATAAAAAAGACATCAACTATGACCTATATGGCAGAATGACAGACTGGGGAAACATTCTATATGAATACGACAGTTTTGGGAATGTAAATAAAATAATTAACGGTACTGTAGAATTCGAACTTAATTACGATTTCGAAAATCGTCTCAGCGAAATAAACAGCAGCCTGTTTTATGTCCATCTTGGATATTCTGATGAAGGTGATATCCTCACGAGAGTCGCAAATGGCGATATAGATATCTACCTGCCTGATGGATTGTTCCTACGTGAAAAGCGCCTGAACCAGTCAATTGCAACAGTCTACAACTACCGCAATGAAATAAAAGAAACTTATGTCAACGAGCCTTTGCAGGAATTCAACAACCTGCTTTTCAGGAGGCATTACAGCACAAGCCAGGTTTTGTCGTTCTTCCCAATAACAGACAAAGACAAGAATGTACATGAATTATTAAGGGCAGATTTAAGTGTAGAGTCTGTGTTCCCGTTTGAGTACGGCAACCTGTTCCTTGGATTCAATGATACAACTAAATACAAGTTCCCGGCCGGCTTTGCCATGTATGACCGGATAGCAAATCACTATTACCAAGGGACGACATCAATCAATATGCCATCAGCAAACACGCTGAATATGGGAAAATCCTGTTTGCCCGAATCGCCGAAACCATTTGAATACTATACTAAGCAGGGCGAAGAATCTATTAATCTTTCTGATGCATTATTTGATAATATTTTCAGAGAATTCGACAGCCGGTTTGTCCGGCCTGAACTTAAACAAAAAGCGCCGCCTGACGGACTTGCAATACTCGAGAACTGGCTTGAAAAAATGCCAGTAAGCCACCTCCCTGAGAGAATTTATGTTCCAATATCACCGACTGAATATGTCCGTGACAGATGGGCCATGCCGGATACGGATCTAATGCCCGAGGTCAATAAATTCAGACATTCACCGCTATTCTCTTCGATAGATTACGCGGGATGTGCAAAATTTACTCCGGGGGCCTTCCTGCACATTGAAAACCCGGATAAATCAGGATACCAGCGTGAAGTGTATAAAGGTATAATTGATTCTTTTAGTGAATCCAATCTTGAATCTATGCTTAAGATGATTCTTGCTGATACACTAAAACAAGACTACTACCTTAACCAGATACGAAATTACAAACGGAATTTCAATGATATCATCGACCTGGTAGCAGAAATACCAGATGCAATGGCTACCTATAATAATTACAGCGCATTCTTAGTAACCGGGCAATTCGAGGTAGCCCCGCGCAAACTTCAATTCCTGGCCCCTAAACATCCGGAAGAGTGGTTGCCGGAGTTCTACCGGAAGCAAGGCAGTAACAAACCGGATTACATTCGAATACCTGAGCACCTTCGATACAAAAACAGGAAAGCACTGCTTATACTTGAGATGCTGCTACAGCACTACAGAATGAATGACGAAATAATAGACAGGCTCTCGGAATATTGAAATTTCGCTAATGTTTGATATTTTTGCAGCCACATTAATTGGCCGGAAGAAATGAAAGAAAAGCTGGAATCGATACTCGAAAGGGTCCGGGAAGTAGAACAAAAGCTAAATGACCCCAATGTTGTGAACGATGTTAAATCATTCAGGGATATCTCTCGCGAACACAAGCAACTTACACCCATCGCAGGAGCAGCCCAAGAGTACCTTGATATTCTACATAATATAGAATCCAACAAAGAGCTGATAGCTGATAAAAGCGTGGAGGCTGATTTACGTGAGCTTGCATACGAAGATAACTACGAGCTGACAGAACGACTTGAATCACTCGATGAAGAACTGCGGATAATGCTAATCCCGAAAGACCCGAATGACTTGAAGAATTGTATATTCGAAATTCGCGCTGGCACAGGCGGAGACGAGGCGGCACTCTTTGCAGGAGACCTCTATCGGATGTACGAAAAGTTTACTGAAATAATGGGATTCAAACTCGAAGTGATATCACTTAGCGAAGGTGAAAAGGGCGGATTCAAAGAAATAATCTTTTCCATGATTGGCGAAGATGTTTATGGTTTTGCCAAGTATGAATCGGGTGTGCACCGCGTGCAGCGTGTACCGGACACGGAAGCAAGCGGCAGGATACACACATCTGCTGCAACAATTGCCGTGCTACCCGAAGCTGAAGATGTGGATGTAGAAATCCGGGATGAAGACCTGCGCATTGATATCTTCCGTTCCGGGGGCAAGGGCGGGCAGAACGTAAATAAAGTGGAGACTGCCGTCCGGCTTGTACATTTGCCTACTAACATTGTTGTAAGCTGCCAGGACGAACGATCACAGCTCAAAAACAAGCAAAAGGCAATGAAAGTTCTACGCACAAAGCTCTACGAGATGGAACTTGAAAAGCAACAATCGCAGATTTCCTCATCGCGAAAGTCAATGGTACGTTCCGGTGACCGCTCCGAGAAAATCCGAACTTACAACTGGCCGCAAAACCGTGTTACAGACCATCGCCTGGAAGGCGACAGCAAGAATTACTCCCTCCGCGATATTATGGAAGGATACTTGCTGCAGGTTATCGAAAACCTGCGCATTGCAGAGCGGGCAGAGATTCTCAGGCAGGGGGTGAGTTGATTATAAATCCAATGGATTTTTCGATGTGCTGATTTCTCCCCCTTTCCTTACGTACTTAACTAAACTTTCCATATCTTTAAATAATTGGAATAAGAAAAAGCAGACAGTGTTATGAAAAGAGTAGCAGTGGTTATGGCAGGTGGCCATGGCATTCGATTCTGGCCACGCAGCACGGAAAAACTACCAAAGCAGTTCATTCATCTTCTCGGCGAGGGAACAATGATACAAAATACAGTTTCCCGCCTGCAGAAAATGTTTGAGCTTGAAGACATGTATATTGTAACAACCGAGCCAATGGTAGAGCTGATTAAAGACCAACTGCCGGCTATACCGGGCGAGAATATCATACCCGAACCTTTCGGCAGGAATACTGCCCCGTGCCTTGGTCTTACCAACATCCACCTTCATGAGAAATATGGCGATGACTTTACATTTGCAGCTTTCCCTTCTGACCACAACATCCAGAATGTCGGGGAATTCATTCAAAGCCTGGAAATTGCCTTCAAAGCTTCCGAAGAAACAAACGGCATCGTAACTATCGGGATTGACCCGACCCGTGCCGAAACCCACTATGGCTACGTCCAGGTTAATAATAACAAACGTGGCATTAAGGAACTTTTCGATGAGGGTCTGCGCAAGTGTACTACATTTGCTGAAAAGCCTGACGAAGCAACGGCACGCAGGTTTATGGAGTCAGGTGATTTCCTTTGGAATAGCGGTATTTTTGTGATGAAGTACGAAACTTTTCGGAATTGTTACAGCCGCTATTTACCTGAAGAAACAGCTCTTTTCTCTTCGCTTATCAAGCACCTCGGCAAAGACACCTACCCCGACAAGCTTGATAATGTTTACCGCCAGATTAACTCGATATCATTCGATTACGCCGTTATGGAAAAGGCGAGTGATGTTTATGTTGTAGAATCTTCCTTTATATGGAGCGACATGGGTACATGGGACGAGCTGTTCAGAATGTCCCGCAAGGATGCAAGAAACAACGTTATCGAAGGCGATGTAATACCTGTCAATACATCAAACTGCCTTGTAAGCTCCAGCGGCAGGCTGATTGGCATTGTTAACGTAGAAGACCTGATTGTAATCGACAGTGAGGATGCTGTTCTAATTTGCAGACGTGGAGCGAGCGACGACGTCCGCGAAATTATTGATTTTATGCGAAGAAAAAATATCAACCATTTGCTCTGACAAATATGGAAATGCTCTTTTTACACGGCGCACTCGGCACACAGAGCCAGTTCGACAGTTTGCTGCAAAAACTTGGCGGCTGGGAATGTTATACTTTGAATTTTCTCGGCCACGGTGGCGAATCAATTCCTGATAAGGGCTTTTCAATATCTAAATTTGCTGCACAGGTAATTGACTGGATGGATATTAACGGAAAATCCGGCCTGCCAGTATTTGGTTACAGCTTGGGTGGATATGTCGCTCTTTACATCGCCGCTAATCATATCGGCTATTTCTCCCGCATATTCACTTTCGGCTCAATGCTCGATTTCGATGGAGGAAAAGTAGAAAGCGAGCTACAAATGCTCAATCCTGAAATCATTGAAGAAAAAGTCCCCAAATTCGCTGATATCCTCTCAAAGCGTCATGCACCAAATGACTGGCGCGAGGTTGTAATTAAAACCGCTGAAATGTTGCGTGACATCTCAGGGAACCCTCCGGTCAGTGATGACGATTTCCGCAGAATAAATATCCCTGTTGTTCTCGGTCTGGGAGACAGAGACACCACAACAGGCATAGAAGAAACCATTCGCATACACAAGCTTATCGAAGGCAGCAGCTTATTCGTGATGCCTGCCACACCTCACCCACTTGAAAAAGTTGATTTTGATGTACTATCAATTATGATAAGAAAATTTAGATAGCCCGATAGTATATAATATTGTATTTATTATTTTACTATGAAGAAATGAAGCTTAATAGTATTGAAAAATCATTGAGAAGATCCTTCCGACTACCCGAAATTCACACTTTCACACTTAGTATTTCGTTTATATTTTTTCTAATTATATGGTTTTATTATGCTTAGTAAATTTTTTTACAGGGATAGCAGGCTATTGCACATCGGCATTCTCTTTATCAGATTTGGTCTGGGAGTTGCTATGACACTTCACGGCTTTCCCAAGATTGCTGGCGGACCAGAACGCTGGGAGAGTTTAGGTTCAGCTATGCAGTATCTCGGAATTGAGTTCGGTTACGCATTCTGGGGATTCATGGCAGGTGCAGCAGAGTTTGTTTGTGGGCTGCTGCTTATGGCGGGCATCTTTCTTAGTCCGGCGCTTCTTCTTCTTATATTCGTAATGTTTGTAGCGACTCTTAAGAATTTCGTAACAGGCAGCGGCTACCTTGATTATGGCCACTCATTAGAAATAATGATTGTTTTTATCGGACTGTTTATTTCCGGGCCGGGCAGGTTCAGCCTGGATGAAATGTTCTTCAGTAATATGTTAAAAAGAGAAGCCGCATCCAACGATTCAATCGAAAACGAGGAAAGTGAATAAATGTATCTTGATATAAATATCCCACAAAAAGAAGGCAAAGCTGAAACAATCGTATCCCCTGATTCGAGGAACGTTTACATCGAAACCTACGGCTGCCAGATGAATGTGAATGACAGCGAAATTGTGGCGGGCATCCTTAGCTCCGAGGGCTATACCATGACAGACACTATTGACAATGCCGAAGTCATTCTCCTGAATACATGTTCTGTGCGCGACAATGCAGAAAATA
Source organism: uncultured Hyphomicrobiales bacterium (assembly GCA_964454975.1). GTDB lineage: Bacteria > Bacteroidota > Ignavibacteria > Kapaibacteriales > UBA2268 > CAYVVD01. The sequence goes on along the minus strand of CAYVVD010000010.1, from coordinate 100,318 downwards.
AAATACATAAGCGTTTGATGCACCTCCGCCACTATAAAAAATCCAACAGCAAGCTGGTGGTTGGCATTCTCGGCTGTATGGCTGAGCGCCTGCGCAGCAAACTTGTCGGAAAGCAGGACCTCGTTAACATTGTTATTGGTCCGGATGAGTACCGGAGCCTGCCTGCTATGCTGGACCAGGCTTTCGGTGGTGAAAGCGGTGTTGCTGTGCAGCTTTCCCGCGTGGAAACATATGACGATATCATTCCACTACGCACAGAAGGAATCAGCGCCTGGATATCTATCAGCCGCGGCTGTGATAAATTCTGTTCATTCTGCGTTGTACCCTACACACGCGGGCGCGAGCGCTCAAAACCAATGACATCTATTATCCGCGAGGCTCAGGAGTTGTGGGACAGCGGTATTATGGAAATAACACTTCTCGGGCAAAACGTAAACAGCTACAACGACATACAGAACAAATCTGATTTCACGCGCCTGCTACGGGAAGTTGCAAGGGCTGTACCCAAAATGCGTATCCGCTATACAACCTCGCATCCTTATGATATGTCCGACGAATTAATCGAAGTTATGGCTGAACATGACAATATCTGCAAATATATTCACCTCCCTGTTCAGAGCGGCTCTGACAAGGTGCTTCACGATATGAACAGGCACTACACCGTTGAACATTATCTCGGCAGGATGGAGAAAATCCGCGAGTTGATCCCCGGTTGCTCTCTCTCGACCGATATCATTGCCGGGTTCCCGACCGAAACCGAAGAAGACCACCGCATGACACTTGATCTAATCAAACAGGTACGCTATGACGGAGCATACATGTTTATGTATTCACCTCGCGAAAAAACAAAAGCCTGGAAAACTTATGACGACATCCCCGAAGAAATCAAAAAGCACCGCTTGAATGAAATTATCGAATTACAGAACGGAATCGCTAAAGAGATTAACGAAGCTGAAGTAGGCAAGGTTCACAAAGTACTCGTGGAAGGCCCGAGCAAAAAGCGGGATGACGAATGGCAGGGCCGCACCGACACCAACAAAGTTGCTATATTCCCTTACACAGGCCAGATGATTGGTGAATACATCAGTGCAAAGGTAACACGCAGCACATCGGCTACGCTGTTTTGTGAACATCATTCTGAGGAGTGAAATGGTGCGGCTTTCTTTTTGTATATCACACTTCTACACGTTTTCATGACGAAATCTTAATTTCTGTTCCTCAAATTCCGCTTATATATTATACGGTTGTTATTGTGGGTAGCAAGGTTCTCAGCGAAGTTGTGCAGCCCGCTTCCGTCACCTTTTGCGACGAAGAAGTAATAATCATGCTTTTCGGGATTGAGCGAGGCTGAGATAGCAGCGCTACCGGGATTATTTATCGGCCCGGGTGGTAATCCGGGATTTTGGTAGGTATTGTATTTGCTTTTGTATTCCAGGTCCCGGCTCGTGAGTGGCCGCTTTACTCCAAGCGAGTAAGCCACTGTCGGATCAGCCTGAAGAGGCCAGCCGTCCCGCAGGCGGTTCACATATACACCTGCGATGCAAGGCATCTCATCCGGTGAAGGTGTTTCCGCCTCAACGATTGATGCAAGCGTGAGCAGTTCATGCCGCGTCATTTTCAGCTTTTCCAGCTTTGCCTTGTTTGCAGGAGTCCAAAGGGTTTTGTGGTGTTCCAGCAGCTTGTGGATTACTTCATCAGCCGTAGCCCCTTTGTAGAACTCGTATGTATCGGGCAGAAGGTATCCCTCTGCACTTTCCGCTTTTATGCCATAATGCCTCAGCAGCGAATCCTTCTTGCAAAGCGCAATAAAATCCTGCACCTTGAAATCGAACTGCTTCGCTGCGATTGCAGCCATTTCCTTAACCGTCTGCCCCTCGAGGAATGTAACGCTCACGGTTGAAAGCTTACCGCCGGAAAAAACCTTGTTAAGGATATCCCCTTTTGTCATGCCAGGAGTAATTACATAGTTGCCGGCGTAAAGCACACCGCCCTGAACATGGATTATATAGCGTGAGGCGAGCCGGAAGAACCACTGAGGCTGGAGCAGACCTTGCTCGCTGAGCATCCCGATAGCCTTGTCGGTGCCGGTGTTCGGCAGAATGGTAAGCCTCATCTCCGCCTTTAGCTCAGGTTTGGACTCCATAATCGTGTTGGAAACCAGCAACCCAGCCAATAGCAGTGCCACCAGCATGCCGAATATAGTTAGAAGTCGTTTCATCTATTGATTATATTACTTTTCCAAACTAATTAGATTAAAATATCAAAAAAATATTTTCCCCCATCACCCCAATACTTTCTCCATCACATCGCCGAACTCGTGGAATCCGGTTTTGTCGGCGAGCCAGTCGGCGGCAAGTAGAGCGCCTGCGGCGAAACCGCTCCTGTTGCGTGCGCTGTGGCTAAGCTCTATTGTGTCGGCGGCGGAGTCTAAGTAGATTGTGTGCCTGCCGGGTATGCTGCCTCCACGCGTCGAGCTGAAGTGAAGCTGCTCCGGTTTGATGCGTTCGTGGCTGGTATCAGTGAGCAGTTCCGTTTTCGCGCTCACTTCGGAGAGAATGATATCCGCCAGTGTATGCGCCGTGCCGCTTGGGCTGTCCTTTTTGCGCGTGTGGTGTATTTCATGGCCGAATATGTCATAGTCGGTTGTTTTGTCCACGAGTGCAGCGGCGTGTCGGACGATACGTAAGAACATGTGCATCCCGATTGAGAAGTTGGAACCCCATACGCAGCCCGTGCCTGACCCTTCTATTATCCGGCGTAGTTCACCAGCCTTGCCATACCAGCCGGTAGTGCCGATTACAAGATTCTTCCCCAACCCGGAGACGACACGCGCGTTTTCAAGCACTGCATCCGGCAGAGTAAAGTCAATCGCCACGTCGAAATTATAGCTCCCATCAGGCTTGAGCAGCCTGTCTAAATCAAATATTTCTGTAATCTCAAATTTACCTGCAGCGGCTTTTTCCACCTCGCGGCCCATTGCGCCGTAACCGAGAATTGCAATCTTTGTCATCTTATCTCCTGAAAGTACCGTAAATATTGGCACCGCCTACGCCAATCAATGCATCGTAGCCGCCATACTGCGTATCGCGATAATAGACAAACACGATGTAGCTGTGCCCCGCCTGCGCGGTGTTCCCCTCGAACTCGTCATAGGAGTAATCAACCAGCCGGCCGGTATCGGCATCGAGCCTGCCCGTAGCGTATAGGTAGTTGTGCCTGCCGCGCCTCACCCACTGCTGTAACCGGTAGAACCTGGTTTCCTCATCAAAGTGCATCTGCCAGTCGCTGTCCGGGTTCCAGTTATTGAAACTGCCCGAAATGAAAATGCTCTCGCGTGTGCGGTGTTCGAACGGGTCAAGCACAAACTCAACGAGGACGTAATCATCATAATCCGGGTTAAGGAAGCTGGAACGCATCACACCATCGTCGTCCCGCTCGCGGAAGGAACCGTCTCGCATATCATCTGAAAAAGGCAGGCGAACTGCATGGTTCACTCGCGGGTAGCGTGCATAGTCGGTCAATTCGAGTATGCGGTAGCCATTCTCAGCCGGGAGGCCGCTTATCCTGAACTTCCGCCCGAATGAAGCAGAACCGCCCGTCATAGTGTTAAAATCATAGCGGTATTTTTCATCGAGAGTGTTTACCGAGCCATCCGATGTAATGATGTAGGGCTCGTACCAGCGCCCGTTTTTGTAAACGGCGGCAGTCTTGAACTGCGAATCATATAACTGCTGGTTGCTCTGCGCATAGGCTTCGATTTGCACAGCCGTGCTCGTTACGATGAATTCCGGCGAGTAGAAATCAGTTGAGAGCAGGACATCCACATCTGCCATAGGCTCTGTCACAAAAAAACGCCCTTCGGCAAACGGCTCATCATAATCATACTCGTAAAAGATTACCTTCCAGTTACCCGAGTACTTAAAATCAATTTGCAGGCCGGGTATTTCAAGGTAACCGCGGTACGTGTAGTAATTAGCCCATGCAGGAGCAGTCTCCCAACGGATGTTACTCGTGCGCAGCATGGTGGAGCTATTGATGAATACGTTGTCGTCCTCGCGCCAGTCGGGGCCGCAATGAACGAACTTTGCGTACATCGCAGGAGGCGAAACAGCGTCAATATCAATTTCGATAGTAAGTTCGCTTGTGCCGAGAGCCGGTCCGGTGCTGTATTTATCCGAATTTATAAGCAGGATTGGCGGATCGCGTTCATCGTTGCTGCCATAGATGCGCACAAACCGCACTTGTGCGGGAACATCGAACCTTTTTCCCTCCTGTGCAAGTACAGGCGAGATAATAAGCAGCGCAAGAAATAATCTATAAACTAAACACATAGCTGAATCCGAGAAGGGCCGATGCTACCCGTGGGTTGAATCCGTTGGTGATTACTTCAGGCGGGCTTGCAGGCGCAATCTCTTTCATCGGGTCGTTCACTTCGTAGTCACTGTAAACCCCTGAAAGCATGTACCCCATGTAGATGAATGCGTTCAATGATCCGGTCTCGTCTTTGAATAGCTCCAGGTTGTATCCGAAGCGGAACTCAGCGAGAGTGGAGAGAATTTCTGTGTCAATATCCTCCTCCCATTTGGCACTCATCGGCATTCCGAAGTTAAAGCCGAACATAAACCCTCTAACGAGGAGTGAAGGGCCGAGTGTAATATAATGCAGTTCGAAGTCGTAAGTTTCTCCGGTACTGTAATTCTGAATTCCATAGGTATAGTTGGTGTAGGCAACATCCACGCGCGCACCGACTACGCTCTCCTGTCCCCAGTTTATATACGTTGAAAGGCCTACATCAGGCAGGTTCGAAAAAGCAAGTTTATTCTTGCGACCATGCGGGGCATCAGTACCATTTACGCCAGGCTTCAGACCGAGGAACGCCCCGACGCTCAAATTTGTGCCATCCTGGGCCCCCGCGCTAAGGGTGATTAGCAGTATCCCCGCGAATATCAATATCTTACGCATTTGCTCCTCCTAAGGGTTAATTCTAAATTAATAAAATATTAATTAATTACCTGAAACGGATTGCGTTTATCGGGTTAACGCGTGATGCAACAAGCGCCGGCAGGAGAGTAGCAAAAAATGAGAGCAAAACAGAAACCGTAAGTATTGCAACATAGTGCCACAGCTCTGGATTGACCGGCAGCTTGTCAAGGAAATATACCTTGCCCTGGAGCGAAATAAACGAGTAGGTTGCCTGCAAAATGCAGAAAAGCAATCCTATCGCCATGCCTGCAAGCGCGCCACCTGCGCCGAGCGATGTACCGTGGTAAATAAATACATGCGTTATATCACGCCGCCGCATGCCCATTGCGGATAGAATTCCAATTGAGGATGTTTTCTCCACTACAGTGATTAACAATGTTGTTATTATATTCAGCACAGCGACAATACTGATAATTCCAAGAACTATGGGAATGGTTTCTTTTTGCGGTTCAATCCATGCGAACATGGGGCGGTGAAGTTCGAATACTGTCAGAACAAAGTGCGGGAACCCAAGCATCTCTTCGATTCTTGTTGATACTGCCGGCGCCATTTCGGCATCCCTTAGCATGATTTCTATGTGAGTACAGCTGTATTCCGGCATGCCGAATAGTTTTTTCGCAGTTTGCTCGGGTATGAATACAAGCAGCTCATCGTATTGGGTGAAACCTGTTTCGTAGATACCCTTGATTTTGAATATTGATATACCCGCTGATGGAAAAAATTGCCTTTCATTTGTTTTTAGGGCATAGAGAATAATATCATCTCCTTTTTTAAGGCCTGTTGTATTGGCAAGTGTCGTGCTTATTGTAACTTCCTTTGCTTCGGCTGAACTGAAATTGAACTCATTTGAATTTCGCCCTGACGAAATCGCGGTAAAATCTTTTTCCCTGCTGAATGAACGGATAAGGACACCATCAATGTAATTATCCGCACGAATCAATCCCTCCTTTTCATAGATTGCCGATGCACTTGTTATTTCAGGGATGTTTTTCTTCAGGTTATCGATTTTCTCCTGCGGCTCATAAATAGGCCCCCGGCGAAGCATCTGTACTCTGATGTGCGAAGTAAAACGTATTGCATTTTTGTGAAGCTCCTTGTCAAAGCCGTCCAGGATCGCCATTGATACAGTAAGCGCCATAGCCCCAAGCATTACAGAGATAAATGCTACAACACGTGAAAAACCCAGGAAGCCGGATGGCCCCCCTTTGAAAAATCCCGATGAGATTTTGCGTATGATTTCCAGGTTCAAATTCTACCTAATCAATATAGCACCAAAATAAACACATACCCACAATAATAAAAAGCTAAATTTCCCTGAGAAACTTATTAAAGGGCTATTAAACAATCATCATCATGTACCGTAAATGATATAAGAACTGAATTTTGGATTTTTTTATTGATTCCTTGTTGCTAATTTGCAGTTCTCTGTTTTTAGAACAGGGGAACATACAGGCAAATGAAGACTTTTGTTCAGATAGTATTAGTCCTTACCCAGATTTCGCTGGTGATAACCACAATCCAGGTTTACCTGCGAATAAACAAGATTTGGAAAAGGAAGCATGAAAAGGAAGTGGCGGACTCGCAGTCAATCGCGGGCCTTACGCTGTTATTCCTGAATTGTGTACTCTGGGGATTGTATTATATCTATGTTGAAGATGATTTAATAAGTATGCTCGACACTTCGCTCTACCTTTTTGAAACTTTTGTATTCCTGTTGATTTCAACCGGGCTTTGGGTGAAGGGCGCCGAAGGCAAAAGCCTTTGGGAACTTATGCAAAAAGCATTGAATTTAGAGCGTAAGGAAGCAAACTACCTTATCAAACGCTTCTTTAAGCCAACAAATGCCGAGGCTATCCTGGGTATTCTGCACCAGCTTGCTATGATTGATGATGAGATGGACCCAAAAGAGCGTGAAATGCTCGAGATGTTCGCCAAAGAATGGAAAATTGATTATAATCCGGATAAATTTAATAAATACCGCAGGGCCGATTCAAAGGAAAATTACATACGCCTTCGTAAAAGCGTTCAGGACTACATCAATATTGAACCCCAGCGCGAACAGGCAGCCCAACTTAAGGATATGATGACGGAGCTTATACATGCCGATGAGAAAATTTCTCCACAGGAAGAATTGATTATTGACGAGCTACAGGGTATGATAGAAGATTACCTGCACCAGGAAAACGGAAAGAGGTATAATGTACTTATTGTCCCACAGAAATCATCGCATGATATGCTAATCCGGGACCTTGTTCCCGATGCAAAAAAATTCCACACAGCTGGTGGCGAAGCATATTCAATCGGTACATACTACTCACTTAAATACGCCGAGATGATTACGAGACAGTACAGGGAAATCCACCTTTTCACAATTGTTCACAACCCTGAAGAGACAGAAGCCAGCCGTTAAGTAACTGAAAGTGATTATTGGTGTTACAATGATTGACAAAGGAAAGCGTACTAAACAAAATATTTCTAAATAATTGGGGCAAATATGTATAAACAAATTTTAATAACGATGATGGTTATTCTTGGTTTCGCAGCCTGCGACCACAAAGTATCCGGCGATGCTATCAAGCAGGGCGAAGTTACTGAACACCTAAGGACATTAGACGATAGTATTAGTTACGTAATAGGCACTCAGATTGGTGAAAGTTTTCAAAGGGATAGCCTGTATATCAATATGGATGTGTTTACGAGGGCCTTGAAAGATGCTTTAGCAGGCTATGAGTCTATAATGAATCAAGATGAAATGCAGGCTGTGATGACAAAATTCCAGGATATAAACATGAAAAGAATGCAGGCAAGGATGGAATCCGATAAAAAACGCCTTGATTCTATGGGAAATGTTTTCCAGGAGTTAAGCCCGAAAAAGCTTGCCGAATTCAAAGAAAAAGATGGTGTTGTTGAAACTGAAAGTGGATTGCTATACAGGTTCATTGAAAAGGGAAGTGGTAAACTGCCTGTTTCGGCAGACATCGTAAATGCAGATTTTAGGGCATACCTCCCGAATGGTGAAAAATTCGATGATACTTTTGAAGCAGGAAAGCCTCAGAGGTTGCCAATTGACCAGCTCCCACCCGGATGGAAGGAAATGTTATTGCTCACTCCTGAAGGTTCTAACGTTGAGTTTATGATTCCTTCTGCGCTGGCTTATCAGAATTTGGGTTTACCACCGGGTATTCCACCGTATTCAGCATTAAGATTCGAAATGATATTACACGAAATTATTGCACCAAAATCACTTAAAGTTGACCCATCAGGCAACATTGTTCCCGGTGAAGACCCAAATTCACCTATCCCGGGAAGATAAACTGCTGATTAAAAAAATGCCCCGGTCTGCTCCGGGGCATTTTATTAAGGTATATTCGTCCCTGCCGATAATAAAGCTATATACTAATTATTATTGAAGTACTTAGCCGCCATATTAATATTAATTTCATTCAGCCTGCTAAACGCTGATTACAAAGTATTACAGCCTTATGGTCGTACTGTGACTCTTTTCACTCAAGAAATAGCAGGTACAGACTATTCCAGCCTGGCCCAAATCTCATTTGTTATGCCCGGCGCCGACGCAGTTCTTGGAAAATATCTGCTCAAATCAAAAGATTACACAATCAGTTTTCTGCCAGCATCATTTTTGGTAGCAATGGAGCGCCCCGGTTTCAAAAGGGTTGTACAGATGGAGCTTCCTGCTGTGATAATTGGTAACAAACTCATGATTCCCGTGATTAGTTTTTTTACAAAACTGCCCCATCTTGGCTTATATAACACGAGTATATCAGGGAATAAGATCATAATGGCGAATCCTGCAACGGATTTTGCTAAAGCCAATTCAACACCGGCTTCAAGCAATGAAATCATCAAATCTTTTAAAACACCCGATGACAAAGCGATACGTTTGCTTACTAAATTTTCCGACTTGCTCAAATATGATACCACCAAAAAAGAAAAGGCCGCTACAGTTGATATTCCCGTAGATAAATCCGAAAAATCATTCAAGATGAAAGAAAGCCCTGTTTCTGAATCAAAAGAAATGGCAATTTCACCGGAAGAAGGCAATGAAAAAACAGAGGATGAATTGAGCAAAAAAGCTGCTGACAGCTATGTGATCCCGCCAAAAATCAAAGATAAGATCAATAATAAGCTTGATATTAATCGTTAAAATACCTTTCGATTGGTATTACCGACAAATTATCTATAATTGAGTTTGGAAGTTTAAAATCAGGCAACCAGAATTCCTGCCTTGAAGATACTTTTTCAGCAAGTCCAATATCATATCCCCCTGGCCGTAGGATTGTTTCGCCATCCAGTATCAACCTGTTAAACCAGACTTTGTAATAATCCCCCGAATAAAGCGATGAGATTCTTTCATCGAGAATTCCTTTTTGATAATAGCCTCTCTGATTAAGAATGAAATCATGAATTCCAATTTCTTCTTTGCAGATAAACGCAATTACTCTGGCCGGCTTATTTTCGTAAACTATAACAGGCGTTCCGGGGTTTACATTGTCATAAAGATCTTTTCCGTCTTCTCTGCCGATGCGGATACAGCCATGTGAGCTTGGTTTATTACCAAGATAACTGTAGTAGGAGTTGCCTTTGAGTCCATGGAAACCAATGTTGTAATAAAACCCAATCCAGTTTATCAGCTCCGCATTGTTGAATTGGCGAGATCGTGCAAGTGGAGTCTTGTTTTGTACAGTGTACAATCCGGACGGTGTTTTCATCCCCTTGTGAATTTTATCCGTACCGCTTGAGATTTTGTAAGCCTTTGTGTCTTCATTTCGCAGGTACAATCTCGCAACTTGTTCACTTAGAGAAATTTCTATATATGAATCCGACAGTGTGAAAACCGTATCAACAACATCCCTGAACGGGACATCTATAATACTTTTGTTATAAACTTCCATCCCGGGACTGTCTTTAGTCTCTTCTCCAAAGATAAAATATGGAATAGCTGCAAGAGCAAGCACTAAAACAGCTATTAATTGAACAATATGTTTCTTAGCTTTCATTTTCCGAAAAAAAAAAGAAGAACATTTTACGAAAAACAAACAATCTATCAAACAAAGAAATCAATTCCCGTGCCCGAATTGCCAAGATTGGCTATTGATTACAAAGAACTTTCCAAAGAAAAACTCGTTATAATACAGATAATTATTAAATTTAGATATTGGTTCATCAACAGGGGCAACAATGGAAGAAAACAATTACCAACCGGAAATTCCCGAAGAGGAGCATAACCTGCCGGAAGAGCTAAGCTTTTCTGAGAAATTGACAGGCATGTTTACATCGCCTGACGCAACATTTAGCAATATGGCATACCACACGCCAAAAGCGGGTGACTGGCTGTTCCCGATTTTGATATACAGCTTTGTTATTTCCTTTTCATTCATGATTGTTGCTTTTTCTCCAAACCTGAAAGACCAATCACTTGGATTTATAACTCATGTCCAGGAATTGAAGATGCAGGATCAGCTGAAAGAGGGAAACATAACTGCATCGGAAATGGAGATGGTGTTAGACCAAACACGTGGTTTTATGGATATGGTTTATGAACATGCCTATTTATCACCAATATTTTTCTCAGTGCTACAGCTACTCCTTTTGCTGATAATTGCTTTAGTTTTCTTTCTCCTGGCTAAAATACTCGGGGGGCAGGGAAATTACAGCTATGCGTTAGTTGCAGTGGGAATGCCCCATTATATTCTATGCGCTCAATCACTCGTAACCATACTATATATATTAATTGCACAGGATGTTGTTCAAAACCTGAGTATCGGTTCATTGATGCATCTTGAACCAGACAGCCTTTCAAACACACTGCTTACTTCAATCGGTTTCTTTAATATTTGGTTCTATGCGGCTATAAGCGTTGGCCTTGCACGATTATTCAGTTCTGAAGACAAAGGCAAATATTACATTGGTGTATTTGGTATCTGGCTGGTTTATTTAGTGGTGAATTACTTCATTTCTTAGAATGAATTTATTATAATTATTCCTATAGCCAACCCAACCCATAGCCCACGGTTTAAAACGTGGGCTATGGGTTCAGAGCTATTAATTTGTAGCTCCCTAAAACAACACCCACACTCTTTAATCGTAAACCACACAATGAACATTATAGAATTGCTGAAATATTGCCGCAATAAATCCGAAAAAAACGGCTATGTTGAATTTGACGCCGGGATATTAGAAGGTATAAGCGAACGCCAGGCCGAATTGCTTGCTGAATCGCTGGGGCATGACTTACTGATGAAGCTACCCGATGCAGAAATAGCGTTCTTCGAGTGGCTCCGGGTGGAAGACGAAATTGTTTGGAACGACCTCTGGAAGAACGACAGCCTTGGAAATGAACCTTATATAGTCAGTTTCCGCTTTCTTGCGACACTGCTGAAAAGCCCGGACCGTGGCTTCCCCATCTGCGACCTGCTCACAACCGATAATTACTATTTCAGCAACAAGCATATGGTAGATAAGGAATCTGACATATTCCTTGATTCTGTAAAGAGAATATTTCAAGATAAGAAAGATCTCTCTCTCGGGCAGCTTCTTGCATTGGAAATATCAGCGGAACCGCTGGACATCTGGCATTTTGCCTATAAATACAATGTTGAAATCGAAAGGGCTAAGGATGCTGTCGCCCGGCTTGTTGAAGATAATGTTCTCGTTCATTTGAAAGACGCTGAATACCTTGCCGGTTTTATCGAATTTTGAAAACACTGCCGGATAAATTTCTTAATATACCTTGTTCTCAAGATAAAAAATTCCATTGTGAACCAATATTTCTTCACCATTTCCTCTTAACATTCTGGCGAAAAGCCTGTCCCGGATGTAGGAGTCGTGTTCAATGCTAAGAAAGCTTAAGGAAGCTGATTGTGTCATTGAAGTATCTAATGAATACTCCTCAATCTCGAAAAAGCTGTTTTGAGTATATTATATGTCATAATAATGGCCCTGGCCTTCAAACAAATGGCTATAATATCTTATCCGGTAATCAATAATACAAAAATTCTCTTCCGGAAGGTTCAGTCAAAAACAGATAACATCATAAGCCGTAGTTGAATTCTTTTGCCTTGACAAGGACTTTTTCTTTTATCAGCCCACTTGCCAGCATCTGGCGCAGTTTTTTCATCAGCTCAGCATCCACTTTTTTCCCCGGCGCAGCTATTAACACACCTGACACAGTTTTTATTTCCTCCAACACTTCCATGCCAATTTTGATATCGCCGGTGCTTATTTCCTTTTCTACAATCGTGTATTTGCCAGCGGTTACAGTAGTTTCATCTTCCGATTTATAAGCTGTGCCCTGGTTTGTTATTGCAGTTTTTACGTGCTTTGCAAGCTTGAAGAATGTCTTGTCAATATCGCTGATATTCACACGAACAGTATCTTTCCATGGTTCTACTTCGCGTAGCGATTTATCCTTAATCACTTCCTGGAAAGCAATATGAACATCAGGACGAAATTCACGGGAACGCTTGATAATTTCCCTGATTGCATCCTTATGCCGCTTGTGGCTTTCGGGGATAATCTGCACGGCCTCCCCGCTCGAAATCATAGTGTCCACCTGCTCATTACTCAAACCATACACATAATGGTGAAAGCGGTTAGCAATAGCCACTACTTGAGCCTCTATCCTTATCTCATCCTGTTTAATACCTCTCGGAGAGCCGCTGCCGTTAAAATTTTCCCAGATTTGTGAAATTGAATACACCGCTTCCCGCAGGTATTCTATTTCGGATAGAAAAGCTACCGCCTTGCTAAAATGCTCGAAGTAAATCTGGCTCTTGATATCCTCAAGATCCATGGGATAGGACTGCTTTAATTCTTCGGGCAGTGTTAACATTACTATGTTGTGCAGTTTTGCGGCAATCATTACTGTTGAACGGGTATCGCTGTTTAGCCCCAATTCTTCTGAAAGTTTATTGCATATTCTTACAACCGAGCGAGTATGTGGGGTGAAGAAGTATTTTTCCTTTTCAGAAATTAAATTGCTGATAGCATTAATAAGCTGGTTGTGGGAGGACTGAGCGCTGTCCCTCATTTCCTCAAGATAAGCATTACGCGACTGCAACAGGGAAAACTCAGTCTCATACTGTTCGATTTTTTTCTTGAACTCTGTGATGACAACCTCGTACTCAGTAGTTCGCGAGACCAGCTCTTCGTTTATTTCTTTAATTTTGGAATTTTCTGATTCAACGGTGTTAACCTGTGCCTTCAGTTCTGTTATTTCATTCTTATATACATCTATATCATCAGATTCAGCTGGAATTGAACCCTTTGTCTTGAGAAGCGCTTTCAGTTCCTGTTTTTTGTTATAATGCTCAAAACCGATAAGCACCGACTGGAATAATTGCAGGTTGCTTGCAGGCTTTGTCAGGTACATGAACGCATGCGCGCGGTTAATTGCCTGGATGATTTCTTTTGGCTCTGTATGGCCGGTAAGGATAATACGCGTGGCGTCCGGTGCAAACCGTATAGATTTTTCGAGGAACTCGTCCCCGTTCATTATCGGCATGAAATAATCCGACAGGATAACACCCGGCCTGTAGCCCCTGTTCAATATCTGCAATGCCTCGGGGCCGTTCAGCGCTGTCTCGACAGTATAAAGCCTGGCGAAAATATTGCCAAGAAGCTTAAGAGTGTGCTTCTCGTCCTCAACAATCAGCATTTTATTGTGAGATTCTTTGGGTTTTATCTCCTGTTGCACCGACATTTCAAAAAGTTCAAAATTAATCCACGTTCATTTAAGTCTATAATATAATTCAAGTTCCTAATAATTACCGATGATTTGCGTGATTTATTGAATTTATTATTAAAAATTAATTAATAATTTATCTTTATATTTTATATATAGGATTTCATTTTATTCGATTTGGAGAATAGATGTCCGCAAGTCTCAACAAGGGAAAACTACTAATAGTAGATGACGATAAAAACATACTCAAAATGCTCTCCAGGATTTTTTTTGATTTATATTTTGTAAAAGAAGCCTCTTCCGGTCAGGAAGCTCTCGAGATTCTTCTTGCCGGCTTCGAACCCGGAGTAATCCTTTCGGACCAGAATATGCCGCAAATGAAAGGTTCGGAATTTCTCGAACGAAGCATTCGCCTCGTTCCCAACGCAACGAGGATTATTCTGACAGCATACAGCAACCCAAAGGACATTATCTCCTGTATCAACCAAGGTCACGCCTGGATGTTCATCTCCAAACCGTTCGAACGTGTTGAATTAATACAGGCAATTAAACTTGCATTCGACAGGCATCACGTTGAAGTCCAAAACCAGGAACTAATGACTGAGCTCAAGTCATCCAACTCACAACTGAAAGGTATTCAGAAGCGGCTCAACAACCTGATTTTCGAGAACAAATCCTTGTTTATACAACTCTTCCAGGCAGTTTCGGACATCATTTCCCTTAATGAAAAATATTACTTTACACCGCATAATATCTCTGTTGCTACTATTTCGAATGAAATTGCAAAAAGCATGAACCTGAATGAATCCCAGGTTACAAACATCGTGCTGTCCTCTCTGCTCCACAGTTCAGTAATGCTTACGCTTCCAGAAAAGTTAGCAATATATGATCCCTGGGACCTTGAATTTTCTGACATGGAGTTATATTTCGGCAAGTTTTCAAATGGCCTGCGAAGCCTTGCACGCACAAAGGAATTCCGATACAATGCAAAAATTATCGGCCAGATGTTCGAAAGGCAGGACGGCTCGGGATTCCCGAATAATATTAAAGGAAATGACCTGCTGCTGGAATCGCAAATTGTTTCCATTTCCAATATGTACCACAACCTTGTATTCCGCTTTACAAAGCTCCAGCTAAGCGACTTTAAGGAAACAGGCATTGTAGTGCAAAAAGCCGAACAGACTATAAAACGGCACAAGGAAGCAATGAAATTCTTCAGGGAGAATTCATCATGGTTTAATATTTCCGTTCTGAAAGAATTCCAGGAACTTGCCAAAACTCCGGGGCTATCTGTTTTAATCCCTGAGCTGATGGATTATAAGATTATGTCTGACGAGAAAGCCGAGGCAAAAGAAGAGCAAAGAGGTGAAACAGAAAGCGAATCCCGTGCTAAAGAAGTGATTGAAACAGCAAACCGGGAAAAAGAAACTCCTGTTGAAATTGTTGAAGATGTTGCAGAGGAAAAACCTGCTGAAGAGAAAAAAGCTCTATCCGAATCAAAAGGAGCTGATTCTTTAAAGTTTAACTTTAAGAAGAACAAGGATAAAGAGAAAAAGGCAGGTACGGAAGCGGAAGTATCAATCAGCGAGCTGAAAAGTGGGTACAAGGTGCTCGAAAGCGTTGCCACAAGCAGTGGTATGGTTGTTGTAAGAACAGAAACTATTCTCGACAATAAGCTGATTGCCCGGCTCCAGGAACTTGAAGGAATGGGAATGATCAGTTCTTTCATCCATGTCGAGATACCCGAGTCAGAAGTTATTGTCCGACGCAAAGGCTGATAGATGAATATACCGGAAGAAGCAGTTAAAAAGCTTTATGAAGCCGAACACGTTGCCGTGCTCACCGGAGCCGGAATTTCAGCGGAAAGCGGGATAGCCACATTCCGCGACCCGGATGGACTTTGGGCTAAATTCAATCCGATTGAACTTGCAAGCATGGATGGCTTCATGTCCAACCCCGGGCTTGTTTGGTCTTGGTACCAACACAGGCGGAAAGTTATCTACAGCAATAAGCCGAATCCCGGGCATTATGCTATAGCGGAGATGCAGGAACTGTTCCCAAAGTTTACTTTAATCACGCAAAACGTTGACCGGCTACACCACCGGGCAGGCTCGAGGGATGTTTATGAGCTGCACGGGAATATCATTGAAAACTACTGTGTTGATTGCAAAACACCCTGCGAAGAAGAAATAAACACTGATGAAGAGGAAGCGCCTCTTTGCAAAAGCTGCGGCGGCAAAATACGCCCCAACGTGGTTTGGTTCGGGGAGATGCTGCCTTTTGAAGCATTGCGCTCATCGGAGGAAGCGGCTATTGCCTGTGACGTATTCTTCAGCGTAGGCACTTCAGCTGAAGTCTATCCGGCAGCAAATCTTCCTGTAATCGCGAAGAACCACGGCGCTTATGTAATCGAGGTTAATCCCAATGCAACAGCAATCAGTCCGTATATGGACACATGCCTGAGCGCGCCTTCCGGCGAAGCGCTGCCGGAATTGCTAACAAAATTGAAGGAATACAGGGAATTGCATGGTTAAGGGAATCGGAACCGATATTATTGAAGTGGAACGCATTAAATCTGCCATTGAAAAATATGGCAGCCGTTTTTTAAACCGGATTTACACTGAAATCGAGCAGGAATACTGCGATTCTTTCAACGAGCAGCGTTTTGTGCACTATGCAGCCCGGTTCGCTGCAAAAGAATCATTCAGCAAGGCAATCGGAACCGGCATCACTCAGGGATTTAAATTCAAAGAAGTCGGAATTGTCAACAACCACTCCGGCAAACCACAGATCATCCTCGATGGCGATACAAAAGAAAAATACGGCAACTACAAATGGTTCGTCTCTCTCTCCCACACCGAATCAAACGCCGTCGCATATGTGATAATGGAAAAATCAAATAACAATGAAAAATGAAAATTGCCCTGTGTGCCTATGTGGGTATATTTAACCGCTTATATTATATGAAGCGATACAATCAGCACAGCTAAAATTCGTAACCCGGGATTAATTTTTAATTCGTAATTGATTTACTGTATGTTTTCATTACCGGGCTGATGTGACGCAGCAATATCAGCGCTGCACATACTAAAAGCATTAATCTGAATTCATCCAATTCGTAGTAATATCCGGGGAAAAGGCCGTAGAACATATAATCCGGAGCGCGATAAGCAAGCAGGGGCAGGATTGCCGTAGCGAAGGCGCTTGCAACGTTTACATGCTTTTTTATCATGAAATACCCTACTGGGTACATCACGAGCCAGAGCATTAAGGGAAATGTATTTAAAGCAAAGAGGACCCCCGCTGCCGTTGCAAGCCCGCGCCCACCTTTGAACTTAAGGAATACGTTAAAGTTGTGTCCTGCAATCGCACCAACCGCTGCGGCATACCACTCAAAGGGCTGCTTGCCAAAGAAATATTGTGCAAGCAGAATCGCAAGAATTCCTTTGAAAACATCCAGGAGCAGCACGGCAAGCCCTGCCAGCTTGCTCCCGGTTACATCCATGCTGTTATGAGCGCCAACATTGCCTGAGCCCTCCCGCGAGACATCCTTCCCGCTTACCAGCTTAACTACGAGCAGGGCAAAAGGGATAGCACCACACAGGTAGCCTATCCCGAATGATATAAGTAAACTTGAATCCACTTAATTCTTTTCCCGGAGCAGTTTAACCTGCAAAAGGGAGAATATAATAAGAATCACGAATAAAACATAGGCAATTGCAGCAGCATAGCCCATCATATCGGTATGCTCAAAAGCATTTACAAAAACAAGGTACACGAGCGTGGTAGTAGAATCCAGCGGCCCACCCTTTGTCATTACAAAAATCTCGATGAACACCTGGAAAGATTTGATTGTATTAATCACAACTACAAAAAGCAGCGTCGGCCGGAGCATCGGAAGTGTAATCCGGAAAAATTTCTGCCAGCCATTGGCGCCGGCAAGGTCAGCAGCTTCGTAGAGGTCTTTAGGGATCGCCTGCATACCTGCTAGAAACAACACCATGTAATATCCCGATGCCATCCAGACATCCATCGCCATTATCCCGAACAGAGCCGTTGACGGCTCCTGCAGAATGCCGCGCTCTGGAAAAGGAATGCCTATGGCTGTGCTAATCATGCTTATGTAGCCGTCGCGCATATAGAGGTTGGTGAATATAAGAGATATGACAACAAGCGAAGTAACCGATGGCATGAAATATGAAGCACGGAAGAATTGACGGAAAGGAAGACTGTCCCTGTTCAGAATATTCGCAAGGAATAGAGCAATTGCTGTTGTTAGCGGGACCGTGCCGAATGTAAATATTGCAGTATTCCCCAACGCTTTCCAGAAGAGCGGGTCATTCAGAAGGCGGATGTAATTCGCTAAGCCAATGAACTCCGTTTCGTTTGTTAATGTTTTGTATTCTGTGAAGCTCAGGTACAACGAGTATAGCAGCGGGTAGAGCCAGAATACAAAAAAGGTTATTATCCATGGCCCGAGCAACGTTGCCGTATGCAGGTTAGTCTTGTGCTTGTAGCGCATGGCTGAATTCTTTCAATGTTTTGTAAAATAGCTGCAGTGGCAGTCCCACGATATTATAATAACATCCCTCAACTCTATTTACAAAAACAGCGCCGAAATCATCCTGTATCCCATATCCGCCTGCCTTGTCCATTGGCGAGCCGCCTGCAACATAAGCCCGGATTTCGTCTTCGTCCAACTCGCGGAATGTAACACGTGTGTGCTCCGCCTTAGAAATGCTCCTTCCGGATTGAGCCTCCACAAGGCTGATGCCCGTAATCACGCTATGCGTGTTGCCGCTAAGTGTTTTGAGCATTTCAACCGCGTGCTCAGGGTTTTCAGGCTTATTTAGAACATTATCGCACAGCACCACTATTGTATCGGAGCCGAGTACAATCGCGGAGTAGTCCAGCTTATGGGCAATAGTACGGGCTTTCTTGAGGGAAAGGCTTGTGGCAAGTTCTTCCGGGATTGAGTATGCCGCGCCGTTTTCATCAATGTGCGCAGGATTAACGCTGAATTCCAGCCCCAGCATCTCGAGCAGATGCCTCCGACGCGGCGATTGCGATGCCAACACGAGCGGCAGTTCAAGTTTCAGCAGTTCGTTTATTTGCATTGTTTTTTTATGCAAATATAGCGAGTATGGGGGAGAGAAAATATATTAATTGGTAATGTAAAATATAATTAATGCCCCAAATTTTTGTAATTTTGAATTTTGATAGTTTGTCAATCATTATGAAAGAAAAGTTAAATTACAATAATCTCCTAATAAGCTCATTAATTCTGTTTGGAGCAGTGTTGCTTGTGCAATTAGTCATTAAAGCAGACGGCACATTTGGCAAAGCACTCTATTTTGATGACAATTGGGCTGTTATTACAAGCGCACTCGGCGATTACTTTTGGAAACCCCACAGGCCTGTTGGACTGTTTATATTCAATTACATCGGAATTTTTGGAAGCATTGTTTTCTACAAGGTGTTCTTCCATGTAATCTATAGCATTTGTTCCATCACTACATTCCACATTTTCAGGAGAATATCCGGGAGCGACAGGTTTTCTTTTATCGCTGCGCTTCTTGCATTTGTAAACCCATATTCCATAGAATACGGACAATTCGCTATTGGCTCGCATTATATGCTTGGATACCTGTTTGGCAGCCTTGGTTTTTTGGCGGCAGCCAGGCTGTATGACAGGGAAAAATTCAATGTGTTGTGGTTTGTTGTTGCTCTTCTGTTGTTTATAGCTTCGCCCTACAGTTCTAATTCCTCTTATATTTTCCCGTTTGCGATTTTTGTACTTGTCCTGTTAGACAAGAAGATAATATGGAAAAGAGCCCTTCGCTTAATATCATTGATTGCCGGAATTGGCCTGGCTCATATAATCAATTTTCAATTCTTTGGATTACAGTTCCATCACTATGCAAGTAAGGGCACGAGGTTTTCAGCTAATTTGGAAACAATATTTGAGAACATTGTATTCACAATTAAAACAATACCGGATTTTATATCTCAATATATTGGTTTAGGTTTTGACTTAACAGCCGTTTCAATTTTTGTATTTACTTCCCTTGTACTGTTCTTTTTTTCAAAAAAAATAAAGAATAAAGATGTTACCTTTGGTTTTTGGTATATATTTCTTGCATTATTGTTTGGCGGTATTTTATATTTAGGGCCTGTCCTTCCAATCTCTAACCCGGGTGAAATAAGGCTCAAGTATGTTTTCTTGCCTTCTGTATTTTTTATTCCGGCAGTATTTTGGATTATCTATAAACTAATTCCAAAGGCAGCAATACCCTTCGCAATTTTATTTCTATTTTATAGTATATTATCGCTGAGAGGCCTTCAATATCCATACATTGAAAGCGCAAAAGTGCAGGAGGAGTTGTTTAATAATGCAATTCCTTCAATTGATTTTAAAGATAATGAAAAAAATATTGTAATCATAACTGAGACAATCCCTGAATTCCACTTTTACGGGCAGTATCGTAATTTTTCTTATGATAATGGTATGTTATTAAACGATTATTCTCACCGATATTCACATTTTAATGCAGAGATATTAAAATACCATTATAATACTGACTTTGATATTGTCTGGTTTTTTGATAAAGAGGGCTTTAATATTAGGACATTCAGGCTAATTAAACATATTGAATCTGAAAATATACGGGGCCGTTTTAAAAATAACCCATTTACATTGAATAGTGTTTATTTCTATAAACACAACAAGCAGACCGATAAATATGAATTGATTAAAAACGAGATGATTAGCAAGGGGAAGGAGACAATATACCTGATAATTCACAACAACAAAGCCTCTTATAAGATAATCAAGGAGTAAGAATTTCAAACCGGGCTATTTTTAAATCCATTTCTTTTGCCAGTCCCTTCCTCATTGTAATATTCCGTATTTTTTTCAGGCTCTTAATTTTCTCGCTGTAAACCTCGGCTCCATTGATAATAATGGATAATATTCCGCCTCTATACATGACCTCAGAATCATACCAGTTATCCGGCTTTATTTCATACGAAAAGAGTATCTCAGCCCCATTCATATAACAAATACTATTGCTGATTTGTGCTATAGCAACAGGCCCCTTTAGAAATCCCACGGTATTGAATTGATTATTTATCAGGGGTGGTTTGAATGCAACCCTGTATGCAAAGCTGTCAGCGCTGATAGAAAACTGGTAGGGAATTTCAGGAAATGATAATTCATCCCTTGCATGAGTATCTGCGGGAAATGGTTCTTTTTTGTAATTTCCATTTACCTTCCAGGTAATTCTGTTATTTCTATTAATGATTTCACCCGGAAGTAACTCCCTGAAATCAGTACCTTGCAGCTTATAGTTTATGCTTGTGTCGTTATAATAAACACTGAAGTAACGTATCCCTTTGTAATTCAGGCTATCAATGGTATAGAAGTAGCACTCCCGGAATCTCTCTACCCCTTTCATATAGTTGGATTGGCGTAATTTTCCCTTTTCCATGTAAAGAAACGGGGCCGGCATTGAACCTTTGATATATCCTATATTTGAAACTATATCTTTTCTGCCCGATACCATACGCATAAAAGATGAACCCGCATTCTTCGAGCCAAGCCTGTGCTTGAACGCCGGATCCTGTACCTCAACAAATACATACGGATTTTTATTCCATTTTGGAGACTCTTTACTGATTAAGTGTTTGAGAGTATTATATTCAGGGAAGAATTTATTCATTTCAATTTCCTGAAGATAAATCAACCCGCCTGAATTAAGGCTAAAAAACAGCGCTATAATCCCGTTTCTTATATATTTGTTTCTTATCCTCAGTAACTCTGTACATAATAGAAATGCTACCGGAAGAGAGCTTAGATATAAGTGCCTTGGCACAAAAACTGTCAATACCGAAGTGGCTGAGAATGCAAGAGCTGCAAAGGAAAAAATAAAGAAATAAAAAGGGGCTCCTGCTTTCTTCCTTTTAAAATCAATATTAAGGAAGTACAATAGAAAAAAAGTAATAATAAAGATTAGTATGATTTCAAAAAGTTTGCCTTCCAAAGTCATATAGAAAATAATGCCTGCCTCTTCAAAGGCACTGAATAATTGGTTAAGCATATTTGATATAGAAATTACAATCTTTCCCCGGTCATAGTAATGATATGTTGCATTTTTAAAGAGAAGGAAATAAGCAAAAGTGAATAAGGGCATGATAATATTAAAGGCAAATGGCAGCAGTTTTATTTTGTTCTTCCCCGACATTTTTATCCAGGGGAATGCTAATAATAACAGCGGAAACAAGTATAATCCATTGTGTGTGTGCCCGCCAAAAACAAATAGTACTGTGCTAAACAGCGCAAGAATTGAAGCAGATAATATACCTTTGTCCTTAAAAATATATAATGATGATAAATACAAAGCTATAGAAGAGAAAAAATAGGCAAGCATTACCTGGCTGCCGGAGATGTAATTTACCATTTCATTAGTGAAAGGATTCAGATAAGCCACAATAATAGAAATTGCGGTAATCTGCTTGTTACCGATATATTTGTCAAGAATAAGAAAGCTTATGTAAGCACTTACAGACATCAAGCATAGGAAAAGCATCCTGGGAAGAAATATCGCCTCAAAGCTGTTAAAAATCCAGGTGAACAGCAACGAATAAACCGGCCTGCTGGGTGACCGGAAATCGCCGCCAAGAATAAGATGTGATACCTGGAAAAGGTCATCGTTAATCAATAAATCATTAACAATTGCTTGATATTTAAACAGGAAATGTCCGATAAAAACACACCCCATTATTAATACAGGATAAAATAATGGAGATGATTCTATTTTAGAGATTGTATTTCTCAATCCAGCGATTTACTTGTTCCGGGTATAATTCACTCAATTCAATAATGCTCTCACGGTAAAGTCTGACAAGCAATTCTTTCAGCCTTTCCGGAAGGCTTAATTCCAATCCCTTATTAACCTTTTCTTTCAATGTTCGTTCTTCAATTTTAATTGATTCTTCAAGCCCGAGGAAAGATGTAATCTCATTAATAAAAGATTCCGGGTTCTCAATTAGATTGTCGAAGAATGCAACATAAACATTTTCCCTGCCGAATACTTCCTGCCACCTGTTAATAAGCTCAACATACATTGGGTTATTTTTCCGGTTTCTTTCGAATGTCCTGGCAAATACCTCTTCTCCAACCTCTTCAAATTTTTTCCCTTCAGTTTGCAAAAATCGCATCTTAGCCCTCGACCATTCCCGCTCAATAGGGTTCCTCAGTGTAATGATAATTTTTATTCCGGGCAGCAGTTCTTTAATCTTTCTGATATTGTCTTCTGTAAGGGTGAAGTACTGTGGGCTTATGTCCCCTGCAAGCCTGCCGTCCTTGTGACGGAACAATTTCAAATACCAGTTATTATTGTGTCTGCCCAAAAAATAATGCAGATCCCAGGCAAGGTCTTTAATATTTTTTCGGGAAAAATTCCTGAAAATGCTTAAGTACCTCTTTTTTATACGGGCAATAAGGAAACTTCTATGATGCTTATAATACCTGTCGCCAGTAAACAAGCGGTCGAACAGTGTAAGCATACCAAAATACTGCCTCTCCCAGAAGTAGCGTATTTCGTTCTTCGGTGTAAGATAAATTCCCGGGTGCTTCCTAAGATTCCTGTCAAGCCATGTTGTGCCTGTCCGCGGCGGTCCTATACATAAAAAATCAGGCCCCGGCGATTCATTTCTTTTTTTTCTTTTTTTCATCCGGCTTGTCAAGGGATTCGAGGAATTTATTCACTCTTTTCTTCACATTTGCAGATGTTACGTCCTCAGCAGGATGGTTAAGGATAAAGTTTATATCGGCCTTTGCCTTCTCAACTTCTTTTAATTTTGCAAAAACTTTGGCGCGTGTTTCATAAGCTTTCAGGAAGTCTTTGTTTGCTGAAATAGCTTCGTCGAGCTTAGTAATAGCCTCAGAGTATTTCTTATCCCTGTAAAGTTTTGTTGCCTCGCCCTGAAGCTGCGCTTCTTTTGAAAGTTCCTTTTTCGCTTTGTCTCGGGTTTTCTTTGCGCCTTTTTTGTTCTTTGCTTCTTTTTTATCTTTATCCACACTCAATTCCTGTTTTTGGGCATCTTTTTCCGGGCCTTTTTTCTCTTCTGAACAAGAGACAAGGACTGCAAAGGCAAGCAGAACTGTGATTAGAATATGAATCTTTTTCATTTTTCGCTCCAATAAATTAAAATAATCTCTAAGATATGCATTAGTAATTAATTATTTATGAATTTCTTCAGGGTAGTATTTTTCCAACCAGTTTGTTGTATATTGAGGGTATCTTCCATGAAGGAACATAATCTCTTCTTTCCTTGCCTCTACAAGTTTTTTCCGTACTTTATCCGGCATTTTGATTTTTTCGCCTTTATTAACCTGTTTTTTACTTTTTTCGCGGAATTTTTCGGTTACTTTTTTATTGTCAATTCCTAAGAAATTGAGGATATCATTTAGGAATTTATCAGAGTCCGCCTTCAGTTCATCGAAAAATTTAATTAAAACATTGTCTTTGCCAAATATCTCGGGCCAGTCATTGAGCATTTGTACATAGTTCACTTTATTGACATACCTGGGATAATACTTGTCGAAAGAGTTCTCAAAGAAATATTCCGGTTCTACATTTCGAATCCTGAAAATACTCATTTTAAGGCTTGACCAGTCTCGCTCAATCGGGTTTCTTACAAAAATCAGGATTTTTAAATGCGGGAATTCGTGTTTGATGCGTTCAATCTGCTTGAATCTGAGCTGGGCATATTGAGGGCTTAAATCACCTGTGAGCCTGCCATTAGATTGTTTGAATAATGAGCGGTACCAATCCAAAGTGTGTGGATTCTTCAGGTATTTTATATCCCACAGGATATTTTGGATATATTCAATAGTCAATGGAAAGCTGCGGAAATAGTATCTTTTTATCCTGTTGCGTACATACTTTCTGATATTTCCATAATACGGGTGGCTGTTTTTTAATATTTCTCTCAAATTAACATTCGGGTAAATATCTCTTTCCCAAAGATATTGAAGTTCTTTTTTGGGCGTCAGGTAAATATCCGGGTGCAGTGAGAGGCAATGATGCAACCAGGTTGAAGCTGTTTTTTTGGGTCCTATGCATAGAAAATCAGGTGCGTTTTTCACGTGGATCCTCCTCGATAGTCCAATCTTTAGTCAATTCCGGAAACATCGCTTTTAATTCTTCAATCTCATCCTCCCTTGCCTCGAATATTATTTCCCGCATATAATCTTCCTGTTTTATATCGAGCCCTTTGTTTACCTTCTTATTAACATTTTCCAGGACACCCGGAGGAAATTTTCCGAAATCAATCCTTATAAATTTTGATACCTGCCTTAGATTGTCTATGGGATTTTTTTTGAATCTGTCAAATGAGAGCACTTTTACCTGTTCATCTCCAAAGACTGAGAGCCAGTTATTTATCATTTCAGGGTAAGAGAAACCCAGGCAGATTTCATCAAGTTTTTCTTTGAATATTTTCCTGTTTAAATCCGACGCTTCATACTTGCCAAACCTAACGGCTTTCATTTTAACAAATGACCAGTCCCTGTCTGCAGGATTTCGTAAGTTTATAATGACCTTAAGATGCGGGAAGTCCCTTTTAATTCCCCTGATAGTATCTAAATTCAACCATGAATAGCGGGGTGTTATATCGCCTGCAACAAGACCCTCGTCCCTTAAAAACTGTGATTTGTACCAATCAAGATCATGTTTTCTGAAGTAATAATTGAAATACCAGATTAGAATTTTGTGCCTTGAAAATGGTTTAGGATTTTTATATGCCCTTGGTATTCCTTTTTTAAAATGTCTTCTTAAATACTTAAAATGTTTCTTTTGTTCTTTGAGTATTCGCAGTGGGGACACAATGCCTAATTCCTGCCTTTCCCAGAAATAATATATCTCTTTCTTGGGCAGTAAAAAGACATCATGGTGATGCAGTAGTGTAAAATAGAGCCATGTAGTGCCGGTTTTCTCGGGCCCTGCTACAATATAATCAGGCCCGTATTTTAACTTATTAGCGGACATTATTTTCCATCAGTTTTTCAATTTTTCTTCTAAGTCTTTCGGGATTCGCTCCCTGTTGAAAGTCAAAATTGTTGTAGAAATGTGAATTAATGAGAGCCGGGAGTTCAGCAGGCTCGTCGAAAACTGTAAGCCCTTCACGGCCAATCCAGCTTCTTGCGGCATGTAAATTGGCAATAACCGGCACCCCGGCTATAAGGAAATCGGCAATTTTAGTAAGCGCCCCTGCGCCTCGCCTTTGATAGATAATAGCAGCTTTTGCTTTTATTATCAGTTCATTCAGTTCATCCTCGCTGACCGGGCCTTTTATTTCAATGTTGTGGGATTTTTTATCCAATAATTTTTCCGTACCCAAACCAGCAATCACCATTTTCCTGTCATTCAGTTCATCGCTGCCAGCCCAGTAATCTATTAAAATTTCAAGCCCTTCGCGGGATACATAATTGTTTATATTCCCTACAAAAAGATAATATTCTTTATTGGATTCTCTTCTTTTGTTTCTCAGGTCAATCAGCCGGGACTCGCTTTCAATTGACGGGTGATATGGATAGAATATGGCATCCAGCCCGACATTTCTGAAGAAAACAGCCTCCTCGTAGGATATACAAATTACCAGCTTTACCATACCATATAATTTAAGCTCATAATTAAGCAGTTCCCGCTGATTTTCGCTGTTGGTATCATGAATGCACAGGCTTTCAATGTTGTGGCAATTAGCTGCTACGGGGATACCCAATAAATCGGCTTTTTTGATTACATGAGGAAAAAATAAGGGATCGTCAACAATTACAAGCTTAGTTTCTTTTGTGAGTTTAGATGCAGAAAGGTAAGAATAATACCTAATCCTTGAAAGGTAAGTAATAATACCCGGCTGCCACCATTTGGCATCCCTGCCCGCAATTTTCAATTTTTGAGCCAGACCACCGAGGATACTCTTATTGTCGTATGGGCTTTTTACATCAATCCCAAGAGATTCCAGGTCATCTATTATCTGAAGTTCCCTCCTGACACCCCCGCCGGCGGGTTCCTTTATTTTGAACCTGGTATAAAATTGAATTCTGCTGCTCATAGCCCAAATAACATCTTGAATGGTGAATACTTGTATTTAAGCATAAGCGGGAACAGCATCAAAAAAAGCGTGGAGCGTTGAACAAAGGGAAGATGATCACGTTTCCTGCCGGAGATATTATCCGAAATTTCAGATTTTACACCGTGCTTCCAGAATTCCCAATGGAAAAACAGACCCTCTGATACTTTGTCCTTGTTCTTGAGCAGGTCTTTCCGGAATTCAATATCCAGAAAATTGCAGACTTTTTTCATCTCCTTCTCAGTATCTTTTACCAGGTCCTCCAACCTCAGAATATATATTTTGCCAGGGTACTCCATAGCAAACTGCCGGGCACTCATTACGCTGTGCAGCCACTTAGATGCGTGCTTTGATATCGGCCATGTATGCTCTTCCTTGTTGAAGCCGAAATTTTTCCGCCTCGAGATTATCGCTTTTTCGGGATGGCGAATCATATAGATAATTTTTGCACCTGGGTAAACACGCAGAATATAGGGTATGTTGTGGAGATGAACCGGTGTTTTCTCCACCCAGCGGTAGTTTTTAATAGTTTCAGGTTGATACTTCCCGATAAAATGGTCAATCAGCAGGTTTTCGAAGAACATCTTGAACGAAAGCCCCTCTGATTCTGCCATTTTTAATGATTGCTCTTCAGCTTGCCTGGAAAAAGGTATTTTTTTTCTAAGTAACTCAATCAACTGAATTAATACTTCCGGCGGAATATCCTTGTTCTTATTTTTCAGCCTGTTTCTCGGGCCGCTGAACGCATGAGTTTCCGGCAGTGAAATAATTCCTTCCTGGGTGCATATAAGCGACTGAATTAGTGTAGTACCTGAACGCGGGAAACCAACTATAAATATAGGATCCTGCCGTACAAGCGGCTCTACTTCGCACTTATCTGCAGGTTTGTCAGGTATGTAATAGTTGTAATAAATCTTTTCCGGTGGAAGAGGCAGATTTCTATTAATCCTATTCAAATCTTTAATATTATCAGGAATTGAAAGTTTGTTCAGCCTGTTTGAGTGAAAGCCATAGAAATCGCTAAGCAAATGCCTGTTATGCGACTTTTCATTATTCAATAGCTTACCAAGGATTTCGAATAGTTGGACTTCGTTGTGCATGTGGTAATCATCCAGGCTTTTCCTTCGCCAGGATAGATCATCCCCAATGTGGAATGTAAGATGCTCATCGGTGAACACACAGAAATTATCTGAATGTGCCATCAGGTTTGCAATCAGTACCCTGCCTATCCAGTTGCTGCCTATACAAGCAGTTCCAAGCAGGTAATCGGGGAAATGCTCCCGCGGGAAAATAAAGCAGTCGTAACCGGGATGCTTTTTCCCTTTGTCCTTGTGCATTTCAGGGATTTCATCAACAGATCTGAACCTGTCGTTGATTGTCCTGCGGTTTATTACAATTCCATTGTATCCGGCTTCGACAAATTCTGCCGCCTTGTCGTAAAAATTGGGCTGAAGGGCAATATCAACATTAGTGTAAATGAGATATTCTGCATCTGTTGCATCGTATAGGCGTTGGAGAATATCTGCAAGTACCGGCAGCTTTCTTTTTTCCTCAAATGCAGCAACATCAAGGATCGAGCGCTCAAGATGAGGGAGACGTTGGTAATGAGAAGGCACTATCTCATCATCTTCAGGATAATTAATGGAAAAAAGCTCCACTTCGGCATTTATTGCTGATTCTTTTGCAATTTTTTGTGTTTCGAAAGTTACCGGCTGGGCAATGAACAAATCAGAGTTTGTCCCTACTTTTACCGGGTTAATTACATGAGCAAATTTCATTTTACCGGAAGGCTTTTATATATTTCTGAATTATAAAAACTGTCTAAAAAATAATTGCCGTTCAGCTTTTTCCTTGTTTCAAGGTTTAGGAGATAATTGTTCGCACTATAAATTAATTCTTCATTTTCAATCATTGCAGATGCTTCCCGGAGGCTGCCGTAAAACAACGGGTAATCCACTCCGAGATATTCCTCCAAAGGTTCGAGCCTGTTAATAAGCAACGGAGTTCCCCTTGCAATGGATTCAATTACGAGATTACACGCACTTGAGTCGTACAAATATGCGAATAATATATTTTCCGATAGCAGCTTATCGTATCCTTTTGCAGGCAGATAGTTCAGCACCTGCGCAGATTCATATAAATCAGTCCTGTACCTGCCTTCACTCACTATTATGCTCTTCTCACGGGACAAATACTTATCAACGTCAGGGTGTGACATTTTCAGGAAGATTTTATTCATCCCCGGTGCTTCCAGCTCAAATATCGCATGCAGCCTGCGCAACCACCATCCCACCTGGATAACGCTCTTATTTCTGTTCGCCTCGTATTTGTCAATTGACCATGTATTAACATCTAAGTCCGTGGGATGGTAAAGGCTCTGAATCGGCAAATCAAGGACTGAATCAAGGTATTTCCTGTGATATTCTGTGAGGCAGAACAGGCCCTGGCAGTACTTCAGGCTTTGCCGCCAGCCAACGGAAGCAAATATCAACTGGTTGGAACATTGCTTGTCATACCAATCAGGCAGAAAAGGAGGTACGTGGATGATACCTGTCCAGGGTTCATCGTAATGAAAGTTTCTGTTGCTTTTCCAGCAAAATCGTCTTTCGATAAATGTATCTAATTTTGTCCCGTTATTGCTGTGTAACGGTTCCAGCCGGCTTACGGAATATTTCCAACCTGTCCTGTGATCGCCATACTGGTTGCCGAGTTCATCCTTAAGGTTTATCTTTTTATGTTCGTATTTGCCTGTGCCTGAACCTGCCTTTAATGCCAGGCCGATGTTATTGAATTTTGTGCTTAATTTATTCCCCAGGCCTTTTATGTAATACTTTTTATTCTTTGATTTGATAAACTCAATTAGCGGATTATGACTTCTTTTTTCTTCCTGTACGGTGAAATTAGCAGTTTTATAAAATTCCAATGTGTTTTCGGTTTCGTCCAGATTCCTTCTAAGGCTGCTAATCTCTATCTCATTCTTTTTGATAAGAATTTCCTTGTTTTCGGAAACACCTTCGAGTTTCCAGAGAGACTTTTTCAATTCTTCGAGCTCTGTAATTAACTCATCAATTACTTCATCTTTTTCAAGGTTTGATTCTCTGGACTTGTCTAATTCCTTGTTTAATAAAACAATATCATTGAATTCATCATTCGGTACGGATTTTCCTTCCTTAAGCTGAGCAACCCTTAAATTTAATCTTTCATTTTCTTTAGATAACCTCTCAATCCTTCCGAGTATATTTTCTATTCGCTCATCCTTCTGTTTCACGGATTTTTCCAGGTTCTTCCTGTAAGTTTCAATTTCATTTATGTACTCGCCGATACCCTGGTCAATGTAAAAGCCTTCCCTGAACTTTACCTGTGTAAATTCAATGCCCAGAGGATGAACCTGCGGCTCAATAAAGCACCTGATTATTATTTCCCTGATGATTTTTGCATCTTCCGGGGCTTTTACAAAAAAACAATTAACTGATACTTTCCTGGCAAAAATATACTCAAAGCCCGACAGGTATGAATTTTGTTTTTCGACTTCAGATTCAGAGTTTGCCTCGGTAATTATCACCCGTACATCATATTTTTTCAGGTCTATTCCTTTCAGGACTTCTAATTCGTTGCCCTCGGTATCGATTGAAAGAAAATCAATCTTGTTCCCCGGGATTTCTATATCGTCGAGAATTGTATCGATTTTCCTGCAGTCTACCGTTATTTCCTTTGTTCCCTCAAACTCAATGCCCCGATCACTATATCTTTCCAACGTATCCTTCAAATGCTCGTCGCCGGAAACAGTTGATGAAAGCAGCCCTAACTTTTCAGTAAAAAAAGAAATCCCTTCGGGATTATCCTCCGCTGATGCAGCGCAGTTTATTACATATGAACCCGGCCTGTTCCTTGTACAATATTCAATGTAGTCAGGATTAGCCTCTATACAGACACCCTTCCAGCCAATCTGTTCAAATGTAAATGAATTGCTGAGATGTACACCGTCAAAGGCTCCTACATCGACATAAAAGCCATTTTGTTTTCCATCGAACAGCTTGCACAGAATATAATCCTCGCCGTGTTGGCTGTAATATCTTGCATTATTTGACTTTTTAAGGCTCACGATGTGATTTTCATCTCATTCATTGAAAATAAATTAACAATTCCGTTGAATCGGCCGACACCCTCATTAAGTATACTGAACACTGCTGCATCCTGGACAAGTGCAAGTTTTGAAATAGCGTTGTCCCGCAGGCATTCAATGTCTATATTTATATAATAGATTTCCGGTTTTATTGCAGCATCAAAATTGATACTGATGTCAAGCCTGTTACCGGGGGAAATATCTCCATTGTTGCTGTAATCTTTTAAAAAGAATCGCTTTGATGACACAAGGTTGTTTTTCGTGTCCCTTATATTAAACCCTATTGAAATCTTTTGATGTTCTTCTCTAAATTCCACTGAGAAATCGAGGTTTACCCTGTCGCCATACAAGAAAACATTTCCCCCTTGTTCCTTGCTGCCAGAAAGTTTTATTTCGCTAATCTCCATAGGAACATACTTCTGCTCGATTCTCGCAACACCGGTTAACTTATCCATAGTTTCCGTTTTTACACTGCCTTTCTCATTCAGCTCGGCAATCATCTCTTCCTGTAGAGCCGGCTTCGCGAATATCAGCCGCTGGTAGAAGGTAGTTATTTCCTTTGTTTCGCCCTCCATAAGCAGGCTTCCGTTGTGAAGCAGTACTGCTCTTGTGCATATATTGTTTACCTGGTTAGGGCTGTGAGAAACGAAAAAAATAGTCTTTCCTGATTCGAAAAACTCCATCATCTTTGCAAGGCTCTTTCGCTTGAAGAGCTGGTCTCCAACTGCAAGCACTTCATCGAGAATCAATATATCTGGATTAATATTGGAATAAATCGAAAAGCCGAGACGCGCCTTCATGCCACTGGAATAAATCTTTACAGGTTGATAAATGAAATCACCTAATTCCGAGAATTCAATAATCAGCGGCATCTTCTCTTTGATTTCTTCATCTGTCAGGCCAAGCATATAACAGATAAACTTTATGTTCTCAACACCTGTAAAGTCTGAGTTAAGCCCGCCTCCAAAATTAAATAATGCGGAAATTTTTCCTTCCCTCTCCACTCTTCCCACACTCGGGCTGATAATACCGGCTATGATTTTCAGCAGTGTTGTTTTACCGGAACCGTTCCTTCCAACAATACCAATGATTTCTCCTTTTTTTACTTCGAGGCTGACCTTGTTAAGAGCTGCAAAAAGTTTGTGGTATTTTCTGCCTCTGATGCTCAGGGCTTCCTTCAGCCTGTCCTTCCGGTGGGTGTATTGCTTGTAGAACTTGCTAACTTCCTCTAATTTTACAGATAATCCTTCCATTTATGCCAGCTCCGCAAAGTGTGGACGTAAACGGCGGAATACAACTGAGCCTACAACGAGCATCGTTATAGTGAAAAGCCAAAAGTAGAGTGTTTCCCAAGGATACTGCCAGAACCAGTTGCCGGCATAAACACTGTCGCGGTAGCCCTGGAGTATATATACCATCGGATTCAGCTTGAAGAAATAAATGTATGGTTCAGGAACTTTACTATCAAGCACCCAAAATATCGGTGTCAGCCAGAAGCCGAATTGCACAATCAGCTGGACAAGATTTTTAATATCTTCCACAAACAGTGTAGTGGAAGCAAATATCCAGCCCATCCCGAGGATAAGCAGGTACATACCAAAGAGGTAATACAACAGTTGAATTGTATATAACCCCGGGTAAAATCCTTCAATAGCGGCAAAAATAAATGTCAGCCCCATGAATATTGCATGGGGAATAACAGCTCCGAGCAATCTTGCTACGGGAACCATGCCCATGCTGAAATCCGGCTGTTCGAGCAGGTAGGAGTAGCTGTTGATTACGCCGGTCATAGAGGAAAGGTTTTGCGAAAAGTAATGCCATGCGTTAATTCCTGTGAAGAGGTATATAAAGAAAGGTACATCCTTCATTCCCCTGTCGCCACGGAAGCCGATAGTAAACAGGAACCAAAGGATAGTAGCAAATATCAGCGGCTGGATGTAATTCCAGAGAACGCCAAGGTACTTGTCCTTATATAGCTTTTGGTAATCGCGCTTTGTAAGCTCGAGAATAATCCGCCGGTTATTATATAGGCCGATTATAAAGTACTTTATATCAATATACAGATTTACAACTGCAGAGAGTTTCATGCATTATTCTAATAGTCGAATACAATACGCAAAGATAACACATTGGGATGATAGTTAGAAAGCAAGATAGTCGGAAAGATAAAAACCAATCTAAACAAATGAAGATTGTGTAGGGACAGTTCAATGAATCGCCCTAAATTATTTTATAATCAGATAGTCCTTTGTTCGTAATACCGAGCCCCCATGCCCTCTGTGAATAATCTTTGTATTCTCTGAGGTTAACAATTTGCCGCTCCTTTCAGAGCTAAGTAGTTACCGGCTCACCACTTACACCTATTTACCGTCCTTTCGGGACAATAAATAATGAAAAAAAAGTCAACCTATATTAATCCAGGGCAATTCGTAATTCGTTCCAAAGGCATCCTTGTTGGATAATTAACTAATATCCTTCATCCACGATTGTGTATTCGGTCATTGGCGGGCGGATGTAATTGTCCTTTATGTTGCGGGGGGGCAGTTCTATTTCCCCGGGAATTATGTTTTCATAAGGAATTTTCCGAAGGATGTGTGCTATGCAGTTAAGCCGGGCGCGCTTCTTGTCGTCGGCTTCCACATCATACCAGGGGGACTGTTTTGTGTCGGTGTATTTGAACATTATATCTTTTGCTTTAGAGTACTCCACCCATTTGTTCCATGATTCGAGATCCATTTCGGAGAATTTCCATCTCTTGGCAGGATTTGTAACACGGTTTCTGAAACGCCTTTCCTGTTCCTCATCGCTGACAGAAAACCAGTATTTGTGCAGAATTATACCGGATCGGATGAGCATTTTCTCGAACTCGGGGCAGGAGCGCATAAACTCCTGGTATTCTTCATCGCTGCAGAATCCCATCACCCGCTCTACACCGGCACGGTTGTACCAGCTGCGGTCAAAAAAGACAAATTCACCTGCTGCTGGAAGATGTTGCACATATCGCTGGAAATACCATTGAGTTGCTTCGTGGTCCGAAGGTTTGTTAAGAGCCACTACTCGTGCTCCTCGAGGGTTCAAAGGCTCTACGATTCGCTTTATTACACCACCTTTGCCGGCAGCATCGCGCCCCTCGAATAGAATCACAACCTTGAGCCCCTTTTCTTTTACCCATAACTGCAGTTTAACAAGTTCGAGCTGGAGCCTTGCAAGTTCTTCTTCATAATATGATGTTTTTAATTTGCCGTTTTTTTTGTAACGACTGTCTTTTTCGGATGCTTTGTTACCCATGCCTGCATCCTCCGGATGAATGGAAACTCAGTTACAATGGTTAATATTGTCAATTTCCGGCAAATTAACAAACGTGTTTTTTTAAGTAGAGATTGTGAGGCCTCAGCCTTGGTTAGATAAGGCTTAAAATGGATTATATGAAGGACAAATCAATCCAGAAACAAAAACGGCCTCCATTTGTCGTCGAGTGCTCCTGCGTGCTGCTGAATGAATAAAATGTGATTAGGCCTTTTGGGCAGTTTCAGCATTTTCATGCGGGCTTCCTCTGGTGTGTGGTTGCCTTTCCTGTTATTGCACTTTACACACGCAGTTACAAGGTTTTCCCAAGTCTCTCCTCCTCCCCTGGAACGCGGTATGATATGGTCAATCGTAAGGACACCCTGCTTTGTTCCGCAGTATTGGCACTGGTTGTTGTCTCGCCTGAGAATGTTTTTGCGCGAGAGGTCAACCTTTTTGTAGGGGATTCTTACAAACGATGCAAGCTTAATCACGCTCGGGAACGGGAAGCTACAGTCAATTGTGCGGATTGCCTTGCCATCACGCTCTGCAATCATCTCGGCTTTCATCAAAAAAAGCAATACCATCGCTTTTTTGGGCGAGCAGACACTGATTGGTTCGTAACTTTGATTGAGTACAAGGACTCTGCCGGACAGAACCGGCTGGTTCAGGTGTGTAAATGTTTCGGATTGCTGTACCTGGCTAATGTTGGGCTGTAGCGGGAAAGCAAACTCCTTTTATTAATTAGTGTAACTCTAAAGTCGCTATAGAATTAACAAATTATACCATACAATATTACATTTTTTTTGTTTAATTGCAATTAAATTCGTGTGAAATAATGGTAAATACTAATGATTCCATCAATTAAAAATCTGGATTCCCCATTCACACTTGGTATTCTGGGAGGAGGCCAACTCGCAAAAATGCTTGCTGCCGCAGGATACCGGATGGGCATAAATATAGCAATAATAGAGACTTATGCGAACACTCCTGCGGGCGACATGACAAAACTGGAGTTCCCAAATGGCTGGGAGAATGAAGAAGAGCTTGAAAAATTCGCCGTCTCCTGCGATTTGGCAACCCTCGAGAATGAGTTTATTGATCCCGTAATCCTCGATAAAGTACAAAAATACGTAGAAGTATATCCATCACCGGAAACAATGCGTATGGTGCAGGACAAATACATCCAGAAGTGTACATTCAGGGATGCGGGGCTGCCTGTTCCTGTATTCGAGGAATTATCGGATCTTGAAGCAGCCCGAAAATTCGGTGGTGAATATGGCTATCCATTTGTTATTAAAGCGCGAAAATACGGCTATGACGGATATGGAAACGCGACTGTGTTCAACGAAGAGGAAGTTAGTTCAGCATGGGAGAAATTCAACAACGAGAAGATAAAACGGCCGCTGATGGCTGAAAGATTTGTTGATTTTCAAAAGGAACTTGCCGTTATCGTGGCAATAAATAAATCCGGCGAGAAGGCTGTTTACCCATGCGTAGAAACAATCCAGTACAGGCACATCTGCCACGAAGTGATTGCACCGGCGGAAATCAGCGACGAACTCCAAAAAAAGGCGCAGGAGATTGCCCTGGCGAGTGTCAGGTCAATCAATGGTGTTGGTGTGTTCGGGGTTGAGCTGTTCCTGACAAAAGACGGTGACATCCTAATTAACGAGATTGCACCACGCCCGCATAACTCCGGGCATTATACAATTGAGGGATGCTACACATCCCAGTTCGAGAACTGCATCCGCGCAGTCTGCAACCTGCCCCTTGGCTCGCCTAAACTTGTAAAACCTGCAGCCGCAATGGTCAATTTACTTGGGGAGCGCAAGGGAAATGGAGTGCCACGGAACGTAGTTCCCATACTCCGCCACGACAGCGTGTGGCTGCACCTCTACAACAAGAAACAATCCCGCCCGGGCCGCAAAATGGGACACATTACTGCTCTTGGCGAATCCCAGGAAAATGCAATCAAACGGGCACGTTCAGCAGCTGCAGCATTAGTATGGTGAAGCTAATAACAGTCAAAAGAGTATAACGAACAGCGAAAAAAGAATAGAAATGACATGCCTGCGCGCGCAGGCATCTGTTTATAATCCATCCTTAACAAGGAAGGTGACTCCCAGCAGAATGAGACGGGATGACCCGAAATAAAACCAACATAATCGTATCAAAAGAATGTTAATTTAACCACAGAAGACACAGAGTCCCCTTTAATAAACAAATTAATTTTCTGATATTTTGATATTTCCCCTCAATACTTATTCTGCTTCTTGATTTTTAATATATTCTTTACAATTTTGCCAAATTCCTTGTCTTTCTTTCGTCTTTCCATCTTCAGGTAGTTGTAGTATCTGCCCCAGTGCTCGGAATTTACCCGCACCACGCCAATTAAAGAGAAATGCCCGCTCTGACAGTATTCTTCCAAGCCGGCATCGTAGCCCGATTCTTCGAGTGTCATATCATATCCAAATTAGAGCATGTATTCATCCGGGATTTAGCCCGTAACAGGTTTGATGGCAAGGATGTTATTCACTTACCCGGAGAGGGCGCAGATACTTCGTATTTTGTACCCGGTACTATGAACTACCTGACTAACTTAAACTCTACCCTTCTGTTCTTTGCCCTGCCGACTTCGGTGCTGTTGTCTGAAATTGGCTTTTTATTGCCGTATCCTTTAGTGATGAACATCCCGCCATTGTGCCCCAATTCCACAAGGTAGTTCTTAACTGACTCCGCCCGCAGTTTCGACAGGTTAATGTTGTAAACTTCGCTGCCGGATTCGTCTGTGTGCCCTTCGATTTGTACCTTGTAGCCGGTATTTTTTTGCAGGAATTTGCTTAGCCGCTTAAGCTCAGGATATGATTCTGGCTTAAGTTCGAACTTGTCAAATTCAAAGAATATATTATTGATTGGTATTGCAGTCTTACCTTTCCGGACATCAACCTCGGAATATAGAATAATGTCCTGCTTAAACTCGCGAATATCTTTAACATCGCGCAGGTCAATATAGTCGGAGGTGGGATAATAGCCTCTTTTCTCTGCATAGTAGCCGTAAATCCTGCCCTTTGGCAGCACGATGAAATAATTACCTGTCCTGGGGTCGGTCATCAGATCGCCCATTTTTTCACCTGTTTCGAGATCATCCCAAATAATCCGGGTGATAAGCTTCCGCCCGTTAGCATCCTTCACCTCGCCGGAAATTGTAACAACATCATACGGCTTTGCCTCATCTGGCAGTGTAATCGAGTAAATATCCCAGTCGCCGTAGTTGTTTGGCCTGTTGCGTGCAGCGAAGAAAGCACTGTCACCCCGCAGGCTGATGGTATATCCCCAGTCGTCAACAGCAGAGTTTATTTCCTTGCCGAGATTTACAGGTTCGCTCCATTCTGTCCATGAATCTTCGCTAAGCCTGCGAGATACATACAAGTCCATACCTCCCAACCCGCCATGCCCGCTCGAGCTGAAATAGAGCGTTTTCCCGTCGGGGTGCAGGTAAGGTGCGCGTTCCGCATAAGGTGTATTGATTACAGTGCCAAGGTTAATCGTTTCGCTCCAGCCTGAGTCTGTTTTCATAGATACATATATATCCATGTTCCCGTTTTGTTCGCCATGCTTCACCTTGTTGAACGGGACATACTCACCTGTTCCGCCCGTCCTGTCAGATGAAAACAGAATAGCCCTGCCATCAGCAGTCAGGTTGCCGCCCTCGTCCGTATGCTCCGAATTAATAGGTGCAGGCAGGTGTTCAAGAGGCGACCAGCCCTCTTCAGTTGCCTTTATCATATAAATATCGAATTTACCAAAAGTACCTTCGAATGTACCGGAAAGCATCAGCCCGTTTCCATCCACCCACACATTGTCAACAGTCTCGTCGAATTCACCGTTTATCGGCTCGCCTATATTTACTGCATTCTGCCATTTGCCGTTCTTCATGATTGAAAACCAGATGTCTGATCTGCCATACCCGCCCGGCCTGTGGCTCGCACTGAAGAAGAGCGCCCTGCCGTCAGGTGACGGGCAGGGGTCCCACTCGGCACGATAGCTGTTGATAGCTTCCCCCGGGTTTGTTATCCTCAGGCCCTGCTCAGGTGCTTCGAGAATCCTAATCAAATCATTAATTTTTGATGAGCTGTCCTTGAAAATTGGCAGCATATCCTTCATAACAAAGATTGCAGAATCCCATTGCTTTTCCTCGATATATTGCTGTGCAATCCTCTGCACAGCTACAAAAGCGTTTTCAGACGGAGCATTTTCCATGATATAATTCAGATAAAGATATCGTGTGTCTGGCTGGGGCTTTTGAGTAAGCATATACTCTTCGTACTGCTTCACAAGTTCATCAATGAACTGGTCTCTGTCTTTGAAAAAAGGGCGGTATTTCTCGCAAATTCCCATTGCTACTGCTGAGCGTTGAGCAAAGTGGTGTCTGTTTGCTAAGTTCTGGACAACACGCGCGGCACTGTCAGAGGGAGCATATTTGCGGATGTATTCATCGAATTCCCTGAAAGTCTCCTTGTTGAGTGGCCTCCTGAGAAATTCCCTGCTCTGGCTGAATATTAAAATTCCTGTAACGAATGTAAAAAGAATGATAAATCTGAACATTTAAACAAACTTTAGCTTTTTCTTCTTCTTTACATTACGTTCGACTTGGATGGAGGTTTTATCGAATTGGTCCCACTCGTTAAAAATAAATGTCTTGGAGCCGTAGATACTTAGATATACTGTCAACACACTGCTGACAAATATACCGACAATAATCATCACCTGGTATTTGATTGCAAGCATGGGGTCGCTGCCACCGAGGATCTGGCCGGTCATCATACCCGGCAGCCATATCAGGCCGATGGAAGCTGTGTTAGCAATTAACGGGCTGAAAGCCTCTTTCATAGCATCAGTAAAAAACGGCTGGAGCGCTTCGTTACGCGTTGCGCCACAGGCAAGGTCGTAATTGAATTTTTCCTCGTCCTTTATCAGGGATTTATAAAAGCTCCTAATGCCTATTATCGCACTTCCCAAGCAGTTGCCAATCAACATTCCTGAAATTGGGATAAGGAAACGGGCATTGAAGAAACTTTGAGTTCCAATTTCAACAAGCGCTATAATACCGCCATTAAGCACTGTGCTGAAAACAATTGCATTAAATATCGGCAACGCAAAGTATTTGCTTTTTATTTCGCTTCGCCTGATTATAGTAATTGTAGCTGCGACAGCCATAATCAGTACCCAAAGCAGGTTCACCCAGATTGAATCAAGCTCGAAGATATAACCCAGATACAGCCCCACAAGCACAAGCTGCACCGCCATCCGCCCGAATGACCAGAGTGTGTCTTTGATCAGCCCGGTTTTGTAGTAGAGAAAGATTGCAATAGGGAT
Organism: uncultured Hyphomicrobiales bacterium; assembly: GCA_964454975.1. Classification (GTDB taxonomy): domain Bacteria; phylum Bacteroidota; class Ignavibacteria; order Kapaibacteriales; family UBA2268; genus CAYVVD01. Next base: position 60,707 of record CAYVVD010000010.1, on the reverse strand, counting down.
AATCAATACTAATGAGCCGAGGAACAGCCCGAGCCAGGAAATATCTGCGGCGCCCATATCATTCCGGATTTAATTTATGCCCGTTTTCCTTTAGCCAGCGCTTGTAGCCATTGTATTCAGGGTAAATCTGCTTAACCAGGCCCCAGAACTTCGGCGAATGATTCAGATGAACCAGGTGCGCAAGTTCATGTGCCACAACGTACTTAATTACTTCGATTGGTGCAAGTATTAATCTCCTGCTGAAATTAAGCCTGCCCTCTGAATTGCATGAACCCCAGCGCTTCTGTGCAGAATTTACACTGAGGCTTTTATAACTTAATCCGTGCGAAGAGGCCATGTCTTTTGCAAGAAAAGCGATTATCTTCTTTGAAGCAGTAGCATACCACTCATTTAGAAGAGCCTTAATCTCATCCGGATTTTCTGTGCAAACCAGGAATGACTCACCATTAAATGTTATACCAGGCGAGCCCTTATAATATTCAAGTTTGTACTCTTTCCCAAGGAACAGGAAACTTTCCCCAGGCATATATTCCTTTTGTGGGCTAGAATTAATCCTGCTTTTAACTATCTTAAGCTTATTATTTATCCATTTCTGCTTATTACTGATGAACTCCTTGATCTTTTCCGCAGAAATACGGTTTGGAGCGCGGATTATCACTTCCGCCTTCTCGCTAATCTCGATTGAAATGGTCTTGCGTTTAGACCTGATTATCGTAGCCGGTTCAGGCATTTGAATTAATTAATGGATTAATTTGTAAAAATGACGGGGAGTTTATTTACACATTGTGGATTACGTGCCGGACAATTCCCTGTATCTGGAATTCCCAGAACGGCTTTATCTCGATTGGCAGAAAACTCTTATTAGCTGAGAACAGGTAAACTTTTCCATCTTTAACGCGATACTTTTTGACAGCCATTTCACCATTGAGTGCCGCTATAACAACTTGTCCGTCTTTTGGTTTGGTTTCGCGCTCAACAATCAGTACATCGCCGTCGTAGATGTGCTCTTCAATCATGCTTTCGCCATTTACCCGGACAATAAAGATGTTCTCAGGCTTAGGAGCGAGCGTTTCATTAAGGTCGAGCAATTCCTCTTTGGGCTGCCCATTACCATTGCGGTCCTTCTTGGTAACTGCTGCCGGAAAAAGCGGTGCTTCGAAGCTGTACTGTGTTTTCAGTTCTACTATTTTTTTTACTTTCATGCTGGTTTTGTCAAAAATACCGGCTCTTATGGCCGGTATTGAGGCAGCAAATAGCATGCCCTAAATCTGATTTAATATACCCTAAAAGCTGTGAATGATTTTAGTAACCACTCCAATCACCTGTTGTCGCATATAATCGCCGATGTTTATGGGCAAAAAATGTGAGTTTTGGGACTCTAAATATACCTGACCGTCTATTTCCCTGTAATACCTTATGCTTAATTCACCGTTGATGGATGCAATAACAAGCCTTCCGTCAGAAGCATCAACTGATGTATCCACAATTAGTATGTCGCCGTCCCTGATACCGGCATCCTTCATGGAATCGCCGGTAACCTTTGCAAAAAAAGTAGCTGCCGGATGTTCGACAAGGTACTCATTCAGGTCAATATGCTTGTCAACATCATCCTCAACTGGAATTGGCACGCCTGCAGAAACAGACATAGTAAACAGCGGAATCCTTCGGCTCGGCCCTGGCTGAAATCCGATAATCTCAATCATGATTAATCCTTTTTGAGTTTTTGCGGCATTTTCCCCCCGCCGCAGAAAGACACTATAAATATACGGGAAAATCAGGAATTAGACCATAATATTTTATTCATTTATTATTCATGTATGATTAATGCTTTGTCCTTGAAGAGCATTTATATTATCACCATTTCCCCTGAATTCATTAGATTGCTCCGATGAAAAACGAGGTAATAATTTATACCGATGGCGCCAGCAGGGGAAATCCCGGACCGGGTGCATGGGCTGCAGTTCTGATATCCGGCAAAAAGCGAAGGGAAATCTCCGGAGCAGTCAGGATGACAACCAACAACAGGATGGAAATTCAGGCAGCACTCGAAGCCCTTTCAGTGCTGAAAAATCAGGAGATTTCTGTTAAACTACATAGCGATTCCAGGCTGCTTGTTGATACATTTGAGAAGGGCTGGATTCATGCGTGGGTAAGAAACGGATGGCGAAAAAAAGATAAATCTCCCGTGCTAAACGATGACCTGTTAAAACCACTTTACGAGCTGGTGAACAAATTCAATGTTAAGTTTGTATGGGTAAAAGGGCATGCAGGCATTGAGGAAAACGAGAGGTGCGACGCTCTTGTAAATGAAGCTTTGGACAAAGGTATTTTTGAATTTGATTCTGTTTACGAAGCAACTAACGGGGGAAAAAAAGAATCGCAGACGCCCTCTCATAAGTTGCTGGCAAAAAAAGGGAATTTTGAGTTAACCCTTAAAGAAGATGATTCGTATTATCTGAAAAAGGGCGCTTCCGGAATTTCTTTCGAAAAAAATGAGATTGATAAATTATTAGAACTGCTCTGCAATATTCATGAATAGAAGAGAATTCCTAACATATAGCTCTCTGTTTTTAGCTGGTTCAGCTATCCGCTTGAGGGGCGAAGGCGTAAGTAATTTCTTTGATTCTGTAATGGAAAAAGCTTTAGCTGAAAACCGCGAATTGTACACAATTGATGATAACATCAAGTGGTTTGGGCTTAAAATGCTGGGCATTCCATACAAAGGAGGTACACTGGATATAACCGGCGACGAAAATTGCATTGTTAATTTCAACGGGCTGGACTGCGTTACCTTCTTTGAAAACGTATTGTGTCTTGCAAGAATTATTGCCAAAGGAAAAAACACAGAGCAGGATTTGCTTAATGAAGTAACATTCACACGCTACAGGGAAGGCAGGTTGGACGGGTATCTTTCCCGCCTTCATTACACAGCCGACTGGATTTATGACAATGTACGAAAGGGAGTTGTCCGGGATGTAACACCTGTGATTGGAGGTAATGAAAAGAAATTCAATGTGGATTTCATGTCCGCGAACCCACATTACTATCCAAAACTCAGCCGCCAACCTGAATCTATTGCAAAGCTTAAGGAAATTGAAGCAGATATTAACAACCGGACATATTTTTGGATTCCAAAAGCTCTCGTCTCAAAACATACAGCCCAAATTCAAACCGGTGATATTATTTGCTTCACTACATCCATAGAAGGACTTGATTATTCTCACATTGGTATTGCTTACAGGCAATCCGGGCTTGTGCTTTCAATGCTCCACGCCTCCACAGATAAGAAGAAAGTGATAATTGAGGAGGACCTTGTAAAGTACATCAACTCAGTTAAGAAGCACACCGGCATTACCGTTCTCAGGCCGCTGGAGCCTGAGCAATGAGCGAACTCGCTAACCGGATTAATACACTTCCCAAATCATTCTGGCTTGTAAATTCAATCCAGATGCTTGAGAAAATGGCTTACTGGGCTGTTCTAATCCAAATGCCGGTTTATATAGCCCAAAAAGATGAACCAGGAGGCTTACTCTGGGAACAATCAACAAAAGGCATTATTTTTTTTGCCTGGGCTCTCATGCAGAACCTCACACCGGTATTCAGCGGCGGCTTGTCCGATAAATATGGCAGGAGAAAGCTGCTTTACATATCATTCCTGCTCATCATTGCCGGCTATGTGATACTCGGCACACAACGCGAGTTCTGGCCTTTCGTTTCCGGAGCTTTGATTCTTGGTCTCGGTTCGGGGCTTTTCAAACCAATAATCCAAGGTGCTATCGCGGGTATGACAGACGAACGCAATTCTTCTGCCGCCTGGGGCATACAAGTAATGCTAATAAACCTTGCTGTGTTTGCAAGCCCTTTCCTTTCGGTCCTATTCAAGGAATTATCATGGGATCTGTTATTCTTTGGCTCTGCTGCAATATTCAGCATTAATTTTGTGCTTGTTCAATTTTTTAAACCAGGGGAATCTGAATCATTTGCTTACAGTTTGGTTCAGGAGACATTCAAAGGAATCCTTAATCCCCGTGTTTTGCTGTTTGTCCTGCCAATGAGTGGTTTTATAATTATATATATGCAATTCTATGAAACCTTGCCAAATTACATCAACGACTGGGGTGATACAGATGGCATCGTAAAATATCTTGGACTTGGTTCATTTTTTACCAAGACCACCGTAGCAGGAACAGGCCTTAAATACGAGTTCTTTTACACATTAAATTCAATCCTGATTATAGTATTTGTAACCTTCATCGCATGGCTGACACGAAAGCATAACAAGATTTCCGTTATTATTGCAGGAAATGCTCTGATTGTGGCAGGCATACTCCTCTGCGGAACAGCCTGGGAATTAGTTCTTGTAATTGGTGTGCTGGTTTATACATTTGGCGAGATGACTATCAATCCTAAGTTTTCCGAGTTTATGGCGGAATTAGCGCCGAAAGGCAAAAAATCCATGTACATGGGCTACCTGGGTATATCTTTTGCAATCGGTCTTGGTGCCGGCAGCCTTAGCGGCGGTTGGCTATATGGCGAATTGTCAGAAAAGGAATCCCTTGCGCAAATTCATATAGCTGCTAATAAAATACAAGCCCCTCATGGTACAAGCTTAGATTATTGGAGTTCATTAAGCGGAGAGGGTAAAATAGCAGAAACTAATGGAATCACCTATTCTGAAGCAAGGGCGATGCTTTGGAAAGAATATAATCCCTGGTTGTTTTGGGTGGTTTATGCAGTTATCGGGTTATTAAGCTGTGCAGGTTTGCTTTACTACAAACGGCGATATACTTAATAGTAGGTATATTCTAATTTGAAGACTTTGAGGATTTCTCCTTCCGGGGAGCTTATAGTTTCGCGAATGATTCTTCCGGATCTGTTATAGAGGAAAGTCCGGATATGTTTTATAACACCTGCTTCATCAAATGAAAAACGCCTTACAAGGTATTCGTTGTAAACAATGCTGTCGCGTTGTGAAACTGAACCATTATGAGGGCTGATTATCCTTTCGGAAATAATGCCGTCAGAATTGTAATTGTAGCTATAGTCTATTTCTAAAGTTTCTCCATTTGTTGGATTATATTCAATCCTTTTAATAAGATTTCCCTTTTCATCATATTCATATACCTGCCTTCCGCAAAGAGTTGAATCATCCTTATATTCAAGCCTAAGAACGACATTTCCATCTTTATCAAATGTGTAATTAATTTCTCTCTGCTCTTCTACAACACCGTCATAGCTGTAATTTTTCAGTTCCTCAGTGCTTGTATTACCGTTATTGGTATAAAAAGAGCTTGACTTCAATTCACCATTGTCATGAAATTCTTCCATTTTGACCAGGTTGCCCTCTATATCGTACTTTTTGAAAGAAACCATTCTTACTTTTTCATAAGAACCATTCTGAACAAGCCATTTCTCAACAGTCTTTAAGGGGCGGGTATCTTCAGGGCAAGCAGGACAATCCAATTCCTGGCAGGAACTTGCGAACAGGGCAAGGCCGATAAAAACTATCAACCCTTTGTATGTGTATAAGAATTTCACGGATTATTACCTGATACCTGAAATTATGGAATAAATTCCACCCTTGCAAGATGAAACATCAAACAGATGAAATTATTTTATCCCGGGGAATTTCATATATATAAACAATGCGAATCTGTAAAAGTTGCGAATTACCTGATTTTGAATGTTGTCATGGTAATTATGGCAAGAATAACCGCTATAATATAAAAACGGGTGACAATCTTGGATTCGTGCCAGCCGGATTTCTCGAAGTGATGATGCAGAGGTGCCATCTTGAAAATTCTTCTTCCTTCGCCATATTTGCCTTTGGTATATCTGAAATACATTACCTGGATAATTACTGAAACAGTTTCAGCAAAGAACACACCGCCGACAATCGGAAGCAGGAACTCTTTTTTTATGAGAATCATCAGCCCGCCGATAGCTCCCCCGAGTGCCAAAGCCCCTGTATCACCCATGAAAATCTGGGCGGGGTATGAATTGAACCAAAGGAAACCAAGAGCTGCTCCAACCAGGGCGGCTAAAAAGACAGTAAGCTCGCCTGAACCCGGCAGGTGCATTATGTTCAGGTATTCCGCAAATTTTGCATTACCGCTTACGTAAGCTATCAGTGCGACAGCGAGTGATGTAATTCCGACAGTTCCTATTGAAAGACCGTCAAGGCCGTCGGTCAGGTTCACTGCATTTGAGGTTGCTGTAATAATAAATACAGCAATGGGGATGAACATAAAAGCAAAATCAATGTTTATATTCTTGGCAAAAGGTACTGTTGTGAATGTGTTTATTTTCTCAAAACCTTCGAAGAACACCTGCGGGAAAAAATATATAACCGATGAAAGAACAAGCCCCACAAATATCTGCCCGAACATCTTGTATTTACCGATGAGTCCCTTGGGGTATTTTTTAATCACCTTCAGGTAATCATCGAGGAAGCCCACCATACCGAGGGCTATGGTAGTAAAAAGGATAAGAAGCACATATGCATTGTAAAGAGCGAATAGCAAAGTCGGCAGGATCAACGCAATAAGCACAATCAGGCCGCCCATTGTCGGGGTGCCCGCTTTTATGGAATGCTGGCCGACTCCCTGCAATTCTCGTTTCGCCTGTTCGCCGATTTGTTTTTTCTTTAGTATTTTAATTATTTTCGGACCGAAGATGAAGCTGAATAATAGCGCAGTTATTGCGGCAGCCGCGGCGCGGAATGTAATGTACTGAAACAGGCCTGCGCCGGGCAAATCAAAATTGCTTTGTAGCCACTGGGCAAGATAGTAGAGCATGACGTACCGGTTTTTGGTTGAGGTTTATGCTGCAAAGTCAGTCAAAATTAAGATTATTCTTTGTTAAAAGCAATTTGTGTTAAAACCAGATATGAAGATTATCAAATACATCAAAGCAGGTGACTGCCTCGAAAGCAGCAATGCATGGGACTTTCTGCTCGATCGCGAAATGGATGAAGATTTCCTGGATATATTGGAAAAACATGGCAAGCTCGTTGCACACAGGGGAAGCGGAAAACCTTATTTCAGATTAATTACAAAGGGAAAATACACAATCAAAGGTTCTCTCGGCAACAGGACATTTCGTGCACTCCTTGCAGGTGAAGATGACAGGTATGTAGAAGAGATTTTAGAGATGGTGCAGGGAGGGAAGTAGAAAAATATATTTCCAAAGATGTATTCCACTTTGTATGTGGAGTACTTCTTACAATGCTTCCCTACTCACAGAACCCGCAATCGCCGGGATCATTCCCCACTGCAGGCCAAAAACGGGGTGATGGCTTCTCACCAAAGTATTTTTCATAGTCTTCCAGGAATTCATTGTAAGGGCCCGGATCTATTTTGTCGCCCGGGTTGTGCGGCGTGTGGTGAATGTACCTGCCAAGAGTGTTATCGCAAAACCCGAAGTATTGCTTTGTAAAGATGATAAATGTATGCCACAGGTCGTCAACCGGGCCTTTCATTCCGTATGTCTTACCGGGATTTGATGCAATCAGCGTAAGAAACCGCTTTAGCTCCCGTTCATGCAATTCCGCAACTGATGGTGCAATGTCATAATCATTAATATAACGCTTTACAATCACACCCATATCGAAGGATAATGCATAATCACAGATTTCTTCGAATGTTTTACTCATAGAGGTGGAATTCTTTTGTAGCGAATGATTCGCCGTTTACGATTATCTCGAGTAAATGCTGACCGGCGTAATGCTTGCGGGTAGTCATCTGGCGGAAGTTCAACTTTTTGCTTATTGTTACTTTATCGTCCGGTTGTAGCGTGATCGTCCTTAGCTTAAATACCTTCCTGGCGAGCTTACCGCTAGCTTTTGTGTAGTAAACGGCATAATCAATCATTAAGTCCTGGGAATTTCCGGAATTGGAGATGATTGTTAGTGAAAAGTGGGAATCGTCGCCGATTTTTATTTTTTTACTCTCCAGGACAAAGGCGGATACTTTGATTTCGGGTTTTGAACCATATCCCACAATCATTAGCGCTTGTGGATTGCCCTGCTTCAGCAAAGTTCTCAGAGCATGCCTTACCAGCTTCTGCATTTCTTTTGCGTTGTTTTTCTTAAGCCATTTCTTAAGAGTCTTAACAACTGCGCCGGGATTATCCTTGCTGATATCATTCAGGTTGTTTGCAACAGAACGGCGCACGTATTCTACTTCATCATTCCTGAGTATCTTGAGCAGTTTGATTACCGGTCCGGGATCATCGCGGAAAATTTCCAGCCATGATCCAAGTGGTAACCGGGGCCTTGTGCCCTCTGATACGAGCCTTCTTACATGGCAGTTAGGGTCTTTTGCCCATTTTTTAAGCAATTCAATAGATTTCTCCGGATATTTTACTATGAAAGGCCTAATGTCGCCTTCGGCAGTGAAACGCATGGTCATTTCGCGCAGGGCGTTCATTGATATATCGAAATGATTCAGGCCATGACGGCTTATGTAACCACAGAGGGACACTACCTCGAACCCCTGAACTCCTTCCAGGCTATCATTTTTTAATTTCGGGCCGAGCGAATTAACAAGTATTTCTGCAGCCTTTGGGAATTCGGCCGGCAGATGTTGCTTGAGTGTGTTAATTATCAGTTTGTTTCTGTCTCCGAAATTCAGGTCGGGCAGGCTGAAATTCACATCGGTGATAAAATCATCCTTTTTAAATTCCGGCCATGCACGGGAGATCCCCCCTGCAAGCCTTTCAACAGCAGCAGGATTGAACACATCGCGTAATTGGAATTGCTCGGCCATTATCAGAATTCAATAAATTAACGGAGTGGAAATATAAAAGTAATGAAATTAAAGAAAAGTGCAAATCAAAATTCTTTTTATTTTAAATTCAGTATCTTTGTATTTTTGGACGCAGCGAAACTGTTAACTCGTAGATAATTAATAAACTACATGGCTCTATTCAGATTCTTTTCAAATGATGTAGCAGTTGATTTGGGAACTGCCAATACCCTTATTTGGATGAAAAGCAAAGGTATTGTACTCAATGAGCCTTCGATTGTTGCGTTCGACCGTTCCAGTAAGCATATTATAGCAATCGGTCATGATGCCCGGTCCATGGTCGGCAAGACACACCGCGACATCAAAATCATCCGTCCGCTCCGTGACGGTGCTATCGCTGATTTCGAGATAACCGAAGGCATGTTGAGAGCATTCATTCGCAAGGTGTCGCTTTCATGGCAGCCTGCCCGCAGGATTGTTGTATGCGTGCCTTCCGGAATCACAGAGGTTGAGAAAAGAGCTGTTCGAGACAGTTGCGAGCATGCCGGCGCAAAGGAAGTTCACCTGATTGCCGAACCAATGGCAGGCGCTATCGGCATTGGACTGAATGTACATGAACCGGTTGGAAACATGATTGTAGATATTGGCGGCGGTACAACCGAAATAGCTGTTATTGCCCTTTCCGGAATTGTAAGCGACGTATCGCTCAGAACCGCCGGCGACGAAATGACTAACGCTATCCTGCAGTATTTCCGAAGGCAGCACAATATATTGATTGGAGACAGGACTGCTGAGATGATCAAATGCAGCGTTGGCTCTGCGGTTCCGCTCGAAGAAGAGATAGAAATTGAAGTAAAAGGCCGTGACCTCGTCTCCGGCATACCTAAAATGATTCAGGTAAGTTCTATAGACATTCGCGAAGCGCTTTCTGAATGTGTGAATGAAATTGTAAATGCAGTGCTCAGCCTGCTTGAAAAGACTCCGCCGGAGCTCAGCGCGGATATTTTCGACCGCGGAATTATGCTTTCGGGTGGCGGGGCTTTGCTAAAAGGGCTTGATGAAAGATTAAGGCGGGAAACAAGCCTGCCGGTTCACGTAGCTGATGACCCGCTGACTGCTGTTGTCCGGGGAACAGGCAAGGTAATGGAAAGCCTTTCGGAATACTCTTCAGTATTAATTAAAAGTTCCAGGTATTAATATTAAATGTTTTGTTTTGACAATTCCCTGTATTATACTATCCGCTATATATTGTCAGGTTTCGACTCCGCTCAGCCAGACACTTTTTGTGCAGTTATTTTATGAGTCACGCCGTTCGAAGTCGAAGTGTGGCTGACAATCTGATAAATACAGGTGGCCGGATTACTTTGAACTCTACCTCAGATGATATTAAACCAACCAAATATATTAACTCTATTAATCATTTCTGAACATGCAGGGATTCATAAATTTTGTTGCTAAGTTCAGAGATTACATAGCATTTACTTCGCTGGTAATCATAAGCCTGTCGTTGATCTCACTCGGCGGTGTGTCCCGGCTGGGGGGCTTTCGGGCATTTGTTATTGGCAGCGTGGGTTGGATGCAGGAATTATTCGCATGGATTCCCAATCCGGGAGCTCTCCGTACAGAAAACCGTGCAGTTAGAGAGCTCAACCTTGAGCTTTCATCTGAAGTTATCAGGATGCGCAGTGCACTCATTGAAAATCGCCGCCTCCGGGATATGTTAAATTATAAGCTACAGGAACAGGAAAATATATTGAGCGCAGAAATAGTCGGCAAGAATTCAATTGAGTTGAGGCACTATTATACTATCAACAAGGGCGTCGAAGACGGTATTAAAACCGGAATGGCGGTGAGGACTGATGCTGGGCTTGTTGGTACTGTTGTAGGAAGCCATAGCAATTACGCTCTTGTCGAATCTATACTCAACCGAAACGTTAGGATCTCAGGTAAGATTATCAGGGCAGGAATTGATGGTATCATTATATGGGATGGAAGTGATAAGCTTCTTCTCAAGAACATTCCCGAATCCTTTGATGTACAGATTGGCGATATAATAATTACATCAAACTACAGCAATAAATACCCGGAAGAAGTCCCTATTGGTGAAGTTCAGGCGATTGAAAAAGACCAGTCTTCGCTTTTCTTGAAGATTGTGATAATGCCCTACGTGGACTTTGCAAGCGTACAGCAAGTATTTGTTGTAATGGAACTTCCCGATGAAGAGAGGAGGAAGCTTATACTCGAAATGGAAGAGAAACTGAAATCATTCAAAAGGTAAGATGAAAGTAACAGCAGGAAAAAAAGGTATAAATGACAGAGGTTTGCGCTATATTGGCTATGCAATAAGCACCCTTCTGCTGCTGCTTGTCCACATCCTTGTCCTTAACCTATTTAGTTTATGGGGCTTTACACCGGACCTGCTATTGATTCTCGCAGTTTGGATAGCGCTTTCTGAAGGGCGCTTCACAGGTTTATTTGCCGGATTTTTTATTGGCCTGATGTTCGATATTATAACCAACGATGTAGTTGGTACAAACGCACTCTCAAAGACAATAGCAGCATTTGTCGCCGGTTTTTTTTACCGCGAAGGCAAGACTGCACGTACAATCGGAAGCCTCCGGTTCCTTTTGATAGTTTTCTTAAGTTCGCTTGTGCATAACCTGGTCTACTTCTTTTTCTACATAAAAGCAAGCGAGCTTTCGTATACCAGCTTTTTCATCGAAAACGGCCTGGCCATTTCGTTATATACAACTGTGTTTGCAGTTTTCGCAATGTTTATTAAAATGCCAAAGAGGGGATTTTAATGTGGAAAACAATAAAGCCTTAATTTTCTTTTGAATTTTTATCTTGTTGTTTTTTCCGGATTAAAATTGCCATTATATGTATTTATCGGAATTAGAAATATTCGGTTTTAAGTCGTTTGCCCAAAAGACTAATTTTAAATTTACCGATGGCATTTCTGCTCTTGTCGGGCCAAATGGATGTGGCAAAACCAATATAGTGGATGCTATCCGCTGGGTACTTGGTGAACAGAAGACATCTGTCCTGCGTTCCGATATAATGGAAAATGTAATTTTCAATGGAACTAAAAGCAGGAAACCTTTGGGCTTGGCCGAAGTTTCGATGATTATCGAAAATAACAACCGAGTACTCCCTCTTGAATATTCCCAGGTTAGAATAACCCGCCGCCTCCTTCGAAACGGTGAAAGCCGCTATATGCTTAATAATACACGCTGCCGCCTGCGCGATATTTATGACTTATTCATGGATACCGGGATGGGACCCGATTCCTACTCAGTCATTGAGCTTAAGATGGTCGAGGCAATACTCAGCGGCAAGGTTGATGAACGCAGAAGCCTCTTTGAGGAGGCTGCAGGAATTACAAAATACAAACTAAGACGTAAGGAGACATCGAGAAAACTTGATACTGTCAGACACGACTTGGAAAGGGTGAAAGACCTGTTATCGGAAGTAGAAAAAAATGTTAACTCACTGCAAAGGCAGGCAGCAAAAACACGCCGCTACAACAAGCTCGTAAGCCAGGTAAAAGAGCTTGACCTTAAAATCATCAAGTATAATTATGATATTAAGTTGAGCGAAACTAAGAAGGCTGATGATTTAATCAAATCCCTTCAGAACGAGCACAGCAAACAGGAAAAGGACATAAGTGAATTAAATCACACTTACAACGCACTAAAGCAGGATGTACAAAAAGCCGAAAAACAATATTCGGATACTCTTGCAAAGGCAGAAGGTCTAAGTTCGGATATTGCCGAAACAGGAAAAGAAATTGCACTGCTTGAAGAAAAGCTAAATAATGCCAATAACATGATTGGCAGGCTCGAGGGTGAGATAGAGTCATCTGTAGCCGGCAAGAAAAATATTCATGATGAAATTGTTACAAAACAAAAGCTGCTCGCTGAAATAACATCTAAAAAAGCTTCCCTCGAAGAAACTGCAGAAGAAGTTAGATCCGCAAAAGAATACATCCAAAATTCAGTTTCAGATGCCCGGGCAGAATTAGACAGGTTTAATGAACAGTTAATCAATACAAGAACCCGTATTCAAACCATTAAAAGCAATGAACAAAGATTGGCCGGGAGAAAGAAAAACATCTTAGAGAGAATTGATAAAGAAAAAGAACAATCTGCCCAATATAAAAAGGAACTCCTCCAAAAAAATGAAGAAATAAAGTCAATAAATGCTGAGATTCAAAGTTCATCATCCAATCTTGATAAGTTAATAATTAAGCTTGATAAAGGAAAAAATGAGGGAAAAACTCTAAAACAGGCGCTTCGCAATTTCAGAATCAAAGCTGATGAAATCAGCAGCAAACTCAATTCGAACAACTCAACAATCACTTACCTTGAAAACCTTACCGATGCCGGTTCGGAGCAGAAATTTTTATTAACTGATAAAAAATGGGAACCAGAGTCCGGCAAGACGCTGCTATATGAGGCAGTTTCAATAGCTGATGATTATAAAGCCGCATTGCAAGCAGCTCTTGGGCTATTTGCAAAATATTTCGTCGTCTCCTCGAAAAGCGAGGCTGAAAGTGCCATATCAAGATTGAGTGCTGAAAATAAAGGTAAGGCAGGCTTCATAATCCTTGATGATATTCTGGAATTTACAGGCGAAAATAACTTACGCAAAGAAGCCGAAAACAAACTTGTTTCATTTATTGAAGCAGATGAACCTGTTAAGAAATTCCTTTCAATTATTCTTGCTGACTATTATTTATTTGAAAATTTAGAATTGGCTGAAAATGCAGTCAAATCCGGGAAAGTTAGTGTTGCAATCACTCCTGACGGCAGCATTGTAAATACAAACGGTTCTTTTTACAGCGGTTCATTGAATGCCAACGAGGGCAAGGCGCTCGGAAAGAACATCAGGATTAATGCAGTCAGGAAAGAAAATGACAAGCTGCAAAAAGAACTAAATGCTATTGCAGGCAACGAAATAGAAATCAATCATAAAATTGATTCGCTCCAACTGCAAAAACTTGATATAGAGATAAATACAGTTAGAACCGGGCTTGATGCTCAACGCCAAAAACTTGCTTCTCTACAGTTAAGCAGGGAATCCCTTGAAAATAAGATTGATTTCTCATCAGGCAGTTTAAAAAGAGCTCAAGATGAAATTATTGAATTGGAGGGCAGTACTTCAGGAGAAATGAAGGAACTTGAAGAACTAAAAACCCTGCAACAGGAAATTGAGATTAATTTTGACCAGTCCAGGAAACAGTTTGATAATAAGAGTGAAGAGTTGAAAATATCTGATGAGAATCTTCGCAATGCAGAAATTGACTTAGTAAAAATAAAGAGCGAAGAACAATCAATTGAAAGGGAAATCAAAGGCCTTGAGTCTCAGCTCCTAAACCTTGATTCCGTTGATAATTCCCGGAAGAAAGAACTTGAAACAAATAATGAACTGTTGATTGAAATTGGCAAACAAAAAAAGCTGCTCAGGATTCGCCTTGAGGAACTTGAAAAAGAATCAAACGAAGTAAAGACCAGGAAGGATATGCTTCGCGATACAAGAGAATCACTGGCGGAACAGCTCGAAGATGCCGAACGAAACCTAAACGCAGCACGACAGGGAATTGACCGTTCAAGGGAAAAAATCCTCAGCGCCGAACTCGAAGCGGGTGAAAACAGGTTGCTAATAAAAACATACTCCCAGAGAGTAAAAGAAAACTACCAGTCAGATATTGAATCCCTGGAAAAACCGGACGCCGATTTTAATACTGAAGAGGCCGAATCCGAGGTTAGCAGCCTAAGGGAAAAACTTTCCGGAATCGGAAACGTGAACTTTATGGCTCTCGAGGAATTTGAAAAAGAAAATGAACGATACGAGTTTTATAAGCAACAGGTAGCAGACCTTGAGCAATCAGAAATTACTCTTGTTGAAACTATTGACGAGATAAACAAGACCGCTCAGAGGAATTTCAGAGAAACCTTCGAACAAATCAGGGAAAACTTCAAAGAGCTTTTCATTACATTATTTGGCAAGGAAGGGGACGCTGATATTTCACTTGATGAAGGAGACCCGCTCGAGGCGGACATTGATATAAAAGCAAAACCGCCGGGCAAAAGGCCTCACACAATTGAAATGCTTTCAGGCGGTGAAAAAACCCTAACCGCCATAGCGCTTCTGTTTGCCATTTACCTCGTGAAGCCAAGCCCATTTTGTATCCTTGATGAAGTAGATGCACCCCTGGATGATAACAACATAGTCAAATTCGTATCTCTAATCCGCAAATTCAGCGACAGGACCCAGTTCCTTGTCGTAACCCACAACAAGAAAACTATGGCAGCAGCCGATACACTATATGGCATTACAATGCAGGAAGAAGGTGTCAGCAAGATTGTTTCTGTCAGGCTTGATATAACGAAAGGCCAAACCCGCGCATAAAATGCAGCTTGTAGAAGTGTTCGATAATACATGTTAATTGCTTTTTATGCTTGTATTGCGGGCTGTGCCCCCAACCGGAAATCATCATAGAAGTACAATCGGGGAGATTCTTCTCAATCTGCTCAAGCTGCCATTCGGTGGCGTATTTATCGTCTTCTCCCTGTATTGCAAGTACTGGCCTGTAAAGCGAGGTTAGCTCAAAACAAATATCAAAATTGCCGAGTTCATCAGACAGCCATGTACTGCTCCAATTTCTCAGCACCTGCTCTGCTTTGTCCCCATGCAGATTTACAAGCCTTTCCATCAATTTGTCCTGCGAATTTGCAAGTGTGTCTTTTATACCTTCTATTGCATCTTCATCAACTACTGCATGTGCTGCAATCGCTACAACACCATATATCTTGTCAGGATTGCGCGCACCGTAAATCAGCGAAATGGCAGCTCCATCCGAATGGCCTATTAGAACAGGCTTATCAATACCAATTGCTTCAATGTATTTTGGAAGAAATACATCAGCCTCTTTATCCATGAACTCAGCATCGCCTTCAAAGTTATAATCCTCTGACTTGCCATAGCCCCTGCGGTCGTATGCGAAACAATTGCAACTTAGTGTTTTTGAAAGCGAAGCAGGTATATCCAGCCATGATTCCACAGAACCAAGCCCTTCATGCATGAATACCAAAGGCGGCCCCGATTCCTTTTCTACCGTCCATTTGCAGCTATAGATACTGCTTCCGCCAATATTAAGAAACTCTTCCTCTGCTGCTTTGTTTAAGGCTTGTTCCACGGTATTGGCCTGATGTTTTATATTGTCCCGGCTTAGTCATGTACCCTTTTTCGATCCTGATGATTTAATCGAACCAAACATGACCTCCGAGAATATCTTTTAATCCAAGATAAAACAGAACGACCTCTTTTTCAAACCGGTATGCAAGTGAAATTACATCACTTGGTTTGAGGTCGGTAATTTTTTCAAGCTCATCGAAAAATTTAAGATGTCAACATCTGTAGGTTTGTATTTTTTCTCAGGGGCAATTTTCAGCAGGTTCTCAAATTGCTTCTAATGGTCTTCTTCGTCCTCTGCGAGAAACTCGAAAAGCCCCTTTAGCTCTGAGTCATAAGCGTATATAACTGCCAGGTCTTCATATATTTTTGCGCCAAGTTCTTCTGCCCTTATTGCTGTCAATATCACATCTTTAAGAGTCACTTCTCTCATTTAACCACTCCTATGTTTGGATTAATAAAAGTACTTGTTAATTTGTGGGGAGGGAAAATTAACATTAAGTAATTGAATTTTCATAACATGCAAACAAAAAATCCACAAATTATTTGAATTATGAAGCGATTTATTCCAATACTTATATTTTATTTGATTTTCACATCATTCAACGGCAATCATTACAAAATTGACAGCAATATGTCCTTTAGTGAAGCCATAACAGGGACAGAAGCTCCGAAGCAAGTGCTCGACTCGATTGTTCTGATTGATGTATATTACACTAACTTCGACGGCTCCAGGAGAAAAGGCCAGTTGCTTGTAAATAAGTCCGTGAAACAGGATATTATTGAACTCTTTGGCATTATTGATGAAACAAAATTCCCGGTCGATAAGGTTGTTCCGATTGTCGCCTACGCCTGGTCTGACGATGCCTCTATGGAGGATAATAATAGCTCTGCTTTTAATTACAGGTTTATTGCAGGGACAAAACGCCTGTCCAACCATTCATTCGGCAGGGCTGTTGATATTAATCCATTACTCAACCCTGTTGTTTATAAAGACGGGAAGACCAGCCCGGGAAGCGGCGAGTATAAAAAAGGCAATCCCGGTGTTTTTGACATAAATCATAAGCTTGTAAAAGAGTTCAAAAAACGCGGCTGGCGTTGGGGCGGCGAATTTAATTCATACAAAGATTATCATCATTTTGACAAGGCGGATTAATGAAAAAATTACTATTAGTAAGCAATTCTACATTACACGGAAGCGGTTACCTGGACCATTGCGAAAGCGAAATCAAATCATTCTTAGGCAGTGAAATAAAGAAGGTTACATTTGTTCCTTTTGCCAGGCCATCAGGAATAAGTTATAATGAATATGCAGGAAAAGCCAGTGAAAGGTTCAGGCAGATTGGATATGAGCTGGAGTCTGTTCATGAGCATATAGACCCTGTTCAAGCAATTCGGGATGCTGAAGCTGTATTTATCGGCGGAGGCAATACATTTGTCCTGCTCAGCGGTTTGTATGATTTCGGATTAGTTGATGAATTGCGAAACAAGGTCATGGACGGAATACCCTACATCGGTACAAGTGCAGGCTCAAACATTACATGCCCGACGATAATGACAACAAATGACATGCCTGTTAGAGAGCTTGGCACTTTCACGGCGTTGAATCTGATACCATTCCAGATTAATCCTCACTACCTCGATCCTGAACCGGGTTCAACTCATAAAGGTGAAACCCGTGAAACCCGGATCAACGAATACCTTGTATTCAATGATTTGCCTGTTGTCGGCTTGCGCGAGGGTTGCATGATACATGTGGAAGGTGATAAATACACTCTTAAAGGCAGCACAGGCGCAAGAATATTCAGCAAAGGCAAAGAACCGGCAGAGGTGATGCCTCCGGTAAAATTAAATTCCTATTTGTCTTAAATATTTTGGGATGCCCGAAGGCCAAAACTGCAGTCATACCTGCGAAAGCAGGAACACTAAGTAACAGCCAAGTTTGTCTTGAAACGTTGATTGTTACATAATTCCCGCCTTCGCGGGAATGAAAAAATAAGAAACAACTACTTATAAGTTGTACAATGGCTATATGTTATTACCGGTTGCCGGTTTTCACAGGCATGACATACTTTGTACTATCCGACTATCAATTAATGCTTATGGATTTCCCTGTGCATTAATCTTCGTGACTGGAAAAGCCTTTCATTTTCCGGCAATGCCATTAACCTGTTGTTCAGGTTTTCGTCATTTTCATTTTCAAGCATGCTTGAAACATAATCAATAACTACATTCGGGAAAATAGATTCCCGTTCGAAAAGTGTCCTGTGCTGAAGAAGCCTGTCAGCAGATTCTGTGCAGCTGGTAGCAAGCTCCGGCAGGTTCAGCGATATATTTGTTTTGTGAATGTCAACGTTAACGTAACTGTTTGAAGCAAGTTCCAGCGATTCGTGTGAGTTGGAAAGCCCCCATTCAGCTGCCATTACAATACCCGAAAGAAGCAAATGGCAGTTTGCGCTTCCGTCGGGGCTTCGAAGCTCTACAGTCTGCCTTACCGGTTGGTTTTCAAGAGCTTTATATTCATGTGTGTTAAGCTTTCCTGCAAGGTTATTAACGTTAGTCCAAGCGAGAGGCACACGAATCAAAGCGCTTCTGTTGCGCTCGCTCCAGCATACTCTTGTAGGCGCTTCCTGGTTTGGTACAAGGCGCATGTACGACGCCGGACACATATTACCAAATGCCGTCATGCTTGGTGCATAATGGCAAAGGCCACCGATCAACTTCAGTGCTTCATCAGATAAAGCGCCATTGCTGCCGATCATTAAATTTTTGCCGTCTTTCATCAAAGCCATGTGAATGTGCAGCCCGTTTCCGGCATGTCCTACATCGAGCTTGGGGAAGAATGTTGCAATAAAATTATGCCTGAATGCAACGTTCCTGATAATCCAGCTTGCTATTACAAGGTTGTCTGCAGCATCTTCCACATAATCAGGCAGGAACTCAATTTCTACCTGCTCGGCTGATTTGCCCCTCAATTCCTCGAAATCGCTCTCGAGTTTGTTTATATAACCCACCTCGTTATGTGCATATTTTACTGAACCTGTAATCTGGGTTATATATTTCAGCATTTCATTAATCATCGAGCCGGATTTTACAAACGGTCCGCTGGCATGATAACCCCTCTGTTTACCAAGTGGATAGGTATCATGCTCATACTTGCCAATAAGGTAAAATTCAAGTTCTCCCAATGCATGAAGCTCAAGGCCGGTTTTCTTTTTCAGAAGCGTACTTGCGTTCATTAAGATATTATCCGGTGGAAATGAAGCAAGATTGCCATCCTTGTCAAAGAAGCGGCAAATAAAATCAAGGCTTTTGTCATCAAATGGATTCAGAAATGCTGTCCTGTAAAGCGGAACAACATACAAGTCTGAATTAGAAGCATCCACAAGACCTTTGAAAAGGGATGAACCGTCAACTCGCTCGCCCTCGGTAAGAACTATCTCAGCTTGTTTCCAGTTGCATACGGGAATTTTCAATTCCTTGATTTTTCCGTCAATCCCTGTGTAATGAAAAGTGATTCGTTCGATTTCTTTTTTTGCGATAACTTTTATCAGGTCGTCGCGTGTGAGGTCTTTTTTGCTTTTACCGGTTAGCACCGAAACCGGGTTTGCAAGTGCAAAAAATTCATTCTGTGCCGGCATTTCAGCTCCGTTGATTTTATGTTTTGCAATATTTCTGCAATTAATAATATAACACTTTCGGCACTGAATACAAGATGTGTAATTTATTGTGTGTGCCTAATGTGTGGATTAAATTTACTGAATGAATTCAAATTGAATCAGATTAACATTTCCGACACAATTCCTTAATTATATCTTTATTTTTACTGCTTACTTTGCCCTGATAATTTCATTATTACAGGAAATAGTATGAAGCACATCATTACTCTTATTATTGTTGCCCTTGCAACCAATCTTTTTGCCACTGAATTAAGAATACCTGACTTGATGCCAAATCCCGGACTTGAGCCTGTCGGCGAAGTTGTCTTCACAGAAAAGATAGAATCAATCCAGACTCTTGAAGAATTATTTGACGAAAAACTTGCCCCGTTTTACCATGGGGTTGCATCGGGCGACCCTCTCTCTGATGCGGTAATTATCTGGACTCGTCTAACACCGGAAAGCGAAGGTGTTTATGAAGGTGACTGGAAAGTAGCAACTGATGTCGAACTAAACAATGTTGTCCAATCGGGAAAATTTTCTACCGACCAGACTATGGGCTATACAGTTAAGATTGACGTAATAGGGCTGCAACCCAATACTGTTTATTACTACGGATTCAGTTACGATGGAAAAAACTCATTGACCGGCCGCACAAGAACAGCGCCAGCCGGCAGCATTGACAGGCTTCGTTTTGCCGTTGTTTCATGCGCAAGTTATAACTGGGGTTATTTTAATGCATATGCCCGTATTGCAGAAAGGAATGACCTCTTCGCAATTATTCATCTTGGTGATTATTTCTACGAATACGGTACAGACGGCTATTACCATCCCGATCTGGTAGGGCGCGAAGCTTACCCGGAAAACAAATGTGTAAGCCTCGATGATTACCGTAACAGGTTCTCCCAGTACAGGTTAGATCCCGATTTGAGGCGTGCGCATCAACAACTGCCCATGATTGCTATTTGGGATGACCATGAAAGCGCCAACGACTCCTGGAGAGACGGCGCAGAAAACCACAAACCGCAAGACGGCGACTGGAATCAAAGAATGGATGCTTCTACACAGGCATATTTCGAGTGGATGCCTATCCGTGAAATTAATCCCGACAAGAAAAGAATCTATCGCAACTTCATGTTTGGCAATTTGCTCGAACTTTTTATGACAGAAACACGCCTCAGCGGCCGGGATAAACCGCTTTCTCCCAAGCAGTTGGACGGCGAAGTTCCTGTTCTTGAATATCTCAACCCCTCGCGCAGGATTATAGACGAAACCCAGTTCAACTGGCTTGTTGGCGCTCTTGCTTCATCACAGGCTACCTGGAAGCTTGTTGGTTCATCTGTGATGTTCATGCAGACATTCGGAGTTGGTTCCAGGGTGGAAGGATTTGGCGAACTACCTGTAGGCAATATGGATGCCTGGGACGGTTACCCTGTTCAGCGCGCATTATTCTATGGAGCACTGCTTCAGAACAATGTCCGTAACTTCGGCGTTCTTTCTGGCGATTTCCATACCGCATTCGGTGCATATTTATCACCTAATCCTCTAAACTTAGAATTTAATCCGGTTAATCCCACTGAACCAAATCCCTGGCCTGAGTTTGACAAAGAAATGGGGATTGGTGCATTCGGATTTGAGTTTACAACACCTTCAGTTACTTCAGCCAACCTGAATGAGTTCGGAGAATTTTCAGGTATCAGGGTATGGGGGCTCCCGGAACGAGACCCCGTTATCCGGCAGATTGAAACACTCTCATTAGCAGGCAATCCACATGCTAAATATATAAACTTAACACAGCATGGGTATATAGTTCTCGATGTTGCTTCAAGCAAACTACAAGGTGATTTTTATTATGTTACTAACAGCAACCTTCCGGATACACTGATTGGTTTCCCGAATTTGGAAAGGTCAAATACTGAGATGTTTGGCGGTGGTTTATCAATCGAAGCAAACTCCACTACTCTGACTTCAGTCGAAACGCCCGCAACATCAATTCCAAACCCGCCGCAAGAAACACCATTGCTTCCTCCGGGTGTAACAGGAATCGAAGATGAACCGGACGGTATTTTCCTCAAAGGAAATGTGCCAAATCCGGCATCCGAATATTCAGAAATTCAGTACGTTATTTCAATGCCAAACAGCATTGAAATAAAACTCTATGACATGGATGGCAACCAGGTACTTAATATACTTGATGAATTCCAGGGCCCCGGAGTTTATGCGGTGCGGTTTAGCACAAATGAGCTCGCTATGGGAAACTACATCTATACATTAAGAGCCGGCGATAAAGTGTTCACAAGGATAGTGTCAGTTGTGAGATAAGAGAAACTCTTCTGGATTGAAATGCAGGGGCTGTCGCTTAGTCGGGATTCCTGTCATTCCCGTCCCCCAATTTGCGGGAGGAATCCAGTATTCATCAGTATTTTTAGATTCCTGCTTTCGCGGGAATGACAGAAAAATAGTAACTATTGCTTATCGAACAGCTCCTTTATAATTCTTATATTTCCTGCCGGGCTATTCCTCTTTCTTTTTAAAGGAAGCAACCAGGAAGTAAGCTCCGATGATTACAAGCGGGACACTTAATAACTGGCCCATGTTCAGCGGAAGGGTTTCTTCAAATGGCACCTGGTTCTCCTTTACAAATTCTATAAAGAAGCGGGCGCCAAAAACAAGAATCAGGAATATTCCGAAGAACTGCCCGCGGGGTATTTTACTATTCATTTTAAAGTAGCTTATATAAAGGTAAACGAATGTAACAAGGTAGCACAAAGCTTCATAA
Source organism: uncultured Hyphomicrobiales bacterium (assembly GCA_964454975.1). Classification (GTDB taxonomy): domain Bacteria; phylum Bacteroidota; class Ignavibacteria; order Kapaibacteriales; family UBA2268; genus CAYVVD01. The sequence continues at coordinate 38,325 of CAYVVD010000010.1, read as the reverse complement.
ATCTGGGTGGGGTGCCTCGGTACGGTCTGATTGTCCTGCACAAAAATAAAACCCCAGGGCAAATCTGTTTCGAGGCCGTATATTTCTGAGTTAAACAGGTTTCCGAGACGGATAAAGCAACCTGCCAAAGCCACGGTTATCACTATCCTGTCCAGGAGCCACATGTAGTTGATTTTCTTTAATTTTCGTGTATATAGCCATAGAACAAGCAGGACTCCAACAGCACCTCCATGACTTGCAAGCCCACCCTGCCATATATATAGTATCCTTAAAGGATTTTCCAGGTAATCCTGCGGGTCGTAGAACAAGATATGCCCAAGCCGTGCTCCTATTACCGAACCAATAACCATATAAATCAGGAGAATGTCCATCTCCTTCTGACCAAGCCCTTCCCTTTTGTAGATACCAAACATAATGTAGTATCCAATCAGGAAACTAAGCGCCCAGAGAATGCCGTAGTATCTTAGTTTAAGGGGGCCGAGAGTAAGCAGGTCAGGATTAACATCCCAGGTAATTGCTGCCATAATTTCAGTCATTTCATTCCTGTCTTTTATCTTCATCCAAATCGTTTACAGCTTGCTTTGCCCAAAGCAACTTGTCCCTCAGCAGGTCGAAGAAGGATTTTCCAATAGGTTTGATAAGCTTAACCGTTTCCTGCGACTTACGGAATGAAACAGCTTCGTTGTTTTTCAGAGTCCTTGTTACCTGACCGTCCGCAACGAGGTTTGCAATTCCATTTGGAGCATATAACTTCAGCTTAATTTCATTTGTGTCAGGAATTACAAGTGGCCTGTGTGTGAGTGAATGTGGCGAAATTGGTGTAAGGCAGATAACAGGTGCATTGGGTGAAATAATGGGGCCGCCACAGGACAGGTTATATGCAGTAGAACCTGTCGGCAATGTCATAATCAGCCCGTCCGCCCTGTAGTCGCCTATGTAATTGTCATTGGCATATGCGCCAACGGTTATCATCCTGGATGTGTCTTTCTTCTCAATAACAAAGTCATTCAGTGAGAATACTCTCTCATCGTTTAAATTTGTTTCAAAAACCGTTCTGCTTACAATTCTGTAGTTGCCATGAATGAGATCGTCAAGAGATCTGTCAAGCTCTTTAACAGCAAATTCCGCAAGGAAGCCAAGTCTGCCAACATTCACGCCCATAATCGGCATTCCAGTAGCAATGAACTCCCTGGCAGCCGAAAGCATTGTGCCATCGCCGCCAAATGAAAGAACCACATCGGCAAATTTTTCGAAATCAATGTATTCTTTGCTTACAAGTGATTCTTTTGTCGCATCGTCGAACCGGTTAATTAACGCTTGTGAAGCGCATACTTCAATCCCAAGCGAAGTAAGTTTTTTCGCGGCAAATTCTGCCCATTGGTATGCTTCTCTTCTGTGCGTGCTTTCAAATAGGGCAACTTTTTTCATTCCAGCAATCCCCGGCCCCGGGCCTTGTTATGCGAGTAAATCAGCCAGCTCTAACAAATATGAACTGAGCGGCTTTTGTTTTGTCCATGTCTCTTCCAGCGGGGTATAAGTTATCTCATGATGAATCCTGCCAACCATAATATCCGTTTGGCCTTCGAGCAAGGCATCTACAGCCGCAACGCCGAGATGGCTTGCAAGAACCCTGTCTCTTACTGTAGGCGCTCCACCTCGCTGAATATGACCCAATATAGTAACTTTTGCACTAACATCGTACTTTTCTTTAAGAAGTTCAGCCATCTTTGCTGCCCCTCCAAACATATCCCCTTCGCCGACAAGCACGATTGTACGGCTGTGTTTGCCCTGTTTCAGGATACGCTGGTATAGCAAATCAAGGTTTGTTACAGTTTCGGGCACTGCGATATACTCTGCTCCGCTTGATATACCTACATCCATAGCAATATGGCCGGCATAGCGTCCCATCACCTCTATAATAAATACCCTGCCATGTGAATCGGCTGTGTCGCGAATCCTGTCGATAGCCTCTGTTGCAGTATTAATAGCTGTATCAAAGCCAATTGTATAGAAAGTGCCATATAGGTCATTGTCAATCGTACCGGGAGTGCCTACTACAGGAATACCCTGCTCTTCCCAGAGTGCATGTGCTCCGCGAAGTGTGCCGTCGCCACCGCATGCCACAAGTCCCTCAATGCCATTTTCGCGAAGGCTTTCAGCTGCTGCTGCTCGTCCGCCCGGCATCATAAATTCCTTGGAACGGCTGGTTTTAAGAATAGTACCGCCCTTGCCGATTATGTTGGCAGTAGCTCTCCTGTCAAGCTTAACAAACTCGCCTTCAATCATTCCTGAATAGCCGCCTACTACTCCGAAGCATTCTACTCCGCGAGCTTTGGCAGTCCTGACTACTGCCCTGACGTGGGCATTCATTCCGGGGGCATCGCCTCCGCTTGTAAAAACCGCAATTCTTTTCATTGGCCGGTTATATTGATAATTAAACTGTGTAGAGCAAAATTAAGCCATTGAGCTTTTAATATAAAATAAATTTTGAGTTAATAACTGTTAGCTTGATTACAATAATGCTAATTTGATGAGAAAATACCACTTGCAGGTCCGTGATAGCCCCTCAAAAAGTCTTCTACCCTGACTATGCCCTTCCCCTCAGTTTGAATTTCGATTAGCTCCAATGAGTTATCCGGGCAGTGGGCTAAAAATTTCCTGCCAATGGTATATGTCCCGGGCTCGCCTTTTTCTTCAAATAATTTGACACGAAGAATCTTCAGCTTCCTGCCATTGAATATAGTCCATGAACCCGGGATGGGCGAGGTCCCGTGAATAAACCTGAGCAATGATTGTGCGGTGGCATTCCATTCTATATTACAATTTTCGCGGAATAGTTTAGGAGCTGGAGTAGCTTCTTGATTCGATTGGGGCATTGTTTTATAGTTGCCTGATTTAATCAGCTCGATTGTCTCAATTGTCAGCTCTGAAGCCAGCGGCATCAGTTTATCATGCAGGTCGCCTGCAGTCGTGGAATCATCTATTGCCACTTCTTTTTTGAGCAGCATATCGCCGGTATCAACTTTCTCCCTGAGAATAAATGATGTAAGCCCGGTTTTAGTTTCGCCCTTGATAATAGCCCAGTTTATCGGAGCTGCACCCCTATATTTTGGCAACAGGCTGCCGTGAATGTTGAATGAGGCGATTTTAGCGAGTTTGTAAACCGCCGGGGGCAATATCCTGAAAGCAATTACAACAATAATATCAGGTTCATATTCTGAAAGTTTATCTACAAACTCAAGTGACTTAAGGCTTTCGGGTTGCAGGACAGGTATCCCAAGCTCAATTGCCTTTTGCTTCACCGGGGAAGGTATTATTTTCCTTCCACGGCCTTGCGGCTTGTCGGGTATGGTAACAACTGCCTTAACTCCATATTTTTCACTGGTAGCTTCAAGTGAAGGAACCGAAAACTCAGGCGTCCCCATAAACACTATATTTGGCACATTATGCTTCATAAAATTATTGATTCTGTCTTTATTTGACGCAATTCTAAAGGGATTGAGATAAAAAACGTTGTGCCTTTATCTTCATCCGATTCGAACCATACTTTTCCCTTCAGGTATTTCTCACCAAGTAATTTCATGCTGTATGTGCCAATCCCCCTGCCGACGCCTTTTGTAGAGAATGAACGGTTGAATAGCTGAAGCTGGATTTCCCTCGGCATAAATGCAGGGTTTTTGACAGTGAATATCACATTGTCGCCCGATGATTCAACGCTTAAAGTGATTGTGTCGCCGGGCTCAGAAGCCTCGAGTGCATTTTTTAAAGCATTTACAAGTATTCTTTGCAAATGCGTTGAATCTGTAACTATTTGGCTGTCAACAGCATTTTCACTTATTAATACAGATTTTTCCCTTGAATAAATATTTTTATTAAAATAATTGGATACTGACTTAAGAGTATCAATGGTATTTACAGGTGATAATTTTAATATCAAGTCGTTTTTTTCAGCTTCAAGCAGCGTTCTTTGAGCACGGATTTCATCAATCAACCTTTCGGAAAGTGCAAAAGCAATTTCTTTAAACTCTGATTCTTCCATTGGGTTCAACTCGCTTTCGCGGAGCAGGTCGAGAAACGACTTCAGGCTGCCGCTTGTGTTCATCAAGTCATGGAAGAATGTCCTTTCTAAAACTTCACGCCTCTTCTGGGCGCTTATATCCATCAGAGCAAGTATTGAAAATTGTTCATCACTTACTTTGTATGGCGTTGCCCATACCTTGAAGTCATAAGATTCACCCATATCATTCCGGATTATTCTACACTCGCGGACATCCTTTATACCCTGCAAAGAACTGAGAATTGCATTAGCAGCGCCGCAGGTTTTGCAGAACTCCGTAGTGCCGCAACCGCTTACTTCTTCGCTATGCTTGCATTGAAGAGCCTCTCCCAGCCTCAGGCCATATATGCTTTCGAGGTTCTCCATTTCAAGGAAATGCTTCAAAGATTCGTTGGCAAATAAAATCTGCCTTTGTTTATTCAGCACAAGAAATATTTCTCCGGCGGCATTTAAACTGCCTTGTAATTCATGCCTTGCTGATATTACATCTGCCTGTTTCTTTATTTCATCCTTTCCGGCTCTTTCTGCCGGCAGGAATTCTGTATTTTCTGCCATTTCTCACCAATAGAAAAAGTATTGCAGATTAATATAACAAATAGGTGGAATATCACGTTATGGATTAGCGATTATTAATTCTTTTGTAATTGAAAGAAGTAAATACATACAAAAAACCGCCCTATTGAGGCGGTTTATTAATTAAAAGCTGTTCATAATTTTATTCTTTAAATGAGCCCTAAGTTCTTACCCACTACTTCAAATTCGTGGAGGATTTCATCCAGTTGCTCTTTCTCGTGGGTTGCCATGAAGCTCGTGCGCATCATACTCATGTTCGGTGGTACTCCCGGAGGTATAAACGCATTAACGAAGATACCCCTGTCATAAAGCCCGCGCCAGAACATAAATGCTTTTTCGATTTCGCCGACGATAACAGGCACAATTGCTGTACTCTCCTCGAGTATGGTGAATCCCAGCTCTTTGAAGCCTTTGCGCATGTAGTCTGCATTTTTAATCAGGCTGTCAACCAGCTCGGGTTGCTCTTCCAGGATACCAAGCGCTGCAAGCGTAGCCGCACATGAAGATGGTGTCGGGCTGGCGCTGAAAATTATTGCCGGAGAGTGGTGCTTAAGGTAATTAATTACGCGTTCGGGCCCGGCTACAAATCCACCGAGAGATGCAAACGTCTTGGAAAAAGTACCCATTGTCATGTCCGTTTCTTCTCCAAGGCCAAAGTGGCTGGCTGTTCCTCGGCCGCCTTCGCCAATCACACCTACTGCATGGGCATCGTCAATCATAACCCGTGCGTCATATTTCTGTGCAACTTCAATCATTTTGTCGAGCTGCACTATCTGACCGGTTACTGAAAAAACTCCGTCGCTTATAATAAATTTGCCTGCACTGTCGGGTATTTTCGACAAAACACGCTCGAGATCCTCCATGTCGTTGTGCTTGTAACGAACAAATTCCGCAAAAGCACCTTTTGCCATCATAGCACCATTAACTATGCAAGCGTGGTTTTCTTTGTCAGAGATTACATAATCCCCTTTTTGCGCGAGTGTCGAAATTGTACCGAGGGCTGTCTGGTAGCCCGTGCTGAAAAGCAATACGGATTCATAATGCAGGAAGTTCGCAAGGCGTTCTTCCAATTCGATGTGCAAGTCCAGAGTACCTGTAAGGTACCTGGAACCCGAACAGCCGGTGCCATATTTCTCGACAGCTTTTATGGCCGCTTCTTTCACCTTCGGGTGGGCAGTCAAACCGAGGTAATTGTTCGAGCCTGCCATAATCACCTTCTTGCCTTCTATCATCACAACCGGGCCTTCGTTCTCTTCTATCGGCCTGAAATAGGGGTAAAGCCCGGCTTCCTTAACTTCGTCTGCTCTCGTAAATGAAAAGCATCTTTCAAATAGATCCACGTGTTATTCTCCGTTTCGCTATATATAGATAGCTTTAATTTCGTTTAAAAAGAAGCAAATATATAAAATTTCCCTTTGTTTGGGAAAGTTAATTGCGATTTGGTAAATATACCCGGTGAAGTGCTTTTAACTTTTGTTTCCTAACTTAATGGAAGAAAATTATCTTCCTCTATAATCTCTGTTCCTATTCATCTTTTACAGTATTCAGGGTTTTCGATTAGCATTTTTCCCATAATTACCTGAATTCTTCTGACGGTTGCTCCCGGGGTTTTACCACCAATGTCAATTATGTGAAAATCATTATACTTTTCATTAAGGTCTTGTAAACTAAAGGTTCGATTACCATGTTCATTACAATGAGCAACTATTAGATTTTTTAACTTTTCTCTCTGTTTCATTTCAATAAAATTAATTCCTATAATCTACTCTATTCCTTTTTTTTCTCCCCCTGCATTCCTCTTTTTTCTTACTTCCAGGAAAATGCCTGCAACAAGAGCCAGAACCACAAACCAGTTCGAGATTGTACTGTATGTCCTGCCCTGCTCGAATGCAGGTGATTCAAATTTGAGAGACACCTTGTGCGGGCCCTCGGGTACAATAATGCTCCGCAGAAGGAAGTTTGTTTTGTAGATTTTAGTTTCTATGCCGTCAATATATGCTTTCCACCCTTCAGGATAGTAAACCTCACTCAGGTGGAGCAGGTTTGTACCGCTGGCAACAACATCGATCTCAATCGTCTCGTTAGCATATTTAGTGATTATTGCTTTTTCGGTTCCATTAATAGTATCTATTTTTACTCCGGGATCTTCTTCGAGGTAAGCAAGATCCCGCGGATCAAAATCACCTTTTTTCAGGTGGTCAAGGATTTCCCTTTCATCAGCAACTTCGTACCTGTTAACAAAGCGCGCACGCTCCATAACTCCGCGGTTCAGATAAACTATCCCGCGAGTCTGCCTCGACCTGAACACCTCTTCAAGCCAGGGAACATCAAGCTCCTGTGGATAGATTATAAATACTGCATTGAGCAGGTTCCACATAAAGGGGCTCTGAACCATAGAAGTAGAACCGCCTGATGTTGCATCAAGCATGTCCTGGTAAACCCTTAGTTTTGCTGCGTGGTACCCGTTAATATTCTCGAGGAAGTAATAAGCAGGTATGTTAGGTGATTGAGCTACAAAATCAGCTACCCTGAACAATGCCTTTTCCTGTTTAATAAAGTCTATGTAATCATAATTTGCAAATACCTTGTCTGCCATGCCCTCCTCGGAAACCTCCATTGGCCTGTAACCGACACGCCAGAGATCAAAAACAAGCATCACGGCGAGAAGAGTGAAAAACAGCGGCTTTGAAAGGCTGCCCCGCATATAGATAAATCCAAGGCCTGCGGCAACTACTGCAATGAAAGCAGTTACATACCAATCGCTAATCATTGATTCCCAGATGAAGTCTTTCAGTACATTCATCCCGCCTTCGCCAATCTGAGAATAGTTTTGCAGAAAACCGGAGGATTCGATTGCAGAATAATATGTTTCCTTGAATGCAGCAGAGAATAAAAACCCAATCACAAGGAAAGCTCCTGAAGCGATAAATGCAATCTTCATTATTTTTTTCCCTTGTTCGCGATTATCCTTGTATGCTTTAACAATACCAGTTAATCCATAAGCAGCAAGAATGGGGAAGGCGAATTGTATAAGGACAAGCACCATGCTCGGCGCACGGAATTTGTCAAAGTTGGGAATATTATAAAAGAAGAAGTCATATAGTATTGGAAATGTATACCCGAATGACAGCAGCAGGGCAAAAAGCGACAGCATTGCCAGGAACTGCACAAACACTATCTTTCTGTAAAGGATAATTCCGATTACTGCAAGCCCGAATATAATAATGCCCATGTAGGGCGCAACATCCTCGAACGGTTTCTGCCCCCAGTAAGTCATTAGCTTGGTTTGCCGGCCCCCTGTAAGCTGGCCTTCATAGTCCAGTTTTCCGAAGCCAAAATAATTCGGAATTATAAAAGTAACAATCTCCTGAGGGCTGAATGACCACATAGTAGCATAGTCGTAGTCATTCCCGCCTGTCTGATTCTGCTGGTTATCCTTGTCTGTTTTCAGTAAAGGGGCCGAACCGCGAGTTGAGTGTGGAGTATATTCCTGTACTGACATATACCTGTCGGCAGACATAAGGTATGACAGCCCGCCGGCAACCAGTATAATTGCTCCAACTCTCAGCACACTCATTGGTTGTTGCTTTGATATCAACCTGCTTATGAATTCGAAGAGAAGGTAAAGTCCAATTGCGCAAGCGGCGTAAAAAATCATCTGGACGTGGCTCGCCTCGAACATTATGTGCATAGCAACTACCAGCAATGCGGCAAACAATATGGTAAACTTTTCGCGCAGTCTCTCCATAAACATAAACACCCAGGGAAGCATGGACATCACAACAGGCTTGGTATTATGCCCAATCATCACCCAGACGATTATGCCTGTTGAGAAAGTAGCTGCGAAAGCTGCAAAAAATGATACAAAGCGATTTTGCTTTTTCATCCTTAGCAAGTAATAAATGCCGATGGAATATAGTATGTAATAAAATAACACACGGGCTACATCGCTGCCAATAATTGAGCCGATAAACTCAGCCGTACTAAGCTGAATCGTTACTACAAGATCCCAGACTCTTTCGCCCGTTACAAGCAGAGAAGCATAGCTTGGCATCCCACTGAAAATATATGGCAGCCAGAGAGGGAAGTGCCCCTCGTCGGCAGCGCCGTTCAGGTATGGTTTGAAACTGAGCGAAGCGATATTATCCGATACAACAAATCCGCCCCCGGATATTGCACCTGCAAAAAATATAAACAGTGAAATGACAAGAAGCGCTACATAAATATAGTCATGATATTTTTCAGGAATCAGGGGTTTGCCCTGCGATTTGACCGACGACCGCCTTACTTGTTTCTTAGCCATTGTAATCCTGCTTGGGTGAAAAGATTTGGGCAAGATAAAAAAAACAAATCACTTAGGAAATAGTCATTCACGATGCCTTTACAAATCAGCGTCTAAGTGTTTTTACTGTTTGATTAAAAGAAAATTCTGATTTATTTTATCTTAATCACAATTTCAGGGCTTTCCGATGGAACAATATCTGGTTTTTGATATCGAAACTGCTCCCATTCCCTGGGAGAATTTTTCCGAATCCCAACAGGAGTATTTACTGAGAAAAGCGCAAAGCGAAGAAGAAATCGAGCAGAAAAAATTTGAAATGGCACTGTCTCCACTTACCTCCACTGTTGTTTGCATAGGCTTACAGCTAATGGAACTTGAAGAATCCGGCGTGTGGTCTATGATTAACAAAGCTGCTTTTTCAACCAAACCCGGTATGGAAGGTGATGATTTACTCAGTGAAGAACTTGAATCAGGCGATAAATGTTATATCGCCTCAGAAAAGAAAATTCTGCAGGATTTCTGGATTATTCTGACAAAATATTCCCAGGCGCAACTTGTCTCATTTAATGGCAGGGGTTTTGACGCACCATTTCTAATGCTTCGCTCGGCGCTGCTTGGCTTAAGACCATCACGCAACCTGATGGCAGGCACAAAGTTTAACTACCCAATGCATATAGACCTGGCAGATGAACTGACTTTCTTCCAACCCTCAGGTTTTGGCGCTACTAAAAGGTATAATTTCGATTTTTACACAAGGGCTTTCGGGATAAAGTCACCGAAATCAGAAGGGGTGGACGGTTCGATGGTCGGGAAGCTATATAATGAAGGCGAAGTGCTTACCATTGCTGAGTACTGTTTACGAGATATAACGGCAACCTGGGAACTGTTTCTTACATGGAGAAACCTGCTCAGGTTCTGATTCCGGTATAAAGGTAAGCAATTCCCATACTTAACGGCTTCCACTCAACAGAAACAAAGTTGCCGTTCTGCCTCATCATTTCGGCAAATTCTTCCCTGCAGGGGAAACTCATGGAAGATTCATAGAGGTAAGAGTAAGCTCCCGCAGAACCTGCTATCAGCCTGCCGGCAGCAGGAAAAATATACTTTGCAAAGATTCTATAAACCGGTAATACTATATCATCCGGCTTTCCAAATTCCAGTACAACGACTATCCCCCCGGGTTTCACAACACGGGACATCTCGGAGATTGCGACTCCCGGATTTTCAGTATTCCTTATCCCAAAGGCTATTGAGGCTATATCAAATTCATTGTCTTCATAGAAAAGCTTTGTTGCATCTGCTATATCAAATTCCATGGCAACATTTCTTTTATCTGCTTTTTCCATCCCGACTTCCAGAATTTCCTCGCAGAAATCGGTCGCCAGAACCTTGCATTCCGGGCAGTGTTTTTTAAATTCCAAAGCCAGATCACAGGTGCCGGCGGCTAAATCGAGGATTCTCATACCGGAACGGGGGGCGGATTTCCTGGCCGTTGTTCTTCTCCAGCGGCGATGAATACCAAGCGAAAGCACATCATTCAGAACATCGTACTTCCTTGCAATTGAGGCAAACATTACTCTGTTGTCGCTTGCTTTCATAGGGGCAAAATAAGGGGTTTCATTCAAAAGGTATGGAATCAATTATTCAATGATTTATCAGTTGGGGGATTAGGGACGACCGGTCGGTCGCCCCTAACATATAAATTGCCCCTAAAATGTTTTTATGTACAATTTAAAATTACCAGGGAGACCATTCTACACCTACAGTCGGGTGCATAATGCCTGCCCTGAATCTTGTCGGGTCGAAAATAAAATCAAAAAAGGAAATTGAGCCAATAACAGCCACACTCTTGTAGGGGTGCCATGCAGCGCCGGCAGAAAGCATTACAGATTCAGTCGTTTGTGTCTGAATATTCGTTCTGTTTGATGCCTGGTTATATATTTCGACAGGTGTTGAATTAGAAAGCAGGCACATTTCCACAAAAGGCCTGAATGACAAAGTTTCTTCGAAGTAGAGCCTGCCAAAAATACCAAATGAAAGAAATGTTTCAGATTCTCCGTCTTCCGGGCCGCCGTCATATTCAAAACCGAGTTTTGCTCCAAGCAAAAACTCTTCGCTAATAAAATATCCGCCTACTCCGCCAAATGGAGCCCCGCCAGACTGGGAAACGTGAACGCCAACCATAGCGCGCTTTTCAGGGAATTTTGATGCTTCATCCTGAGCAATAGCTGAAACGCATAGCACTAAAACAAAAATCACTGTGTAAATAATCAGTTTAGAAAAATTCATAATCCCTCCGGGTTAAAAGAATAGCTTGTTTGTTCAATTATCGGGTTTTAATATATCTAAACAGGATATAAATTCAAACACTAATGTACTTGAAGATTTGAATGAAGGCTTATATTCAAAATAAAAATAAAATGAATCATAACTAATCATTCTTAACAAGTTTTCCACAGCATTTACTGTTTTCAACATTTTTTATGTTGTATTTGGATTATCAGTTAAAAATCCGGCCCTTCTAACAGTCTTTCGTTATTGGAATTACGGCCCGGAAGGCCTTTACTGCTTTCACCATTAGTTTCAAGATTGAACTTTTCGGTCAGGCGTTTCAGGTTTTCCGACAAATTGTCCATCCTTGCTGTAGCATTGGATATATCTTCGATACCACGTGCAGTTTCCTGGATAACGTAATTTATCGACTGAACATACTTGGCGATCTGCTCGCTGGTTGTGGATTGTTCGTTACTTGCTTCAGCAATCATATTGACGTGCTCGAGTACTTTCTGAGAGCTGTCTTTTATCTCCATAAGAGAATTACCTGCTTTGTCTGCAAGCTCGATACCCTTGTTCACCTCTATATTCCCACGTTCCATTATACGGACAACATTCTCGGTTTCAGACTGGATGTTCTTTATCATAGCAGCAATCTGCTGTGTCGCTTCTGTGGTTCGTTCTGCTAATTTACGGACCTCGTCAGCAACAACAGCAAATCCGCGCCCCTGCTCACCAGCGCGTGCAGCTTCGATAGCAGCATTTAACGCAAGAAGGTTTGTCTGGTCGGCAATATCATCAATCACAGAGATAATTTCTCCGATTTCCATGCTTGCCTCGCCCAACTTGCTGACGTTGGTAGCAGATTCCTTTACAAAACGTGCAATTTCTCGCATTTTATCAATGGTGCTTCGTACGATTTCCCCGCCATCCATTGCCACCTGCCTGTTCTGTGCTGCAATCCTGTTTGTCATCTGTGCGGAATTGGCATTCTCGAAGATGGTCTTGGACATCTCCTCGACAGCACCCGCAACATCTTCCACCTGCGTAATCTGTTCTTGCGAGCCACGTGCCAGAGCCTCGGTGTTATGGGAAATTTCACGGGCAGCAACAGACAATTCGTTTATGGCCTCAACAAGTGTAAGCAACGTCTCTTTTAATGCATAAGATAAGCTGTTGATATCAGATTTCAGTTTGTCGAAATCCCCGATGTATGAGCCTTCCATCATAGCGTTAAAGTTCCCGTTTGCCATTTGTTCGAGTATCCTTCCTGCCTCAGAGAGCGGATTGATAATTGCATCCAGCGTTTCGTTGAATCCGTCAATAATTTTCCGGTAATCGCCTTGGTGCCTGGATGAATCCGCACGCAGCTTCATGTTTCCGCTACGTGCTTCTCCAAGAATTGTCTGAGTATCAGTTATAAGCATATTAATTGCATTGATGGCAATGTTAATATTGCTTTTCATGCTGTTGAAATCACCGGCAAATTCTTCTTTCACCGATTCAGAAATGTCTCCTCGGGAGATTCGTTCGAAATATTTAGCTGTTGTGTTTATTGGCCCCGTAATAGCGTCAAGGGTATTATTAAGGCCCTCAATGATTTTCCGGTAGTCGCCCCGGTGCTTGCTTGCATCGGCTCGTACCGAAAGTCTGCCTTCGGTGCCCGCGAGAGTCAGCATCCTGGCATCTTCGGACAGGTTGTTTATAGACTCTATACAGGTATTCAGGTTCTCTTTTATCTTATTGAACTCGCCTTTGAAGTCCTCGCTTATTTTTGGCGGCAGGTCGCCAATGGATATCCTGTGGAAATATTCAGCAGAAGTATTCAATGGTGAAATTACATTATCGAGTGTAGCATTGAACTCGTGAATGATCTCCTTGAAAGTACCCTTGAATTTTTCTTCTTCGCCCCTAACGTTAAGTTTTCCCTCCGCTGCAGCACCGGTAAGCGTTTTCATCTCATCAATCAAGCTCTTAACGCTATTGTTAAGGTCGTTGTAGGACTGCTCAAGCTCGCCAATTTCGTCATTGCTTGTCACACGAATCTCATGCCCGAAATCACCCTCGGAAATTCTTCTTGCTGCTATTTTCAGCCTGATTACTGGACGGCTTATTTTTCGAGCCATAAATACAGACCAAATAATTGAAAGTATCACTGCAAGTGTAATTACTATGAACTGCGTCAGAATCATTTGGTTGGCAAAATGTTCTTTTTCTGTTGCTACGTCTGAAAGGTATTCCTTGAAGTCATTTTCAAGACTTTCCATTTTATATTTTGCATCACTAATATCATAAAAAAGTTTAGCCATTTCCCTGAATGATTCAAAATAACTTATAGCATATTGTATAATCAGATTCTTTTTTTCTTTGTCAATACGCAGATTTCCCGCTTTATCTACCATGTTCTTAACTTTATTCTCAACCTTTGTTATGTATTTTTCATCACCTCTCATTATGAAATCTTTTTCACTTCGCCTTGCCTGAAGCATATCTACATATATGTTGCTGTTATCGGTTTCTTTAATTATATCTTCGATATCGTGGACATTTTTACGGAAATCCCCTTCGAGACCTGAATCTTCGTTAAGTCCACGTTTGATAATCAAGTCCCTGAATTTTGAAAATGCAGCTTTGTAGTCGTTTTTGGCACCGTCTATAACTTCCTTGTAATCGGTGTTGATATTTGATAATGTTTTCCCAAAAGCGCTTATACTTTGGTAGAATCTGGCCACATAAGCAGTATCCCTCGAATCATAAAATTCGGTTCTCAGGTAATATGTTTCCAATATCAACGTTTGCAGGTCTCTTGCCTTATCCCGCTGGTCAAGGGCATCAAATGTCATCAGCGAAATAAATACAGCTACGGACATTATCAGGGTAACGGAAATTGCAAAAAGGAAGAGCTTCGAAAAGAGAGAGCGTCTTTTGTACGGCATTTTTATTAAATATTATTAATTTATTAAAATTCCAATAATTAAGCGTATTATTTTAACCAAAGTATAATTAAGATACAATGAAGAAATTTCACTTTCTTATTATTTGATAAAATTCCCGGAACGTTTTTCGTTTTCAAGTGTAATTTTTTGTATCTAAGAATGTTTAGTAATATATAATACAACACTATAGGAGGATTTATGAAGTATAAATCTACGACGAGTATGTTTTTAATGGCTGCGATGCTTCTTTTAAGCGGATACAGCAGCCTTCTCGCATGCAATATTCTGCCACCGGATCATCTGAAAGGCTCGGTTGAATACCTCGAAAAGTTACCGGTGAGAGCTGATTTTCAACTGACATGGACTATTAGCCCCAACACAATTCTCCCACACTATTTCAATGTTTACATGGGAGTCCAGACCAGTAATGGCCATGTTGACATCAAAAAAATTGGTGTTGTAAAATCCGAAGACGGCAAGTATGAGTATGATTTCCGGCTTGAGGATGTTGATAGTGGATTTTACAAATTTTATGTCACTTCAGTAATTGAAGAAAACGGTGTCGTTTGCGAAAGCAAGCCAAGCGGGCATATTGTTCTCGAAGTTAAAAAGGATGATAATCACAAGAAGGGTATCTGGTTTATAAACCTTCCCAAACCAGGGCATCTCGAGGTAGGCCAGACTTACACCTTCAGGATTGTCGCCGATTCAGATGTGGATTGCCCGATTAAATACGCAATTAAGGAAACAAACATTGAATCCGGCTTCAGATTTCACGCTGAATCCGGCGAATTCACATGGACTGTTCTTTCCGAAGGCGAATTTTATATTGTTTTTGAAGCCTTGCTCGAATGTGATGAAACTGTCCGTACTATAGCTACTGTTAAATTCTTCGTTAAGGACGAAAAACCCCTGCCGACAGCAATAATAAAAGGAACAGCCACCTGGGCTGACGGCAGCAGGTCAATACCGCAGGGCCACCTGGTGGCATGGCAGGCTAAAACAAATACCAACGCACATGGTGTGCCTGTGTTAAAAACAGAACTTGAAAACGGTACTTACGAATTCAAGGTTGTTCCGGGCGCTTATTATGTCCAGATAATGGGCGATGACTTCTTTACCGAATTCTGGGACGATGCAGAAAATATTAATAATGCTACGCTGATTGAAGTTGCAGACAACGAAGTATTCTCTGCAGATTTTGAGCTCGAGAGGCTCCCTGAAGAGCAGGTGTATGTGGTTTCCGGTACTGTTGTTGACGATGAGACAGGTGAACCTGTCCAGTCAAAAATCATATTTACAGCAGTTCGCCACAACATGGACCGGGGCAAAACCGGCAAACCGAACAGCAAGGCTGTTACTGTCGAAACAAACAGCGAAGGCAGCTACGAAGTTAAGCTAAGCAACCGCTACGCATGGCTTGCGCAGGCATTACCTTCGTCGAATACAGGCTACAAACCGCAATTCTTCGAGCTTGCAGATTCGCCCAGCGAAGCTGATCTGCTTTATCTGCACGATGACAGGGGCGGAGTCAATTTCAGGCTTAAAAACTTGACTAAATTCCACGGTTCACTTAGCGGTACCGTTACAGGCGATAATGGCAACTATCTCCATGCGAAAGTTCTTGCATTTATGTTGAAAGACCAGAATGTATGGGAAAAGAACAATGTAATCGTTGCCGAAACCGACAGAAGCGGCAACTTCTACATGAACAACATGCCCACAGGCAAATACGTGCTGTTCTCAATTCCGGAAGACGGAAGGCACATTCCGGGTTATTACAAGGAAAACGATTTCGCAGTTCTCGACTGGCAGGATGCAACCGTAATCGGCGTTTCACAGATGGGGCCGACTATGATGTACGAGATTAAGCTCAGGCTTAAAACTGAAATCAACGGCATCGGTTCTGCAAGGGGCAATATCGGCATTGAGCTTGACGGGATAGACATTGATAATAAGTCTGACGGCAGTTCGATTCGCAAGTACTACCCCGCAGAAGGCGCTTATGTTTATATCGAGGATGCAAGCGGCAACATCGTTGGTAATGACATTACTTACAACGATGGCTCCTACTTTATAGACGGCCTCGAAGAAGGCAGCTACACAATCCATGCCGACAAGGTAGGGCTTCAGCATGGAAGCGTAACATTCGAAATTGACTATGAAGAGCAACCTGAGTCCAGCGAGATGATTGTAATGCAGAAGGCTGTCATATCCGGCGTAGAAGTGCTAAACGACGGCACGCTTACAGCATATCCGGTACCTGCAAATGGGGTAATCAATCTCAGTGTCGGTGAGAAGAACCTTGGAATTGTAATGATTTACGGCCCATCCGGAAGGCTTATCAACACGCATGATGCAAACAATATGAATGAATTTAGAATTGATACCGGGGCGCTCGGTAGCGGACTTTACTTCATCCGTGCTGAAGTAAACGGAAAAATCCACACAATGTCAATTCCAATACTAAAGTGAGATAGGTAAGTGGAATTAACAGCCCTTCCGTGGAACGGAGGGGCTTTTTTTTGGCAGGAGTTAATTGGAGAGTTGTACTACTTGGAGTATAACTGATATAACTTTGCTAAGTTGACGCCCCCTTGAGGGGCTATTTCAAAGCTAAAGCCCGGTGATGGGGGGGGGGCATTCCACCCCCCGACATAAATGCCGAGGTTAGAACATATCCTGATTATCTCTTAATCTGTTAAATCTTGGTTCAAACCTTAGAGACGTTGCATGCAACGTCTCTTCCCGCGCGGTACTTTGAACTATGTACTAAGAACTTTTTTCACTTCTTTTTCGAGAGCCTCCAGTATTGCTTCGTCCTCCTGTAGCAGTTTACGGACACCTTCGCGGCCCTGTACGCGTTCGCCGCTTATTGTGTACCACGAGCCGGTCTTCTGGATTATCCCATGCTCGGTGCCGATGTCAATCATATCACCAAGACGGGAAATGCCTTCATTGTACATTATGTCGAATTCAACCTCTTTGAATGGCGGCGCTACTTTGTTCTTTACAATCTTTGCGCGCACCCTGTTGCCGACTACCTGCTGCCCTTCCTTGATTACTTCCTTGCGGCGCACATCAATCCTTACAGAAGCGTAGAATTTAAGCGCATTACCACCGGTGGTTGTTTCCGGGTTGCCGTAGATAACGCCTATTTTACTGCGCAACTGGTTGGTGAATATCACAGTGGTCCTTGATTTACCTATAGAAGCGTTAAGCTTGCGCATCGCCTGTGACATCAGCCTCGCCTGCGAACCCATCTGTGCATCACCCATTTCGCCTTCGATTTCCACCCGCGGGGTAAGTGCTGCAACCGAATCCACGACAATAACATCAATAGCGCCGCTGCGGACGAGCGTCTCGACGATGTCGAGCGCCTGCTCGCCAAATTCCGGCTGTGAAAGCAAAAGGTTATTCAGGTCAATCCCAAGCCGTTGTGCATACTGCACATCCATCGCATGCTCTGTATCGATAAAAGCAGCCAGGCCGCCCTTCTTCTGCGCTTCAGCTATTACATGAAGGCAAACTGTAGTTTTGCCGGAGGATTCGGGGCCGAATATCTCGGTTATCCTTCCGCGCGGTATGCCTCCAACCCCGATTGCCGCATCGAGCGACATGCATCCTGTCGGGATTACGTCAACATTTACAATCTGCTTGTCGTTGAGCATCATGATTGAACCTTTGCCATGCTGGCGCTCAATCTGCTCCATCGCAAATTTTACTGCTTTAAGCTTTTCTTCGTTGTTTGTAACGGGTTTTGCCTCGTTTTTATCCTTGCCTTTTGCCATTTAATGTTCCGGTTTGATTGTTTGAAAGAATATTAAATGTAATAAATTTTAGGTAGAATTATTCCATAAACTCTGATGCAATTTCACCAAAATATGGGAAGGGGCATTCATCCTTGTAAATCCTGTGGTCATGGGCAATCAGGACATCCTTTATTCTGCCTGTTTCATTCAGGTACTTGTATGCATGATGCCTGACATTGTAAATTTCATGGTTAAGCTTATATATTTTCACACCCATTTTACTGGGAAGGTTGAGCCTTGCTTCAAGGTCGTTGAAGTGGAACTGGTCGCCATAATGCCCGGGCCACATATCGTCATCATCGCGGCAGTCGAGATAATCAAACCATTTCTTTAAATACTTTTTTGTCAATTTTTTATCATTATATAAAACAAGCCCTGTGTTATAGCCCTTTTTGGGATTACCGGGAATATACTCCGGTGTTTTTTTTCCTGTATCCAGACGTGGGTTTGGCGAAAGCACAAAATTATATTCATCAAGAAGATCAAACAAGTGGGTAATTTCCCCAAGGACCAGGGTATCAGTATCAAGGTAAAGTGTTTTTTTATAAGGGCTTTTGAAAAAATTTTTAATCTTGCATTTCAGTGGGTTTTCAGCTGAACTGCAATAAACAATTTTATCAAAAACCGGATTGGTAAATTCTTCACTGTCAGTGAAAAATGTAACATTAATATCCGGATTATACCTTTTCAGGCTTCTCGCGGAGTAAAGAGCTTCATCCCTGCGAAATTCGGATTTCACACTTGTGTAAATAACTCCTTGTTCTAATTTCTTACTAAAGTGTCTGCTTAGGAGGCTTGTCATCTTGAACCGCTTCGTATTTATATTTCACATTCTTCTTCAAAAATCGATTGAAAAATGGCCAGGGGGAATCATCGTTGAAGATCCTGTGGTCATGGGCAACTTTGATTTTATCCTGCAAACCACTCTCAATAAGGTAATTAAAAGCATGGTGTCTTACGTTCCACACCTCGTGGTCGAGTATTTGTATATCCACACCCATCTTCCTGTGCAGGTTTTTTCCTGAGTACAGCTTGTTGAAGTGCCACTGGTCGCAATTGTGTCCCGGCCACATGTCTGATTCGTCCTGCGCCATTAGGAAGTCATACCATTTGACAAGGTAATTAAATGAAGGGCTGTCATTCCTGTAAAGGACAAACCCTGTGTTAAAGCCAATCTTTCCTTCACCGGGAATATATTTTATCTTATCGTCGTCTTTTTCCCATTTAGGATTGGGTGCAAGTGCAAAATGTGTGTCTTTGAGAAAATCAAATAGCTCCGTAATTTCATCAAGTACAAGGATATCCGAATCGAGAAATAATGTTTGCTTGTATGGCGATTGCATCATGCCCCTGACTTTTAGCTTCAGTGGATGTATGTCGTTTGGAATATACCTGTAACTGTTGATGCCTTCGCATTTGAATTTTTTGTTCTCTGTGAATAATGTTACATGTATGCCCGGGTTATATTTCTTCAGGCTGGTTATTGAATAAGCCGCTTCGCGGAAATACATCTCCTTTCCCGTTATTGAATATATTACGCCCTTGTCAGGATATGATAGAGTTTCAGTTATTTTATCTTTATCGGAGCCGAATAATTTACCGAGCATATGTTCCTTAAATGAGAATGTGTTTAACACAAAGTTCTTAAATTTTTGTTAATTTGAAATAATTAATAACAAATCAAAGAACCCAAAATTAAACAAACAGCCCCGAAGTGAGCAAAACACAAAGCCAGCTCGAATTTACAATCCTGATGCCCTGCCTTAACGAGGCTGAGACAGTCGGTATTTGTGTGAGCAAAGCTATGAAGTTTCTTGATTCTAATGGAATAGATGGAGAAGTCCTTGTTGCCGACAACGGGAGCACGGATGGTTCTCTGGATATTGCTGAAGAGAATGGCGCAAGGGTTGTTCATGTAGAGCAGCGGGGTTATGGAAGCGCCCTATGGGGCGGAATCAAATCAGCCCGCGGTAAGTATATTATAATGGGTGATTCAGATAACAGTTATGATTTCAGCAGGCTTGAGCAATTTGTAGAGAAATTGCGCCGTGGATATGATTTTGTAATCGGTAACAGGTTCAAAGGTGGAATAAAAAAAGGGGCTATGCCCTTATTGCACCGCTACCTTGGAAATCCCGTATTGACAAACATTGGCAGGCTGTTTTTCAGCAGCCCGGTAAACGACTTCCACTGTGGCTTGCGTGGCTGCCAGAGGCAGGCTGTGTTGAAACTCGACCTCCAGACAACAGGAATGGAATTTGCAAGCGAGATGGTTGTTAAAGCAACTATGTTTAATAAAAAAATTGCAGAAGTCCCGGTTGTTTTATCAAAAGACGGCAGAAGCGGCAAGCCACACCTGAGAAGCTTCAGGGACGGTTGGAGGCACCTCCGCTTCCTCCTGTTGTTTTCACCGAGATGGCTTTTCCTCTATCCGGGTCTCTCTCTAATGGCGATAGGTTTTTTAGCCTTGACTATCATACTCCTGCAGCCTGACTTGAAATGGGACATCCACTCGATGCTCTACGCTGCAGGCTCGGTGATGATTGGCTTCCAGGCAGTAACATTTGCCGTTTTTACAAAAACTTTCGCCGTTCACGAAAAACTGCTGCCTACAAACTCCCAGATAGAAGAAATGCTTAAAAAATTAAGCCTCGAAAAGGGAATATTCATCGGGCTTATTCTTATTGTCTTCGGACTTGCCTCGTTGGGTTACGCAATAATAATCTGGCAGGGCGGAGAGTTTTTCCAAGTTGGTATCACTATCACAATGAGAATAGTTATCACTTCTGTTACATTGCTTGTTTTGGGTTTTCAGCTTATCTTTTCGAGCTTTTTCTTCAATATGTTGCAATTGAATACAAAGTAGATGGCAAAGAAAAAAACCGCTATGAAAAAGGGGTTTCTTCCGAATTCTCCGGTAGTTGCAGGAATTATTATAATTCTTGGATTAATTATTTATTCCGGCATATTTGATAACACACTTCATTTCGATGATACCTTCTGGAGCAAGCACCCTGCAATCGTAAAGCAGGATTATGGTGAAATTGTTAAAATCAACCCACTCAGGATGCTGACTTTCCTATCCCTTGCTGTGCAATGGGATAAAGGAACAATCGCAGATGGTGAGTTAAGCAAATTCTACCTCTTTAATCTTATTGTTCACCTTATAAACTCCATTCTCGTTTATTATCTCCTGCTTAATTTTTTTAAAACTCCTGCTTTATCCGGTAAATTCAATCAGGACTACATACGCTACCTTGCACTCTTTGCAGCATTGATTTTCCTTACCCACCCCGTAATGACACAGGCAGTGGCATATATTTACCAGCGGCTGGCATCTATGGCAGCGCTTTTTTACATATTATCCATCAATTTCTACATTGCAGGCAGAAACAGCGAAGGCAGAAACAGAACAATTCTGCTGATTATTTCATTTGTTTCGATGTTTGCGGGAATACTCACAAAGCAGAATACATTCACAATCCCGCTAATGATGCTTGCTATCGAATTTTTCTTTTACAACGAAGGGCTTTCGGGGAAAAGGCGCAATCTCCTGCTTATTATCGCAGGTGTGTTTACAGCCGGTATCGCCGCTGTAATAATCACTTCACCGGATTTCTTATTCAATGAAGTGAAATTCCACACAGGCGAGCGAATTGGAGGCTATACTTACTTCTTGACGCAGATACGTGTTGTTGCCGACTATATTCGTATTCTGTTTGTTCCTACAGGGCTAAACCTGGATTATGATTATACACTGACATACAACCTTTCAGACTGGCGAATCTGGGCTACTTTTCCAATCCACCTGTTGATGTTTTTCCTGGTTTTCAGATTATTCAAACATGACAGGCTGATTTCTTTTGGTATTTTATGGTACTATCTTACCTTGTCTGTGGAATCAAGCGTGGTTCCGATTGCCGATGTAATAAATGACCACCGCCTATACCTGCCCATGCCAGGATTTGCGTTTATTATTATTGGTATTATTGACAGATTCTATTCAAAATCAAGTTGGGAGAAGTTGCTTGCCCCACTTGCTGTAATCGTGTTTATCTTTTCAATTATGACATTCATGCGCGAAAAAGTATGGCAGAATGAAATTACACTTTGGAGCGATGTTATTGAAAAATCACCAAATAAACACAGAGGTTTTCTAAACAGGGGACAGGCATTCGTAATGGAGGGCAAATACGCCGAAGCTCTGAGTGACCTGGACAGGGCAGTTGAGTTAAACCCTGATATAACAATGGCTTATCAGAATCGTGGCGGAGCAAATTTTGCACTTAAAAACTACTATGATGCCCTTCATGATTTTAACAAATATATTGAGATGACAAAGGGCAGCCCGCTTGCTTATATGAGCAGGGCAAATGTTTATATGGCTCTGGGCGACTACAAAAGCGCTATCACCGATTATAACAAATATATCCAGAATCGCGGCGGTGACAACAATACTATGCTAAACCGTGCTAAAGCACGTTTCAGAATAGGCGAACATGAACTTGGGTGGAGCGACCTACAACGCACGTTTAAACTTGGTACCGAGGGCTTCAATGCAATGAAGGGAGTAGCAGACGAACTTTTCAATGATACATTCTTTGATGCAGCTATATTCATGTATAATAAACTAATAGACCTGGCGCCCGAAGTTGCCGACCTGTACAACAACAAAGCAACTGCTCTCTTCTACAAGGAGAAGTACGAACGTGCCGTTGAATTATATGACAAAGCACTGGAATTAAAACCAGGGTATGAAAAGGCGCTGATTAATAAGGGACTTGCATTAAATAAACTTGGGAAATTCGAAGCAGCAATAGAAACATACAACAAAATACTGGAGAAGAAGCCGGGCTATCCTCTTGCAGTTTTCTACAGGTCACAGACATTCTCCGACCAGGGCAAAAGAGACACTGCAATGATGGAATTAACCGCACTTGCAAAGGTATATCCTGATTTTAAAGAGGCAGCGCAGATGCTGGATTCATTGAAGAGGAATGATTGATGAAAAAACCACTCTGGAAACCGTATGAAACCGAAATAAACAACTCAAATATGTCCATATTTACAAAATATTTGGGTGAAAAAACTGGCAATTATTTTAACAATTACGATGAACTTTACGACTGGTCTGTAAATAATATCTATCAATTCTGGGAAATTATCTGGAATATTTCGGATATAATCCATTCAAAGAATTATAACACAATTCATATCCCTACAAATGACAATGATATTATCCCCCGTGGTAAATGGTTCCCTGGCGCAAGGCTGAACTTTGCGGAGAACCTTCTCAGGTACCGTGACAACAGGACTGCAATAATTGCACAAGGCGAAGATGCTAAATTGAGAAGTACAAGCTATGCTCAATTATATCGAAGGGTTGCAGAATTTGCATCCGGCCTGAAAAAGCTTGGGGTACAAAAAAATGACAGGGTAGCAGCATTTATCACTAACATACCGGAAGCGATAATTGCAATGCTCGCTGTAAGCTCAATAGGCGCGTTATGGTCATCCTGTTCGCCGGATTTTGGATTCAAAGGCGTCCTGGACAGGTTTGGCCAGATTGAACCTAAGGTGCTGATTGCTGTTGACTCATACAGTTACAATGGAAAAAGATTTGATTGTGCTGACAAGGTTATGGAGATTACAAAAAGCATTGACAGCCTCGCAAAGACAATTATTTTACCTAATGGTTCCGGTCGTGATTTTAATGGTGAGCGTTACAGTTACTGGGATGAAATCAATGACAAATGCACTTCAGAAATTGAATTTGAACAGCTTCCCTTCGACCATCCGCTTTACATAATGTACTCATCCGGAACAACGGGTAAGCCCAAGTCTATTGTTCATGGCTCGGGCGGCACACTATTGCAGCACATTAAGGAGTTGAAGCTCCACACCGGCATTAGCCCCGATGACAAATTTATGTACTTCACTACCTGCGGCTGGATGATGTGGAACTGGCTTGTAAGCGGATTGAGTTTAGGAAGCACTCTCGTATTAGTTGACGGAAGCCCGGGTTTCCCGGATTTGAGAAGGCTCTGGAAACTCGTTGAAGATACTGAAATGACAGTTTTTGGTACGAGCCCTAAATTCCTCAGTTCCTGCCAGAAAGAAGGGATAGTACCAGCTGAGGAGTTTAACCTGTCAACTCTCAAAACTATACTCTCCACGGGTTCACCGCTTACAAAGGAAAATTACAACTGGGTATATGAAAGCGTTAAGGAAGATATCCGGCTATCCTCAATCTCAGGAGGAACAGATATTATATCCTGCTTTATGCTTGGAAACCCGAACCTGCCCGTATATACTGAAGAGTTACAATGCCGTGGACTTGGAATGAAAGTTGAAGCCTGGAATGAAAAAGGCGAACCGGTGTTAAACCAAAAAGGTGAGCTCGTATGCACAGCTCCGTTTCCCTCTATGCCGGTCTGTTTCTGGAATGATGAGAATAATAAAAAATATTCCAACTCTTACTATGGCTACTTTCCAGGTGTATGGCGGCATGGGGATTACATCTCCATCAATGAACGCGGAGGAGTAACAATTTATGGCCGCTCGGATGCAACGCTTAATCCCGGGGGAGTCCGCATAGGTACATCTGAAATTTATCGCATTGTCGAGGCAATGGATCAGGTAAAGGACAGCATTGCGGTAGGCGTACCAAATAATGGCGATGTTGCAGTTGCTTTGTTTGTGGTGCTGCAGGACGGTTACGAACTGGATGAGAAACTGAAAAGTGATATTAGAAAAGAAATAAGGGCAAAAGCTTCACCAAGGCATGTGCCCTCATTTATAGAAAATATCCTTGAAGTGCCTGTTACCTTGAACGGCAAGAAAGTGGAACTTGCAGTTCAAAAAATATTCACAGGCGAAGAGATTACAAACCGTTCTGCGCTTGCAAATCCTGGTTCCCTTGAACAATTCAGGAAATTCAGGATTTAGCTGTTCAGGGCGTTCAGGAACATCTTATTATTCTTAGAGCCTTTCAGCTTATTCAATAAGAATTCAATCGCTTCTATCGGCTGCATATCGCTTAGTACTTTCCTGAGTATCCAAAGCCTGTTGATTTCATCCTGGTCCAGAATCAATTCTTCGCGTCTTGTACCTGAGCGGTTAACGTCAATTGCCGGGTAAATCCTTCGGTCTGAAATGCGTCTGTCGAGCACAAGCTCCATGTTGCCCGTACCTTTAAATTCTTCAAATATAACCTCGTCCATCCTTGAGCCCGTTTCAATCAATGCAGTTGCGATAATCGTAAGCGAACCACCTTCTTCCACGTTCCTGGCGGCTCCAAAAAATCTCTTAGGCTTGTGAAGAGCATTTGCATCCACACCACCGGACAGAATTTTGCCAGAGTGTGGTACTACAGTATTGTGCGCTCGAGCAAGCCTGGTAATCGAATCGAGCAGAACAACAACGTCCATCTTCGCTTCGATAAGCCTTTTGGCTTTTTCGAGAACCATGTCAGCAACCTGTACGTGCCTTTCCGGTGGCTCATCGAAAGTAGAAGAGACAACTTCAGCGCTAACATTGCGCTGCATATCAGTTACCTCCTCAGGCCTCTCGTCGATAAGCAGGACTATCATTTTAACTTCGGGATGGTTCCTGGAGATAGCGTTAGCCATCTTTTGGAGCAATATTGTTTTACCGGTTTTGGGAGGTGAAACAATCAATCCGCGCTGGCCTTTGCCAATCGGCGAAAGCATATCCACAACACGCATGGAAAAATCACCGGGAGCTGTTTCGAGATGCAGCCTTTGATCGGGATAGAGCGGTGTCAGGTTGTCGAAAATCGTACGTTCCCGAGTTATGCTCGGTTCAAAATAATTCACCTGCTCTACTTTCAGTAACGCATAGAATCTTTCAGCTTCCTTTGGAGGCCTTACCTGGCCCTTGATTGTATCGCCTGTCTTCAAAACGAATTTTTTTATTTGCGATGGGGAAACATAAATGTCATCCGGCGAGGGAAGATAATTGTAATCAACAGAACGAAGGAATCCGTAACCATCCGGCAGCACTTCGAGCACACCTACGCTTGTCAGTATACCTTCAATTGCTTCTTCACTCTTCTCTTTGTGCTTAGTTGACTGTGTGTCAACAATTTTAAGAATCAATTCTTGTTTCCGCAACCCGGCAAAATTGGTGATACCGAGTTCTTTTGCCAAAGATGTCAATTCGGCAATTTTTTTTGATTTTAGACTACCTATATCAATTACAGGCGTCCTGGAATTCACTCCATTTGATTTTTGCATGTATTTCTCTCTGAAATTATATATTACTCTTCGGCAAGTACCCGAATTACCGGGCAAGGCAGGTTAAATTATTTCATTAATTAGTTTATAAATCCGGTTAATTATACATTCCGTTGTTCTGGACGGCATTTTGAGTTACAAAGATACAGCTAAATATCAATAACTACAAAACTTATTACGATTAAAACTCGAAAATAATGCCGTTTTGCACTTTATAATCGAAATTTTCAATGCCCGGCGACGGCTCTGAATCAAACCTGTAATTGAATTCTG
This sequence comes from uncultured Hyphomicrobiales bacterium, assembly GCA_964454975.1. Classification (GTDB taxonomy): domain Bacteria; phylum Bacteroidota; class Ignavibacteria; order Kapaibacteriales; family UBA2268; genus CAYVVD01. The sequence continues at coordinate 11,860 of CAYVVD010000010.1, read as the reverse complement.
CAATAAATTTCATAAATCCGGTTATGTCAAACGAAAGTGATGTTTCGCTCAGTATCCTGTAATCATCAGGGTTTCCGGTGTCGAACTGGTAATATGTTATAATGCTTAATTTTGTTTTATTCGCCAGCTCAATATTAAAATTCAGGTAATTAGTCGAGCGCAGGAGTTCTTTCTCAGGCGGGATGTCTTTCTTATATTCCTCATATTCGTACATTGTTCCAATACCAAGATACAGGTTTACTTTCGTGGAACTATCAGGCACCAGGGCTGATGAAACAGGATGAATCCTGATACCTGCTCCCGCAATATTCCTGTCCGAAAGCGAAATAAGCCGGTTAAATTCCTTTTGCATAAAAAGTTCCGGTGCGAATATGTCATTTATATCATAAACCAGCCTGGCATGTGCAAATGACCTGTTTGATAAGATCGTTTTCTCACCTTCCATATAACCATATGAGCCAATAACAAAAGCGTGTACGTTAGTATCAAGGTAATCAATTCTGCCCTCGAGGTCTGTGTTTACATAATCTGAATTGCCTCCTGCTATTCCCAAACCCCATTGAAGCGAAAAATGATATCCGTCAACCTTGGCTGATTTTCTCATCTTTTCTGTATTTACCTGGCTTAGCAAAATTGCCGGGAGAAAACACAACAGAATATATATGGCTGCGCGGAGCATAAATAGTTATTGTGAAGGACTAAAGCGTTTTATCGATAATACCAATTTTGTGAAGATGATTCACGACGAGAACAGCCGATTGTTCTATGTTGTTTTCTTCTGTGTTTACAATTAATTCCGGATTCTCAGGTTCTTCGTATGGGGCAGAAATGCCCGTAAATTGCAGTATTTCGCCATTAATTGCACGCTTGTAGAGATTCTTGGGGTCGCGCTGTATGCAGGTATCAACGCTGCATTTTACAAACACTTCGCAGAACCTTCCGGGTTCTACAAGGTCGCGGGCAACCTGTCGATCTTTGCGGTAGGGAGAAATAAAAGCGCTGAGGACTATCATACCCGCCTCGCGGAAAAGCTTGCTTACTTCAGCAATACGGCGGATGTTTTCTTCCCTGTCATCCGGTGAAAAACCGAGATCCTTATTGAGGCCGTGGCGCATATTGTCACCATCCAGCAGAAACACATTGTAGCCCATATCATAGAGCTTTTTTTCAACTTCGACGGCTATTGTTGATTTTCCTGCTGCGCTGAGACCAGTCAACCACACTACACACCCCTTGTGCCCGTTGCGGTTTTCAATATCATCTTTACTAACTTTAACTGTGTGCCATCTTATGTTTGTTGCTTTTTGTTCTAATGTCATTGTTGTTGTTTCTCCCATTAGCAAACTCTTAGTTAGATTTCCAAAAAATAATTTTGCAACTTAATAAATTTAGGTTAAACATAATCGCAATAATCGGAGAAGAAATCGTTGCCAAAACTTAGTATAATCACTATAAATCTCAACAATGCCTACGGACTTGCCAAAACATTTGATTCAATTGAAAAGCAAACAACCCGGGATTTCGAATATGTCATTGTTGACGGCGGTTCTAATGACGGCAGCAGTGATATGATCAATAATGCTTCCGGTATAGTAAGCCAATCTATAATTGAAGAGGACAAGGGTATTTTCGATGCTATGAATAAAGGCGCCAAAATATCTTCAGGAGATTATCTGTTATTTCTTAATTCCGGTGACAGGCTGGCAGATTCTTCCATTATAAAATCGTTTAACAATTTTATGTTCAACGAAGAACTGATTAGCGGGGATGTTATGTTTGAGCTTGAATCAGGATTCAAATACAGGCTTAATTCTCCCATAAATCCAAGCGAGATGTTCTTCCTTGCAGAATCTCTGCAGCATTGCAGTACTTTTATAAAAAAGACATTGTTTGATAGCCTTGGAGCTTATTCATTGCGATATAAAATCACATCTGATTATGACTTCTTCCTAAAGGCAATCACAAATAACCGTCGCTCTTACAGGCGGTGGAACAGAGTCGTTTCTGTATTTGCAAAGGGCGGGGCAAGCCATGACGAATACAAGGGTTCTGTCCATCACAAAGAACGCAATGAGCTGATAGAAAAATACATGTATGCAACACCGCTTAAATTATTCTATGCGAAATTTATTTACAAAAAAGCCCGCTATTCCTTATCATTGCTAAAAAGCTTAATTTTACCCGGATTTATGAAAGGTGATTTAATTTGAAACCCCGAGTCAGTATAATAATCGCTGTTCTGAACGAAGAGGAGTACATTGCCCCCTGCCTTGATTCTCTCTTCTGCCAGGACTACGAGGGTGAAATTGAAGTAATTGTTGTTGACGGCGGATCAACTGATAAAACCCGGCAAATCGTTGACGATTACCGCAATAAACACAACAACCTGTTGGTTTTGGAAAATCCCGGCAAGATTGTTTCTGCCGGCAGGAATATAGGAATAAAAACAGCAAAGTATGAATTTATTGCCTACATTGACGGGCACTCCTTTGCAGATGAGCGCTGGTTAAACGAGCTTGTTGATGCTTACTCCCGGATGAATGTATCCGGCGATAAAATAGGCGGGGTCGGTTCTGTTTATCATTCAGCTAACCCGTCTTTATTCACTGTTGCCTGCGATTCAGCCTTCAGGAGCATTGTCCTTGCTGCAGGGCCGGACCATTTCCTTAATAAAACCGAGCTATGCGAAGTTGACCATGCCCACTACTGGCTCTACCTGAAAGATGCTGTAATTGAGGCAGGGATGTACGATGAAAAAATGTCCACTGCTGAGGACATCGAACTAAGTTTGCGTTTGCGGAAAGCCGGGTATAAGTTGTTTGTACAGCCAAAAGCAGTAGTTTATTACTACAGACCTGACAACCTGGGCAAGCTGTCGAAGCAGCAATTCCGCTACGGCTACTGGCGGCCGGTGGAGATGCTCAAAAGCGGTGAAATCAGCCTGAAGGTTTTTATTCCTGCATTCCTTGCATCGGTGTTCTTTTTCTTATTCATCTTTGCACTGTTCTCGCCGATTGCGCTGATAAGCCTGCTTTATCTATTAGGTGTTTATTTTGTCGGGGTACTTTTTTTTGCAGTGTCCTTGTCATTACGCAACCGTTGTTCGATGCTCCAGCTGCTTATTGTTATCCCGGCGGTACATTTTTCCTACGGCGCCGGTTCGCTATTCTCGCTGTTTGAAATGATATTCGGGAAGAAACATGCCTAAGCGGATATGCTTTGTAAGCGCTTTCTATCCCCCACACATCGGCGGCGTGGAGCGATACGTAAGCGAGCTTGCAGGAAAATTCAGGGAAAAAGGCTACGATGTATATGTTATTACAAGCAGCCATGATAATTCAAAAGTCGAATCGGAAATTGACGGCATCAGGGTATTCAGGTTGAAGTCCATCTCACTGCTCGGTGGCAGGCTCCCGATTCCGCTACCAAACAAATCTAATTATGAAATTATCAGGAATATAAAGGAAATCCAGCCATCGGATTTTATACTCAACATGAGGATCTACCCGCTTTCTATCCTCGGGATGATATTAGGAAATCAGTCGAAGGCAAAAATACATCTAATTGAACACGTAACGGGCAAATTTGAGCTGGGGAACCCGGTTAAAAATTTTCTCTCTGCAATTTACGAGTGGAAGATGACATTCTTCCTGAAAATGGGTGTGGATGCTTTCTATGGTGTATCAGGTGCTGCAGCTGAGTGGCTAAAACAATGGGGCATCAAAGCGAAGGGCGTAATCTACAACGGGATTAACCCGGATTATGACTACCCGGATGAATCTGATTACATCCCACACAAAAGCGATGATGAAATATTCATCACTGCCGGAGGCAGACTGTTAAAAGAGAAAGGATACTACGAGCTGTGCAGGGCTTTCGCTAAGGTGTCTGTTAACTATCCAAATGCGAAACTGATTGTAGCAGGGGACGGGCCTGAATACAAATCCCTTGTAAACAAGTTTGCTGATGAACAGATAATCTTCATCGGGCCTGTTCCCCATCGCGACATGATGTACCTGTTGAAACAAAGTGAAATAGTAGTTATCCCTTCTTACTACCCCGAAGGTCTGCCCACATTCATTCTTGAAGCGGGCATAAGCAATTGTGCTTTGATTACAACTTCAATGGGCGGCACAAGGGAAGTAATCACAAACAATGAGAACGGAATAATCATTCCTCCACGTTCTGAGACAGCTATTTCAGACGCAATTGAAATGCTCATCAGCCAACCCGGCCTGCGCAAGACTATTGCAGAATCGCTTAATCAAAAGGTAAGCTCTCAATTCAACTGGGATTTAATTTCCGCCGAGCTTGGAAAGAGGTTGTTGAGCAACATAAACTAATAATTTCCTAATAAAAATTATAGTTTGTTAAAAAATATTACTCACTTCTTCAGCTTGTCCTTGAATACTTTTCGCACCTTTTCCAATTTAGGGGCTATTACAAAGGAGCAGTAAGGCTGGGATGAGTTGTTGTTGTAATAATTTTGATGGTAGTTCTCCGCTTCGTAAAATTTCTCGAAATTGACAATCTCAGTTACTACCGGGTTATCAAATGCTCTTTCGTCATTGAGTTTTTGTTTGTATGCTTCTGCTTTCCGGTTTTGGTCATCGCTGTGGGCGAGGATAATCGAACGGTACTGCGGGCCTGCGTCGTTGCCCTGCCTATTTGGCGTAGTCGGGTCGTGGCTGGTCCAGAACACCTCGAGCAGCTCATCAAAGGAAATCGTTTCAGGGTCGTATGTTATCTGGCACACTTCGGCGTGGCCGGTGTTCTTATTGCATACCTGCTCGTAAGTCGGGTTCTCCACATGCCCGCCGGAATAGCCGGATCTAACTCCATAAACTCCTTCCAGCTGCTGAAAAACCGCTTCCACACACCAGAAGCATCCTGCACCGAATGTTACCGTATCCAATTTCATACTTTCTCCTGCTCTTTTATCACCGTGTAAGGATTCTTCATCAATATTCGCACATGCCGCAATGGCAAATATAAAAACTGCAAACACCGATATATATTTCATTGCCTTCCTGCTTTATAATTTAAACCAGATTATTTATCTTTGGCTTCGAGGTCTGTTAAATCAAATTCCCGGAGCGAAGATGCTGAAATTAACCTATCTAAGTCATTCATCATTTATCTTAGACGATGGAGAACACCGAATAGTTATTGACCCTTTTATTACGGGCAATCCCACTACACCCGTAAGTTCTGAAGAAATAAACGCCAACTTTATCGTACTTACTCACGCCCATGGCGACCACCTGGGCGACGGTATTGCAATAGCGAAAAGAAACAATGCAACCATTATCGCTGTTAACGAGCTTGCCAATTACGTAGCGGAACAGGGCTGCCTGGCACACAATATGCACATCGGCGGCGCTTGGAACTTTCCTTTCGGCAGGCTGAAATTCACAATCGCTCACCACGGCTCTTCCACTAACGACGGCAAATACATGGGCGAACCGGCAGGTGTAGTTATTAAAATTGGAGGCAAAACTGTATATCACTGCGGAGACACCGGCCTTTTCCTCGACATGAAACTAATCGGTGAGCTGGACAAGATTGATGTGATGATTGCACCAATCGGCGATAACTTTACCATGGGTATTGATGATGCCGTAAAGGCAGCAGAATTTGTCAATCCCGGGCTTGTGGTTCCGATGCACTACAACACTTTCCCTGTTATCAAAGCCGACCCGAAGGAATACAACAATAAAGTGGAAGCAATTGGTAAGAGCTGCCGGGTGTTAGATTACGGCGAAACGATTGAGGTGTAGTATGATATAAAAAGCAGGTTCTTACCTGCTTTAATTGTATGAGCATTATTCTCGATTATGATGAGAATGGAAATGTCTTTGCAATTTAAATACACGGAGTATCAAAAAAATAAAAGCTACATTGTCTGTTGAGTATGCAGTAGTTTTATAAATTCGCCTAACCAAAAACCCTGCCGAGGAAATGCTCAATAATCATCGGCTGGAAGATTATCGTCAGTATTATTCCGCTTAGTGCGCCCCAGAGATGTGCATCGTGGTTGATGTGGTCTTGTGAATTACGAGCCATGTACCAACAATATCCCAGGTATATCAGCCCGAAAATGGGCGATGGTATTCCAATCGGGATGAACATCAGGTAGATGCTGCTGTCAGGCACCCAGAGGATCATTGCAAAAATCACTCCCGAGATAGCGCCCGATGCGCCAACGGCGCGGTATTCGAAATCATCCTTGTGCTTTATTGTAGATGGTATATTGGCGATTATCATACTCAGGAAATAGATTAGCAGAAAATCGAATGTCCCTACAATCAGCTCCAGCTTGAAAGCGAAAAAGTAAAACGTGAGCATATTGAATATCAGGTGTGCCATGTCCCCATGCAGAAAACCGCTTGAGACAAGCTGGTACCATTTGTTTTCCCGCACGAGCGAATATGGATGCAGCAACCAGTTATAATAAAGCTCCTGGTTGCGGAACATCGTGTAAAGGCTGATGCCAAGCGTGGCAATTAAAATGACAATTGCTGCAGGCGTTTGCTCAAAGCTCATTCAACGTCTCCGGGGTTCAGAGCCACAAGATCCATAGTTGATATAATTCCCTTCTTCTCGCCAGGGCGGGGCTCAAGTTCCTTGTGTTCTTTGTATTGCAGTATTTCATTTATTTCCGTACGTTCATTTTCCCTTACAAATTCGAACGCTTCTTCATAATTATCTGCAATCACTTTGTAAAGAGTTGAGAATGCAACCATTTTGTTGCCGTCTTCGAATGGTGCAATGTACTCGCCGGTTACTTCGAGCCTGAAGAGCTTTGATTCATCAGACACTACATCTTTTGTTTCGCGAATAAGCCACAGCGCCGGCTTGTTGCTCCTATCGAAGTGGAAAGCCTTGCGTGCTAATTCATTTGCTTTAGCGATATCCTTTTCAACCTCCCATATCGCTGTAGAATAAATCAGGAATATTGCCGAAAGTTCCTGGTCGCCCTTGCCGACAGGCCGGGACGGCATTTCAGCAATTCCCTTGGGGGCGCGATCCAGCACCGCTGCGAAATCTTTAGCTGCGAACAGAACTTTAAGCTCATCGAGCAGCGCTTTCTTGGAAACTCTAATCTCATCCGAATAATTTGCAATCAGCTCAAATTCAAACACATCTTTATTCTTATTGTTTTCCATTGTCACCGTGTTATAATTAGTAAAGGTATAATTTAGGCAATAAAATCAATAACAGAAAATAGTACTTGGTATTATGGCTGCACTAAGTTTCCTTGCCGAAGAATCCCCCTAAGGCAAAAAAAACCCCGATTCGCACCGGGGTAGAGGATTTTCCTACGGCTTATAGCCTTGTTGTGAAAAGATAACAAAAAATATTTTTATATTAACCTTTGTTAATATAAATAACATTTTCAAATAAACAAAATTGGAATTTGCTATGGATTATGTATTAGGACTTGACCTCGGTAGCAACTCTGTCGGCTGGGCTATGATTAGCAAGGAGAATCAAACAATCATTGATTGCGGAGTGAGAATATTCAGCGAAGGTGTAAATAAAATTGATTCTGAAAATGAGGTTTCAAAAAATGCCGAAAGAAGGAATGCAAGACAAAAACGTGTTCAGTTATTTCGCAAAAGAAGAAGAAAATTTTTGCTCAAATTGGCTCTCCAAAATCTTGGATTAATGCCAAATCAGTTAACTCCGGACTATTTCAGGAATAATCCCTATGAGTTCAGGGCGGATGCACTACACCAGAAAATTGATAAATACGAACTTGGTCGTGTGTTCTATCACTTGGCACAAAGAAGAGGTTATAAAAGCAACAGAAAAATTGCAGACAAGGAAACATCCAAAGTCGTAGAGCCGGCTATTAAAGAACAGAAGAAAAATATTTCAAATGCAGATGCAACCACTATTGGTGAGTACTTGAACAGCCTGAATCCTCATGAAGACAGGTATAGAAGCAGGTATCTTTCAAGGGAAATGTATGAAAAAGAATTTGATTTGATTTGGAAGAAGCAATCTGAGTACTACGAGTTTCTGGACGAAAATGCATATAATAATATCAAGGGGATAGTGTTCTTCCAGAAGCCTTTGCAATCACAAAAAGGCAGGGTAGGGAGATGTATTTTTGAAAAGAATAAACGAAGATCTCCGCGAAGCTCCCCTTTGGCGCAAGAGTTCAGAATGCTATCACAGGTTAATTCATTAAGAATCACCGGTGGAAGCAGAATTCATGATGAGCAAATGGAGCTTAGCGATAATGAGAGAGAAGCTCTTATCGCTTACCTTTCTGAACATAAAGATATTTCATTAAAACCTCCACTTGCAACATTTAAGAAGACACTTAATCTTGATAAAAAAATAGAATATGCAGTAAATCTCGAAAGTCAGGGCAAGCTCGACGGATTGAAAACGATTTGCGACATCAGAAAGGCATTTGGAAAGAAATTTAATGCTCTTAGTGAAGAAGAAATACACCACATTTGGCATTTGCTCTATTCAGCAGACGATAAAGATTGGCTGAAAGAATATGCTGCAAATAAATGGGGATTGACTCAGGAAGAAGCTAATACCCTTTCTTCTATTTCTTTAGAGCCGTCTTATTTCAATTCGAGCTCAAAAGCATTAAATAAAATATTACCGTACTTACGGGCTGGAATGATCTATTCCGATGCGTGCCGGGAAGCGGGTTACCACCATAGCGATACTGAAAATGTAACACTGACTGACAAATTACCCGAACCACCGAAAATTGCAAATCCTATTGTCAGAATCACGCTGTTTGAATTAAAGAAAATTGTTAATGCAATTATTGACAGGTACGGAATACCTTCAAGAGTGCAAATTGAGCTTGCAAGGCAATTGAAAATTCCACGGGCAAAGCGTTTGCAATTGCTTAAAGAAAACAGAGCCCGGGAAAAGGATTATGACAGGATAAGAGCTGAACTAAAAAAAGAGCTTAATATTGATAATCCCTCACGTAACGATTTAATCAAATACAGGCTCTGGGAGGAATGCAATCGTATATGCCCTTATACCGGAAAATCTATTTCGCTCCAACAATTGTATATCACAGGGGAAGTAGATATTGAACATATATGGCCTCATTCACGCACGCTTGATAATACTTATACCAATTTGTCATTGTGCTTCAGGAATGAGAATATTTTTAAATCCGACAAAACTCCTTATGAGGCTTATTCGGGACAATCCGAAAAGTATGAGGAGATTAAACACAGGATTAAAATTTTACCTCATAACAAAGCACGCAGGTTCTTAACAAAAAAAATCGAAGGGCTTGATAATTTTGTTGAAAGACAAATTAGAGATACTGCCTATATTTCCCGTGAGGCAGTTAAATACATGAGGCATATTTGTGATAATGTTTATTCCGTTAGCGGAACGGTCACTTATTTGTTGAGGAAATTCTGGGGATTGAACAGTCTTCTGCACTATGAAGAAAACAAGGGGGTTGAACCGGATAAGAGAAGGGATGACCACAGGCACCATGCTATTGATGCCATTGTTGTTGCACTGAGCAATTTGGATTACGTTCGCCGATTTTCGACTTACCACAAGTTCAATGACAGTTACGAAAGCCTGAAAAAATACAAAGACAAATTCCCGGCGCCCTGGGGAGGATTTCGTAGCGATGTCGGGTTTGCAATCAGCAATATAATTGTTTCTCACAAGGTTAAATATAAAGTAAGCGGGGCACTTCACGAGGAAACTCATTACAGGCAACTGAAAAGCCATAGCGGAAACGTATTGCTAAGCGATAACAATAAACCACTTTACGCTGTCAGAAAGAATCTCGAAAAGCTTACTCACAACGAAATCCGCCAGATTATTGACCCTGCCGTAAAGCAGGCCGTTCACGAAAGGCTGCTTTCACTGGGAGTTGATATTTATCAAAAGATATTTACAATTCCGAAAGAAGCATGGAAAGAACCGCTTTACCACCCCTCAATTAAGCCGGATACAAAAGTACTTATAAAAAAAGTACGCATTTCCAAGCCCTCCAATAACATGAAAAACATCAGGGGGTATAACCTCTGGGTCGAACCGGGTGCCAACCACCACATTCTTTTATTCAAAGACAGAAAAGGGAAAATAAAGGGTGAAGTAAAAACTGTGTTCGATGCTTTTATACAGAAGGTAAATGGCGAATCCCCATATAAGCATAATTTGGCTGAAGGGGATGAATTCCTGATGACCCTGCAGATAAACGAACTTTATCTCGACGGGGAATTCCCGGATAACTTCGACTTTGATGACAAGAGCACTTACCACAGGATCTTTGATAATATTTACAGGGTGCAGAAGACAACACAAGCTGGACAAATAACATTTCGTAATCATAAAGAGGCTAAATTAGAAGCCCGTAAAGACAATAACAAGGAATATGAACCCGGTGTATTGAGGAAGAACCCATCCAAGATAAAAGGTTATAAATTAAAGATTGATCCAATCGGATACCTGGAGTTGGCGCTATGATAACAAAGACGCTTTACTTTGGGAGCGATGGTTTCATATCGGCTAAAAACGAGCAATTGGTTTTTAAGAAGTTTTCAGACGAAACATTACATTCCGTCCCAATTGAAGAGATAGGAATAATTGAAATTGATTCTGCGGGAATCTCGATAAGCAAAAGTGTTTTGAGCAAGCTAAGCGAGTATGGCGCTGCCGCAATTGTTTGCGATTCCACACACCATCCCTGCGGGATTTATCTGCCCCTCTATTCCAACACACTGCACAGCAAGAGAATAAAAGTGCAGGCCGGAATGACGCTCCCGCAGAAAAAATCCGCATGGAAAGCAGTAGTCAAAGCTAAAATCCTGAATCAGTACTATGCCCTAAAACAAACCGGCAGGGATGTTAAATCAATCCTCGATTTATCGGGGAGGGTAAAATCAGGGGACTCCGACAACAGGGAAGGCGCCGCAGCTTCAATTTACTGGAAAAAAATATTCGGCAATAAAAAGTTCAAAAGAGAAAGAGAAGGAAAGTATCCGAACAATTTGCTGAATTACGGGTATACCATTCTCCGGACAGTTATTGCAAGGGCAATTGTTTCTTCCGGGCTTCATCCTGCTCTCGGGCTTTTCCACAAGAATCAATACAACCCTTTTTGCCTTGCCGACGACCTGATGGAACCCTACAGGCCTTTTGTTGACCTGATGGTTCATGAGATTTACAAAGAGAATGGGCAGGCAGACGAACTAACGCCGGAACTAAAGGCGAGGATGCTTATTATTCCTCAGCTTGACACTGTGATGTCCGGAAAAACCAGGCCACTGATGGTTGCTGCACAAAAAACAAGTATATCATTTTACCAATTTATTGAAAACAGCAAAGGCGAAATAAAATGCCCGGAATTGAAGGATTAAGCGGATACAGAATTATGTGGTTGTTTGTTTTCTTTGATATTCCGAATACTACTAAGATAGAACGGTACGAATATACCCAATTCAGGAAGTTCCTGCTGAAAGACGGGTTCTCAATGCTCCAGTATTCTGTCTATATGCGGCACTGCACAAGCAGGGAAAGTATGGAAGTACACCGGGCACGTGTCAAAAGGAACCTGCCGCTCTACGGAAAAGTATCTATGATGATGGTAACGGATAAACAGTTCGAAAAAATCGAGCATTTTTGGGGAGTAAAACGGGCAGAGGTACCAAAAACACCCCGACAACTCGAAATTTTTTAATGCCAAAAGCCCCGAATACGTGTGTTCCCGGGGCTTTTGAGCAGTAAGGTTATAAACTTACCAATTTTGTTATCAATCCACAACGGTCGGAGTCCCAGTTGCCACCCCATCTTAAGTTATAAACTTACCAATTTTGTTATCAATCCACAACAGTCATCC
>CAYVVD010000009.1:0-124394 GCA_964454975.1 uncultured Hyphomicrobiales bacterium | reverse complement strand
CGCAATCAGCGTGTACCATTGCAGGGCCCTTTCCTGAAGCACAGTAATCCCTTGCCTTTTCGAGAGCGCGATACGAATCAAACGGATCCCGGCCATCACACTGAATTATTTCCAGGTGCTTGAACCCACGGAAATTTTCTGAAACATCATGGTTCGCAGTAGCGTCTGCAATTGGCACCGAAATGCCAAATTTATTATTCTGTATAACAAACACAACCGGAAGCTGTTCATGGCTTGCAGCATTAATCGCTTCAAAGAAGTAACCCTCCGAACATGCCGATTCGCCCCCGCTGTAATATACGATCTCGTCGCCGGCGTACTTTTGAATCGCCCGGCCCAATCCTGAAGCATGTAAAGAATGATTACCCGTACATGAAGACACATTCTGGATATTGATTGATGGTTTTGCAAAGTGGTTACTCATGTGCCTTCCTCCGCCTGCAACATCAGTATCTTTGCTCAGCCCGTTCAATATGATTTCCTCAGGTGTTATCCCCCCTGAAAGCGAAGTCATCATATCGCGATAATAGGGAAAAAGGTAATCCTTGTTTGCACGGAAGATTTGCCCAAGTGCGAGTTGTATGCCATCATGGCCTGCATAAGCCGCATGATAAGACCAGCCTTTTGCCATTTTAAGGTAAAGTGCTGCTTTCTCGTCAAGTTTTCTGCCGAGGTGCATCAGCTTGTACCATTCAATGACTTTCGCCTTATCGAATCCGTTAAAATCAAAATTCGAGTAGAGATCTAATTCAAAATCCCTACCCATATATTCCATAGTTACATATTTGCCGTTTTTATTGGTATTTCCTTTCGTTGTCTTTCTTTGCGTTCTGGTAGCACTTGCTGCCATATCTACTCCAATTGTGAATATAAATTCAGAGCTTTCTTAAAATCAACCTATTAAACTACTAAGTTATTAAACTATTGTTGAATAATATATCGTGCAATTTAAGGTTTTTTGCACTAATTCACTCAATAAGAAGTAATTAGCATTAATGAAGCGCCGATTCGTTATAGGAGATATTCACGGGTGCATCCAAACCTTAAATGCACTTTTAGAAAAAATCGCCCTCACAAAAAAGGATGAAATTGTTTTTGTGGGTGATTACATTGACCGTGGACCTGATTCTAAAGCTGTTGTTGATAAAATTTTATATTTGATTGATAATGGATTTACAGTAATTCCTCTTCGTGGAAACCATGAGCAGATGTTGATTGATGCTCTGAACAACATTGATAATTTCTTCAAATGGCTAAGTAACGGCTCTATGGAAACATTGCTAAGTTTCGGAATCGAATTGCCTGCTGACCTTCCTGAGCATTACCTTAAGTTTTTCAAATCATTGCATTATTACAAAGAATATGAGGATTTTATTATAGTTCATGCAGGTATGAATTTCAGGATTGGTGATCCCTTCAGAGACAAAGATGCAATGCTTTGGACGAGATGCAAGTATATTGATACTAAAGCAGCAGGTGGCAGGAGGTTAATTGTCGGCCATACACCGACTCCATTAGCAGAAATAAAAAAAAGGCTCCTTGATGAATACATCCGTATAGATGGAGGATGTGTTTATTCCGGAATCCGACCTGATTCAGGCTACCTGTGTGCATTGGAATTAAATAGTATGGAATTGTTTTATGAAGCAAACAAGGAGTATAATTAATGGATCTGGAAACTTTCAGAAGCTACTGCCTTTCAAAACCGGGGACTACAGAAGAATTACCATTTGGCCCTGATACACTTGTTTACAAAGTAGCCGGCAAGATGTTTGCTGCTACGGGAATAGATGAGATAGAAAGGAGTGTTAATCTTAAGTGCGATCCCGAAAGGGCGATTGAGCTAAGAGAAAGATATGAGGGAATTGTCCCGGGCTGGCATATGAATAAGAAGCATTGGAACACAGTCAGCCTCCATGGTGCCTTGAGCAGGGAATTAATATACGAACTTATTGACCACTCTTACGAACTTGTCGCTCAGAGGCTGACTAAAAAGCAGAAGGAGTAGCTTATTTAATATTCTTTTCTTTCTATTCTTGCAATCAGTTCTTTCGCATCTTTTTCATAAATGTCAGGGACATAGATTTTTACAATTGCGAGGTGGCCTATGGTGAACATTCTCGTAGTGTCAATCTGTGAAAGCAATTGTGCAGGGATACCTGCATTTTCAAGGTTGGCACGGAACATCTCCGCATCTATTTCGGTACTTGTGGTATAAACAAGCACCCAGCTTATGCTGCCGGGAATATCATCCTCACCGAATTCATGTCCGCAAACAGGGCAATCTGTGAAGCCCATCCCGGGCAATTCGTTTTTGCAGGCGGGGCACCTCATTCAGTTCTTTCAATAATGTAAGCATCCTCCACCTGGAGGATCTCGAACTCGTTGCCTGCATCACAAACAAATGCAATAATTCGAAGGTTTTCAGTTGTCCAGTCATTTGGGGGAATCGTATATTCATACGATTCTTCAAATTCATCTCCTTTTAAAATTGCTTCACCGGTAAAAGGTATGCCGAATGTACCATTTATTGAAGTTCGGAGGATATTGTTGTGTTCATAGTTTTCTACGTCCTTAGGGGTTTTGCGTTGGTCTGTCTGCCAGTTAAGGAATTCATCTTCTACGATATAAAAGCCAATTTGATGCTCTGACGTACCAGTTTCGAAGTATTTCATTTTAACATCGCATGTCACTTTGCGGGAATTTTCATCATATTCAACTTCGAGGTCAAGCTTTAGAGGCGCTTTCATCTCAACAAGGTCTCGCAAACGAGGTTCCCATTGCGCGCTGCTAAGTGTGCGCCTGTTGTCCCGTTCTGTCCTGTTCACCATTCCGGAAGGATAAGCTTTGATATTAAAATACTGGTTAAGCTGGTCGCCTTCAGGTGTCCGGAAATCATAAGTATAAGGCTCATTTGCATCAGGATTTGCAAAGCTCCCGGCATGAACAGTAAGAAGCACGACATTATCGGGGTATTTCTCTTCAAGGTTGTGCATGACTTCAGCAGCGGGCGGACAGTTCGGACACTTGAATCCTGTATATTCTTCGATGAGTAATTTCTGCCTTCGCTCAGTAGTGTCAATAGGAGTTGTACCTCCTTCTTCGAGATAAGGCGGGTCAATTACATCACAGGAGAAAATTCCAAAAGCAAATATTATTGCAGGTATTAAAGATAAGTGTTTCATAATTATCAGAATGATGATGATACATTAAAGGAAAAACCGTTGGATGCCGGAACGGAGCGGCAAACACCACCGACGCAAATCAATCCGCCGCGCTGCCTGCCATAACCAAGAGCTACTCTTGTGGCGCCTAAAATGAAGGCGAGCGAAACACCCGGATAGTGTAAACGCCTCTCTTCAAACTCATTGCCGTAATTATACTCGTCCCAAACCGTAATATAATAAGTCGGGGCTATTGTATATTCAACGAGCACCATTGCCCAGTCGCCATTGCGGTTGTCGGGTTCGTGTTGGGTTGAATCCTGTTCCGACCATAAGTTCTGCAACTCAGTTCGTATCGCATGGTCTTCAGACAGCCTGTAAGTAAACTCAAACACCGCTGCATTCGAAGTAACTTTTCCAAAAATCGGAGTGCCGCCTTCTTCGAGTACATCCCTGTCGTATGTTGAATGCATCAGAAATATATTGGTTTTGAAATCTGGCGACCAACGGTGAGAAACACTAAAATTCGCATCGCTGAAGTACAAGTCATCCCCTATTCCGAGAAACCTGGATTCATATGTTTCGCTGTCAATGAAAGTTGTATCTATTGAATATACTTCTGAATAGTTTACGTTGAATGTTGTGCCATAGTCTCCACCCAGAAATGTATTTTTTTCGAATTTATAGGTAATTTCCGCCTGGTAGCCGGCTTCGCCATTCAATTGAGAACCAAATGGATATAGTGTTGTCATTCTGTAAACATGCTGTTTTGTAAGAGGGGGGACAAAGCTCATATTCAGGTCATTTATTATTGCCCCGCGGTCGCTACGGAAATCCATATTATCAATCCAATGTGTGTTTAGCGAGATTCCAATGCCCATATCAAAATATGAACCGCTTAGAATAATACCCTGACCCGGGTTAAAACTGAATTGGTTTGTAGCATTCGGATCGTTATATTTATAGGCATATTCACCTTCGAAAGAATATGTATAGCCGTTTAGCAAAAGCCGCCCGGAATATGCCAGAACATTCTCAGGCAGATTGTAGGTCGTTTCGTTATCCGCCTGGAACTTGCTCACCACGCTGCCGCCAATTGTTATTCCCAATTCTTCAGGCATTGATTCAGGCAACAAGCTGTTCAGGTTAATATTTGCGTCTCCGGCTCTTACAATACCTTCGCTCTTGCCCCAATAGGAACGCTGGTTACCGAGAAGACCGGTTAATTCAATACCATCTGCCGGGAATAGTTTAAATCGCACACCATCAACGGCATTGTCAATACCGAGGGCCTTCTCTTCGTAAGCACGGAAAATTAGGCCACTGCCGAATTGCTCGTAGAAATCGCCACCAGTAATTTCAATTAAGTCTGAGCGGTATGTTATGTACCTGTAAGCTATACCACTTCCTTCGTAGTCTGCGTCGTAGCCAAGCAGAGGGGGAAGGTAAGCTTCATACCTGATGCCTGCTTCGAAATCACCGAGATAATAAATCAAATTCAGGAATGAATTTGAGCGGATGCTTTCGGGTACTTCTTCTGCACCGATAATTGTATCCTTTGTATAAGCCTGGGCTTCAATGTTAAAATTCCCGCTAAACCTGCCAATATCCATAGGATTTTGCGAAAAAACCGAAAACGAAGTAAAACAAAAAATCGCAATTAATAGCTTCTGCATTTCATTTCCGAATTATTCATCTGCTGTTTCAATTTCTTTAATCAGTCGCTGAACTTCAGCGGCAAGGCCGTCAACATTCCCGTTTAATTCAAGGTACTTGTCGAAATCGTCGAGTGCTTTACGGTTCATGTTCATCAGCTTGTAAACCACTCCCCGGCCATAATAAGCAAGTCCATAGTCGGGTTGCAGTTCAATAGCTTTTTGATAGTCTTTCAGCGCAGCCTGGGAATTTTCCTGGAAGTAGTAAGCATTTCCTCTTGCATAATATGCTTCCGGGTAATCATTGCTGATTGTTAGCGACTTAGCAAAATTTTCTATCGCAAGGTTAAAATCACCTTGCTTGGTAAAACAAATTCCCATCCCGTAGTATGCTTCAAAGTAATTCTTATCAAGCGAAACAGCATGTTCAAAATCAGCGAGTGCCTGTTCATAGTTTTCAAGGAAATAATTTGCAAGCCCTCTTCCATAAAAAGCAGGAGCATACTGGTCATAATTTTCGATAGCCTTAGTGTAGTTTTCAAGTGCAAGGGAATAGTTTCTTGCGATTATGGCATTGTAGGCAGTCTGTATAAATCCCTGATCCTGCGAAAATAAATATAGAGGTGCAGTAAGAATCAATAAAAGAAACAAAGTGAGATTTTTCATATCCATCCCCGATTTTAACAATTACTCTAATTAACTAATTTAATCCCTACGGGCTTTAGTACAAAATAGAAACTGATAAAATGGCATTATGTGTGTCTTTTTACACAATTTTTAATGAAAACACTTGTGATTTAATCTTAATTAGTTTAAATTATTCATTCGGCGTTGTGATTTGAGCTAAATTGAATTAATGCAGGCAAATAACAGTCAATTACAATTATATTTAGACTTCACGCCGGGCACGTTGGGGAAGGCGCTATCCTGTAAATGAATCAATCAATTACGGGAATTTTTATAACCTGCGTGATTTTTTCTCACCCAATGTGTAATTTTTTTCACAAAATTTTGTTAAGTCATTAAACTAAATAAACGCTTGTAACTTTTATTATGTAGGATTGAGTTTATGAAACTAAGATTAACGCTATTGGCGCTGATTCTGGCAATGATTATCTCAGCTAATTATGCCAACGCGCGGGAAAATAATGATGATTGGGCGATGGCAAACACGAAATATCTTTATTCAGCCGAAATTGTCGGCAATGTAGTTATACAGGATGACGAAGGTGGATCAATCTTAAATAATGAATCAATAAGGATTATAAACCTGGGTCCGATTATTAACTTTGAAGATGTGGACTATGCCCCCACAATCTCTGCTGACGGCCGTACTTTGTTCTATGTATCCAACAGGGATGGAAGTGTACTAAATGCTGATGACGATCCTTCTCACGACTTTTGGGTAGCAAAGAAAAACAACCGGCTTGATACATTTTTCTTTGAGCCTTACAATCTGGACCCGTCAAACGAATTAGGTAAATCCGGAGTAAACACTGAGTTGAATGAAGGCGCTGCTTCTATTGCAGCTGACAGGCAATCACTCTATTTTACAGGATGTAACCGTCCGGACGGGCTTGGAAGTTGTGATATTTACAGGACAACAATCGAAGGCGACAAATGGGCAAGGCCGATTAACCTCGGCAGAAATGTGAACACAAAATTCTGGGATTCACAGCCAAGTATTTCACCTGATCAGAGTCGGGTATTTTTCATTTCAAACAGGCCCGGACCAAATTCCGATGGTGAAATGTCAGAAGAAAATCTTGATATTTGGTATGCCGATTATGATTTTGATTTGGAAGAATGGAAACCCGCAGTAAACCTTGAAGAATTGAATACTGAAGAACAGGAGTTTTCTCCGTTTATTGCAGCTGACAACCAGACATTGTTTTTCGCTTCAAGAGGACACGACCCGAATATCGGCGGCCTCGACTTTTATATGACAACTTACGACCCTACGTCTGATTCTTGGAGCAGACCGGTTAACCTCGGCGAACCAATTAACACTGAAATGGATGAATCCTTTATTTCTCTACCTGCTTCGGGTGATGTTTTATATTTCTCTTCAACAAGAGAAGATTTATCCGGATTCCAGGGCAACCTTGATGTATTCATGGCTTTTGTACCTACATTTTTCAAAGCCGTTAATATAGTAGGAATGGTTATAGATGAATGTTCCGGAGAGAATATCCCCGCTGCCATAGAAGTAAAAAATCCTATTACCGGCAGGATTTTCAGGGATACACTCACAACATCAAGAACAAAATTCGAGCTCGTCGTATCTAACACAGATTATGGCGATCCTCGGGATTCTATCCTGTCAATCGATTTTGAAGTATCCGCATTCAATGAAAAATATGGTAAAAGTACAAAGACGCTTCACGTTGAGAAACCACAAACTACTACAAAACAGGACGAAGCAGGTGCGATTGATACTGAATATGAAGTTACAGTAACACTTGGCCAAAGGCCTGTTCTCGAAGCACGCATTGATGAAGCTGATTACATAACTAACAATAAGGAAGCAAATCCGGAACTGGCATCTTTCAGAGGCCTCGTAATGGAAGAAAGAGAAAAATGGGAATTATACCCGTTGCTAAATTATGTTTTCTTCCCATCTGGCTCCGCTGAGATTCCAGACAGATATATTATGTTTGAAGGCCCCGGTGATCCCTACAAAGAGAATTTTGCCGACACTACGATACTCGGTGGAACACTTGATAAATACTACCACGTGATGAATGTTTTCGCATACAGGTTGCAGAAGAATCCCGATGTTAAGCTTGAAATAGTTGGATGTAACGACGGGACTCTCCCGGAAGAAAAAAACACACCCGACCTTTCAAAGAACAGGGCTATGAATGTATTCAAATACTTCACGGATGTATGGCAGATAAGCGAAGACAGGCTAAAAGTTTCATGGCGGGATAAGCCGGTTGTACCGTCAAATAACAGGATTGACACTACAGGTAACCAGGAGAACAGGCGTGTTGAATTGAATTGCAACGAATGGTCTGTTACAAAACCTGTCTTTGACAGGGATCCACGTACTTACCCACAGCCTGAATTTATGAACTGGGTAATGAAAAATGGCATAGAGGATGTACTCATTGAAAAGAGGAGAATAGAAATCACTCGTGGTGGTGCCGAGTGGAAAACACTTACAAACATCGGCACTGTTGACGAATCTTATACCTGGGACTGGAAAAATATCGGTGGCCTCTATCCTAAGGATGAAGTGTCATACAATGCAAGGCTGGTAGTTACAACTCATTCAGGCGCCGAATGTGCTTCAGAACCAATAGAGATTCCTGTTAAGCAGGTGAAAATACTCGAGCGCAGGATTGGCGAGTTACGTGACAGTACACTAGAAAAATACAACCTTATACTCTTCCCGTTCGACAGGTCAGATGCAGGTCAGGTAAATGAACGCATCATGAATGACTATGTTTATAACAGAGTCACACCTGTTTCTAACGTAGATGTAATCGGCCACACAGACAATGTTGGGATGTATGACCACAATGAAAGGCTTTCCAAACGCCGTTCAGGTACAGTAGAAAGAGGTATTAACAAGGAAACGAAAGGTAAATACAGCAGCTTATCCTCAACTGGAGTTGGCGAGGATGAACCGCTTTACGACAACTCACTTCCCGAAGGCCGTTTCTACAACAGAACAGTCCAGGTGATAATAAAAACACCCAAGAAGTATTGGGAAGACCTGAAGAACCAGGGTTCAAAATAAACACAATCAAATTAAAAAAGGCTGCTTTGGCAGCCTTTTTTATGAATAATGAAAGATAAGGAATGGGAAAAGGAGCTTTTTTTTCTCGTTCTTCCGTGCTTCCGGTCAGATTAATTCGCCTTCGAGCTTCCTTTTCCGGCTCTGTTCGTAACTTTCTTTTTCTACATAGCTGGTAAAGCTGCCTGCTATTTCGCCGTAGGCGCGCCTTGCCCATTCTTTGTCATTTAAAATGTCAATAATACCTTCTGTCCATTCCAGTTTTTCGTAGGGATGTGACAGTTTGCTACCCTTTGCGTAAGAGTTCTTAACAAGAGGCAAATCGAATTTAAGTGAGAGCAGGCGTTTTGCCATACTGTGGAAATCAGCGGCAGTTATACATTTTTCCGTAGCCTGCATAATCAGCGACTCGGCCCTTGAATTCTCCCCGGTATTAGATAGCACCCAGGCAAGGTAAATCATCTCGAGGTAACCGCTCTCTTTCTCGAGCGCTTTTTCCACATATCCGGTTGCTGTTTCTTTGTCATTAAGCAATTCGAGAAAACCTGTTGCAAGGTTGCTGTAATCATATGCGCTCTTTTCAGGGAATTTTGAATCGAACTTAGCAAGGTATTCCTTTGTAAGTTCGCTTGCCTTCTCCGGCAGTAACTCTTTGGCAACATTGCAAGTTATATGCAGGTCGAAGAAGAAGTTGACTCTTTTCTCAACAAGTTTATTCAGTATAGATGTAATCCATTTCTCATCGCTTAGGTACTTCTTAATTGCCAGCATTAGCTTGCGGTATTTATCAATATTGAGGCCTTCCGAATCCAGCTTATCTTCTGCCATCCGGAAGAGTTTCTTTGCATAATATGGATCGTTTAGCTCTGCCATCATGTCATCAGCGATAATAAGGATTTCCTTCACGGTCTTAACCTTGTCCTCGCGATGCTGGTATTCATCATATTTTGACTGGTTCTCCTGCCTTTTCACCAGCTTCTCGTCAACACGGATTACCCACTCTTCATCATTTGCAAAGTACTTTTTGATAGTTTCATTAGCTAATTTCATTTCATCGAGACTGGTTACCGATTCTTCTGCATCAATAAGAATCCTGCTTGCAAACTCCTTGTCATCCAGGATATCAATGATTTTTTCAACAACCAGTATCAATTCTTTAGAGTTTTCTGCTTTATCAATTGCTTTTTCAAGTATTTCACGGGCAAAGTCTTTGTCTTTAATGCGAGTGTTGATTTCATCAGCAAATTCTACCATCGGCTGGAATTTTTCAATCGCCGCGAATGCCTTAAGATAGATATTCTTTGCTTTGTCTTTATCACCAATGTTTGTGATAATTTCCTGCGCCAGCACTCTTAATTCTCCCGGGTCTTTCAGGCTTACCTCCGCACGGCTGTAAATATCATCGGCATATTCCTTGTCGTCAAGTTCAGCTATAATAGCCGATGCAAGAGCTGCAAGGTCCTTAGCATTATTCATCTTGCTTTCAGCGCGGGCATAAAACTTTTTGGCAAGCTCTATATTCCCCATTTCCTTGGCACATGATTTTGCAAATGCAAGGATCTGGTCTTTATCATTAACATCGTTTACACCCTTTTCGTATGCTTCTGCAGCGGCATCCTTGTTTTGGAACAGTTCCCAATAACCTTTACCAAGCTCGATATTTTCCTCGCCGGACATTGCGAAGTCTTTCGCCTGTTCCATCAATTCTGCAGCTTTTTCAGCATCATCGCAGATATTCTTATAAATCTTAGCAAGCAGGACAAATTCCTTTGTGAACTGGGCTTCTTCGGCAACATCTTCTATTATCTCCTCAACGAGCGCCTGGTCCTCGAAAAGTCTAAATGATTCTTCAGCGAAATCAACGGAATCTTCGATACCATCAACTTTGTTAAGTGCCTTTTTAAAGAATTTCTTTGCTAAATCCTTGTTACCACTTTCTTTTATAATGCTCTCAGCCAGGTTTTTATAGTCAGCAACTGTTTTAAGCTGACCTTCTACCTTGCTGAGCACTTCCTTTGCAAGCTTCTCATCTCCAAGTCCTTCACCGATATAGGTTGAAATGGTGAGGAATTCAGTTGGCTTCTTAGCCTCTTCGGCAGCATTCTCCAGCAGCTCTCTTCCTTTTTCCTTGTCTTCAAGCAGGACTGCATAGCAATTCCCAACTTCAGCATATTCAAGTGCATCGAAGCAAGCGCCTTCTGCTTCTTCGAGCTGCTCCCCGGCAGTTTCCTTATCGCCAAGTCTGATATAAACTTCCGCAACCCTGCAATAATCAACAGGAAACTGGCAATCACCTTCTGCCTGGTCGAGTAATTCCTGGGCATACTCCTTGTCTGCAGGCTCTGCAAGTGCTTCGAGCGCAAGCAATGTATAATCTTTAACTGAAGCACATTCTGCTTCTTTAGCTTCCAGGTCGGCTCTTAACGCCATTTTTCACTCCTGAATTTATTTTTTACTTACATATCCTTATATGGGTTCGGGCCGACTTCGTCAATCACTGCGGCGAAATCATTGAATATACCCGGTATCTTGTCATACTCATCAATCGAAAGTGTGTGGAATTCCACTCTTTCAGGTTCGAGCACAAGTTGTTTCAGTTTTTCCTGTACGTTTTCCATACGGGTATTACATACTTCACTGCCGCGAATAAAGTGGCACTGGTAATCGTCGCCGTATTTACAACCAATGAGGATTGCGCCGTCAAATCCCTGCGAGAGCGAATCGGCAATCCAACTTGTACTTACTGAACCGAGGCAACGCACAGGGATTATCCTGATATAGGGCGAGTACTCTACGTGTTTCTTGCCGATAATATCCAGCGATGGATAAGCATCGTTTTCACAAAGGAAAGCTATTATTCTCGGTTTTTCGGCTTCCACATCGGGCATTTCGATTGACTTAATCATATCCGAAATCATACGTACAGAGTAATTCTTAAAGCTGATAATCCTCTCGGGGCATGCTCCCATGCAGATACCACATCTTCGGCACCTGTTCGGGTTCGGTTTAGGTGTGCCCTTAGTGTCTTCATCGAGTGTGCCGAACGGACATTCCTCTGTACAGCGTTTACATTGTGTACACCGCTGGAGGAAGAAGTCCGGGAAAGATGTATCGCCCGAGCGTGGATGCACAGCCCTTCCGTCCTTGATATTTTCGATAACCTGTATCGCTTTTAACGAAGCGCCGAGAGCATCCGATTTTGATGAATATGTGTCCATCGGCTGGCGGACGGTTCCCGCCGCGTAAATTCCTGTCCGGCGTGTTTCATAGGGGAAGCAGATATAGTGCGAATCCGGGAAGCCGTATTTAAGCACAGGCAAATCCGGGCCCTGCCTGTAAGTCAGATTCAATATGCCTGAATTTGCTACTTCACCATTACCGTTTGATTCAGTTTTGGTTGAAGGAACCATGCCGGTTGCAAGCACGACAAGGTCAGCATCAATTGTGATGTTCTCGCCAATCAGGGTACCGTCAACATCAACGCTGATTGTTCCTTTCTCGTTTTCTGTTATGCCTGCAATTTCGCCCTTGCTGAGGAATATATTATCCTCGTTTTGCACGCGTTTGTAAAACATCTCGTACTGGGCAGGTGTGCGCATATCTTTGTAGATAATATAAATATTAGCTTCGGGGAATTTTTCACGAACGTAGAGCGACTGCTTTAGTGAGGTCATGCAGCAGAATGAAGAGCAGTAAGGCAGGTGATTTTCGTCACGCGAGCCTGCGCACTGCACAAAGACTACGTTTTTTACATCGCCACCGTCAGAAGGCCGCTTCAGTTCACCCTTTTTAGCCATGTCTTCGAGTTCAACGTTGGTCACGACATCTTTGAATTTACCATATCCCAAGTGGTTGAGTTTATTTGCATCGTAAGGCACCCAGCCTGTTGCCTGGATTATGGAACCAACCTGGAATTGTATGTCTCCCCTTCCGTTCTTTGCGGTAACATCAAACATTCCCGGCTGGCCGGATGTTTTTTCAATAGTTGTATTTGTTAATACTTGTATCTTTGGATTTGATTCAACTGCAGCGACAAGCTCGTCAATAGTATTCGGAACCAGATCCATGTATGGGTCTTCACCGGGTGTGAGCTTATGCAACCTGCGCATAAATCCACCGAGTTCCGGAGCTTTTTCTGCGAGAATCACATTATAACCTGATTTTGCAGATGAAAGTGCCGAGTTCAGCCCGGCTACACCACCGCCAATCACCAGGATTGTCTCGTTAATGTCGAGTATATTCGGTTCGGGCAATTCCATAACATTGACTTTGGCAAAACCCATCCGCATATAATCTTCTGCGAGAGACTGTGTTTCCTCGTCCATAGGTTTTTTGGTCCATGCCACATGCTCACGCAGGTTTACCCTGTCGAATACAGTGTTTTCGAAGCGGAAAACATCAGTGAGGAATCGTGGCGAGCAGGCGCCGATAACAACTTTATCCAGTCCTTCGTTTTCAATATCATTTCTAATCTCAGCGACTGCTTCGTCGGAGCATAACCAGTCGTGTACTTTACAAACAGCAGGTTCTTTTTCTGTTTTCAGGGTTTCTACCAGATTGCTGCAATCAATAGCTTTTCCTATATCGCAACCGGAGCAGATGTACATTCCGATCTTCTTTACGTCAGCCATTATCCATTCCCCCTGATTGTGTGAATAGCCTGGATTGCTGCACCGGTTGACTCCTGCACCGAGCCGGCCACGTCCTTAGGGTTGGAGCAAACACCACATCCGATAATGCCGTTGTTTTTTACAAAACCGTTCCTGTCGAGTGCGTCGGGTTTTACTGCCTTCAGGCCATCAGTTGCAGGTTTCATTCCTGTTGCAAGAACAACCATGTCCATTTCGGCTTGTTTAAGGCCACCGTTAATCGTGTCTTCAGCTTCTACAATCAATTTCATCGAGCCGTGCTGTTGGAGTACTTTCGCAACCTTACCGCGGTGGAAGAATATTCTGTCGTCTTTATCCGTTTCCTGATAGAACTCCTCGTAAACACCCGGTGAGCGCAGGTCAATATAGAAAATATGAATCTCGGAATCGGGGTACTGTTCGCGTATATAGCGCGCCTGTTTCATTGAAGCAAGGCAGCAGACTGATGAGCAGTATTCGAGATGGTTCTCATCACGGGAGCCTGCGCATTGCACAAAAGCGACTTTGTTAATTGGTTCACCAGAGGGATTAATGATTTCCCCGCCATTCGGCCCGGAAGCAGATGCAAGACGCTCCATCTCGACATTTGTAATAACACCGGGATATTTGCCATATCCGAGCAGGTCAAGATTATTTGCATCGTATGGGTCCCAGCCGGTTGACCAGACTATCGCTTTTGCCTTGAACTCGATTAATTCCTCTTGCTGTTCGAGTTCGATAGCGTTGTACTTACATGAATCCTTAACAACCTGCTGCTCCGCAGCATTGCACAATTCCTTCTCGAAAACATATTTTTGCGGGAAGGCGTTGTTATATGGGATATAAACAGCCTTGGTCTTGTTAAGCCCAAAGTTGAATTTATCTTCCCTTTCGGTAACGCATGCTTGTTCGCAGTCGCCGCAGCATGTACAGCGGTTGTTCACATAGCGCGGGCGCTGCTTTACATTAACGGTGTAATCGCCTTTATCACCGCTCACAGAAACAACTTCGGCGAGAGTGAACAGGTCAATTTTAGGATTTTCGCGCAGACGCCTTATGTTTATTTCGAGTCCGCAAGTAGGCGGGCAAAGCTTTGGGAAATACTGGTTCAGTTGGGCAACCCTGCCGCCCACGTAAGGATTCTTCTCTACAAGGGCAACCCGGAAGCCCGTCTCGGCTGTTTCGAGGGCTGTAGAAAGCCCCGAAATACCTGCTCCGACGACCAGCACATCGCAGATTTTTGGTTTGCTATCCATTGATGCATCCGGTTCTATTTAAAAATACTTATACTCAATACCCGGTTTTCAAAGCGCCGGTGGCTTTAGAGCCTTCGACTGCCGAAATATATAATTATAAGTAATCGATAACAATGCGATTCAGGACTATGTAACCGCTTTGTGGATAGTAGTATTTGTGATAAAAATTAAGTAATGATTTACCATGTTATCAAATCCGATCTACAAGAAATACATAGCCCGGTTCGTCGTAATAATGCTTAACGGATAAATGGGGGAAAAACAATGGAAGAAAAAGGAAAAGGCAGGCAGAAGCCGCTTCGCCCGACTTCCAACACAAAACGCGACATTTACGATACCTATATGAAGAATGAGGGCGGGCGCAGCATTCCGGTCAGCGATGACGTAGAGGAACAAAAAGAAAATAATATGAAGGAACAGCAGGAAGAAGAAAGAATTGAGCAGGAAATTGCTGCCAGAATGGAAGAAGAATACGACGAAAACGAAAAAGAAGATCCGGGGATTTCAGCAGAAGAAGCAAAGGCTCTCGTAGAACAATTAAACAAACTCGAAGCCGAGCGCGAAGAGCTGAAAGACCAGGTTATTCGCAAAGCTGCAGAGCTGGAAAATGTCCGCAGGCGAACACAAAAAGAAAAGCAGGAAATGATTTATTATGCCAACCAGAACCTGCTCTTCAAGTTCCTTGAGCTGATGGACGATATGCAGGCAGCCTACGTGGCTGCAAACAGTTCCAAAGACTTCGATTCGCTCCTGACAGGACTCGAAATGATAAACAAAAAGGCAAATAAGCTTTTTGTTGAGGCAGGAGTTAAGCCGATGGACAATCCTGTCGGCAAGGAGTTCGACGTAGATTTCCACGAAGCACTGATGACACAGCCCTCGGAAGAGATACCCGAAGGCCATGTTATCCAGGTAATTCAGCAGGGATATATGATAAACGAGCGTGTTTTGAGGCATGCAAAAGTAATTACATCGGCCGGGCCGGAGAATAAATAAACGAGATTTTTATGAGCAAGCGCGATTATTACGAAGTACTCGGATTAGCCAGGGGAGCTGATAAATCTGCAATAAAATCAGCTTACAGGAAGATGGCGATTAAATTCCACCCGGATAAAAATCCCAACGACTCCGAAGCTGAAGAGAAATTCAAAGAAGCCTCCGAAGCTTATGAAGTGCTGAGCGACGATGCAAAACGCCAGCGTTATGACCAGTTCGGGCACGAGGGACTACGAGGTGGCCGCGATTACCACACCTATACAGATATAAACGACATATTCTCCATGTTCAGTGATGTATTCAGCGGAGGCGGGCATGGAAGCATATTCGACGATTTCTTTAGCGGTGGCACTCGCCGCAGCCGCAGCAGAAACCACGGCGAACGCGGCAGCGACCTGAAAATCCGAATACCGCTTACTCTCGAAGAAATAGCCAAAGGCACTGAGAAAACTTTAAAAATAAAACGCTACGATAAGTGCAATACCTGCAACGGCACAGGCGCCAAAAACGACAGCTTCAAAACCTGC
Source organism: uncultured Hyphomicrobiales bacterium (assembly GCA_964454975.1). Lineage (GTDB taxonomy): Bacteria > Bacteroidota > Ignavibacteria > Kapaibacteriales > UBA2268 > CAYVVD01. The sequence continues at coordinate 108,423 of CAYVVD010000009.1, read as the reverse complement.
CAGCAATGCGGGGGGACGGGCGAAGTACGCCAGGTGACACGTTCGGTGTTCGGCCAGTTTGTTAATATATCACCCTGTTCAAATTGCAACGGCGAAGGCAGGATAATTGCCGAACCATGCACTGACTGCCTTGGCGACGGGCGCACCCAGATAGAAGATACAATCCATGTTGACATCCCACCGGGTGTAGAGGAAGGCAATTACCTCCCGGTGCGCGGCAAAGGGAACGTCGGCAGGCGGGGCGGATCAACGGGCGACTTGATTGTAGTAATGCAGGAGAAGGAGCACGATATTTTCACACGCAACGCCAACAACATACTCTACCGGCTTCAGCTTAGCTACCCCGAAGCCGTGCTCGGCGCTTCGATTGAAGTCCCGACGCTTTACGGCAATGAAACAATTCACGTCGAACCCGGCACGCAGCCGAATACAACAATCAAACTGAGCGACAAAGGCATTCCCGAGCTTAATGGATATCGCACCGGCGACCAGATTGTAATAGTAGATATATTCGTCCCGAGGAAGCTATCCGCCAAGGAAAAGAACCTGATTAAAGAACTTGCTGCAAGCGACAACATAAACCCAAAAAAAACAGACCGGAAGAAGAAGGACTTCTTCGATAAGGTTAAGGATGCGTTTTTTTAAGGGGTAGATCTAATAGTCATTCTGAGGAGTAAAGCGACGAAGAATCCAATATCAATTTACTGGATTCCTCATTTCGCTTAGCTTAATTCTGAAAGATGTTATTAGAAAATAAAATCACTTCACTACTTTTACTGTTTCCCGGCCATCGCTTGTGAGCGCGGGTTTGTCAACAGGGATTTTGAATGATACTTCGTAGTTCGAGGGCTCCATTGCATCCTTTCCTGCCCTGAAGCTGGCTTTTAAATATGAACCTGCCTTTAGTTCCCGGCCATACATTGCGATAGGGAAGATTAAAGTTTCCTTTGCAACACCTGCTGCATCCAGCAGATTTAATTCGCAGTTGTAAAAATTGTCGAAATCCTCGTTGATTTCAATCATAACGTCAACAACATTTATGCTGTCCTCATTCATGCCGAAATTCACCGAATGAAGTGTCAATACGCCAAAATTTTTCTTCTGCGAGGCATTCATCATTTTTTTAGCTTCTGCTTCCTCGATGTCAACAAAGCGGTTGTAAATTGTCCTGCCGGCAAGTTTTTTCTTCCTCTCCTCCATGAATTTCTTGCGCTCTTCGAGCAAACGCTTTCTTTCATCTGAATCAGGTGCATTCATCTTTTTTGTGGATTTTTGCTTTGCTTCTGCTCTCTTATTTTTGGTGTCCTGGGCAAAAGAAACCGAAGAAACAATAACCACCGTTAAAATCACAAGGCTCGCAAGCCTCAAAGCTATATTAGCCATAAAACCTCCTGCGAATAATTTTCGCAAATTTATACAAAAGTCAGTTCATCACACAGACATATTTTAATACGAAATGCAGGGTTTGTTAGTTTCGGTTGAGCTATAACAGTAAGGTATTTATTTAGGTTCTACGATTTTTCTCTTTCAAAATATTTTCTTGCATTATTACTGAAATCTTCCAGTGAAGTGAATTGTTTGTCACTTGCATTAGTAATTCTTAGTCTATCATTTTGGGGTAGTTTCTCAAAATCATCATGAACAATTAAACTTCTGAATTTCAAATTTGAATGTTGATATTCAAGACAACAAATGGTCGCCAATCGAGCTTTAAATGAATCTTTTACTCCAAAGAGATAAACCGGGCTGCCATTGGGTGTAAATTCATAATCAGCTTCAAGATCTTCTCTTTCTTTTATGGGGAATACAGATTTTTTGGGGTTATAATCAATTAGTTCAGTATTAATTAATTCCTCTAAATTTTCGTAAAACATGCTTTCAATAACTTCTCTTTTAAAAAACCTCATACTTCCAATTTTCATAAGTGACTGAGAAACATGCATAATATCGTTAAAAATCGTATCTGTTTTCGTTTTAAATCTTATTATACCTTTATCTTCTTCTAATTTATTTTCTTTTAAAATTTTTTGAAATACTTGTTCTTTATGAGGCGTATCAATCTCGTAACTATAGGAAAGCCTCATTATCGTTAAGCCGAAATCAGACAAATAAAATTCCCCGTCCTTTTCTTCAACAAACAAATCTATCATATCTCCATCCTCATGATAAATGGGAATTAATATCTGATAGATCCCACGTCTTTTTTCTCTGAGAGAAAATTGCTTGTTGAAATTTTGTTTTATATTTTTTATTAGTTCATCCATTCGGGAATTCTAATCCAATTGAAAAGTTTTCGATAAAATGAATGCTTACTCTTATAAATCCATAAAAACTAAAATTTTCATCAATAGATCTCATTGTGAAATTTTTCTTTCTGTGGGCACGGTCGTTTTTGTAATCCTTTGAGGGTGGGTCAATAATTTGCTTTTCACAATTGAGCAAATTCATTATATCTTCATCTGTAAACATAATAATAAATATACAAAATGTACTATTATTTCCAGTATTCCCTGTCAAGGCTTCGGTATTGGATTGCTTCGCTGATGTGATCGCTGGCAATGTTCCCAGAGCCAGCCATATCAGCAATGGTTCGTGAGACTTTCAGTATTCTGCCATACGCGCGTGCAGAAAGCCCCAGGCGTGTCATAGCCATTTTCAGCAGTTGCTTCGATGATTCATCTAATTGGCAAAACTTCGTAATCTCCTTAGTGCCCATATCGGCATTTTTGTGAATACCCGCATAGTCTTTGAAACGCTCTATCTGTACCTTGCGGGCTTTAATCACACGCTCGCGAATCGTAAACGAAGGTTCTCCCTGCCTGCTGGAAGTTAACTCCTGGTATTTGACAGCGGGCACTTCTACATGAATGTCAATCCTGTCAAGCAATGGCCCGGATATTTTGCCGGAGTATCTTTGAATCTGTTGAGGTGTGCAGGTACATTCCTTGGCCGGATCGCCAAAATTTCCGCAGGGGCATGGATTCATAGAGCATACAAGCATGAAGTTCGCCGGGTAATCAACAGTCATTTTTGTACGGGAGATAGAAATTGATTTTTCCTCAAGAGGCTGTCGAAGCACTTCCAACACATTGCGTGCAAACTCTGGGAGCTCATCGAGGAATAGGACTCCATGGTGAGCCAGCGAAATTTCGCCGGGTTTTATTTTATTCATACCGCCACCAACCAGCGCCGCATCTGAAATTGTGTGATGCGGCGACCTGAATGGACGTTTAGTTACAAGCGCCTCCCTGTCGGGTAATAATCCCGAAACCGAGTGTATTTTAGTTGTTTCAAGTGATTCTTCAAGCGAAAGGGGCGGCATTATAGACGGGATGCGCTTTGCGAGCATTGTTTTTCCTGAGCCTGGCGGGCCTATCATAAGCATATTATGGCCACCTGCTGTCGCTACCTCAAGTGCGCGCTTCACATTTTCCTGACCTTTCACATCGGCAAGGTCAATTAACATATTGCTGATCCCCTGCTCAAAAATCGCGTCTATATCAACTGTATGCTGCTTTATGTCAATATCGCCGTTAACAAACTCAACAGCATCTCTGAGAGAAGCAACAGGATAGACCTCGAGGCTGTTTACCAGCGCGGCTTCGCCGGCATTTTGCTCCGGGAGGATTATTCTCTTGAATCCATTCTTTTGTGCATTGATTGATATTGAAAGCACTCCGTGAACATTCCGCAGGTTACCCTCAAGTGAAAGCTCACCGATAAACAATGTATCTTTGAGCCTTTCATATTCAACCATCCCGAGCGCAGATAAAATTCCCATAGCAATAGGCAGATCGAATGCACTCCCTTCCTTGCGGACATCAGCAGGGGCAAGGTTTACTGTAATTTTCTTACTTGGGAATATGAAGCCCGAATTGGCAATTGCAGCCGTTACTCTTTCGCGGGATTCCTTAACGGCAGAATCGGGTAAACCGACAATAGTAAACGACGGTATCTGATTTACCAGGTGAGTCTCTATTTCAACTTCGAATGCGTCTATTCCCTGGACAGACGCTGAGTATAGTTGTGAATACATATTGTTTCATCCCGCCAAAGCGGGGAAGCCCAGCAACAAGCGGGGCTACGCTGCTATTGTTTCGTTCGTAAGTTTCTCGTGTAGGAACAACAATACATCAACAAAAGTAAGCATTCCCACCAAATTATCTTTCCAGTCAACAACAGGCAGATAATCCTTTTTATGCTTTATCAACAGGATTACAGCCTTTTGAAGGCTGTCCTCGGGATACACCTTGTGCTCAACTGGACGCATTACATTTTCGAATTCGATGATATTATTCATCGCTTCCTCGCCCATATTATCTTCATAATCATAAAGCTGTCTAAGGGTGTATTCGATAAGGCTGCGTTCGGTAATAATTCCAACGAGTTTCATGCCGTTGAGAACGGGAATGTGGCGAATGTTTTCATCTCGCATAATTTCATCGGCTTTTTTTACCGGGTCATCGTACTGAACCGAGAAAAGGTTGCTCGTCATTATGTCTTTTACCAATGCTTTATCCGGCATAACCCCTCCCTAAATGTTATTTAAAATCTTGAAAACGGGGTGTTTTTATTTCAATTCCGGTTAAATATCATCGTTATTTCAATATAGTCATTTTAGCCTAATTTATAGAGAACTTTGATTAATCATTGGAAATTACTTAACTTCTTTCAGCTACATTATTGAATAGGTAAGCGATTTCATGGAATTAAAGTCTCTGCGTAAAAGAGTTCTTACAAAAGATATCCTCCTCGTAGGACACCGGGGTTCTGCAGGAACGGCGCCCGAGAATACTCTTGCTTCCTTCCGCACAGCGATTGAAGCAGGCGCTGATATGATAGAAACCGATGTGCAGATGACTTCCGACGGGCATATTGTTGCTTACCATGATTTTAATCTCAAAAAGACCGGTTCTGACGATAAAATGACTGAGACGCTGGACCTGTCATCAATTAAAGAACTCGATGCAGGGAAATGGTTTTCTGATGAATTTACTGGAGAGCAGGTACCACTCTTAAGTGAAATCCTTGAGATAGCAAATGGAAAGGCGTATGTAAATATCGAAATAAAAAGTCGAAATTATTCAAACAGGAAGGAAAAAATTGAAAGGGTGATTGGAAATGTTTATGACATGAACTTTCAACACCATATCCTTTTTTCATCATTTGATTATAAGATTCTCAAGCTGATAAACAGCATTGATAAATCTCTCCCGACTGCAGCGATAAAAATACCCGGGGACAGGACAAAACCTTCGGCTATATGCGAAGAAACAGGCAGCCGTGCTTTTGTTTGTGCCATTAATGAACTGAATGACGAGATAATGGCTGATGCAAATACAGCAAAAATCTTTATCGGGGTTTACCCTGTGGATACAAAAATCCACCTCGACCATGTAATGAAATATGGAATTAAAGCCGTTGTAAGCAATTATCCGGGCAGGATAAGGGAATACCTCAATTCCCGTTAATAATCAGCTTTTTTACAACCCCGCCGGACTTGGCAAAATACACTCCTTTCGAAAGGATTTCTCCGTTCCGGCTCATTCCATCCCAAAAGAAATTGTTTTCACCTGATTCATATACCGGCTTACCAAAGCTATCGAAAACAGTAACCGGTTTTTCACTTTCAATGTAAAAGCCTTCGTTCGAGGGATTGGGGTAGATATTTAATCCCGTGTCTTTAGTTTTTTTTTCTATCGAATTAATAACATCAGGGTCAGGGGTTATCTCGATAATTTTATCAAATTCAGGCCCCAGGAAAGGGTTTCTGCCCCTGCCGTCCTTATTGCTGGTAGCAAGGAACAGCCTGCCATCAGGCGCAATACATAAATCCCTTAGCCTGCCGAAATTGTTGTTGAAGTAAATGTCTTCGCTTACAACACTCATTCCATCATCGCTCAGCTTCGATTGGACCATATAAGCATTTTTCAAAGCTACGGAAAGAATCGAGTGGTCCCATTCTTTGAATTTCCCATGATTGTAATAATCAATCCCACAAACGGCAATAGTACTTCCTTCACCACGCGGATACCATGAACGGATTGGCTCGACAACGTTATGCTCGTTACAGAAAGACTCTTCTTCCATTTCATCGTTGTCGCAATATCCGCTTACATTTGGCCAGCCATAATTCCTGCCTTTAATGATAATATTGAGTTCATCGTTGAACGACGGGCCATGCTCCGCCGAATATAATATTCCATTTGCCTTAACCAGCCCCTGAGGATTTCTGTGGCCGTAAGACCAGATTGCACTACCGGGGAATGGATTATCCGGTGGGATTGTTCCATCAAGGTTCATCCGGAGAATTTTTCCATTGGGGCTTTCCAGGTTTTGCGCGGTCTCCTTATTTGCCCTGTCGCCGATAGTAACGAACATTGTCAGGTCGTCATCAATCCACAGGCGGCAGCCGTCATGGTTCCACCAACCAAGAATATCATCCCTTATAACTGACATTTCACCAAGTTTTTCACCGTCATATGTCAACCTGGCAATTTTAATCTTAGTATTGTTATTTGAATTCCCGATGTTGTAACCGATATAGACATACGGATTGTTTTCAAAATCAGGATGCAGCACCATTCCCATCAGCCCTCTCTCGCCATCCTCAAAAACTTCATCTTTCAAATTGATAAGCACTTTCAACTCTCCAGTCTCAGGATTTATACGGCTAATGCGGCCATAGCGCTCTGTCATCCAGATGTGATCATCCGAACCCCAGAGAATTTCCCACGGAGTATCAATACCCGTAACCACATCTCTGAATTCAAAATCACCCTGTGCATAGTTCCTTTCGTTGATGCTGCATGCAACAATTAATAACAATGCAATGTAATGTATTGTCCTTTTCATTCAATTCCCGGCAATAGTTCACTAACAAACATCTAATCAGAACGAAAGTTGAGGCTGATTTATTGCTATTCCCACTTAAGAGGAGTTTCGACGATAACTTCAACGGTACGGTTATAAAATCTTCCTTCCGGAAGGTCATTAGTGAAAATTGGTTGTGTTTCACCAAAACCAAAGGCAGAAGACCTTGGCAGGCCAAGCTCCTTTGCCACTTCCGATGCCCTGCGTTCAGAAAGTTGGAGATTGTAAGAAGCTTCGCCGACCCTGTCAGTAAAACCAACTATCTTGACATCAGAGTTTGATTCTATATTATTCTTTATATATCCGGAAACACCTCGGTTTTTATTGTCCAGAGCATATTTATCATATTCGAAAAGAATAAGGCTGTACTTATCAATCCTTTTGTCAGATATCCTCTCTTCTTTTTTCTTTTGAATAGTAGTTCGTTCGACCGGTAAATAATTCAGTTCAGATTCAATCTCATTCCCGTTTTCATCCATTATTTCAATTTGATAAACAAGTGCGGTGGTACTCAATGTATTCAGTTTCCTGTCACGGCCGATATTCCAGTCAACTTTCAGCGGTGGTGCGCCATCTCCTTCGATAATTTTGAGAATTTTACCGTCTTGTTTCGCAGTAATTCGCCAGCCCGAGGGATTTTCAATTCCTGTTGCTTTCGTATAAAACCTGAGCACAGGAGGATTAATCTCAATTATAGTATCATTGCTAATAACAGGTTCAAGAATTTCTGTAAATGTGCTGGTAATCTCTGTGCGACGGTTTTCTGCAATTCCGTCAGGATCATCAATGTTTGATGGGTTCTCAGGCAATCCACTGTATTGAGAGTTAATCCTTCCTTCGTCTATGTTCCAGGTTTGCTCCAAGTAATTTGCAACAACCTCTGAGCGTTCCATCGACAGATTTATATTGCCTTCTTCTATACCATTATTTGAATTACAGCCGGTAATTGTGATTTCAGCATCCGGATAAATTTGCATCCTTTTGCCGATTATATTCAGAATGTTGTAATATGTCTCGAGAGCAGGCTGGTTATAGAGATCATCAACATTAAAATTGCTAATCATGTCCTTTTCTAACTTCTGATACCTGCCGGGAATCAAGGATGACCCTTCCGCAAAAAAAACGTAATTAAGCAAAGGTTTCATGCTTGTTGAAAGAAATTCCTCGGCAATTACTTTAAACACATCTGATTCTATTCCATTCCTTACACCGCGTGCTGTTAACTGAATATCAGCTACATTATCTCCTACGGGAGATTCATCCGAATCAGCAAATACATCCTCAGGAATACCCGGTTCCTCTTCTACAGGTACCGGAATCATATCCTCACTGCCAAGTTCAAAAATCAAAGATACACCTGCCATCAGCGAATTTGACGTCCATGTATAATCCCTTACAACAGGGAACAATCCCAGGTTATAGGACATTTCCGGGGCGAGCTTCATTGTACCTCTTGTGTTCATAGGCAACTCATAACGAACTCCAATTGAAATACCGGCAATCAGCAAGTTTGTTTCTTTGATTTCACCCGTAAAATGGTTGCGCGTACGCGTACCTGTATCAACAAAAACTCCCCTGTCCGCCGGCGTGACAATTTCTTCCACCTGGTCCACTTCATGACTGAAAAGGAAACCAGTTGTAATGCCCGCCAAGCCATAAAAATTCTCGTTAAATCTGTAAACAGCAAGTGCATCGAGACCAAAACTTGCAAGTGTTACATCCAGACGGTGCTCAAATTCCCCATCAATTTTGCTCCCTTCGAAGTTCAGCAGTTCAGGTTCAATTTGGGCAAGTAGAGCACTGTGGTTTACTAAATTGAGTTTGCTCTGCAGTGCAAATTTTTCGCTTATTCCGTACTCGTAAAATAAACCAAGCTTGTAACCAAGCCCAATGCCTGAAGTAAACTGCGGGCAGCAATTGGGGACATCAGGCAATGCCCGGAAATCAGCAATGTGGTGGTTAAGGCCGATGTTTCCGCTAATTCCAAAGCGGGAAGCTTCTTTTGCATAAAGGACAGAAGTCGCTAAAGTGAATACATATATGAGTATTAAGGCTTTCATTTGACAACTGCCAGCTTATAGGTTAATAAAGTACTCGGCGTATGAAGATTTATAATATATGAATTTGCAGCAATTGCATCAACTTCAAGCCTTGCCTTATATTCACCTACTCTGTTGATATTCAAACTCAACTCACCTGTCTGCCTGCCTGAAATATCAAAAACACTCAATTTATAAACACCTTTTTCGATTGCTGTGAAATTTACACCTAATATACCATCATCCGACAATTCTGCCGAATTTATCTGTTGTTTTGGAGTACCTTCAACAAATCGCGGTTCACCTGTTTCATAGCAAATGTTTGTTATCCTGAGCAATCCGCTGTTTCTTCCGGTTTCTATCTCACCACTTTGCGGAATAATCGAATCGAGGCTTACAACAGTTTCATCGGCGTTGCCAAGAGTAGTGCGGAACATAAGTTCTGACATGATGTTTTCTTCAACCGGCAAAGCAGGCAGGTTCAGCTCAATTACTCTTTTATCATCAACAATTTTACCTTCGGGAGTATCGAGAATCGGAACCATTAGTGTCTTGTTGAAGCTGATTACAGCTTTATATCCGCCAACACCGGAAAGCCAGTAAAAAGCTGAATCCATTAACCGGATTTTAAATCTTGCTACTTTATTCGTTTCTAATTCAAGCGTATCAATAGCAAATAAAGCAGTAGCATTTTCTTTATAACCTTCACCAATAAAGGAAATTTGTAATGGCGAACCGATTTCATCATGCTCCATGTTGAATATCGACTGTACAAGCCCTTCTTTCAATGCTGTAAACCTACCCTTAATTTTTAGCGAATCCCCCGCATGCAGTACCTGTGGGAGATCGTCTGTAAATGAAAATTGCGCCAAAGCCTGTGGGGAAAGGCTATATCCCGGGAGTATGTTTATGTCTTCAGTTCCGGTATTCCATGCTACCGTTTCTTCCTTAGTTGAAGCCATCTGAAGCGGGATCCTCCCGAAATTAATCGTATCTTTAATTATTACGAGTCTCGTTAGCACTCCTCTGCCAGTCAGGGGGCATCCCCTTGTATCACCGTATTTTGTATAAAACACGATTTCTGCAGACCTTTGGCCAATATCCTTAGGGATGAAGCCTATTTCAAAATTAATCTCTTCTCCGGAGCCAACCGTGAATGGAGCAACAGGCGTAGTAAATGAAAACTCATCCGGGTTAACGCCTGAGATTTTGAAGCTGTCCACTGTGACCGGAAAATGCGAGTTGTTTACAAACAAGTCATTTACAATTGCTTCCCTTGATTTGTTGACAGTTACATCGCCGAAGGCATAACCGTTACAGTCGAACGCCGGCCTGGCGATAGACCAGAGAGAATCGCTCTCGTCCCTCTGCAATTCCACCTCGAAGTACCAGACGATTACTTCGTCTTCGCTGGCGCTCGCAAGCCTGTACCCCGTCCTGTCCCATTCGACACGATGAACATTTGTTGTATGCCCGTATAGAGTATCAATCGGGGCAAGAGTTTCAGCATCCCATAATCCTACAGGGAACTCAGACTCGTGCTGAAAGACAGCAAAATTAGCTGTGGCAACTATATCACCATTGGGCTTGGTGTCCACATCTGAAATATTTCCTATTCTAAAATCCGGGCTTGAAACAATGTCTCTTGTCCAATTGACTGCATCAAATTTCGTAACATCGCTGTAAACAACGCTGCCGGCATATAAATAATTACCGTTCGGACTCCAGGATAAGCCGCTATATGCCCAATCGTATTGGAATCTGTGTATTAATTGGTTTGTTTCGACATTCCAGATATTTACTTCCTGGTCTGTAGAAGTTGCAACAATTGAATTATCAACAGGATGCCATGCTACGCCGGTTATTACCGGGAAAATGTGTGGCCCCAGGCTCGCAAGCATTGTTCCCGTTCCTGCCTCAAGGACATAAGCGAAGCCATCCCTGCCTCCAACAATCACTCTTAACTCGTCAGGACTCCAGTCAACATCAGTAACGCCACCGGGCTGGTTTGGGATTTTATAGGTTTCAAGTTCAGTAAATTCCGGGTATGTGTAAAAAAGATACTCTGAAGCAATAATTTTTCCTTTTGGGCTGAATTTAAAAATGGAAGAAGCGATATCTGTTACAGATACTTTATCCCTGTCTTCGACTTTCCAAATAGAAATCGAACCACTACCTACCCCAAGTACATCGTATTTGTCATTCCAATCGGCGCCCCATGTACCGGGTAGATGAATCGAATCTCTTTCCGGTCTGAAAATCTGCCTTGCACGGAGCAGACACTCATCACTTGGGGTGTCCGGTACACGCCATATGTGTGAATTACCTAATGCTTTTTCCTCTATTAAATTCCATGAAACACCGTTATCGGTAGTATATTCGAGAAGAACTATGTCCGTTTTTGCTATACCTTCCCATTCAAGCTCTACAATATCACCAACAGGGAAAATTTCGCCGCCGTTAGGATGTTTTACTATTAGTGTGGGATATTCAGGTGCATATCCAGCCTTACCCCCCGATGCAAAGAATACGTTACCGTTGCAGGCGTTGCTGGTCACTATTAAGGGATTAAAAATGTAGGCAGGGCTTTCAGGCGTAAATTTAATAGTTATTTCCCTGGACGAGTCCTTTGGAATCATAAACGGAGGCGGGCTGCCTCCCCAGTCGCTTACCTCAAATAATGGAGAATCGGATGAAATCTCATCAATAAAAACATCTGTGACTCTTGCATAAATTCTAATTGACAGTTCACCCGAATTACCAGGCGGGATGTCGCCAAATTCAATATAATTCTCAGGTTCATATTCCAGGGTTGCCATCTGCCCTATCCCAACACTGTATTTGATTTCATTACTTAAAGAATATGGGATATACTCGATTTCCGCAATCCTTTCCTGTTCACACCCGCTTGTAGTCCATTCAATAGTGCATGGTTTATAATTGAGTGATAAAAGAAGAATTGATTTGTAAACATCCTGTGCTTCATTCGAGCTCTGTATATTTGGGAACCACATTCCACCTGTGGAAGTGGCTATTTCTTTGAGCGATTCCGGCATTATATTCTTAACTACAACTGCATAAACAGTTATATCATTACCATTGGCAAACTTAATAATATCACCAGTCTGGCCTTCTGCTTCGCCGTCGGTCAGAAAAATGACTATTTTCTTGAATTGCCCCCTGTATGCAACCCTTAAAGAGCCAAATTGAAAATCCATGAGTCCGGCATTAAAATCTGTGCCTTTGCCCGGGATTGGAACTTCTATCAGCCTGATTGCATCATAGAGTGCCCCTTTTTCTGAAGTAAAGTCGTGGATGAGATAATTATTAACATCGAATGTTGTAACAGCACATTCAGTACCGTTTTCCGGCATATATCTCACAAATTCAACAGCTGCATCCTGTGCAAACAGCATGTTCCTGCGTTCCTCTGTTGCGCCTTCGTTCATAGAACCTGACTGGTCTATAGAAAGGACAGCAGACACCTGTTCGGGTTCGCTAAATCCTTCGCATTGTACTGTAACTACATTCATTTGCTCAGAATCTTCAAATATTCTGAAATCAGCAGGTGAAAAATTATCAACGGGCTGATGATTTTCATCAAGCAGGAAAAATTTTGCCCTAATATTAGGATAGTTGGAATTGTCAATATCGAACAAAAGGAGGTCTTGGGCATAGTTAGCCATCCCCTGAAAAAGCAGGATAAAGAGAGTTAGGTATAATTTCTTCATTCTATCACCTACATTAGTTTATTCCTTAACTAATGTAGCACCTTCATAGCCCCTGAAAGCACCTGTGTGGGGGTCTTAAGTACATATATATACGAACCTGACGGCAATTCTGATACATCTGCCTGTACAATGTATGAGCCCGGTTTTTTGTTTTTATTTTCAAGGACTAACACCTTCTCCCCGATTGTATTGATCACCGTTAACTCTGTCATCCCCGGTTCACTGATAGAAAATTCAATATAAACTGTCTCGTCAGCCGGGTTTGGGTAGCTCTGCTGTAATTTAAGAAGTGGCGAGTCAATTACCAAACGTGTGCCGCCTTCTTCACACAAATCTTTAAGTTCGAAAGAACCGCTATATGCATTAACTACACCAACAGCACCGATTGGTTCCAACTTGCCGAACCTGATTACAGATGTACGGGTATTTCCAAGAGTTGCTATAAACTCAAGATTCCCAAGAATTTGCCCTTTTTCGGCAGATACCGGAAGAGTTAGCGGGATATACCTTACTCCGTTTTCGACCCTGCCAAAACCTGTGTTCCCGGTTGGTACGAGTGTAGTAGCGTTCATTACAATTTCGCCGTCAAAATACTTTATGCCGGAATCTTCAATAAATCTCGAACTAAGCAATTCAATTGGAACTGACACATATTCACCGGGTTCTGCCTCAGCATCTCTAATTGAAAGAACGGCATTTGCATCGGAATCGATAATTTGTACATTAATTAATGCCGTGTCTGAACAAGCTGTATTATTATCCGTTACAACCAGTTTCAATTTCCCGGTACCTGGTGGGCCCCAATTAACAGTAATACTCTGAGCATCATTGGAACCAGGTATCACACCTCCCTCAACTGACCAGCGGTAACTTACATTCTGAAGCAAAGTAAAACCAGCTCTATATTCTTCACTAACGAATCTGTTTACTTTCGCAAAACCCTCTATTTGGGCATTAGGTGTCTCGTTTATTTTAATATTCAAAGTATCCCTGTGCAGCTTGCCTTTTTTGTCTTCATAGCTTGCTGTCAGCCTGCCTGTTCCAGGCACATTCCAGATAATTACTGCGATTTTTTCATTTACCACACCGGCATGCTCTCCTCCTATAACTTCCCATTGTGGCATATTCACTTCCCCGGCCAGTTCATACATATAGGTTTGGCCTGTGCAGACAAAATCCTCTCCAATAAGCCTGTTGGCGAAACCACTTAATATCACTGCATATTCATCTTTGTTAATACATCCTGAGAGAGTATCCCTTTGCTCAAGGATTACTCTGCCTTCCTCGTCAAAATCCCAAAGGACTGAGATTTCACTTCCGGTGTTATTTATAATTTGTCCGCCTGCAACGTTCCATGTATTTTCAAAATCACCCGGATTTGCCTGATAAGCTTCAGTACAACCGCCACAAGACTCAGATTCACCGCTAATTTCAGTATCCGGCGCCGGGTTTACTGTTATCTCGCGGTAGCTTGTATCACGTGCATTAATGTCGGGGTGGCTACGTATGAGCATTAGTTCTTTTATGCCAGGAGTGGCCCAGGATATTAAAGCTTCGGTATCGTTAAGAACATCAATCAAAGCTCCTTCTGAGTACCACTGATTAATAAAACCCACTCCGGCTGAAAATAGCTCCTCAATCCCTGTACAAAGTTCTCCGGGTGTTTTGATTTCGGCATCAGGGAAAAAATAGGGCTGCAGTTCAAATAACGCAGAATCACTACAAGTACCGTTTGATACAGTTAAAATTAAAGTTGCATCAGTTTCAGTCCAAACAACAAAAACAGAATCGAGGTTATCAGAGCCTATAATGTTACCGCCTTTTGTTACCCATTTCAGACTGTTTTCTTTATTTCCGGACTTGTATTTATAAGGAATTCCTGCCCCGACATTATCTTCACCAATTATTTTAGCCACCGGTTTAGGATGTATATTTATTAATCCCCGCATAGAATCAGAACAATTTCCTTTTCCTATTTTTTGTTCAAGCACTATTGCACCAACACCTTCGGCACCCCATTCAATAGTTACAACCGAAGAATCAGAACTTCCCTGAATAATACCTCCATCAACACGCCAATTGCTTATAACACCAGGAAAAGGAGTGGAGACATACGTTTTAATATCACCTTCGCAAATCTCGGCTTCATATTTAAATTCAGGAAAAGGCTTATCGAGTATATTAACTTCAATTTCGATTGAATCCATGCAATTGGATTCGTTCACCTGGATGAGTTTAACTTTTCCAATACCTGGATTATCCCATAAGACATTTACCTCGGGTTGATAATCGGCGCCGATAATATTTCCATTTTCTATTTGCCATTTTATACCGGATTCCGGAAATTCGGATAAATAAGTATAAGATTCGCCTGTGCAGACAGTAATATTACCTTCGATGCTTGCTAATGGAACTGGCAGAATATTTATTTCATGTTCAATAGCATGTGTACAGAAAGTGATTGTATCAGTGACAGTTAGTGTAATTGTGTAAACTCCCGGTGAATTAAAGATTAAGGCAGGCTCGTTTAAGCTTGTTAGGTTAACTGAATCAGATCCCGGAAACTGCCATTCGAGTTTATAATTATCACTGGCAATTGCTTCAATAATTATTTCCTCTCCTGCACAATACTGTTCAGTTGCTATAATCTCTGCAAATGGAAGTTCATTAATTACAACATCAAGTGTAATTGAGTCTTTGCAGCCGGTTTGAATATATTCCTGCACAAGGCTTATTTTCCCATTCCCCGCATTACCCCATGTTACTGCAATTTGACTACCCATGATTTCAAAAGTACCCCCTTCAACACGGGGCGTTGTTTTTATTCCAGGCTCTGAGTTGAATAAATATGTCTCAGCCGAGCCTTCGCAAACATCTGTTTTTCCGTCGAGGATTAGTTTTGGCAACTCATTTATTGTAATGTCCTCTCCATTGTCAAGCCCGTTAACATTCGGTTTCGAGGAAACGACGCGAATGCGGTAAGCACTGCCGGGGGGTAATTCTTTGGGTAATACAGCGTTTATAATTCCGGAATTTGTTGATGTAATGCTACCTATTATTTCAGGATTACCAAAACTTCCGTTTTCATCTGAAATCTGTGCGGTAAACACATTTCCGGATTGAAAATCGGAAAGCGCCGTGTATGGAACAGAAACATCTTCGCCTGCGCAGTATTCAGTTCCGGTGGAACCGGTAACAAGATTTTCCGGAAAAGGTGCAAGCTTGGCTACAAAACAATCTGTAGCCCCGGCATAGTCGTGCTGGTGGGAGCCGGCAGTGCTTATCCCATCATTACTGCCTGTTTCGCCGCAAATAATAATATTGTCCCTGCCATCTACGGCAATCTGCCTGTACGGATCGCTTACATCAAAACCTGAGTATTCCCAGCTTTGACCACCGTAGTAACTTGACCAAATCCTTTCCCCCGAGGGAGTGAACCTTGCTATAAATTTGTCAAAATTCCCGCCATGAATTTCCTGGTGGCTGCCCGGAGTTGAGATGCCAAGCGAACTTTGTGTTAATCCCGTAACAAGAATATCACCATTGGCTCCGGCAGTTATTCCTGTTGCGGATTCATTTGTTGAATTAGTTCCCCCGAAATAAGTACCAAAGACTAATTCACCTGAAGCATTGAATTTAGCAAAAAAGGCATCAATTACTCCTGTGATTGCCTCCCTGAATGCACCCGGTGTAGCTATCCCTTCCGAGCTTGCCGTTGAGCCTGAAACGAGAATATCACCGCCGGGAACAAACTTAACTGACTGAATATCATCCATCAACAGACCGCCGTAGAAAGTTCCCCAAAGCCTTCTGCCGTCAGAATCAAAGAGAACAATAAAACCGTCATCCGAACCTGCAAGTTGCTCCTGGTGCGCTCCTGCAGTTGATATTCCGTTCCTTCCTATTGTACTTCCTGCAATTGCGATTGTACCATCGTTTTTGGCATCAATTGATTTGATAGTAGTCAGTTCGCCGTTTTGGCCGAAGTAAGTACCCCAAAGCCTGTCACCGTCAGAATTGAACTTGGCGATGAAAGAATTATTCGGTGATTCCTGGAAAGCGTTGCTCGTAGCGATGTCGCTTGTGGATTCCGTACTGCCTGCTATATAGATGTTGTTATTTCCATCTGTGGCAACTCCTGTGATTGATGCATGCTTCTCCCCGCCAAAATATGTTGACCAAAGCAGATCGCCGTCGTTTGTAAATTTTGCTATGAAGGCAGTTGCTTCTGAGGCAAGGTTCTCATCGCGGAATGCCCCGGTTGTCGAAACACCTGATTTGCTGCGGGTTGTGCCCCCGATTATTATATTCCCGGTTCTGTCAAGAACCAGATTTATATTTTGCTCAGATTGCGGCCCGCCGAAGTATGTTCCCCACTGCCTGACACCATTTGAATTCAGCTTGACTATAAATGCGTCGGTGCTGCCGGCAAATGTATTCCTGTACCCACCACTTGTTGCTATGTTATCTCGGCTTTGGGTGTGCCCTGTGAAAATGATATCGCCCCGAACATCTACCGCCACATCGCCAGAATAATCGCCGGATGTACTCCCATAATAAGTACCCCAGATTATTTGCGGATCAATCACAAGTTCATAATAATCTTCTAATTCCGTACTGAATGTAAGTTCGTTACCATCCAGGTGCAGTTTAACCTTGTCCTGCTTATCGAAGAATATATTAGTGGAACTACTTTTGTCCCTCCTTAATGAAATAACAGGGAATTTTTCTTCAATTTCACCAAGACTGGTAGCAATTTTTAAAGATTCATTTTCATAAAGGTTTATACCCTCGTGGCCGGAAAATCTTAGTTTTATATCTTCAATTGAAGCAGATTTATTGAGAACGAAGTCATACTTGATGCCTTCATTTCCATGCCGGTTCAAT
Source organism: uncultured Hyphomicrobiales bacterium (assembly GCA_964454975.1). Lineage (GTDB taxonomy): Bacteria > Bacteroidota > Ignavibacteria > Kapaibacteriales > UBA2268 > CAYVVD01. Next base: position 90,893 of record CAYVVD010000009.1, on the reverse strand, counting down.
GAAAAGACGATGTTAATCCCCTGCCATACATCGTTTAATATTACACGTTCTACACATGGAGCCAACAGCGTCCTGCCTTCTTCAGGAATGTAGTAACCGGTTTCTTTTGTTGATGGGAACACATAATCAGAATAAATTGTTGTATATACAAGAGCATCTACAAATTCAACATCTACCCTGTGTGAATTTATCAGGCCTTTATTTTCATTTACTTGCTCAAACAACTCATAGCTAAATCCGGTTTTACGGATTTGCAACTGAAATCCGGTTGCATTATAAACGAAAAGAACATCAGGCCTGGTATTTCCGTATTGGTCGCGAACCTGGCCGACATTTTTGATAATCAGGGATTTGGCAACTCCCGAAGTAGAAAAAATGCTCTTGCCATCCGCATTTAATGAAATGCAGAATAAAATGGAAAGCAAATATGCAATTCCTTTTATGCAGGCACGGAACATCGGTTAAGTATCTTAAACTTAATAAATTAACAATTCTATTTGAAAAATATTACTCAATTAACGAGAATAAATTTCCCTGTTCGAATAATTGTCGGCGTTTTCAGCACCCAGGCATAAACACCGGGTGGAAGCATCTCAACGTTGATGGTCTTATAACCTATTCCTTTACTTTCAGAAAGGACGAAGTCCCCGGCAATTTCGCCTGTGATGCTGTAAATATTAAACTCTGCTTTACCCTTTTCTATCAATGAATAATGAATATTAAGCAAATTTGTTTCATTATTGGTTTTTACATCAATTTCCAGTTTCTCACTCCCATCTACAAATCGTCCGCCGCCCTCCCGGCATATATCCAGCACATTAATAGCTGCATCATTAATGATTATCGTGGCTGAATCTCCCTGCTGTAAAATTTCATCTATCCTGAGAGAGGACGTATCCGTATTGCCAAGTGTTAGTGTAAAGAATGTGCTTATTGTTGTATCAGTATTAATTCCTTCCCCTGATGCTGTGACAGGGAACACTCGCATACCATCAATCACGACGTCACTTTCCGGTTTGTATAATGGTGCCATTATGCTTGCATTAAATTTTATTTTCACATTGATTAAGGCATCATCGCTTAAAGCCTCGTCACCTGTTGATTCAAATTTTACTTCAAGCGGAACAATGTCGCCAATATCGCCCTTGATATAATTAACAGAAATACTAACTGATTTGCCCGTATCCGAGCCTACGCCATAAAGAGCAGCAATTAAAGGTTCCGGTGCCTCATCTGCATAAATCAACAGGGAACCTGATGCTGCACCGCTCCTTATAGGAGTAAACGAGGCTTTGATAAATGCTTCACCTCCGGCCTGGAGATTAATCGGGTGCTGCTGCAAATATATAAATTGCTCCATATCGGGTCCGTTTTGGCTGATTTCGCTGATAGTAACTTCCCTGCCTGATTTATTTAATATTTTAAGCGAGTCTCTTTTCTCTGAGCCAATAGTAACAGATCCGAAATTGATTAAACCGGCTTCTACCTCAATAGGTGGGTTTATACCTTTGCCTGATAAACTTGCATTAAATACCGCATTGGCAGAATGTACAAATATCTCACCGCTAATATCTGTTGCGCTTTGAGGCTCAAAAAACAACTTTAAATTTATAATCTCCCCGGTTTCAAGCTTAATATTTTCGATCTCTCCTGCTGGGTAAAACTGTCCATCTGCAAAAGTAATTGAGTCGATTATTAGCGAAAATGAGTTGTTATTGATGATATAATCATTCATCAGGGTGTCTTTGGTTTCGCCGACATAAGCCTCTCCAAAATCAATGTTGTTTAGTGTAAGCGCCGGACGTTTGATTGAAAATGGTGCATCTGACTCATCGCTGTTGACAATATTTCCAAGCTGCCAAAAGACAATTGTGCTGTCCAAGCCACAGGAAAGAAGGTCGTTATTTTCTGAAAATTCGAGCGAGATAATCTCGCCTGTGTGTTTTATATAATCCTTAAATGTTTCTCCCGAAACAGGGTCAATAACCTTAATAAAACCGTCCTCATATCCAATTGCAAGCATATTTCCCGTATTATTCCACTCAAGTTCAGTAATAACGCCATCCCTTGGTGAAAAAGAAATTAATTCAGAAGAAAAAGACCATATCCTGAGAGCCCCGGAATCATGCCCGCTTGCAAAAAACACTTGCGGCGAATACCCGATAGCATTACATTTGTCCGTTTTATCATTATAAATTGCCTCGGGCAGGCCGCCGCTAATATTCCACTTATAGATTTTACCATCATGAGCGGCACTGACAAGCATTTTCGAGTCATGGGAAAAATCGAAATCTGTTATTGTTTCAGAATGACCATTTAAAGCATGTATATGCTGCCCGCCGGATTGAACATTCCAAATCAATATATCAGGCGAATTGTTTGTGGCTTCTGCAATCGCAAGCAAATCCCCGCTATAGTTAAACTCCATGCGGGCAGTTTCCTTGTTTGAGCCGCTCAAAGACTTAAGGAACTGTCCGTTTTTAGTATTGAATATCCTTATACCGTCATTGTATGTTTTAACAGCCAGTAAATCATCTTTCCCGGTATAGTTCAGGATTAACTGTTCTGAAACTCCTAAGTCCTGCAAATCCTTCGAAGCATTGTTGCTTACGAAACGGTAGGATGACGGCAGAAGGTAAACAAAACGTTTGCTGTCCGGCCAGAACGCATTCTGAAAGTCAACAGAATAATCATCTTCGCTGTAATCAAAAACAACGGTGCCGCCTTCGCCACTGCGATATTGCCCTGCCCTAACTAAGCAATTGTCGCTGTCAATATCAGGAGCTGTATAAATGTGTTCCAATCCAATAGCATTTGCAGATATAGTTCCCCATTTTGCGCCTCTGTCGCTGCTGAATGAGAGTTCCACCTCTTCTGTTTCAGATACATTTTCCCATCCTATTTTAATCTTGCTGCCTGCCTGAAATACTTCGCCTCCGTTTGGCTTTACAATCCTCACGCCTTCCCCGCCAAACATGCTGTGAGATCCCGCATGGGCATAAAATCCGCTCCCCTTGCAAACTGCAGCATCAACTGTAAATCGTGTAAACCTGTAGGCTGTATCCGGTGGTGTGTATTCGATACTAACATCTATACTTTTATTCTTTCTAAGCAAGCGCGGGAATGAAGGACTTAAAACCCTGAACTCTGATTTTTCGGGAACAATCCTTTTTATATAAACATCCCTGTTCCTTGCTGTCAACTTTATTTTCCCCTCGATTTTATTTTCGCTTATTCCAAATGAAATCAGATTCGAAGGCGAAAACTCGAGTTCCGGCAGGAAGCTTTCATCAATATCGAGAGTAAAATCGGCGCTTAATTTGTGTTCATCTATCACAAGTTCGTAGGTGGAGTATTGTGGGCATGCTTCTTCCGTCCATTTCAAAATGCAATTGCTTTTATAGTGGAAATCGCCAATCAGCTTGTATGTTGAGTTAACTGCTTCAGCGACAGATTTCAGCCCCTGGAAATAACGCCCGCCTGTTTCCACGCAGATGTTTTTTAATCCCCCGTCGCCGCTGCTCTTAATGAGCAACGCATTTATGGCAATGCCTGATTTCCCGGCCTCTGTGATAATATCATCCACGCGGCCATTGGCAATTCCATCAGTTACCACTATAATAACCGGCCTGTGCTTTGCTCTTTTAGCAATGTTCAATGCTGAGGCAGGTCCCTCAATCAGAGCAGCATTAAAGCTCGTGCCGCCTACTTCAGTAAGAGCATACACAGATTCCCTCAGTGATTGCTTGTCAGCACTGAAGTCATGTACGAGGAAGCTCTCGCTGTTAAAAGCGCCAATAGCTATCTCAGAGTTATTCAAATCAAGGGCTTCAATCCAGACATTTGCAGCGCTTTTCGCCATATCCAGCGGCAACCCCTTCATAGAGCTTGAAATATCAAGCATCAGAACAACAGATACCGGTATTGTCGAGTAATTGCCTTCGCACCATGTATCGCTTACAGGCACTTCAATTCCATCCCTCAGCAAGTGCACCAAGCCGGGCGAACTGATGCTGAGAGTTTTATTGAAATCATCCAGCGCGAGGAAGGAAATACTGACTTCAGGGTATGCACTCAAATCCTTGTCGGTAATAAGGAGTTCCTTAGCACCGGAAGGTGCAACCGCCAGCACAAAGCACAATATTATCAGTGATTTAAGCATTTCCTCAGCATTATTCATGTTTAACACTAATATATGAAATAAATGTTTACTGGGTTACAGTTTACCACGTCATTCTGAACGAAGTAAAGAATCCAGCCTGTCATGCCCAGCTTGACCGGGCATCTTTCCGGAACGAAGGCGGTGTAGGAACCGGCAGGCTCTGAACATGAATAAGGATCAAACAAAATTCCTAAAGGCCGGCTTGGTATAATTCCACTTAAGCAATGGATAATTTCATTTCGTTTTGTATAATTATTTCAGATCTTGAATTAATAAAAGGACAATATTTATAATCCTCTCACTGGATGAAAGAATCAATAATGTTAATTAAGCTAAAACCATCCGGGGATTGGTAGAATGAATTCATAGACCAAAATCACTAACAGATTGATAGCAATAATTTGATCATGCCTTCGAACACACCAAATTGGCTTACACTAAATAACAATGTAAGATTTATAGTAGAAGTGAAGATTCTGAGCAAGGATCAAGATATTTTATAGATACCTTAAACAATGAATGTTTTAATTATAAAATTCAACTTTGAAAAAGGAAATATTAATTATCCTGTGCTAACATCAACTATTCTCACATATTCCCTCCTCTATTTAAGAAACATCATCTCTAATCCTGTTAACCACTAACTCCAAAATTACAATCTTTTAATATATAACCCGACTTAATCCCCAAAGCTCTATGAAATAAATGCACGGTGAATTATGAAATTGAAAAGTTATGCAATGGGTAGCTGGTTAGAAGGCGAAGGCGAAGGCAAACCTTTATATAATGCTGTTACTGGTGAGTTTATCGCGGAATCTACAAGCAAGAGCCTCGATTTTAAAGGGATGCTGGAATATGCCCGCAATGTGGGCAGCCCAAAACTTCGCAAGATGACATTCCACGAGCGTGGACGTATGCTCAAATCCCTGGCAATGCACATGATGAGCAAGAAGGATATGTTCTACGAATTATCTTATGCGACCGGAGCTACTAAGACGGATTCCTGGATTGATATAGAAGGTGGCATCGGAACACTGTTTACTTATGCCAGCAAGGGCAGACGCGAATTGTCTGACCTGCCGTTTTACATTGACGGCAATCCGGAACCTCTCTCTAAGAACGGCACTTTTATCGGCCACCATATTGCAGTGCCGCTTGAAGGAGCAGCTATTCACATAAATGCTTTCAATTTCCCCGTGTGGGGTATGCTCGAGAAAATGTCGCCATCGCTGCTGGCAGGAGTTCCTGTGATAATCAAGCCGGCAACAATCACCTCCTACCTCACAGAACTTTTCGTACGCGAGATGGTCGCATGCGGAATTTTGCCAGAAGGAACGCTTCAGCTAATCTGCGGCAGCGCAGGAGACTTGCTGTCTCATACTATGTGCCAGGATGTAGTAACATTTACAGGCTCGGCATCAACAGGCAGGATGCTGAAACAGACACCTGCTTTTATTGAAAACTCTGTCCGCTTTAACATGGAAGCGGACTCGCTGAACTTCAGTATGTTGGGACCTGATGCCGTACCCGGCACACCTGAATTTGACTTTTTCGTTAAGGAAGTAGTACGTGAAATGACTGTCAAGGCCGGGCAGAAATGTACAGCAATCCGCAGGGCATTTGTACCTGATAATCTTGTAGAGCCGGTTACCGAAGCGCTTAAAAAGCGCCTTGCTAAGTTAATCCTCGGCAATCCGCTTACAGAAGGTGTGCGCATGGGCCCGCTTGCAGCAATGGAACAGGTTAATGAAGTACGGGAACGTGTAGGCGAGCTGATGGCGGGTGGCACTCTCCTTACAGGCAGCCTCGATGAATTTGATGTGCTTGGCGCCGAGCGTGATAAAGGAGCTTTTTTCCCTGCGACGCTTTTGTTATGTGATGAACCATTTAAAAATGTAGCTCCTCACAACATTGAAGCCTTCGGCCCGGTGAGTACAATAATGCCTTACAAGTCAAGCAGTGAAGCTATCGAACTTGCAAAGCTTGGCAAAGGTTCACTCGTCGGCTCTGTTTTCACAGCAGACAATGAATTTGCACGGGATATAGTACTTGGCACTGCCGCATGGCACGGGAGAATAATGCTCATCAACAGGGACAGCGCAGGAGAATCTACCGGACATGGCTCGCCATTGCCGCACCTCGTACACGGCGGGCCGGGACGCGCCGGAGGAGGTGAAGAGCTTGGAGGCCTAAGAAGCGTACTGCACTATATGCAGCGTACTTCATTACAAGGCCACCCGACAACTTTAACGCACATTAACAAGCAGTGGTATAAAGGCGCGGAGAAGTATGAAGACCTGGTACATCCTTTCCGCAAGTATTTTGAAGACCTGCGAATTGGCGACACACTCGAAACCCATGGCAGAACAATAACGGAAACGGATATAATCAACTTCACCGGTGTAAGCGGCGACAACTTCTACGCTCATTCTGACATTACAACGCTGGAAGGGACAATATTCGAAGAGCGTGTAGCACACGGCTATTTTATTATATCTGCCGCAGCCGGATTATTTGTGGATCCAAAGAAGGGACCGGTTCTCGCTAATTACGGCATTGATGAGCTACGTTTCACTCTGCCTGTTTATGCAGGTGACACAATTCGCGTTAACCTGACAGTGAAGGAGAAAACTAAGAAAGAGCAAAAGGGCGAAGAAGGCCCGCAGGGTATTGTGAAGTGGGACGTTGAAGTACTCAACCAGCGTGATGAAGTGGTTGCTTTTGCAACTATATTGACGCTTGTAGCGAGGAAAGCAGATATTTTATAGTCAGGCAGCCGGATAGTCAGACAGAAAGTGTTGCCCCTCTTGCTAATTAACTTGTGTTTGCTTAGCTTGCGCGATGATAAAAAAATCTCTGCTCGAAGTGTTGTTCAAAGGATTTTCAATTCAGCGCTGGAACGATAAGCTGCGTCCGATTGACCTTATCGAAATGGATAAGCATTCTCACAAAATGATGATTGCATGGTGCCTGGCAAAGTACGAAGAAGTTGATGGCACAAAAATAAACTGGATTAGCATTATCCGTGGCGGTGTTTATGAACTTCTGCGCAGGATTGTAATATCAGATATACAGCAGCCCGTTTACAGGGAAATAGAGAAAAACGAAGAACTTTTGCATAAACTGAACAAATGGATTTGGGAAAGCATTGAAGCAAAAATCGGCCACCACGAAATAAAGGACGAATTCCATAATTACCTTTTCAAACCCGGCTATATTGATGAATTGAGTGCGCGTATCCTGAAGGCATCCCATATTTATGCCAGCTACTGGGAATTTAATATCATCAAAGGGCTCAACGTCCAGGATTACAAAATCACTGAGATTGGGCATAGTTTCGGGGAATACTTAAACGAGTTCAATGACCTTAGCGGTATGAACAAACTGATGTCGGGCCACAAGGTAAAGAATTTTGTTGACCTTTTCGGCCAGATGCGATACCAGATTCGCTGGGGGCAACTGCCCCGCATACCGCAAACAACTGTTCTCGGCCATATTATGATGGTCGCAGCGTTAAGCTATTTCTTCAGTATGCAGCTCGATAATCCCGCTCCCAGAAGGTTATATAATAACTTTTTTGGCGCACTTTTTCATGACCTTCCTGAATCCGTCACCCGTGATATTATCTCTCCACTGAAAAGAAAAGTGCCGGGAATGTCCGATGAAATCAACCGAATTGAGAAGAGGCTTGCAGCGAAAGAAATATACCCTCATTTAGATGACAGTTGGATACCTGAAATTGAGTATTTCACAATTGATGAATTCAATGGAAAGACAATGGCAGGCGGGAATGTTTCCAGCATTGAAATAAGCGAAAAGTATAATTTAGATGAATTCAACCCTTATGATGGACAGATAATACGAGCTGCTGACGAATTATCGGCGTTCATGGAAGCATGGTCCTCAATAAAATTCGGGATAAAATCCCAGGAACTTGAAGGAGCAATGCAATCAATCAGGTATAGATATACAGTTGAAAAGAAAAACATCGCCGGCATACCTATTAATGAACTTTATGAGGATTTTTAGGGTTAAATATGGATTATTAAGTTACCCTATTATAGATAGAATACCCGGTTGATTAAACGAATAGCAAATAAAACCAATTCATTACCAACCTTCATCACTGTATTAATTACATGCATTTATCTATTTGGAATAAGTTACCTTACCATGAATTATTTTCCGGTAAGCGCAGACCTTTCTGAATATTGCAACAATCCTTACAGGATGCTTTCCGGCGAGATTCCTTATGTTGATTTCTGGCTGCTTTTTACACCGGGAGAAGTTTACCTGCCTGCTTTCATTTACCAAATATTTGGCCTTGATATTGACATCCTGTTGCTTGCCACATTAATTATCAACATAATATTTTCATTTATTGCATTCTACATAGGAAAATACCTTACCGGGAGGAATACAGGGGCTATTTTATTTACCCTCGCTTACTTCTACACAGGAGTAATTTTTAATTATATTGGCCCTGAATACCTGCATCTATACTATTCATTTATATTAATATCGCTTTACTATTTAGCACGGTTTTTACGGGATGAGAAATATATCTGCTTATTTTTGTCGGGAGCAATGCTCGCTATTGCATTTTTCTTCCGATTTTATGAATCAGGTGCAGCGGCTTTGGCATTCCTGATAGTATTGATTTACAATCGGATCCAAAACAAGCGCAGATTTAAGAAGATTTTAGCAAATGTCGTATGGTACCTTGCGGGAGTTATAATAACAGGAGCTATCCTTTTAATTCCCTTTTATGACATTTTACCCCTTATTTTCAGGGAAGCAGTGCTCGAAAGTCTGCAAAACGGCACATCAATGGAACTGCCTTACTTCTGGAACTTTAATATTATCATAAGGCAGGCATCTATACACTTTTGTGACCTGTTATCCGGGTTTAGCTCCCTGACTTTATTTAAATTAATATATAATGTTGTTCTATTCCCCTCTTTGCTGTTTTATTATATATCTGTACCGGTGATTGTAATATTTGCGATGTTTTATGTTAGAAAAAGCCCCGGTAGAATTGATTTATCAATATTTATGCTATTTATTCTATGGGGACTGTTTTCCTTTATTAAAGGAATTGGCAGGTCAGACACACCACATCTTGCTCTTTCAGCTGCTCCTTTTGTGATGGCCCTTGTTTATATTGCTTATAACATTAAACAAGCTGAACACACCTCTCGATTTCGCTTATATGCAAAAATCACAGCTTACCTTGTTGTAATACCAATGATGTTTGTTTCATTTACCCGTTTCATTGAATTTCATGCATTTCCCCGCACAGTAGTCGAAACTGAATCCGGCAGGGTTTTTATGTGGGAAAAGGAAAAAGCGGTTGCTTTGAAAAATATAATTGAAACGATAAATAATAAATCCCGAAAAGGAGATTACATCTTCGCAACTCCCTGGGATTTCCCTCCTATATATGCACTAACCGAAAGAAAAAACCCTACATATTACGATTCACTTAACGACCTTGTAATAAGGTCTTCTGTGAAAAAACAGGAAAAGCTTATCCGGAATTTGATTTCACATGACACAAAGCTAATTATCCACGATTCAAACTGGGGGTATGATAATAAACCGGAGCAACAGTTCAAGGTGGCGTGCTCTATGCTGCAGCAGTTCTTTGAGACAGAATGTATCAAAGTAGCACAATTTGGGCAGTGGGAAATCTATGAATTAGGAGAGGATTGATTCTATCGCTTTATTAAATGCTTCTGCAGTTTTATCTAAATCTTCGTGCGAGTGTGCATCCGAAACAAATACCGCCTCGAATTGTGATGGAGCCAGGTAAACACCTCTTTCGAGCATTGTATGGAAATACACTCCATATTTATCTGTATCAGAAATAAATGCAGTTTCGAAATCAATCACTTCGACATTAGTGAAAAAGAGGCATAACATCGAACCAACACGGTTTATCGTAAAACTTAAGCCAGATTGATTAAGGCTCCTCAGCATTTTGGATTCCAGGTAGTCCCCCTTTTCTTCCAGCCGTGTATATAGCTCTTTATCATTTCTTATCTGACTGAGCATTGCAATTCCCGCTGCCATTGCAAGTGGGTTCCCGCTTAGTGTCCCTGCCTGGTAAACCGGGCCAAGCGGAGCAATATGGCTCATTATTTCCTTCTTCCCGCCAAAAGCGCCAACAGGCAATCCGCCGCCGATTACCTTGCCTAATGTTGAGAGGTCAGGCTTAATGTTGTAAAGTTCCTGCGCACCGCCTCTTGCAAGGCGGAAGCCTGTCATCACCTCGTCGAAAATCAATACAATTCCGTTATCGTCACATACTTTTCGCAAATCCTCCAGGAACTTCCTCTTTGCAGGAATAACTCCCATATTCCCGCCGACCGGCTCAATGATTATTGCTGCAACTTCATCCTTGTTGATCTCGAGCAATTCATTCACAGAATCAATATCGTTGTATCGTGCGTTAAGAGTATCAGTTGCTGTTCCTTTTGTTACACCGGGACTTGTTGGAACTCCGAAAGTAAGAGCTCCCGAACCTGCTTTTATGAGGAAGGAATCGCCATGCCCGTGGTAGCATCCCTCGAACTTGATGATTTTATCCCTTCCGGTATATCCCCGCGCCAGGCGTATAGCGCTCATTGTGGCTTCTGTGCCGCTGTTTACCATGCGGACAAGCTCCAATGATGGCACAAGCTCACATAACAGCTCTGCCATTGTGATTTCACTTTTTGTCGGAGCGCCAAAACTTGTACCGTATGCAAGCGCCTCTTCAAGAGCTTCTTTAATAAAAAGGGGGTTGTGCCCGAATAGATGGGGCCCCCAACTGCCGACGTAGTCTATGTATTCATTGCCGTCTTCGTCCCAAATCCTGCTACCTTCGCCTTTAACGATGAAACGGGGTGTACCACCGACTGATTTGAAAGCCCGGACAGGCGAATTAACACCTCCGGGGATAAATTCTTGTGCATCCCTGAACAGGTTTTCGCTTTTGGATGTATTCATTTGATTAAGCGTATTTTTGTGCAAAATCCTTAGCAAAATATGAAATGATTAAATCGGCACCCGCACGCTTTATTGAGTAAAGCGATTCAAGCATCACATTATCCTCGTTCACCCAGCCAAGCTGAGCACCTGCCTTAATCATCGAGTATTCGCCGCTCACCTGATATGCAGCAACAGGCATTGCAAATGTTTCTTTAACGCGTGTGATTATATCAAGGTATGGCCCGGCGGGCTTGACCATAACTATATCAGCGCCTTCTTCAATATCTGCCTCAACTTCGCGCAGAGCTTCATCCCTCTGGCGGTAGTCCATCTGGTGAGATTTGCGGTCACCGAATTTAGGAGCTCCCTCAGCAGCCTCGCGGAACGGCCCGTAATACGCTGATGCATACTTTGCTGAGTAGCTCATAATGGGGATGTTCTTGTATTTATGCTCATCGAGCATTTTTCTAATGGCTGCAACCCTGCCGTCCATCATATCGCTTGGGGCTACCATATTGGCGCCTGCCTGCACATGAGATAGTGCTGTCTTCGCCAGTAGGAAAATTGTTTCGTCGTTTACTATCTCTTCGTCATGGAGGATGCCACAATGCCCGTGTGAAGTGTACTCGCAGAAACAGACATCTGATATAACAAGTAAATCGCTTACTTCTTTTTTGATTGCCCTGATTGTGCGCTGGATAATCCCATCTTCAGAATAAGCGCCGCTGCCTTCCGGGTCCTTGTTTTCAGGAATGCCGAACAGGATAACAGCCCTGATTCCCATATCCACCAGTGCTTTGCATTCTTCAATAATATTATCAACTGAGAGCTGAAAGACACCGGGCATTGAAGATACCGGCTTTTTGAATTTCTCGCCGGGGGCTGCAAAAAGCGGATACACAAAATCATCTATTCCAAGATGAACGTCTCGGAGCATATCCCGTATAATTGGATTATTTCTCAACCTGCGAAAACGTGCAAATTCTAATGCTGCCATATTATTCTCGGTTTTTACGGTACAATCCTGTGAATCATCCTCGGCATTGGAATAGTCTCGCGGATGTGCTTAGCGCCTGTCAGCCACTTAACAACGCGCTCTATGCCAAGCCCGAACCCGCTATGCGGCACTGAACCATACCTGCGAAGGTCGAGGTACCATTTAAATTCTTCTTCAGGCAATTCTTCCTTGCGGATTCTTTCGAGTAGCAGGTCGAAATTGTCCTCGCGTTGGCTGCCACCGATTATTTCACCGGCTTTTTCCGGGCCGAGCATATCCATCGCCAGCACTACTTTCTCGTCCTCGGGGTCGCGCTTCATGTAGAAAGCCTTTACTTCCGTTGGGTAGCGGTGGATAATACAGGGTTTGTCGAATTGTTCCATTAGCGCTTCTTCCTGCGGCGAACCAAAATCCTCGCCCCAGGGAAAGGGCACTTCAACATCCTTGCCGTCAATCTTCTTTATAAGCGGAACATTGTTTGCCTGTAGCCAGTCAACAGCCTCGGTATAACTCATCCTATAGAATGGACGCTTGACTTTTTCGAGGGCAGTAGTATCGCGTTCGAGTGTAGCCAATTCTTTTTGATTTGTTTTGAGTACATAAGAAACGATGTATTCAACCAAATCCTCTGCGAGATCCATATCATCATTAATATCAAAAAAAGCCATCTCCGGCTCTACCATCCAGAATTCAGTCAGGTGCTTGCGGGTTTTGGATAGCTCCGCCCTGAAAACCGGCCCGAAAGTATAAACCTTGCCAAGCGCCAGTGCTGAAGCTTCCGCATAGAGCTGGCCGGACTGTGAGAGGTATGCACTGCCGATATCAAAATATTGCGTTTCGAATAGTGTAGATGTGCCCTCGCAGGCGTTGGGAGTGAGGATTGGCGAATCCATCAGCTTGAAGCCGTTGCCGTCGAAAAAATCGCGGATAGCCTTTATCACTGAGCTGCGTACACGCATTATAGCATGCTGCCTGGATGAGCGCAGCCAGAGGTGCCGGTGCTCAATCAGGAATGCATCTCCATGCTCCTTTGCCGTAATCGGATAATCATTTGAAATACTGATTACTTCGAGGGAATTAACATCTATCTCGTACCCTCCCGGCGCTTTTTCGTTTGCAACAACGGTTCCTTTCACCGAAAAAGCAGATTCCTGGGTGAGTGATTTTGCTGCCTCAAATTCTTCCTCGCTAACATTTCTCTTAAATACTACGCACTGCACAACACCGGTACCGTCGCGCAAATGAATAAACTGTAGCTTGCCCTTGCCTGTTTTGTTATAAACCCAGCCGCGAAGTGTAAGCTCCTTGCCGGTAAGTTCCGGCAGCTGCTCTACATAAACATAAGATTTGTATCTCGATTCCATGTCAAATGCCATTTATTTTAAATAACATTCCGCAAAATTACGAATTAAACACAACTTAGAGAAAGGACAGCAATTGATGAGAATTATTTGAACTTTATTCTAATCTAAAGAACACTTATGAAAAAGTTATCCCAAGTGTATAATTATACAGCGAATTTTCACAGAGTATGAAACTAACAAATTAAAAAGCCCCGCCGGTGGCGAGGCTATTAGAGGGAGCAATTCAATGAAAACTCACTTGTCCAATGCCTTTTTTATTCTTCCGTACACTTCGTCGAGGTTTCCAACGCCGTCTATCATTTTTGCCAAATTTTTGCTGACATAATACTGAATGAGGGGCTTTGTCTGTTTGTCATAAACCAAAAGCCTGTTCACGATTGCATCCTCGCTGTCATCTTTTCGCTGGTAAAGCTCGCAGTCATCCTGGTCGCAGTGGTCCTGGTGCTGCGGCGGGTTGAAAATCAGGTGGTATGTTTTGCCGCATTGCGGGCAGGTACGCCGTTTTGTCAGGCGTTCGAGGAGGATTTCATTAGCAACCTCGAGAACAAGCACAACGTCAAGCTTTTTATGCATCTCTTTCAGCAGCGAATCCAGCGTTTCCGCCTGGCGTACAGTGCGCGGGAAACCATCGAGTAGGCAGCCATTCCTGAGTTCTGGTTTCGCGAGCTCTGTTTTAATCATGTTGATAATAATATCATCCGGAACCAGTTCGCCTTTGTTCATATAGGATTCAGCTTCTTTGCCGAGGGGTGTTCCAAGCTGGCGGTTAGCGCGCAGTATATCGCCTGTTGAAAGCTGTACAACACCGTAATCCCTGCATATATTCTCGGCCTGAGTGCCTTTGCCTGCGCCGGGAGGACCTAAAAAAACCAGGTTCATTTAACTATCCTTAAGTCAATTTTCACTACATATTAACACAATGCTATAAAGCATAATTTTAGTTGAAAAAAAACTCGATTCTGCGCTTTGTGTCTGCGGTGTTGCAATGCCCTGGATGTGCTGATTTCCAAATGAGCTAATGCGTTGAAGTGCTGTTGTCAGCTTAGCGTAGTCGTGGCATCCGGTATTATCCACTACTTATCAAGGAGCGGGTTGATTAAAAAATCCGTCATACAAAGCGAAATAATTACTGTTTCAAACCACAGGCTGTAATAGTAATAGTCACAACAGTAGTTCATGAATTAAATTAGCACATTAGTTATATTTAATCAATAACTATATTATTTTATAGTTGAGTTCTATTCAACTTAAATTAAATTGATAACTATTTAGATCCTCAACCTGAAAGAATTACTAATATGAGTACAGTCGATTTTTTGGATTCCCACTATCAATAAATTACAGTCTTAATAACCACATTCTTCTTTATATTGCGCCTTTTTAAATAAATTTCGGGAATTTATGTTTTTATTATTCATTTTGTTTTCAAATTTGTCTTTTTCGCAAATAGAAAACAAGTCCGCAGAGGTAATTGTTATAGGACAAAGAGTAAGCCATTCATTAGAAAATTCGGCAATCAATGTAGAAGTGATTGATAGCAAACAAATTGAGAAATTGGCTATTCAGAGTATTTCCGACATTTTAGAATTATCGAGTGGCTTAGATGTAAGGAATAGAGGGAAATCGGGGACTCAATCGGATATTTCAATTAGAGGTGGTAATTTTAATCAAACGCTTATAATGCTTGACGGCGTTCCTATTTCAGACCCACACACCGGACATCATAATATGAATTTGACTATTAATATGGAAGTAATTGACAGGATTGAGATTTTGAAATCCGGCTCTTCAAAAAGTGCTGGTATTAACTCATTCGCGGGTGTAGTGAATATCATAACAAAGCGAGAAGTGGAGAATAAAGTAATTGTTGATTTACAGGGTGGGGAGTTTGGATTTTATAATATTGGATTAACCTTAACAAATAAGTATAAAAATCTAAATTCAATATTTTATGTAAATAAAGATGGTTCGAATGGTTTCACGACAAATACTGACCACCAAACTTTTATTGCCGGAATGAAGTCATCGTATTTAATGGAAAATAGCAACTACATAAGTTTAGATTTATCAGTTGCAGATAGACAATTCGGTGCAAATAGTTTCTATTCTGCAAGTTTTCCTGATCAATTTGAAACAACAAAAACATTAAATTCAAGCATTAAAGGGAAATTTGGAAATAAAATAGTCTTCACTCCATCTGTATATTATAGAACAAATTACGATAGATTTGAACTATTCAGAAATTTTAATGGTGCAGCGGAATGGTATCAAGACCACAATTATCATTTATCTGAAGTATTAGGAACATCAGGAAATCTTAGTTATGAATCGAAAATTGGCGTTAGTTCTTTGGGGTTTGATTTTAGAAGAGAAAATATTTATTCAAACGTATTAGGTGAAAATATAAAAACACCTATTGATAACATCATTGATAATACAGATTTTACCAAACAAAAGGACAGATTACATTCCACTCTTTTCTTTGAAAATGCATTTTCAAATGATATATTTCTATTAAATACCGGCTTATCTGTATTTAATAATTCAGATTTTGGAACTTACTTTAACCCAGGGGTTGATTTTGCTTATAAAATCAATAAGAATAATAAGTTATTATTAAATTTTAATAGATGCGTTAGAATTCCAACTTTTACTGAAATTTATTATACAGGACCAACTAATATTGGGAATATAAATTTAAAGCCAGAAATTGCTAATAATTACGAAATAGCATATAACTATCTTGATGAAAAATTAAGGATTAATACTGGATTATTTATCAGACAAGGTGAAAATTTGATTGATTGGAATAGACCAAATGATTCAACTATATGGCAATCTAATAATTTAACAAATATAAATTTCTATGGTATTGAAACTGACGTTACTTTAAACTTAGATTTTGAAAGCAATTATTTAAATTTAAATACTATTTTATTTAGCGGACTTTTGATGCAATCTGATATAAAAGAAAACGACTTTGACTCGTATTATGTATTAGACCATTTGAACTATAAATTTAATGTTTTATCATTGTTCAAGCTATTTAATAAAGTAGCTATTGCTTTCGACATAAGTTATCAAAAAAGAAATGGCAATTTTCTATTATTTATTGGCGAAGACATTATTACAAGAGAATACGATGCATTTTTTATGAGCAATATTAAATTGAATTACAATCTTAAAGATATAACTTCCCAAGATATTGATTTTTCTATAGATATAACTAATTTATTTAATGAATCATATTTCGATTTAACCAGTGTACCTGTTGCTGGCAGATGGACTACTCTTGGATTTAAATATAAATTCAACTATTAAAAGAAAGGATTTTTAGAATCTCATTTTATCTTGTAATTATCAATTAATTTCAAAATCCCCTTTTTCCTGAAACATTAAATAGAACCCAATATAAAATTTCATCTTATTCAAATTAAATAGTATTATCTTTAACAATTAAATGTCAGAAAAAAACAAAAGAGGCTAATTCTTCCCACCTCGCGAATTGACGTGGCAGAAAATTTCACTGACATTTGTTTATCTGTTTCATAGTTTATATATTTACAAACTATGAAACATTCGACGATGACCGATAAAAAGATTTATGAATTACATGCAGATGTTTGCAAGGCTTTGGGACATCCCTTGAGAATTGAAATAATTGACCACCTACAGGAGAAAGAACAATCCTTTGCAGATATATTGAATGAAACTGGTGTATTGAAATCTAATCTCTCTCAACACCTTTCGGTAATGTCTAAAAAAGGAATTCTAAAAACAAGACGAGAAGGACAAAACACCTACTTTTCACTTTCTTCCAAGAAAGTTGCACAGGCTTGCCGACTGATGCGAGAAGTGCTTATAGATAACATAAAAGAGCAACAATCACTTATTGAAAATTATAACCCTATAGAGAAATGAGTAAGACCATATTAGTATTAGGTGCAGGAACTGGTGGAATTATTTCCGCTAAAGAATTAAGCAAAAAAGTTAGCGATAAAGCCAAAATCATTGTTTTTGAGAAAGAAGAAAAAAATGTTTTCGCTCCTTCACTTGTTTGGTTGATGGTTGGCAAAAGAAAACCCAAACAGATTTACCGAAGTACACGGAAATTAGCAGGTGCAGGAGTTGAAGTAATTTTAGGAGAAATTGAAAAAGTCAATCCCGAAAAAATTTCTCTTGCTGTAAACGGCAAAGAATATAAAGGCGATTATATGATTGTTTCCCTTGGGGCGGAACAAATTACGGAATATAATCTAAACCAATACGGATACGATTTTTACACGCTTGACGGGGCAACGAAATTTAATGAGCAGCTACAAAATTTCAAAGGCGGAAAAATTGCCGTTTTGGTTTCAGCTCTGCCATTCAAATGTCCTGCTGCTCCTTATGAAGCTGCAATGCTAATAGAAAGTTTTATTAGAAAGAAAAAACTGAGTTATAAAACGGAAATTTCCCTTTATGTTCCTGAGCCAGGCCCGATGGGCGTTGCAGGAAAAGAATTATCAGGAGCAGTCAGACAAATGGTAGAAATGAAAGGTATCAACTATTTTCCAGAACATCAGGTTTCATCTGTGAACGAAAACACATTGACTTTCAGTAACGGTAACACTGCTGATTATGATTTGCTGACATTCACTCCAAAACATCAATGTCCGAAGGTAATTAAGGAAACTGCTTTAGTTGGGAAATCAGCTTGGGTAGAAGTAAATCGCAATACAATGGAAACACAATTCCAGAATGTTTATGCAATCGGAGACATTACTTTCATTCCGCTTGAAATGGGAAAACCCATGCCGAAAGCCGCCGTATTTGCTCACTATCAGGCAGAAACCGTTGCTCATAATATCGCTCAAAAAATAGCAGGAAAAACGCCCGACAAAACTTTTAACGGCGACGGACAATGTTTTCTTGAAATGGGAGACAGAAAAGCCGGCTATGCAGGTGGCAATTTTTATGCCTCTCCTTTGCCTTTAGTAAAAATGAAAACGCCCGGCTTCTTTTTGCACTGGACAAAAGTTTGGTTTGAAAAATATTGGTTCTGCAAATATTTTAAATTTACTGTATAAATGAAAAAAAACTATTCAAAACAGCTTATTCTATTCGGTTTGATATTGGTAATTTTCATGCCTGCACTGTTATTTCAGGATTGTGGAAAGTCAGGCTCAGAAAGTTCTTCATCTACAAAGCTTACTCAAAACAATGATGCTTTAGGGCAAAGCGAACTGCCGGATAAAGGGAAGGAAATTGCAGGGCGAATTAACGCAACATTAATTAATGCTCTCTCTTCGGCAATTGATGAAAATGGATATGAGGGAGCCATAGAATTTTGCTCCCTGAATGCCATTCCGATCACGGACAGCATTTCCCTAATGGATGGAGTGAAGATACAGCGTATATCGCACAAACCACGAAACAATGCTAATGCAGCAAATGAAACGGAACTGGAATTAATAGACCGGTACAAGAATGTTTCGGGTAATGAAACTTCAAAAAAACAGCCCTCTGTTATCCTTGAGAATGATAAAAACATTTTTTATGCCCCAATCTATATTGCTTCTCCACTTTGTCTTAATTGTCATGGAAAAGTGGGTTCGGATATTCAACAGGAAGTTTACGAGTCCATACAAAGAAAATACCCGAATGACAAGGCAACCGGATTTGAAATGAATGAATTGCGTGGTCTGCTTAAAATATTATTTCAGTAACAAAGCGAATGTTTCATTATTCTATATGCTATACGCAATTCATTATAAAAAAAGCAGGGAAAAAAGTATATTGCGTATAAGCATGAGTTACTGATTCGCTGATTTAAGGCGTCAAAACGATAAATGCATCAATCCAGGTAAAATCGCGCCCCAAGATAAACAGTCCTTCCCAAAATGGGTCCCCATATAAGGGATGCGTCGAAATTCTCGCCGGAGGCGTTGTCAGCGGCGATAATCGGATTTTCCTGCTTGTAGTCGAGCAAGTTCTCGCCGCCTATGTAAAGCTCGAAGTTGTCGCCGAATTGCCTTGTTACATGCCCGATTAGCTGGAAGTATCCGGGGAAATCTTTATCCCGGATATACTCCGCGTTATTCTCATCTGTGGAAGGAATCCTGCCCGGGCCGCTGTAAACGAGTGTTGCGTCAAACTTCCAGATGTCGTAATCAGTTGCATAAGACGTATTAAAGAAGAGCTTGTCCCTGCTGAACAAAGGTTTCTCGCGCAACTGGCCGTCAATCGTTGTTTTTACGTCGCTCAACCTGTACGCAAGGTTGAATTGAAGTGCTGTGATTGGCTCTATGGTCACCTCCACCTGGAAATTATTTGAGAATGATTCCCCGTCAAGATTGTAGAATCGCACTTCGCGGGCGGAGTGGTCTATGTCAACAACAAGCTGATTGACAAATTCAGTACGGTAAAACTCGAGGTTGAGAATCACATAGAGATTGAACAGGTCAATCTCAGATGTAAAATTAAGTCCGTAATTCCATGCTTCCTCAATATCAGGCGTTTCCAAAATGTTGAAACTGCGGTTGCTTGCAAGCTTTGTCATGCTCTCGGCCAACATAACAGGCGATCGGTAGCCCCTACCTGCAGAAGCACGGAGTATGTTGTATTCGTCAAAATTGTATTTGGCGTGGAACCGGGGAGTAAACAAAGTGCCGAATACGCTGTGTTCATCAACCCTCCCGCCGAGAATTGCACTGAATTTATCCAGACCAAGGTATGTAACTTGCGCGCTTACACCCGGAACACTCTCCTCGTGAGTGAATGCGCTGTCCAGGAAACGCTCGTCGTAACTGTCGTACTGGTAGTTCAGCCCGGCAGTAAATTTTATCTCATCAATGTGCTCCCCGCTAAAAGTCTCAAATTCTTCCCCCCAGCTTGTTTCATAAAGCAAAGCCAGGTATAGCGAGTTATGTTTTATATCGTAGTCCCTAATGCCGAAGTAAGATTCCTGGTCGTGGTGTACAAATGAAAAACGAGAACCGATTGAGTTATAATGCTCAGTATCGAAAACAACGCCAAAATTACCGTAAGCCTCAAACCGCTTTGTATCCACGCCAAATCCCCATAGCGAGTCAGCACCATCATGGAAATTCATTTGCCCGCCTTTGCGCTCCTCGCTTAGGGCGTTTATGGTTATCTGGCCTTCATACCATGATCCGGAAACTCGGTAGGCATTTAATATGTTAAATGTTTGGCGCGTTGGTTTATCAAGAAAGGAATCTCCGTTATTATCAACTTCCCTGTTGAAAAAGCTGGCATGTGCCATTAAAATTGAGTTTACAGATTCGCCTACTCCGTACCTGCCAATTAGGTTTGCTTCAGTTCGCAAATGCTCGCTTAAGAAGAGGTCTATGTAGAGGGGCATTTCATCGAGAGGAGAACGCAATTCAACATTTATTTGACCGGTTATTGACTCAAAGCCGTTCTCAACAGAAGCAGCTCCTTTTGAAACTTGGATGGATTCCATCCAGCCTCCGGGAATATAGGACAGGCCGAATGTTGAAGCCGCACCTCGCAGGTTTGGCGACCTGTTTACAAGCATTTGTGTGTAAATGCCCTCAAGACCCAGCATCGAGATTTTTTTCGCGCCACTGATGGCATCGGAAAAGGAGGCATCAACGGACGGGTTTGTCTCAAAACTCTCTGCAAGGTTGCAGCAGGCAGCCTTTACAAGCCCCTGGCGTGTAGTTGTTTCTTCGTGGAAAATTTCCGAGCGGGAAACTGATTTCTGTGCCAGCCTTCCGCTTACGTTCACCTCATCAGAAGTAAAATCAGAAATGAGAACTATTTCATTGTGCGATTTCGGATTTGCAAGGGTGTCCTGCTTATATCCTACATAGCTGATAATAAGTGAAATACCGGCCGGTGGTTTTTCAATCTCGAAATAACCTTCGAGGTCAGTTATGCTACCCTTTGTGTTGTCGGACCACCTTACTGTTGCCCCACGAAGCTTTTCCTGTTTATCATCATCCATGCCAAAGACATGGCCATTTATTCTTTCCTGTGCAGATAGGAGCACAGGTACCATTAATAATAATAAAATCCTGTACATGATTTCCTCCGTTTAATTGTGAATAAAACCGGTGCGGAAATCAAATCAGGATAGCATTATGCAAAGTTTTGACAGGCTGGGAGGAGAAATGTTTATTGCAGGTAAAAAATGTGTCGTGTTAGATTCGTTAATAATAGAATGAAATACGGATTCGATTCTGAGAAGAGGCTCTATATCAATTTGGTTGATATAAAGCATTGTCTCAGGTTCCAGTTTCACAAAATCATT
Organism: uncultured Hyphomicrobiales bacterium; assembly: GCA_964454975.1. Classification (GTDB taxonomy): domain Bacteria; phylum Bacteroidota; class Ignavibacteria; order Kapaibacteriales; family UBA2268; genus CAYVVD01. The sequence goes on along the minus strand of CAYVVD010000009.1, from coordinate 69,117 downwards.
AACCTCATAGCAGCAATGCTCAACTATATTGGATATTACCTGTGTCTCGCAACAAGAATCGGCAAGAGGCTTTACTTCGCAGCAACCAGATTCGGTCACGCATGAAATACAATCATGATTCGTTTTTATGCCTGTGAGAATATTAACTGCAATATTGTCATCAGCGATGCAGCTATGTACTGAGATATTCAGACCGGATGCAAGCACAAACAAGTTAAGCTGCAAAAGAGTAATTAATATGATTTTGCTTATTTTCACATTTCTAAATACGAAATAAATGGAAGAATATTTATATAATTATGGATAACAAATTTTCACCTGACTATACAAAACCGCCGGTTTCAGGCAAAAATCCCGATTTTAAATTCCCTGAATACCGCTTGCTTACACTGGATAACGGCTTGGAATGTTACATTCACGAGAATAATGAACAACCGCTGATTCACTTGAAATTGAATTATCTTACTGGCAGCGCTAATGACACAAATCCTGGTTTGTCGTCATTTTCAACAACAATGCTAAGGCGTGGTACAAAATCCCGTAGCGCAAAAGAAGTTTCAGAAGTCGCTGATAATCTCGGTGGGAGCATAGGTGGAAAGGCTAATCTTGATTATGCCGGTATGAGCCTGAAAGTTCTTGGGGAACTATCGGGGGCAGGTATAGAATTACTTAACGACTGTATCCTTGAACCGGCATTCAGTAGTGAAGAAATTGACAGGCTTCGCAAAGAAAAAACTGCTGATCTCATGCAGGAATACGCCGATACAAATTACCTGGCAAAGCAGGCACTTTTTGCGTGTTATTACCGGGGGCACCAATATTCAATCCCTGCAGACGGGACGCTTGAATCAATCGCCGGGATGAACGATAATGCCTGTACTGACTGGCATGACAGATTGATAAAAAGTCCTGCGATTGCCGTTATATCCGGCAGTTTTGAAAGAGATAATCTGCTTGATAAGCTTAGCAACATTAAGCTCAACAGCAATAGGGTTGTTGATAATCATTTCATGCCACAGCCCGGAAGAAAAGTTGTTATATCAAATTTTGAAGCGGCGCGCCAAAGTACACTCATGGCGGCATTTCCTGCAATAGGCAGGGACAATCCCGATTATGCTGCCTTGCAGCTGCTGAATATAATATTCGGTGGTTATTTCCTCTCCCGGTTGAATTACATACTGCGCGAGAAAAAAGGATATACTTACGGCGTTCATTCTGCTGTGGCTGCGATGAAACAGGCATCGGCGATAAAAATCAGCACAAACATCAGCAATGCGAACATTCGTGATGCTATTGACACCATCCTTGCCGAAATCCGGCGGATAGGCGAAGGCGACATCGAAGAGAATGAGCTTACCCAGGCAAGGATGTATATGATGGGTTCTTTCGTCCGTAGCATCGAAACACCCGCCCAGGTAGGCGGCTTTTTGAACACCATTGCCGTATTTGGCCTCCGGCAGGACTTTTTTGATAATTATTTCAGGCATCTGTCCGGAATCGGCATCGAAGAGCTAAGGGAAACCGGCAGAAAGTACTTCAACCCGGAGTCAATTACAATAGCTGCGGCAGGGAACGGGAATGAGTTGAAAAAAGAATTATCAGGATTTGGTGATATGTTCGAATGCAGCATCGCCGGGGAGATTACTCAGATTGCTCAGGTGTAAAATCAACTTTGCAGGCGTCCATGCCAAGCATTAGTGATATTCTTCTCCTGTTGCGGGCAAAAAGCAAATAGACCGGTTTGAACATTGCCGCAAAAAAATTATTAGCAAGAAGTTTTCCCGCAAAACCCAAGAAATCGGGCAATCGCTTCATAATCTCAAATATGCTACGGGCGTAGTAATACACATTCCCATTGATATCAATAAGCACAAGTGTTTTTTCAGTCATTCCGGTAGGTACATAAAACTTTTCCAGGTAATCGCCGGCATCAAAGCCCGGTATGATTAGCATGGAATTATTCTTATCAATCCGGGCAAGCCACTGCGCCATTCGTGTGCACACACCGCACCCACCGTCATATATTACTATGTGCATGTGATTTTTCATAGCTCAACAGCTCTGTACCCGATGTCCTTCCGGTTGTACTTGTTCTCGAAGTCTATCATACCGCAATATTGATATGCATTGCTTATAGATTCTTTTATGCTATCGCCAACACCAGTTACTGCAAGCACACGCCCTCCTGATGATATTATTTTCCCATTCTCTTCCCTGGTTCCGGCATGATAAACTATTGCGCCTGCTTCTTCTGCCTGCTCAATGCCGGTAATTGTGAAGCCTTTCCCGTATTTATCCGGGTAGCCTTCGGATGCGAGAATAACTGTGGTCGCAAATGCTCCGCTCATGAATGAGCATTTGTTTTTATCAAGATTTCCTTTTGCTGCGCTGTGGAGCAATCCGGCAAAATCACCGTCGAATAATGTCAGCACAGCTTGTGTTTCAGGGTCGCCAAAGCGGACGTTGAATTCTACCACTTTTGGCTCTCTGCCTTTAATCATCAATCCCGCATAGAGGCATCCGGTGAAAGGCGTGCCGCGCTTTTTCATCCCTTCGATTGCAGGATACAGTATCAGTTTTTCAACTTTAGCAAGCAGGGCATCATCCACAATCGGCGCCGGTGCGTAAGCTCCCATGCCACCGGTATTTGGACCGCGGTCACCGCTATAAGCGCGCTTGTAGTCCTGTGATGGAATCAGCGTAACAAATGAATCGCCATCGCATACAGCAAGCACAGAGGCTTCCTCGCCTTCCATGAACTCCTCTATTACAACATTGTCCCCTGCATCTCCGAATTTCCCTTCAAATATCTCATCCAGCTTTACATGCGCCTCCACGCGGCTTTCGGGAATGATTACACCTTTGCCTGCAGCAAGTCCGCTTGCTTTCAGCACTACCGGCTTTTTCTTCTCTTCGATGAATTTGTGAGCTGAATCCGGCTTTTCTTTACTGAAATTGCCATAAGCAGCCGTAGGGATATTGAATTCCCGCATAAACTCCTTGGCAAATGCCTTAGAGGATTCCAGCAATGCTGCTCCTTTTACAGGGCCAAATACGAGTATTCCTGCATCAATCAATTCATCAGCTATTCCCTCTGCAAGCGGCTGCTCCGGCCCGGGAATAACAAGCTCAATGATTTCCTGCCTGCAAAAGCGGATTATATCGTTAAAATCCGAAATATTTAAGTTAGCTTTCTGTGCATAATTCAAAATACCAGGATTGCCCGACGCACAGAACAGTTCTACACCGGAATTTGTTTTTACAAGCGTTCTCGCAAGGGCGTGCTCCCTGCCCCCACTACCGATAAGCAATATTTTCATTTCAATCTCATATCTTAAATCAACCGAGAGCTAATATATCCAACTTTGAGAAGATTTGAAAAAGCGATAATTTAAAAGTTTAAGCAGAGCGGAATTGCAAATGATTAAAGTTGCCGCAGTGCAATCGCCTCCCGTTTTCCTGAATCTTGAGGAAAGCATAAACAAGGCTGCCGGGCTAATGTACGCTGCACAGCAAAGCGGCGCCGAATTAATTCTATTCCCCGAAACATGGCTCCCCGGCTATCCAATCTGGTTCGACTACGCTCCAAAAGCCGCTATGTGGGGCGAAAAATCAGCAAAAAATATCTTTAAAGCCCTGCATGAAAATTCTATCGTTGTTGGAAGCCCACAATTCAATATATTGAAAAGTTTAATTGATGAACTAAAACTGATTGTGCTGATTGGCGCCAATGAACTTGATGGCGGCACTATCTATAATTCGATATTTTACTTTAACGGAGAAACGGGCGAATTTGCAAAGCATCGCAAACTTGTTCCGACATATACTGAAAGACTCGTCTGGGGAATGGGCGATGGTTCAACGCTTGAAGCAATTAAAACAACTCACGGAGTTATTGGCGGGTTGATTTGCTGGGAGCACTGGATGCCGGCAGCAAGAATATACATGCACCGGCAAAATGAGGCGATTCATGCAGCTCTCTGGCCTACTGTACATGAATTACACCTGCTTTCTTCACAGCACTATGCATTCGAAGGCCGTTGTTTCGTAATTGCATCCGGGGGCCTTCTAAGCAAGTCTGATACGATTGATGGAATAAATTCTCATGGAAGAAAGTACCCTGCAGCGACTGATTTACTCGATTCAATGGAGGTTGATGGCGGTATGCTGCAAAAGGGCGGTTCATGCGTGATAGCACCGGATACATCCATAATCGCAGAGCAAAATTTTGATGGCGAAATAATCTACTCTGAGTTTGATCCAGACTCCAGGCTCGAAGAAATCCTTACACTCGATACAACAGGCCATTACTCCAGACCGGATATATTCACCCTGAATGTCAATACAAAAAATCAATCTAATATAGAAAAGGGTGCCAGTGTCTGAATTCCGGTCAAAAGAAGAGATTAAAAAGAAAGAAATTGAAACCGGAAGAAAAGAACTTGGTAAAAGCCGTCCTTTTAAGCCTCTTGAGAGATTCATCAAGAAAGGTATAATCTCTTTAATCAGGCTGTTTGTTGACAATCATGAGCCTGTTGGAAAGATAAATCTCAAAAATGCCGGAAGGGTATTGATTATAAGAAATGATGTAATTGGTGATATGTACTGCACAATGCCCTTTTTCAAGTATGTTAAGCTGCTTAACCCGGATATTGAACTTGATGTTGTTGCCTCCGATAATAACAAAGCAGTTATCAGCCATGATGAATATATAAACAATATATATATTACCGGTGATAAGACTGCTCCGGACTTTAAGCTTTTTAAAAAGCTCCGTAAAAAGAGGTATGATGTTATTCTGAATGCCAAAGTAAATAACTTGACCATTGTTGGCTTCTATTTAAATTTTATTTCACCCAAGGGGTACAAATGCATTTTTTCCGTTAGTGGGAAGAAGCATGTTTTCTTTAATGTAAATGCGAAGGTCAGCCCTGATTTGAAGAGCGAATGGGAGAGAATCAGGGATTTTGCAATCCAAACATTCGATAATGATGGTGATATAGATTACCCCGGCCCATATATGTTTATCGACAAAAAATTTATCCCTTTAGTTGATGAAAGGCTTTCAATATTGCAGGGTAGGCCGTTCATAGTAGTAAATCTTACTGTAAGAAGGGCGGCAAATTGTTGGCAAAGTGAAAAATACATCGAATTTACAAGGCACATAATCCGGAATTATGATGTTACTGTTTTGCCTCTTTACCTGAAACAAGAGCAATACCTCGCAGATGAAATGGCGCAGCTTCTTGCCAGGGAAGAAAACAGCAAGGGCAGTTTTGAACAAACACCTCCCGTAAGCCACATTCATGAATCTGCAGAAATTGTCCGAAGGGCGAAATTGATTTTCACACCGGATACAGGGATTGTGCATCTTGCCGCTGCTGTCGGGACGCCTGTTATCACACTTGCCGCGGGGCACATCAGGAATATTGAATACTGGCATCCATGGGGCGTTAAGTATGTTTCGATACATGCAAACCCAAAGGGAATTGTTGCAGACATTAAGCCTGAACAGGTTATAGAAGAATTTGACAAATTTTATATAGAGCTGCTATAATGGCAAACCGGATATTAAAAAAGATTGAAATACTCTTCCGAAGGATTGTAATCAGCCTGCTGGAGGACCGCCGTGCAAAAACATTTGTATATGAGCGGCGAAAACTGTTCACATCCGAAAGCAAGCGTATCTTGCTTGTCCGGCACGACCGCATAGGTGATTTAATTATCTCCATCCCTATTATCCGCGAGCTTCGCAAAAGGCTGCCAGATGCCCAGATAGACATTTTGCTCTCCGAAAAGAACTATGCCGCCCACCCGCCTGTTAAACAGTATGTAAATAATATTCTTGTTTACAGGAAATCCCCTGCGTCTGTTCTGTCGCTGATCCGGAAAATGAAGCAAAACAGGTACCACGTAGTGGTGGATATGTACGACAACCCCTCGGCAAGCGCATCCATAGCGGTGCGTTTTTCCGGTGCGATGTATTCGGTAGGCATCAATAAGGAAAACTCTTATGCCTATTCCCATCTCGTGCAGCAGCTCGACAATCAGGAACACCATATTATCGAGCGTACGGCAGAATTGCTCAAACCGTTTGACATAGACCCCCGTGAGTCTAATCTATCTCCTGAATATTTTATCAACGATGAAGAATCAGAACAGGCTTTTAAAAAACTTGGCAGCCCGGCAGGGAAACCGATAGGGATTAACCTCGCGGGATCAAATCCGTCCAAATATTGGGGGTCGGACAATAACATTGAGCTAATCAGGCGAATTAAGGAAAACATGGGGTATGAAATTTTGCTTTTCCATACTCCTGATTACAATAGCGAGGTTGCTGAGATTGCCAGTGGAACCGGAATTAAAGTAGCTCCGCCTGCGGAATCATTCCATGAATATGCCGCAATGCTTGCAAACTGCGGGATGATTATCACGCCGGACACGGCTGCTGTACACATTGCGGCTGCAAGGCAAATTCCATGTGTAGCTTTTTTTGATGTTTCCCGCCAGGATATAACCGGCATTCCATGGTACCCTTATAAATCACCTTCGCGAACGTTAAAAACAGCGACCGGGAGCATTAAGGACATCACACCCACAGAGGCATACGAGGCAATACTTAGCCTTATTAAAGAAACCGGGTACTCAGCATGAAAATCCTTTTTGTGCAGCTCGGCAGGTATGGCGACATGATACTCGCTACACCTATGTTCCGGGCTGCAAAGGAGAACATCCCAGGTGCGGAGATTTACGTCCTTGCCGGCAAGCACAACTTCGAGATACTCAATAACAATCCCCGGCTTACAGAAATTTATGTATGGGACAAAAGCCCGCTGAAGCTGGCAAAACTCTTCTTTGAACTGCGAAAGCACAATTTTGATTATTTGATTGACCCCAAAGACCATCCATCAGGTGAAAGCGGGCTGATTGCAAACATGTTGAGGGCGGAAACAAAGGTAGGGCATAATCCTGATGGCAAGGAGCACTTCGATATACACATACCACGGGATACAAAAAGCAGGCAATTCACTGAATTATGCCTGGATGCCCTGCGTATTACCGGATTTGATCCGGGTGAAAACCTGCAGCCGGAACTGTTCCCGTCAGATGACTCAAAAAAATACGCCGCTGAATTTCTCAAGGGAATTATTCCCGGCAGGCGACTTCTTATTAACATCTCTGCGAGCAAGGAATCCAAGATGTGGTATGATGCAAACTGGGTGGAGTTCATCAAAGAATTTTCTACAGATTACGACATTCTAATAAGCTCTGCACCTGGGGACACGACCCGGGCTGAAAGTATTGTCCTGGAGGCAGGCAGCGGGAAAGTTTTCAGGCCCCGGCGATTCGAGGATGTATTCGCAATTGTGGAGCAAAGCGACTGCGTAGTTACACCGGATACATCAATCGTACACGTTTCTGCTGCATTTGACAAGCAATTGCTTGCACTCTACAGCAACATAAAACACTTCTACAATAAGTTCCATCCGCTCAACAGCCGATACATCGTACTAAAATCGAAGGATGGCGTTGAGAACATCAAATCCATACCCGTGCATGAGGCGATAACCGCCTTCAGAAATCTGATGCGTTAATATACAATCCGCACCAACAAGAGTACACCGCGCCTGTCATTCCCGCGAAAAGCGGGAATCTGGTGTAACCTGAACCAATAGTGAGCCCGCAGGAAAAATATTAAACATAAAACCAACACATTTCATCTAATTTTAAAACTCCTTAGCGCCTGCATTATTCGGTAAATACCGTTTATAAAGACATGCCGAAGATTAAAAATAAGTCGAAATAATGCAACGACATTGAATCCTGTTTTGAGCAGAAATAAAATTTCCTCTGCCCAGTAAAATGTTTCCGAATAATTAAAAATGAGATTTGCTAAGACTCTAAAGTAGTTTATGTCAAATCTTTTGTTGATTTTTCTGAATGGATGTTTATTAATCCATTTTTTGACGAGAATAAATATGTGCGACTTCCTGAAATCCAACACAGAAGCCATTTTCCCAATTAAATATAGTTTCATTTTTCCTCTTAAGAATGATTTGTAAATAGTTATTCATCATTACGATCCTCTTTAGTCAGCATTATATTGACAATGGGCGTTTTATATTTTCTATGTACTATAAAATCTTAACGTATGCAATTATTATTTATTGCATGCACATTTGCGTCCTGTTATTTTTTGCTCCTTTATCTTTAAAGTATTCGGGCTGAAGGCCTTCGGACAGGATGAAAGCAGCGTCCATTCCAGAGGTTGTATCATACTTTACCTCTGTTATCATTCTGTGGATAAAATGCGATTTTTATCCCGCGGTGTTGAACCAGATTCCCGCTTTCGCGAGAATGACAGGCATGGAGTCTGGCTCCAATTACTACAAAATCAACATCACCTGAATAGTATGACTTAGTTACTGCTGCGCTTAAAACGCACAATTTGACTAAGAAGCCGGGGTATTCTTATGCCTGTTTGCCTGTCTCCGGGTATTTCGAGTGGCAGACTGGCCATCGCGGGAAATAAAAGTACTTAGCAAAAATAATGCTTACATATTAAACCACTCGAATTAAGTACACGAGTAAAATGTAGTTAATTGCGGAATTCAACCTTCTAAACCGGCGGACATCATGCCTATAATTGCAATGAATTGCGCTATGCAGAGGATTATCAGATTTTTCTTTCAAATTTCGGAGTCGCTGCGGGAATTAAGTAACCTTACAAATTGCTGCAGCGGGTGTAATATCTGCCTTAGCATCAGAGTTTGTTTCTGTGAATTGAGCGAATTCTTAATATCTCGGCAAGCATTTTAATAGAGTCGCGGACGGGGTCAACCTTGCTGCGCTCGTCGTTGTACCACTCAACGGGGATTTCAGCAATACTCAGTTTGAACTTTTTCGCAAGAAACAACAATTCTACATCGAATCCGAAGCCGTCAATTTTTGCCGAGGCGAATATCATTGAAGCAGCATCAGCCCGAAATCCCTTAAATCCGCATTGTGTATCTTTAATCCCCCCAACAACCAAAATACGTACGATTTTGTTGAAGGTTTTACCCATGAACTCCCTGTAAAAAGGTTGGTGTTCTTTTACAAGCGAAGTGTCCACAGCACGGCTTCCGATAGCTAAGTCATAACCTGATTTGAGCTTTTCAAAAAGCTTTTCGATTTCGTAGATAGGTGTTGACAGGTCCGCATCGGAAAAAAAGCGGAATACTCCTTTTGCTGCAATCATGCCTTTACGGACAGCAGCGCCCTTGCCTGAGTTCTTCTCAAGCTTAATTACCTGCACTTTACCACCTATATCTGATGCAATTTCGTAAGTACTGTCGGATGAGCCGTCATCAACTACGATTATTTCGTAGTCCGGATAGTGATTGTCAAGATATGATGATGCATTTTTGACTGTGGCTATAAGCCTGTCTTCCTCGTTAAATGCGGGTATTACAAGCGATATTTCAGGCATGGCATATCAAAAAGAATGTAATATAAGCCATTGTGATTATATATTCTAAAGTGTGATGTCAGCATCATTTATAATTATCCCATCTTTTTTTCGTTATTTGCAGCATCATGGAAACAAACGAACTTCTAAAGAAAGTAAGGAAAATAGAAATTAAAACACGTGGTATTTCCCGCCAATTATTCAGCGGTGAATACCACAGTGCATTCAAAGGCAGGGGCATGGCTTTCAGCGAGGTGCGCGAGTACATCCCCGGCGACGATATCCGCTCTATAGACTGGAACGTAACAGCGCGATTTAACCATCCATACGTGAAAATATTCGAGGAAGAACGCGAACTTACGGTCATGCTTGTTGTTGACGTAAGCGCCTCAGAAACATTCGGAACCCGCACACAGTATAAGAAGGACATGATAACTGAGCTTTGTGCCGTCCTTGCATTTTCAGCAATTCAGAACAATGACAAAATAGGCGTGATTTTCTTTAGCGACAGAATTGAGAAATTTATCCCGCCCAAAAAGGGCAAGAAGCACATCCTCCGTATTATCCGGGAACTGATTGAATTTACTCCGCAGGGTAAGGGCACAAACATAGGCGAGGCACTCAGCTATTTTTCCAATATCGTTAAAAAACGCTCAATTGCTTTTGTTATATCTGATTTTTTCGACAGCGGATTCGAAGATGCGCTTAAAATAACAGGCCGTCGCCACGACACAATCGGAGTCCAGGTCTTTGATATTCACGAGTCTGAACTACCGGCGCTGGGGCTTGTCAGGATCACTGATTCCGAGAGCGGCGATGAATTATGGCTCGATTCCTCCAATTCTAAAGTCAGGGGTATCTACCGTGATTGGTGGCTCAAACATAATAAACATCTGAAAAGTATATTCAACCGCAGCAAATCCGACCTTATCAGTGTCCGCACTGACGAATCCTACATTGCGCCGCTCAGGGCATTCTTCAAAAAGCGCGAAAGCAGAAGATAGTTTTAGTCGAAAATCATTAGTCGTAAGTCGCGAGTCATTAGCGTGTAAGGATTCCTTTTGCTTTCCCAATATATGATTTTTTAGCATCGCCTAATTAATCTATATTTGCAAAGTTAATATTAGCAACTCTTATGCTATTTAATTCACTGGAATTTTTAGTTTTTCTTCCGGTAGTTTTCCTTCTCTACTGGTTTGTACTGAACAAACACCTCAGGATGCAAAACCTCTTTCTCATTGCCGTAAGCTATTTGTTCTACGGCTGGTGGGACTGGCGCTTCCTCTCGCTGATTTTTATCAGCTCACTTGCTGATTATTTCACCGGAATATGGATTCATAAAAGCAACACAAAAAGTGGCAAGCAACTTTTCCTCGGATTAAGCATTTTGGTGAACCTTGGATTTCTCGGCTATTTTAAATATGCCGGATTCTTTTCCGAAAGCCTTGCCGCTGCCTTTGCCTCAATAGGTATCCAGCTTGATTCAATTACACTGGATATTATACTTCCTGTAGGTATCAGCTTCTATACTTTCCAGACATTGAGTTATTCAATTGACATATACCGGGGGCAGTTCAAACCACAGCGAGATATTATCGCATTTTTTGCATTCGTTAGCTTTTTCCCGCAACTCGTTGCCGGGCCGATAGAAAGAGCTAAGACATTCCTTCCGCAATTCCTCAATGCCAGGAACTTCGATTATCAAAATGCAAGGGATGGAGTAAGGCAAATAATATGGGGCTTCTTTAAAAAAGTGGTTCTGGCTGATAATGCAGGAAAGGCTGTTGAATACATATTCAACAATTACGAAACAATGGATAGCTTTGTCCTTATAATCGGCCTCTACCTGTTTGCTTTCCAACTTTACGGGGACTTTTCCGGTTATTCTGACATTGCGATAGGCACAGCCCGTCTTTTCGGTTTCAACCTGATGAAGAACTTTGACTTTCCTTTCCTGTCCAGAAGTGTGCCCGAGTTCTGGCGACGCTGGCATATATCGCTAACAAGCTGGTTCCGCGATTATGTCTATTTTCCCCTTGGTGGAAGCTACCACGGGATGTTCCGCCGCAACCTGAACATTGTCCTGACTATGGCAATCTGCGGGCTGTGGCACGGTGCGGACTGGACTTTTATCTTTTGGGGCCTGGCAAATGGCTTGTATTTTATACCTTTCATTCTGCTTAATTACAGGAAGGAAAAAACGCGGATAGTTGCGGAAAACAGGTTCCTGCCAGGAATTAGGGAAGTATTGCTAATCAATTTTACGCTTTTTCTAAAATTCCTTCCGCTCGGTTTCTTTAGGTCACCGGATTTATCAAATGCATTTAACTATTATAGCAGGATGTTTTCATTTGAATTTTCCGGGAGCATCGTTAAATTATTTGAAACAGAAAGCCTGAATTTCGGCTTTTCCCTTATTGCTATTGCTTTTGTTTACATAGTGGAGTATTTCCAGCGGTTCAAGCACCACGGACTTGAGATTAAGAAATTCCCGCTTTTACTCAGGTGGTTGATTTATATATTGCTTACATTATTTGTTATTCACTTTTTGGGGGATGAGCAACAGTTCATATACTTCCAGTTTTGAGATGAAAAAATTTCTCTTTAAAATATTGATTGCAATTTCCCTGGTTGCAGTAACACTAAGTGTAATTAAGGCATACGTTCCATTCTGGTGGGGCGACAGGTTCTTTGGCATTAAATATACTCATATGATGAGGGACAAATACGAATACAATGCTGCTTTTATGGGTAGCAGCAAGGTATTCAGGCATTTCAACCCGGTTCTGTTCGATAGTATATCTTCAAGCTTGAAAATAAAATCCATTAATCTCGGTACAAGTGGAACGGTTTTTCCTGAGACATTTTACCAGTATAAACACATGGCCGATTTAGGAATTAGCAAGCTCGATTACCTGTTTATTGAGTTTTCAACTCCTGTTTATATCTATGGCGAGAACCAGATTGAAGCGCTGAAAAAGAGGTATTGGCTGGATTTGGAAGAAACGGAGTTTGTATTAAAAGGCCTTAGATTTGTAAATAATAAAGATAAAGAAGAGTTCATTATAAAGGAAACAGTTGATTCATATATAAATAATCTATTGGGAATTGGATGCTTTGAAAAGTATATATCAGCATTGCGAAAAGATGGCTTCAAAAGAGGGAAGAAATTCACCGGTTTTCAACCTTTAAACGTTGATAAAAAAGATAATATTAGAAATATTGATGTAAGGTATGAAAGAAAAATGCAACAGGCATGGCTGGTTGACCACTTTGTACCGGGTAATCTTAAAATTCCTGAATTGACCGATAATTGCAGTGCAATTATTGAAAATGCAAGTAAGCAGGGAGTACATGTAATTTTTGTATTAAACACATCATATATAGATTATGAGTCAATAATAAATGAGTTTTATGCATTGCCTCCTGAGCATAGGATTAATATGGCTTCCCCATCCAGGTTCCCCGTATTGTATGATTACTATTTATTTGTAGATGGAATAATCCACTATAATAAAAAAGGCGCAGACATATACACTGAACTGTTTGCTGATGAATTTCTCAGGCATGTTGAAAAATATAAACTTCAAAAGTGAATTTAGAAGAATATCTCAATACACTGAAGCAAGATTCCGTTCCCGGCAATATTTCACCGATATTACAGGCGCTCTGGTGGGATGCAAGGGGAAGTTGGGACAAGGCGCACAGGATAGTACAGGAAATTAACTCAGCGGATGCTGCATTAGTGCATGCTTATCTGCACCGCAAAGAAGGAGATGAATCGAATTCACGATACTGGTACTCTCGTGCCGGTAAAAACTTTTATCATGGTAGCATTGATGATGAATGGTTTAGCCTTGTTGAGCAGTTTACTAATTTGTATTGAAGCGATTTAAGATGATAAAGCCCCACCCTCCTATGTTTTGAAGTGATAATTTATTTTAGTATTTTTGTAATACTATTTCTTCACATAAATTTAGCATCATTTTTTACTTGCTTTTAGTAATCATTCATACCTTTGATATACTATTCTTAATAAAACGTTAGTTTGTTTTATTTTAAATGTTAATTGTAATTGAGAATTAAAAGTGAAACATGATGTTTGGATATGTTTTAGTATAATTGGACACCCTGTTGGTTTATGCATTTAATTGATTTCTCCATATTTGTTGTTTATATGCTCTTTGTCCTGGCAGTAGGTGTCTATTTCTTCAAAAGGAACAAGAACAAAGAGGACTATTATGTAGGCGGCCGTTCGATTAAGCCATGGCATGTGGGGCTGTCTGTTGTTGCAACAGATGTCGGCGGGGGCTTTTCTATCGGCCTTGGAGGATTGGGTTTTTTGATGGGACTTTCCGGAAGCTGGCTATTATTCACGGGGCTTGTCGGTGCATGGCTGGCGGCTGTGTTTATTATACCAAAGGTAAAGCTCGTAGATAAAAAGCACGGCATGCTGACTTTTCCCGATTTCTTCAGGCATATTTACAACGACAAAGTTGCGCTGATTGCTGCAATAATATCCGGTATTGGTTATGCCGGTTTCACAGGCGGCCAGATACTTGCAGGAGTTACGCTATCCAAAAACACCCTTTTTTATAACCTCCCGTTCGGGCTTGACCCATACTGGTTTTCGCTAATAGTTATTTCGCTGATAATCCTGCTTTATACAGTAATGGGAGGGCTAAAAGCGGTAATTTATACCGATACGGTGCAATGGATAATACTTCTCAGTGGACTTATTCTCTTCGGCATTCCCTTTACCTTGTATGAACTGGGAGGTTTTGAAGGTATCAGGGCAGCACTGCCCTCGGAGTTCTTCACCCTTACAAATGTAAAATGGGTAAGCATTGTTAACTGGATGATTACAATTATACCCATCTGGTTCATTGCAATGACTCTCTACCAGCGCATATATGCCTGCAAGGACGTTAAGGATGCGAAAAAAGCATGGTTTATTGCCGGTGTGTTTGAGTACCCTGTAATGGCTTTCACGGGTGTGTTCCTCGGGATGTGCGGAAGGATTCTTTTCCCCGAAGTAGAATCAGAATCAGGCCTGCCATTGCTTTTAAAAGATGTTCTGCCGATAGGAATCAAGGGAATAGTAATAGCTGCATATTTTTCAGCAATTATGTCCACAGCCGACAGCTGCCTGATAGCTTCTTCGGGCAATTTTGTAAATGATATACTCGAAAGGTATCTTTACAAAGGAAATTCAACAGGCCATTCTGTAAGGCTGTCTCAAGTAGTAACATTAATAGTCGGAGTGATTGCAGTTGTTGTTGCTTCCAGTTTTGAAAGCGTGCTCGAGGTAATCCTTCATGCTTATTCATTCATGGTTGCAGGCCTGCTTGTCCCGACGCTTGCAGCATTCTTCTGGAAGGGGGCAAAATCAGAAGCTGCATTGATCAGCATGCTTGCGGGTGGTACAATAACACTGATTCTGAAGATTCTTGAAATTGAACTGATGTGGGGGCTTGACCCCACCTTGCTTGGTTTAGTAATATCTGCGCTGGCATTTCTTGTTGTGCAGAAATCATATAAATAATTTATTAACAAATGGTGATGTGATGTTTGAGATAATTGACTTTAAAAAAGAGAGCGGCTTCCCGAATGGACTTACAAGGGATGAGTTTGTTGATTTTATGCACGAACACCTGGACAAATTCAGAGATCCGAAAGAAGCTATTAGCAAATGCCTCGATTATGCATTTTCGGATGAGCCGGGCCTTGGTGGGTTCTGCCTCGCAGGATTCGACGATGGAAAGCTGATTGGCGGAGTGATAATGAACAAAACAGGTATGTCAGGTTATATCCCTGAGAATATCCTTGTTTATGTCGCTGTTGACCGCAGCACACGCGGCAAAGGCTATGGCGGGCAGCTATGCAAGCGCGCTATCGAGCTTAGCGAAGGCGACGTTAAGCTGCACGTTGAATATGACAACCCGGCAAAGAGGCTCTATGAAAGGCTTGGCTTTACTAACAAGTATGCTGAAATGCGTTTTAACAAATAAAAGGCAGAAAAATGGCTGAAGTCGAAATTAGAACTTCAAAGATAATTGCCAACATAGAAAAGCTGAACAGGTTGCACAAAAAGCATAATCAGGTCTGGACACTTGTTACCAAGGTCGTGGCAGGGCATGATGCTGTCCTGAAGGACATCCTGCACCACGAATCTATGAATGGCATTCATTCTATAGGTGAATCGCGGATTTCCAACCTCAGGAAAGTCAGGAACATCAGACCGGATTTGAAAACAATGTATATTAAGCCCGGTGTGCTCAGCTATGCAAAGCAAATCGTAGAGCTTGCAGACATCTCCCTGAATACATCAGGGAGAATGATGGAATCGCTTAACAACGAAGCGGCAAAGCAGGGCAAGATACACGAAGTGATTGTTATGATTGAGCTTGGAGAGCTGCGCGAAGGCATCCTCCGGGAAAACATCGGGGACTTCTTCAGTCATGCAGCGCAAATGGAGAACATCAGGATAATTGGAATCGGCTCGAACCTCGGCTGCCTCCACGGCGTAGAGCCAACTTATGATAAATTGATTCAGCTTTCTTT
Source organism: uncultured Hyphomicrobiales bacterium (assembly GCA_964454975.1). Lineage (GTDB taxonomy): Bacteria > Bacteroidota > Ignavibacteria > Kapaibacteriales > UBA2268 > CAYVVD01. Next base: position 53,102 of record CAYVVD010000009.1, on the reverse strand, counting down.
ATACAAACAAGTGCTCGAAGCAAAATTCAACATGGAACTGCCGCTGATATCAGGCGGCAGTTCCATTACTTTGCCCCTTGTATCAAAGAAACGCATACCAAAGGATGTAAATCATTTCCGCAACGGCGAATCCGTTTTCCTCGGGACAAGCCCCCTGACGAACAGTAAATTCTCTACACTATCCATTGATGCATTCACATACAAGGCTACAGTGGTCGAGTTGGAGGAGAAGGAATACATCCCGGACGGGATACTTTCAGAAGGTAACGTAGGACATGCTGCAGAGGGAGTTGAATACAAAGAAGATGAAACCAGCAGCAGGGCAATCCTGGACTTTGGCATTCTCGATGTAGATGTTGAAGAAATCACGCCAAAGGACAAAAGCGTGAAATTCTTTGGTACTACCTCCGACCTAACCGTTTACGACCTCGGAGACAACATAGACAGCAGCGGCAAAAAGAAGTACCATGTCGGAAGCAAGATAGCCTTCAAACCATCATACATGGGCACAGCAAGGATAATGAGTTCGAAGTTTGTCGAGAAGAAGGCAATGTGAAGTTGGTTTTTAGGTTTTTTCCATTGGGATGCCTATGGCAAATTTTACGGCTTACACGTCATCCTGAACACAGAGTAGCATCTGGTACATTGACACGACAGCTAACTGATTTAAAAGTTTAAGGCTTAGGATCAATTATCCTGTTACGCCTGCTTCCGCAGGAACAACAGAGTGGGATTATATCAGATTCCTGCTCTCGCGGGAATGACAAATTAATATCAACACATCGTATTTGGTAAATCATTTCCCCACCCCATTTTATTCCCCCGCCGGCAGGGAACAGTTAGCATCAGCAAATCATCAAATAAGCACATCAACTATAAACCTTTTCATCCGTTATGTGTCTTATGTGTGGGCAGGTTTTTAAATAAATTGTTACGAATATGAAATTTATATTTTTGTTTTTAGTGATTGTTCTTGCCTCTGAATTGATTGCTCAGCCCCGTGGGCGTGGCGTTTCCACCAATTTTTCCGGTACGGTCAGGGGCCGTATCGTTGATGCTGAAACAGGCAATGGAATGCCCTATGCCAATGTGGCGCTTTACTCAGTCCGCGACAATAAAGCCCTTTTCGGCGATATTACTGATTCGCAGGGAGCCTTTATAATTAATGATGTTAAAACGGGAATGTATTACGCACAATTAAAGTTTATTGGCTATGAAACTCATCGCTTGGATTCAATCTTTGTTTCACCGCGCAATCCGGAAATTGACCTCGGAGAAATTGTTTTGAACGAGTCTTCTTTTATGTCGGACGAGGTGAAAGTAGAAGCCGATAAACCGGCAATGGAATATAAAATTGACCGCAAAGTTGTGAATGTGGAAGATAATTACTCGACGCTGTCAGGCAGCGCAATTGATGTTCTCGAAAACGTACCTGCCGTCAGCGTAGATATTGAAGGTAACGTGAGCCTGCGTGGCAGCGGCAGCTTTATGGTGCTTATTGACGGCAAGCCAACAGTGCTTGAAACTGACGAGGCGCTGAGGCAGATTCCCGCGAGCACAATTTCCCAAATTGAGATAATTACAAACCCTTCCGCTAAGTTCGACCCTGATGGCACTTCGGGAATAATGAATATCGTTACTAAAAAGCAGAAGCTGAAAGGAATGAGCGGTATATTCAACCTGAACGGCGGGTTGGACGACAAGTATGGCGGCGACGTGCTGATGAGCTATAAGTACGACGGCCTAAAGCTTTTTATTGGAGGTGATTACAGCAAAGAACATTACCCTGGTACAAGCAATTCCGAAAGGATTACAACTAAAGAAGGGATTTTTTCATACATCAATTCCGAAGGAAACTCTGCCAGGAACAGGAACAACTGGAGCTTACGCTCAGGGATTGAGTACTCGTTTACTGAATCCGACAACATTGTTTTCGAGGCGATTTACGGATACCGTAAGCATGAAGGTCTGAGCGACCTATATTATGAATCCTGGTCCGATCCTGATAAAATTATTAATACTTATGACAGCTATGAGGATTTCTTCCGCTCCGGCAATCACTACTCATTTAACTTTAATTACAATCATAATTTTGGCGAAACCACACACGAACTTAAGTTCCAGGCAGATTTCAGGCACCGGGGCGGCGAGGAAGAATCTCTCGACGAGCTGGTGGATAATAACGGCGAGATTACAAGCGGCAGAAAAAACACCGAATACGGCCCGTCCGACCGCTTTCAGGCAAACCTGGACTATACACTTCCATTCAACGAAACAGATAAATTCGAAGCAGGTTACCAGACAAGGATTGGAGTTTCCGACGAAGAGACGACATTATTAGAATATGACACGCTCTCGAACCGGTACAATCTGCTTGATGAGTACAATAATGCAACTATCTATGACAGGGATATCCATGCTTTGTATTCGCTGTATGCCGGTGAAACCGGCAGTTTTGGCTACCAGGGCGGAGTTAGAGGCGAATACACATACCGGAAAGTAACATCCTCGGCCATCGGCCAGGAATTTTCCATCGACCGTTGGGATATTTTCCCATCTGCACACGCTTCATATAAATTATCTAAAGAAAGCCAGTTCATGACAAGTTATTCGAGACGTATAGAGCGCCCGCGCGGCTGGTATCTTGAGCCTTTCCTCACATGGACTGATGCTTACAATGTACGGAGCGGTAACCCAGACGTAAAACCGGAGTATATTGATTCTTACGAAGCAGGATTCCAGCAGTACTTCGGCAGTAATATGCTCTCCATTGAAGCATATTACCGTGTTACAAAAGATAAAATCGAACGCGTACAGACTGTATATGATGAAAATGTACTCCTTCACAGCCCGGACAACATTGGCGATGATTTTGCTCTCGGCATTGAAGCATCCCTCAATTATGAGCTGTTCGAATCCTGGAACTTCAACCTTATGGCGAACATGTATGACTACCGGATTGAAAGCGAAGTATATGCAGACGGCAGCCGTGAAAGCTTCAACTGGAGCCTGAGATTCAACAATACAATTAAAATTGGCGACGCAACACGCTTCCAGTTCAATGCCGGTTTTGAAAGCCCGACTGTCGGGGCACAGGGGACACGCGAGGGAAATATCGTCTTCAACACTGCCATTCGCCAGGAGTTTTTAAACAATCAGTTTGCCGTTACTCTACAGGGCAGGGACATTTTTAGTACTGCTAATCATGAATTCACAAACGAGGGGCCAACTTTTTATACATACTATTACATGGAAAGAAAAGCTCCCGTCATTACAATGACACTAAGTTACAATTTCAATAATTTCAAATCCGCTGAGCTGCCAACAGGGCGGGATATGCCGGGTATGGATTCTGATTTTGAATAATAAACAATTAATAGTTTCTCCTATATAATAATCTATCTTTAATAATAATAATTCCTGTATAGATTCGTTATATTCATCGAAAGGTGAATTAAATGAGCATGATGGAAAATATACAGGAATTATTAAGCGATGCCGGGCTGAAAGTTACAACCCAGCGCATCGTAATCCTGAGAGCTATAATCAAGCTCAACAACCACCCCTCTGCAGAGCAGATTTACAATTATATCAAAAAGAAGTATCCAACTATATCGCTCAGCACAGTATATAATACATTGAAAACATTTACCGAAAAAGGTCTGCTGCAAAGTGTTGCTTCCACACCCGGAACATCCCGGTATGATATCGAGATTAATAAGCATCACCACCTTTTCTCGGAAGATAGCGGCAGACTTGAAGATTTTCATGACGAAGATTTAACCGTGAGGATCATGGATTATTTAAAGGAAAAGGAAATCCCCGGTTTTGACATAAAAGATGTAAAGGTATTGATTCTTGGTGATTTTAAGAACAAATAATTGGAGAAGTTATGGACCAGGTAAAAAGCATTGGATTAGACAATGAAAAAGCCGGAAGGCTTGCAATTGCTCTTAATGATTTATTGGCGAATTACCAGTTGTTTTATATGAATGTACGCGGATTCCATTGGAATATCAAGGGTGAGAAATTCTTCGAATTGCACCTTAAGTTCGAGGAACTCTACGACGACCTGATTCTTAAGATTGATGAAATTGCTGAAAGGATACTAACACTTGGAGAAACACCGGTGCACAGCTATACAGATTATCTTAGTGCCTCTGTGATCAAAGAAGCAAAGAACGTTACCGATGGCAGAGTATGTGTTGAAAGTATCGTGAACAGCTTCAAAGAATTGCTTATCAAGCAGAGGAACCTTCTCGAGCTTTCTGATGAAGCCAACGACGAAGGTACAAATGCGCTGATGAGCGATTATATCCGCGAGCAGGAAAAGATGGTCTGGATGTATAATTCATTCCTGAGCAAATAATTTTTTTAACTCTGGCAGGGCCTTCCACTGGGGATGATTTTTCATAAACCCTGCCAGAGCCTATATTAATAAAGTTTTTTCACATTCACTGTATAACCAATTAATAAAGGAGAGCAATATGGAACACAAAATGCCACTGATTGGCGACAAATTTCCCGAGATGGAAGTACAGACAACACAAGGCAAATTAAACCTGCCTAAGGACATGGCAGGCAAATGGTATATTTTATTCAGCCACCCTGCTGACTTTACACCTGTTTGCACAACTGAATTCGTCGCATTCCAGAAAAGATATGACGAGTTCAAAAGTATGAATACAGAGCTAATTGGCTTTAGTGTTGACCAGGTATTCTCACACATCAAGTGGGTTGACTGGATAAAGGAAAAATTAGACGTGGAAATCCAGTTCCCGATTATTGCTGATACAGGCAAGGTAGCTGATATGCTCGGACTAATTCATCCCCAGAAAGGCAACAACACCGTCCGCGCGGTATTTATTGTTGACCCCGAGGGAACAGTACGCTCGATTCTCTTTTACCCGCAGGAACTCGGCAGGAATTTTGATGAATTCATCAGAATGATAAAAGGATTACAGGTAGCAGACAAAGAGCACGTAGCTATGCCTGCTAACTGGCCGAATAACGAGCTTATCGGCAGCAAGGTAATCGTACCGCCCGCAACTGATATAAAAGCAGCCCGGTACAAGATGTCCAAGTACGACAACTACGACTGGTGGTTCTGCTACAAAGACCAGGAAAAATAAGCAATTATAGCACTTGAATTTAAAAGGCTGCTCATAGAAAAGGGCGGCCTTTTTATTTGTTGCCAGCTGCCACTGGTATTAAATTACAGATTCACCTTAAGTAATGCGGTGAAATTATTGTATCTGTATTAAAATTCTGAATGGACTTCTTCATTTGGTCAGAGAGTAGGATTTAAACATTATTATAAGTAGTGAAGTTCCGGCAGGGTATTTTTACTAGCCAGGATTAGCTTTTACGGTTTTGATCTGTAGGAAAATGCAAGTTTTGAAGTACTTACAAGAGACAGAATAAAGGAATATTGGAAAGTTTAAAGGAATTGTGCTTATCACAGCCTATGAATTAATCCTCATATTCTACGACGAGATACATTTTCCCGACTTTTCTAATATTCCAAAATTAAATGAAAGGTTTAATATTTAAAACGGTTGCCTTGATTTTTGCTTTTCCAGCATTAACAAGGGATTATCTTGGGCAAAAAAATAAGTTTTCCACATTAATATCAATAAAAACAGTTGATTCATTGATATTATTCGTATATTTGCATGCCCGGTAGGCAAGTTTTTTGTTTTTTTTCTATGGAATTCAGATGAATATTTATATTGGAAACTTGCCTTACAGCGTTGAAGAATCAGATATCAGCGCGCTCTTTGAACAATATGGTGAAGTAAGCTCAGTAAAACTGATTACAGACCGCGAAACCGGACGCAGGAAAGGTTTCGGATTCGTTGAAATGGAAGACGATGCGGCTCAGTCAGCAATTGACGCCCTTAACCAATACGAACTTGATGGTCGTAAACTGGTCGTTAACGAGGCCAGGGAACGTACCGAACGTGGAAACGGCGGCGGCGGCGGCGGTGGAAGAAGAAACGATTTCAATCGTCGCAGGTATTGATTTTTAGGCCAGCCTAAGGTTATTTATTTCTAATTAAGGCCTACCGGTAAACATAACCAATGGCAAACCTAAGATCTAATTAAAAGCAATTTCGAGAGAAATTGCTTTTTTTTGCTTAAGCTGAAGGATGCCTTTAAATTTAAAATTTTAATTAATAATCTCCCGGGCTTCGAATTCGCTTACTACGACTATTTGGATTAAATTCGTTTATTTCATATAAAATACATTCATATCTGAAGAGTATGGAAAATTTCCCGGTTATATTTCATCTGTAGTTTAAATCAGTCGTTTTAGTATATAGACCCTGTTCGGACAATCCTCACTTCCGGAATATATTATAATTGTTTATAAACACTTTCAATACTTTGTACCCTTTTTATAAAAAAAAAAGCACAAAACCCCGGCATTTAATTGAACAAATTATAGGCCTGCTTAAATAAAAGGCGGAAAACATTATTTAACCCTAACTTACACCAAAAGTCTAATGTTGAAATTGAATTATATTATTATTTGTCCTGAATGTTTAAAATTGAGGTATATTGGAATATATTCTTATATATTTTGCCGAACAGCATATTATCATTAATTTTGAATATACTTTAAATTAACAATCAGTCAAAATAGATAGTCATATGTATGAAACAGAATCGCAAGAAGAACCTACGGATTTTAGTTCAAAAAATCCTCCTGATGGAAATACAAACAGACTATTGATCAAATTCGGCGGGAATGCAATGAAAAATCCCGCTATCCAACAGAATGTCCTCGAAAACATCTGCCACTTGCGCCGCTCCGGATATGACGTGGTGCTTGTTCATGGTGGAGGCCCTGCTATAAGCGAAACCCTGGAAATGGCAGGAATCAAATCAGAATTTATAGGTGGCCATCGCAAAACAGACACAAATGCAATGCGATATGTTGAAATGGCGCTCAAGGGTCGTGTTAACGGAGAGCTTGTGCGGATTATCAATGGCATGGGCGTGCGCGCTGTCGGAATTTCAGGTAAAGACGGCGGTATGATTCTGGCTAAAATGCGCATCCATAAAGAAGTTGAGGAAGGTAAAATTACAGAAAAAGACCTCGGCCGGGTTGGCGATGTCAAAAATATTAATCCTAAGCTTGTCGAAATCCTTCTCAAATCCGGGTATGTTCCTGTAATAGCACCGATAGCGATTGGGCCTGATGGTGACGATGTCAATATCAATGCCGATATGTTTGCTGGTCATTTGGCAGGTGCGCTTGAGGCAGGCAGGTATATTGTACTTACAGATGTTGACGGGCTCCTGCGTGACAAAGACGACCCCTCAACACTAATACATCAATTCAGCGTCAATGATGTGAAGAAAGAAATGGGAGGAATTATAAAGGGGGGTATGATCCCCAAATGTGATGCATGCATTGTTGCCGTTGAAAGTGGTGTTGAAAAAGCTGAAATAGCAAACGGTACTACAAGAGATATTCTCCTAAAACTCATTTCAGGCGAAGTTAAAGGAACTATAATCAAGAAATAAAATGAAAGTTTTGACAGCACAAACAGTAGAACAGGAAACCCATTTCCAGGTTTATAAAAGATACCCGGTAACACTTGTTAAAGGTTTCGGAAGCAAAGTCTATGACTCAGAGGGTAATGAATATATTGATGCCCTCGGCGGGATAGCCGTCAACGGCCCGGGACACTGCCACCCACAGGTTGTAGAAGCAATTAAATCACAGGCTGAAAAACTTATTCACTGCTCTAATCTGTATTACAACGAGCCGCAGAGCAAACTTGCTGCAATGCTTACAGAGCTCTCGGGTATGAACAGGGTATTCTTCTGCAACAGCGGCGCAGAAGCTATGGAAGCTGCTCTTAAGATTGCCCGTAAATATAGCAACAACAAGGGCAAAACAGGGGATGTCATCTCTTTCACAAATTGCTTCCACGGGCGAACGATTACCACAATTGCAATGGGAAAGGAAAAATACCAGGAAGGCTTCGGCCCTATGCCTGGTGGTTTCAGACAATTACCTTTTAATGATATTGAAGCATTGAGCGGTATTGATGATTCCACTCGCGCCGTGGCTATTGAGCCAATTCAGGGGGAAAGTGGTATTATCCCCGCTGAAAATAAATTCCTTCAGGCATTGCGTAATAGATGCGATGAAACCGGTGCGCTGTTGATTTTCGATGAAATCCAGTGCGGGCTTGGCAGGACAGGCGCTATGTTTGCTTTTCAGCTTTATGGCATTCAGCCTGATATTGTCACTATAGCCAAATCGCTTGGTGGTGGAGTCCCAATTGGAGCAACACTCGCAAAAGAAGAAGTTGCCTCTGTGCTGACGCACGGTAATCATGGCACAACTTTTGGCGGTAACCCGCTGGCATGTGCTGCAGCGGTTGCGTCAATGGATGTGATTGCTAATCAGGGGCTTGTAAATAAGGCAAAAGAAGATGGGGAATACTTCATGGAAAGGATACGCAACAAAACAAAAATGCTTGAAAATATTAAAGAAATACGTGGTGCGGGTCTGATGATAGGAGTCGAAATGGACTTTAAATGTAGTGACGTAGTTACGCTCATGCTCAGGAAAGGTGTTCTTGCAAACTGCGCTGCCGATTATGTAATCCGCCTTCTGCCGCCACTTATTATCACTCGCGAAGAAATTGATAAAGTAGTTGATGTAATGGTTGAATCTATCCTCGAAGTAAAGAACAATGGCTGAAATTAAAATAGGCATAGTTGGGGCAACAGGTTACACGGGCTCGGAGCTGGTTCGTATGCTGCGCTTCCACAGTGAGGCTTCTGTTAAAGTAATTACTTCTCAAAGCCATGCAGGCGAACGTTTTTCAGATCTGCATCCCCAATTCCGCGATTTTGCAGATATGAAGCTTGTTGATGTAAAAAACATTGACAGGTATAAGCTCGATGTTGTTTTCCTGGCTTTGCCGCACAGAGTATCAATGAATTTTGTTAAGGAAAAGGGCTTAAATAAGTACAAAATAATTGATTTATCCGGCGATTTCCGGATTAAATCCGTTGCTACCTATGAGCGGTGGTACGATACAAAGCATGTCTGCCCGCAATATGTAAAGCAGGCAGCGTTCGGCCTTCCTGAGTTGTTCAGGTTAAAGATTCGCAAGGCACGGCTTGTGGCAAATCCCGGCTGCTACCCCACATCGGCAATACTCGCGCTTGCGCCGCTCCTGAAGCACGACCTTGTTAAACCCGGTGACATTGTGATTGACTCTAAGTCCGGTGTTACTGGAGCAGGGGCAAAAGCAAAGGAAACCACTCACTTCCCGCATATTTTCGGCAATTTTATGGCCTACGGCCTGCATAATCACAGGCACACTCCGGAAATCGAATCGGCGTTGAATATATATACAGGCAAAAGAGTAAAAGCACTGTTTACTCCTCATTTGCTGCCGGTGGACAGAGGCATCCTGACAACGACTTACTCAAAACCGGCAAAACCTGTCGATAATGAGTTGCTTCACGATATTTATGATACTTTCTACAAAAAAGAAATCTTCGTCAGGGTTGTTGATAAGCCGCCTGCAATCAAAAATGTACGTGGTTCCAACTTCTGCGACATTTTTATCAGCTACGACGAACGAACAGAGCGAATCATAACTGTGTCTGTACTCGATAATCTCGTGAAAGGCGCATCGGGACAGGCTATTCAGAATATGAATATAATGATGAATAAAATAGAAAGAACAGGACTAAGGGACCTGCCATTAAATCCGTAATTTCAATTATAAATATATAGCAGTATGCAGTCAAACATAACATCAGTAAGAGGATTTAAATTCTGGGGTTCGCACATTGGAATCAAGTCGAAGCGGAGGGACCTCGCAATTATCTTTTCGGAAACAGAAGCTTCAGCAGCAGCGGTTTTTACACGCAACCTCGTGTGCGCCGAACCCGTCAAAATAAGCAGGGAAAATATCCAAAACGGTAAAGCCCGCGCATTTGTCATTAACTCAGGCAATGCCAATGCCTGTACAGGCAGGCAAGGCTATGATGGTGCTATCGCTATGATGAACACTGCCGCGGAAGCTTTGAATATTGACCCAACCGAAGTCCAAATTGCTTCAACAGGCATCATAGGAGAGCCTTTCCCGACAAAGAAAGTCGTCGAAGGGATTAAAGAGGCGGTGCCTCAACTTACGAACAGGGGCGTGGCAGGCTCATTAGTAGCAAATGCAATACTCACAACAGATACCTTCCCAAAAGAAGGCTATACCAGCTTCCGGGTTGATGGAAAAGAAATCCGCATGGGAGGGATTGCCAAGGGTTCGGGTATGATTCACCCGAACATGGGGACTATGCTTGCGTTTATCGTGTGCGACATTGCCATTACTCCTGAAATGCTCGATGAGGCGTTGAAGGAAGTTGTTGAGAATACTTTCAACATGATAAATGTGGATGGCGACACATCCACAAACGATATGGTTGGTATAATGTGCAACGGCGCTGCAGGTAACAGGCTCATCAAAACCAATGACGATGATTATGAAATATTCCACTCGAATTTAAAGAAAGTGTGTATGCATTTTGCCAAGCTGATAGTTTCGGATGGCGAAGGCGCCACCAAATTTATTGAATACGAAGTGAAAGGAGCACGCAGCGACGCTGAAGCCCGCCAGGTAGTACAGACCATATTCGATTCCAAGCTTGTGCAAACAGCAATGTTCGGCATGGACCCAAACTGGGGCAGGATAATTGCCGCCGCCGGACGCTCAGGTATTGTCTTCGACCCAAATAAACTCGATTTATTTTTTGGCGATTCAATTAAATACCAGTTACTGAAAGGCGGACAGCCTGTATCCTATGATAAAAAGGCAGTTAAAAAGCACATGAAAAGTTCGCATATAAAGGTGCTGATGAACATGAACTCCGGCAAGGGCTGCGCTGTTGGCTGGGGTACTGACATATCATACGAGTACGTGCGGATTAATGCCGAGTATTCAACTTAGCAGTCTTAATCAAGCTTCACAAGATGATAAGATGTATTCCACTTTGTAAGTGAAGTACATCCGGTTGTTCCTAATTCTGATTCAGATATGCTTATCTTTATCACCGGTATTGATGAATAAGCGAAGGAGTTGTTCTGTTTCCTTAGCATTACCCAGCTCGTCGCCAAGGCGGAGCATGCTTCGGGATGACGCATTTTTGTCCAGTTCTGTTTCTTCCTCCTGGCGGGAGTACATCAATGTGAAAGCATAGAGAATCAATAGCGAGAACTCCAGCCCAAGAGCAAAAAATACTAGAGAAGGCTGTGTTGAGGGGATGAATTTCAGGCCGCGCAGACCAATAATTATAATCAGGATTGCCGCGCCAATATACACAAAGCCAAGAACGCTGTTGCTGTGCATAGCTGTAAAATAGGAACGCATGTATATGCGTAAACCGTCATTCAGATTGAATAGCTTAATCAAAAATATTGAGTCATTCCAGATTATTGCCTTGCGCAGGGCTTTTATGTCTTCGAGTTGGAGGTTCCAAAGGTCAGCGTAATCGCGAAGCTCGGCAAGGCCTGCTGATTTTAGGTTATCCATTATCTCGCGTCGCTCTTCATCTCCCTGGTAGCCATATTTAATCAGGCATATCCGGTCAATTAAAACAGCTATTTCACGCTCAATTTTCCTGCGCATGAAACCGGTATTCCCGGGCAATAGTAGCGTAATAATTATCGCAATACCTATTCCAAAGAGCAGTGACGGAATAAGCAGCACAAGAGCCGGATTGAACCAGTAGCGGGCTTCCTGGGGAGTATCCTTGTAAATATCCACAGCCCAGGCGAGCAGGTAGTTTGTTCGCTTCATCAGGTCGCCGCTGTCGATATTATAATATACTTCGCGCCCGTTGTTTGTAACGCTTCCATTGAGAAAAGAGGTAAAGATATATTCGAGTATTGGGGGTGCAATTATAAATGTGAACAGAATGCCACCGCCAATAATTAGCAGGAACACAATCACCTGACCGGGATTGTGTTGTGCAAGGTCGTTGTATGATGATTTATCAGCCATGAACTACAATCTACAAAATTCATGCCTGAATTGGAACTGGGATAAATTCAATGTACCATGTACGGGAGTATAAATCAAACCCTTAATAATATGAAGGCCAGCGTGAAAACAGATTACAATTCTTTGCTAATTCAAGACTTTGTAGTAATTTAAATGAAACTTAATTTACAATAAAGGTTGATATGCCCTTTTTTACAAATGACTTTACAAAATTTCTTTCTGAACTGCAAGCTAACAATAACCGCGAGTGGTTTACTGAAAATAAAAAACGATTCGAGAAGAACCTGAAAAAGCCTTTTGAATCTTTTATCCGCAAAATGATAGAGCGATGTGCCGGTGTTGATCCCAATTTGATGATTGAGCCTAAGAATGCAATCTTCCGTATATACAGGGACGTCCGCTTCAGCCCCGATAAATCACCCTATAAAACATATCTTTCTGCCGTAATCAGCCCCGGCGGCCGAAAAGAGACGGAGAAATCAGGGATTTATATCGAAATGCGCTCCGATGGCATTTCAGTTTATGCGGGCGCTTATATGCCCGTAAAGGATAACCTCCATAGAATAAGGACTAAAATCGCCGGCGAGAATGACAGGTTTGTAAAGATTATAAATAAAAAAGAATTTAAGAATGCATTTAAGGAAGTGCTTGGAGAGCAGAACAAGCGAATCCCGAAAGAATTTAACGATGCTGCCGAAAAGCAACCTCTTATCTATAATAAGCAATTTTATATCAAATCGGATATGAGCGCCAAAATCATAAAATCAGATAAACTGGATGAGGAAGTATTTGAAAGATACCTTATTGCCAAGCCATTTAACGATTTTCTCGACGAGGCAATTAGGTAGGAATACTGAAAGCGTTTAGTATGGAAAGTGCTATATTACTGTTCTAATGAAGAAACTGCTTGTAATCGCATATTATTTCCCACCTTCGGGAGGCCCCGGTGTGCAGCGGGTGCTTAAACATATCAAATACCTTCCTGAGTTTGGGTGGCAGCCTGTCGTGCTAACCGTAGGCGATGCAAATTTTCCTGCGAGGGATGAGTCACTACTCGAACAGGTACCGGAAAGCACAATAGTTTACCGCACAAAAATCTATGAGCCTTACGACTTATATAGATTATTAACAGGCAAAAAACCGGGACAGGCAATTGATGTAAATACAATTAAAAAAGCTGACCAGCAACTAAGTCTCAAGGAAAAGCTTGCAGAATGGGTGCGTGCAACATTTTTTATACCGGATGCCCGAACCGCTTGGCAGCTTACTGCAAGGAAAGCAGTTGACAGGATTATTAGCGAACACGAAATAAATGCAGTTTACAGCTCATCACCGCCTTATACTTGTTCGCTTATTGCACGCTACGCAAAGAAAAAGCACAAACTGCACTGGATAGCCGGATTCCGTGACCCATGGACAGACTTTCTTACCACACCGAAGCGGTGGTTCCTGCCTAGAATGATTGACCGTTCACTCGAAAGAAGCGTTTTTGAACAGGCTGATTTAGTTGAATGTGCCTGGGAAGGAATAATCAAGGATGCTTTGGGCAAGTACCCGAGCCTGGATAAAAGTAAATTCCTCCATGTACCAAACGGTTTTGATTCCGCAGATTTCCCGGATGTAGAGCGCAAAGATAATTCAAAGTTTACCCTTACTTACACCGGGTCAATGTATGGCAGACGTAATCCGGCAAGTCTCTTTGAAGCTATTGAAGGATTAATTACAGAGGGGAAATTAAACCCGGAAGAGTTTCGGCTCAACTTTATCGGCAGATTTGGCGAAGAAGTGCATGAAATGTTCAACAAGGCATCGTTCAGGAATTCAATAAATATTGTAGGCTATGTGCCGCATGAAAAGAGTATAGAATACCTTTTGAAGTCAGATTCATTACTGCTTGTAGTAGATGAAGCTAAGGAAAGCAATGAGATTGTTCCTGGCAAAGTATTCGAATACATTGGCGTTATACGGCCAATTATTGCAATCGCACCGGTTGAATCTGCGATAGCAGGTATTCTTAAAAAGACCGGGAGTGGAAAAGTTGCTCACCAGGCACAAATTGACAAGATTGCTAAGATATTTATTGATTATTTTACATCTTGGAAAGAAGGGAAAAAGTTGTTTACACCCCACACAAGTGAAATAATTAAATATGAAAGGCGCGAGGCAGCTAAAAAGCTGGCAGAAATTGCCGATAAATTTTGATAAATGACGGTGGAAGAATGAAAAAAACGATACTATTTTTACTTGGCCTTACAATAGGCATTTCATTTGGGGACGAGGGCCTCTGGCCATATCACAAAATTCCTTACGAGATATTGAAACAAGAATATAATTTCTCACCTTCCAAAGACATGATTGATAACATAATGAAGTCAACATTGCGATTCCCGAGTGGGACAGGTGCATTTGTCAGCAGGGATGGTCTTGTGATGACCAATTACCATGTAATTACTTCATATATCAACGGGGGAGAAAGCAAAGAAGAGTCAATAGCAGTAAAAGGATTTTATGCTGAGGAACGTGAAGATGAATTACGACTCGATTTGAAAATTTTTCAATTCCGTAAGTATGAGGATATTACTGCTGAAGTAAAGAAACTTGGCTCAGGTATCGAAAACTATAGTGAACGGAAGCAAAGGATGCTTGATGTGCTCGACTCCATCTCAATATTTCGACAAAAAAACTACAGGCTTTACTGCCAGCCTGTAGTTTTTTTCGAAGGTGCTGAGTTTTGGTTGTATTATTTCAAAATATATACAGACATCAGGCTTGTTTTTTCTCCTCCATTAAACGCTGCTTTCTTTGGCGGGAACAATGATAATTTTGTTTACCCGAGCTACGACCTGGATGTAGCCTTTCTGCGTATATATGAGGACTATAAACCCGTACAACCGAAAAATTTCCTGCACTGGAACTCAGTGTGCCCCGGCGAGAATGAATTAGTAATTGCTTCGGGGAATCCGGGCTCTACAAAGCGTTATCTTACCTACGATGAAATATTGTTCGAGCGCGATTACAGGCTTCGTTACCTCGGATCCAATATGAGGGCAATGGTAAATTCTGCAAGGGAATATGCTAAATTAGGCCCTGAAGAAGAGAAAGTGGCTTTTACACAAATTTTCTATTATGACAATTCACTGAAAGTATTCAAAGGGCAAAGGGAAAAGCTTTTTGATGAAAAATTCCTCGAAGACAAGAAAAACCAGGAAGATGAATTCAAAAAACAAATATTTGCTGATGAAAATCTTAGAGGGAATTATGCTAATTCCTGGAACAAAATATCCCGCTTACTAAAAAACGCCGAGGGAAATTATTTAGAGGTAAATTTCAGGAAAATAAATTCAGATTTATATGTGTTGGCAAGAGATATTTTCCGGTATTCATACGAACTAAGCCGGCCTGTACCGGAACGTTCTGCTGATTTTGATTCAGCAAAAATCCATGATGACTTGCTATGGTTCAAAACAAACCCTGAATACCAAAAATTAAAATTCCGTTTCTCTCTTGAGGAGGCATTGGAAAATCTCGGCCCGGAGGATGCATTTGTTAAGGCGATTCTTAAAAACATGACACCTGCTGAAGCATCTGAATATTATTTTAAAAAAACAAAATTAGATGACGAGAGCTTTCGTGTTTCGGCATTGCAAATGTCACCACGAGAACTGGCATCATGCGGTGACCCACTGCTCGAGATAGTTGCTGAATTCGAAGAAGGCAATTACCGCGATTTTAAATACCTCAATGAAAAAGTCTTTCCAGAACTTGAAACAGTTGAAGAAGAATTACTTGTGGCGATAGATGCTGCTACTGGAGGCAGCCTTTATCCGGATGCGAAGTTCACACCTCGCTTCACTTATGGCACAATTGCCCGGTATGCTCACGACGGTACGATATTCCCGCCTGTTACAACGCTCTATGGACTTTACGACCGTGCTGCAAGTTTTGGCAACGAGGGCGAATACATGCTACCAATGGAATACATGGATAAGCAAGATGCCATAGATTTAAGCACTATAGCAAACTGTGCAACAAATATTGATATGGTTGGAGGAAGCTCCGGCTCACCACTAATCAACAGCAAGGGCGAAGTTGTTGGAGTGTTGTTCGACGGGAATATTCAAACACTTGCCAACAGCTATTACTTCGACCCGGCTACGCATCGTGCGCTTGCTGTAACCAGCGACTATATCAAAGTAGCGCTGGAGAATGTTTTTGATGCTGGTGAGCTGTTGGATGAACTGGAAAGCAGATAGGCAGGACTTAACCTTCCGAAGGTTCGTAACCTTCGGAAGGTTTGAAGTATCCGCAATTTGTCTTACTGAAATTTCCAAAGAATTCTCATACTGTCGGCCCTGAATTGCGGACTTCTTCGCTTACGTAATCATTGTACGGAGCAAATTTATCCCGGAAAAGCCCTGCAAGGTATATAGCCTTCTCATCATAAGCAGCCTTGTCCTGCCAGGTATTTCGCGGGTTAAGAATCTCATCGGGAACATCAGGGCAGCTTGTGGGAACATCCAGTCCAAAATTTTCGTCCCTCAGGAATTCTACATTATCAAGCTGGCCATTTAATGCAGCATTGAGCATTGCCCTTGTGTGTTTAATAGAAATCCTCTTGCCTGTGCCGTAAGGCCCGCCTGTCCATCCGGTATTGAGCAGCCAGCATTTTGAGCTATGCTCATCAATTTTCTTACCAAGTAATTCAGAATACCTGCTCGGATGCAGTGGCATGAATGGTGCACCAAAACAGGCACTGAATGCTGCCTGTGGCTCAGTTACGCCTCGTTCGGTACCGGCAACTTTGGCTGTGTAGCCCAGCAGGAAGTGATACATTGCCTGTTCCTTTGTAAGGCGCATAACAGGAGGTAGAACGCCAAAAGCATCGCAGGTTAGAAAAATTATATTATTCGGGTGTCCGGCAACACCTTCAGGGACAATGTTATCAAGGTGTGTTATCGGGTAAGAAGCACGCGAGTTTTCCGCAAGGCTTGCATCGTCCAAATCAGTAAACCTGCTCTTAGGGTCAATAACCACATTTTCGAGAATAGTTCCGAATTTTCTTGTAGTAGCCCAAATTTCCGGTTCAGATTCGGGTTGCAGCCTGATTACTTTAGCGTAGCAGCCTCCTTCATAATTAAACACACCACTGTCGCTCCAGCCGTGCTCGTCATCACCAATGAGAGCGCGGTCAGGATCGGCGGACAGTGTGGTCTTACCGGTTCCGGAAAGACCGAATAACAATGCCACATCCCCTGATTTACCAATATTTGCGCTGCAATGCATACCGAGCACATCCTTCTGAGGCATGAAATAGTTCATTGCTGTGAATATAGATTTCTTGATTTCACCAGCATAAAAAGTACCGCCTATCAGAACAATTTTTTCTTTGAAATTGATAATAATAAATGTTTCTGAATTTGTGCCATCCAGCTTTGGATTGGCAAGGAAACGGGGAAGGTCTATCACTGTGAAATCCGGCTTGAAGTTAGCAAGTTCCTGTTTGTCACGGATAGGGATAAACATATTTCTTGCAAAAAGCGACTGCCAGGCATACTTGGTAATCACTCTGACGGACATTCTGTTCTCGGGATCGGCGCCTGCATACGCATCCTGTACAAATATCTCCTGGTTCTGCAGGTAGGCCTTTACACGTTCATGCATTATCTCGAATTTTCCCTCACTGAAAGGGACATTAATATTGCCCCAGTTTATTGTGTTTTCTGTGAAATCATCCTTGACAATAAAGCGGTCATTTGGCGAACGACCTGTTATTTTACCTGTAGAAACAACAAGCGGGCCGAGATGGGCAATAATTCCCTCCCCCCTGGAAACAGCGTGTTCGTACAACATCGAAGTCGGATGATGCCAGTGTGTTTTGGCAATATTGTAAAACCCCAGGTATTCGAGACCCGGCTCCATAATAGGTGTATTATCAAAAGTAGCCATTATATACCTTAAAAATCAAACAATCAATGATTAAAATTTCAAAATAGCAATTATTTAACAGAAATGAATGAAGAATAAATAAATATTAATATAGTCTTTTGTTTTATTTTGGTGTTTTATTTGTTAATATTATGATCAACATGCAATTAACAATTCGAGGAGAAGCCATGAAACGTATCTTTACCTTGTTTTTATTCTTTTCTATTACAATCACCCTTTTCTCACAATGGCCAAAAAATCGGGATTTTTCATTCCCTGCAACCATAACAGCAGAGGAAAATCCTCCTACGCTGACCATTACATGGCCACCAAATGAGAAAGTGAAAGAAGTGCAGATTTTCAGGAGAACATCGCAGGACAGCGATTGGACGACAATTAAAGTATTGGACAGTAACACTTATGAATATGTCGATACTGATGTTGTCCCGGGGCAAGCCTACGAGTACTTCCTGCTTGGGATAAACCAGATGTGGGTAAAAGACAACTCGGGACAGGAGGGAACCCTGACATTTGGTTCAATGAATTATTTCTACTCGGGAGTACATGTTTCATCAAACCCGGGTTATGGTTCACTGCTGTTGCTTGTTGATGAGACAATTGCCGAACCGCTCAAACCCGAGATAGACAGGCTGATTAACGACCTAATCACAGAAGGCTGGGGTGTTATCAGGCATGATGTACCGCGTGCAGAATCATTCGATGGAGATGCTGTCAAGGACGTAAAAGCAATTATAACCCAGGAGTATTTTGATAAAATTGATGATTTAAGCACAGTTTTCATTCTCGGTCGCGTGCCCGTGCCTTATTCAGGGTTATGGAGCAACCCACCCGACGGGCATAATGCCAATGCCGGCGGGCATCACGGAGCCTGGCCTTCGGACATGTACTATGGCAATTTCAGCGATTTTTTCTGGTTTGACAATGGGAATATGTCTAACGATCAGCGAAAACGCAATGAGAACCTGAACGGCGACGGTAAATTCGACCCGACTGCTTTAAGCTCAGGACATGAAGTTTCGCTACAGGTTGGCAGGGTTGACCTTTATGATATGCCGGAATTCCACCAACCCGAATGGGAAGAACCCGAGATAGAGCTCCTAAAGCGCTATT
The DNA here is from genome assembly GCA_964454975.1 of uncultured Hyphomicrobiales bacterium. Lineage (GTDB taxonomy): Bacteria > Bacteroidota > Ignavibacteria > Kapaibacteriales > UBA2268 > CAYVVD01. The sequence continues at coordinate 34,005 of CAYVVD010000009.1, read as the reverse complement.
TAGATAAAAATCATGCCTACAGGACAGGCGAAATGCCATATATTGAGCGTGGACTGGTTGATGACAACTTCCAGACAAGGTCAAATTTTACCGAAACATTTGCTTCATGCGGCTACAGGAATTTCTCAACATTTTTCGGCCCGGATGCCGTTGATGAAGTAGATTGGTTTACAACTCTCGAAACAGAAAATTATCAATGGGCTTATGGAACTGGTGGTGGTAGTTTCACAAGTGCCGGAGGAGTGGGTAATACAGGCAACTTCGCTTCACAACCGGTTAATGCCGTATTTACAATGCTCTTCGGCAGCTACTTTGGCGATTGGGATGTACGCAACAATTTCCTTCGCGCTCCGCTTTGCAGCGAACCAACTGCCCTTACATGCGGCTGGGCTGCACGCCCGAGCTGGTTCCTGCACCATATGGCGATGGGTATGCCGATTGGGTACTCAGTCAGGCTAAGCCAAAACAACAACAATGCCTATTACACGAACCTTTATGCCCAGGGGCAAAGCTGGGCAACTGCACATTTCAGCCAAAGGGGCACACACACAGGATTAATGGGCGATCCAACGCTTCGGATGCACATGAACGAGGTGTCCCCGCCTCTCTCTCTGACTGCATCGCAAACACAGGATAAATTCACTGTGCAGCTTGAATGGGAACCACCTATAATAGAAAAAGTATTCCAGTATGACATTCTACGCTCGGAAAGCCCTGAAGGACCTTTTTACAAAGTAAACGATGAACCGATAGACGGCCTCAGCTATATTGATGATTTTGCCGGAGAAGGAACATACTACTATATGGTTCGTTCGCTCGAAATAGTAGCTAACAATTCCGGTTCGTTTTTCAATCACAGCAGGGGCGTTATTGCAGAAGCAGTACTAACCGATGTGGAAGAAGTGGGCAGGGAAGATAATATCAGCATAGCGCCAAATCCGGCGAATGTATATGCAAATATCAACATAAGCCAGGGTATCCCGGCTGATTTAGAAGTGCAAATATTTACTCATGACGGCAGACTTATAAGAAGCCTGGGCAGGGAGGATGTTTCTGCCGGCAGTTACACCATGACATGGAACTTGCGGGACGAATCAGGCAACACAATACCTGCAGGAGTTTACATTGCTAACATCAGACTGGGAACCAGGAGCTATACCCGACCGGTTGTGATAAGCCGTTAAGAAATTATATAGTTATTAATTCATAGTGTGCAGATTAGGATTAAAAATCAGATAATCCCCTCCTTTTCATGGAGGGGATGTCTCTACCGCCGGGAGAGACAGTGTAGTTAGAATATATCATTAAATCATTCCCTTATCTCTTCCTCTATCGCGACGGCGCATTCTTCATAAGTAATTTCACGGCCGACTGATTCCGAAAGAGAGGAGCTTTTTGCAGAGAGGTAATTGCGGAGAGCTTCACGCTTTTGTGGGCTGTCTGCTTTGATAATATCTGCTATTTCTTCGTGCCCGGAGCCAAGTATTATTGAGCCATGTTGGAGAAGAGTCCTGCCGAAAAGCCGCTGTGCGCTGCCGACAATTTTCCTGCCCTCGTATTCTATTTCATACCTTGCTGCGCTGGCAAAGCAAGATACGGACATATCGTTTCGTTTGTAAAATTCATGGAGGTTTGGCTGAGAGCGCTCGAAATCAAGCGCTGCGCCAAGTCGTTTGAATGCATTCACCAGCAGAATGTGAATGTCCCTGTACACATCTTGCATGGAATAATTTTCAACGAGGTTTAGTACAACAGAGTAGGTGAGTTCATTTGCATGGAGTACCGCCCTGCCGCCTGTCGGCCTGCAAACCATGCCAAATCCTTTTTGATGAAGCAGGGAATAATCAATATCTGTTGATTTCTGGTTATAGCCGAGCGAAAGTGTCCATGGGTGCCACGCATAGAGGCGGAGCATCGGCAGCGCTTTTCCGGTTTTAACTTCCCCGGTCCGCTGGTAGTCAAAATCCATGTTGAACTGACCGTCGCACTTCCTGTGATTAATAAATTCAAACTCTTGGCCAAACAAGCTTCTGTATTTATCAGACTTAGCCGTATAATGCGTTTTCATAGCCCGCAAAATAAGAAATGGTGAGGAATCACGCATTTAAATTCCGAAACTAGTTATATAAAGCATTCTTATAGTATCCATTTTTGACTTCACCTGTATGTAATGCTATTAATTTCAGGCAAGGATGGGCGAACATATTGATAAATTTATTATCCAATATAATTAATTCCATCACCTTTGATGAGGATCGGGGGCGGAGTAAGTACGGTGGAAACATGTCCTTATAGTTATTAGTTATTTCTTTCATATCACAACATACCCTTCTGCGCAAAACTGAAATACTTATTACCGGAGAGAATGATATGTTCTGAAAGCACCTGGCCAAGTTCGCTGAGCCTTTCTGATATCTCGTCGTTTAGCGCTATGTCTTCCCTTTCAGGTTCAGTGTTGTCTTTGCGGTATTGTGCTATTATTACAGATATTGCGCTGTACTCGGCTGCCATGTTTAGAATATCAACAGCTTTGAATCTGGCATTGTAAATATGGCCGCTGTGTATAATGTTCCCTTGTGCATCAAGGAATATAGCTAACATCCCTCCCGGTTCGAGCTTACTTCTGACAAATCCGAGAAGACCGCTAAGGGAGTCAATCCTTGTTAATCCATCCCGCTTTTGCGTGATATATCGTTTCATTATCTTCCTGAATGCTACAAGAGCGATTGCTGAATCGCGCCCCATTCCCGGTACTTCCGTAATTTCATCAATACCTGCATCAAGTACTCCGGAAAGGCTTCCGAATTGCTCTACCAGCAGCTTAGCAGTTGGTTTGGTATCTTTCTGGCGGAAGATGTAGAACAACAGGAATTCGAGAGCCTCGTGGTCCGGGAAGGAATCAAATGCACCCATTGCGACTCGTTCGCGCATACGCTTGCGATGATCCTTATAAGGATTGTCACCCGAATTATTTTTCTTTTCCATTTGAATCTGATGAATTATAATTGAGTTTCTCAATATTCAAAAATTAATAAAAAGCAATGAAAGGGATGGAAGAATTTAAAGACAAAGTGTCGCTCGCGGCTGCAATAATTGCGAGAAACGAAACCGGGAATATTGAAGAGTGCATCGAATCAATCCGGGAAGTGTGCTCGCAAATAGTAGTGGTTGACACTGGTTCGGAAGATAATACGGCTTTAATTGCACAGAGGCTTGGCTCTGAGATTTACTTCCGGAAATGGGATGAAGATTTCTCAGCGGCGCGAAACTTTGCCCTTGCTCACCTGCGAATGGAATGGAACCTGGCTATTGATGCTGACGAACGGTTGAATGCTGAAAGTTTAATTAACAATTCTGAGTTATTCGATCAAAAGAAAACAGGCGGGATATTAGTTAAAATAAAAAGCGACCTCCAGGATGGCACTTACTCTATCCATACTTATAGCAGGATATTCAGGAATATGCCCGAAATCCGTTATAAAGGAGCCATTCATGAGCAGGTACGCCCTTCAATTGAGTCAGCAGGTCTGGAAATAGTGGAATCTGACATTCTGATTGAGCACAAAGGGTACTCATCTAAGCTTGAGGATAAAGTAGAGCGAAACAGAAAAATGATTCAGCATCAGCTTAGGGAGGAACCCGATAGCGGCTACCTGCAAATGCATCTGGCTGAGGCAGAGTTCACAGGGAAAAACTTCCGCGAGGCTGAGAAGCTTTACAAGAAGGCCCTGGAATCAGGCACCCTGAAGCAAATTCAGGCGGACAGGGCATACATTAGGCTGGGGCAGATTTGCCTTGTTGATTCAAGGCACGATGAAATTGAAAGCTACCTGGATTTCTCATCGGGGGATACTCATCTCGAAGGATTGAGAAAATATGTGTTAGCTGCATCGAAGCTTGACTTTCATAAATTTGAATCCTCATTTGAGCTTTTCTCATCAAAAGAAGTATTGGAATCATCTCTTGTTGATAACAATAACGTGGAAAGAGCATTGGCAGCAATTGGGAAGATACTTGGAAGAGAATGATGTGTTGTAGAATTAATGTAATACCCATGCAACCATTTGATAATATTTGAATTATCTACACTTCTTTTACTTCATTAATAAAGAAATATTCCCAATTATATTTAATTTAACAATTGCAACATCGCCACTATTTGTATTGCACATATATAGGCATTGTAATGAAAGAGCTCGTAACTTCAATCGTTTTAGCAATCACCTTCTTAGCGTTAACATCCTGCCCGGATGATGAGTCAACATCACCAAATTATGAAGATGCAATTATTGGGATTTGGGAGGCGACAATTACTGATGATGAGGGCGTTACTTTTAAGGCAAATATTATCTTCCAGAAATCGGGTTTTTTTGATTTTAAGCTTGTTGAAGAAACTCCCGGCCATAATGATTCTTATGCCCAATTCGAAATTGACAGTGACCAGCTTAAATTCTTCAACGATAGTGATTGCGGCGATATTGAAGGCAACTACAGGGTTAGTATAGAGTTGAATTTGCTAACTTTAACTTCCATTAACGATGAATGTGCTCCAAGAAAAAAGGCTATAGCAAGAGTTTGGCAATTTATCCCGGGCAATTAATCAATAACTGAGCTTTACAACAAAAATCTTGTCCCAGAATTTACCGGTTAGGTAGAATAAATCATCGTGCGGGTTATATGCAATGCCGTTCATTACCTCTGCTGCATTTGGCCGGCTCAGCTTATCCCTGAGCCTGGCAAAAAAACCGGTGGCGATTACACGCCCGTCCAGCGGATTGATAATGATAATCTCGTCCCGCATAAACACATTAGCATAGATGTGCCCGTTCACGTATTCGAGTTCATTCAGGTCACGCTGAATCCTGCCGGCTCTTGATACGGTTATGGCATTTGCAAGGCTGAAATCATCCGGCTTCATAAACCTGAGGTAGTGCGAACCGTCGCTCATAATTAAGAATCGTCCGTCAGATGTCAGACCCCAGCCCTCTCCGGGGTAACTGAGTTCAGTTTCGGGCAACAGGTTTTGCATATTATAAACAAAGCATATTCCTGATGTATAGGTAAGTTGGTAAATCTTTCCATCGTGCTTTGCAATCCCTTCAGCAAAATAGCGGGAATCAACATCAAACTGTTCTACAATTTCACCTTCCAAGGGATTTATCTTTCTGAGAGATGAACTGCCACGCCTGCCGGTGCTCTCATACAAATATCCGTCTAAATAAAACAACCCCTGAGTATAAGCATGGCTGTCGTGAGGAATCTCACCGACAACCTCGAAGTTGATACGCTTGATTTCCTGCTGAGATTCTTTCATCTTTTGTGGCTTTTGAGCCGACGATTCTTGAGCGATTTGTGGTTTAGGCTCCGGCTTTGTTTCTTCCGATTTATTGCCGCAAGCAGCTACAAGCGCAAGAATCAGCATTGAATATATCAGTAATATTTTCAAATCAAATAGAATTTTTGAAATCAATAGCACACCTAAATTATAGAAAAGATGATTAATTCATACAAAATTCTACAATACGTTGAAATTTTGATTGTCGTTAATACTTTTAATAACAAAATGATGCTTTATGACTATTGAAGAGACAACAACAAAACTCAAGGAAATGGGCAATCCGAAATATGCGGGTACAAACAGAAAAATGGGAATTGAAACTGAGCCCACGCTTGGAATTGGCATCACTGATTTGAAAAAATTCGCAAAACAAATTAAAAAGAATCACGATTTATCACTGAAACTTTGGGACACGCCGATATTCGAAGCTAAACTTTTATCTGTTTTTATTGAGGACCCTAAAAAAGTAAGCGAAGAACAGATAGACAGCCAGATACCAAATTCCCGTGGTTTTATGCTTGCCGATTATTATTCCGAATTTGTGCTTGCAAAATCCGGGCAACTCGATTCAAAAATTGAAGAATGGACTCAAAGCAAGATTGATCACATCAAAAAATGCGGCTATTCAGCACTTTATATTAAAGCAAAGACCGACAAGAAAACGGATGATAAATACTTTGAAAAATTCCTGGATAATATCGAAAAAGAACTTCATAGTTCTGAGAACTGGGTTAAGGAATCAATGAATTATTGTCTTTGTTATATCGGCGAAAGAAGCAATGCCCTGCGTGAAAAATGCCTCGCTATTGCAAAACGCATAGGTAGAGTAGAAGTAGATTATGGCGAAACGAGTTGTGTAACGGTTGACGTAACAAACTGGCTTAACTCTTCCCGCGTAAAGAAAAAGCTCGTTATTTAGAATTACTCAATCCTCTTTTTTAGTCTGAACCTAATATTAACTCAAAGTTAAATCTTTGTAAGTATTGATATTTACGGGGATAGTTGATTCTTTTTTTCATATTATCGTACATTCCATGGACGGGCTGTTGGTAATTATAAAAATTTGAACGACGCAATTATGAACAGGAATACCGGTTCTGAACATGAGAGGAGTGTACTCACCGCATCCTTAAGCGGCAGAATTAACACACAAAGCTACCTTGTAAATGCCGAAGATCTGCCTTATGCTTTCCAGTCCCTTAGCGATAGCGGGCATATACTTGATGTAAATACGCAGTGGTGCGAAATGCTAGGTTACTCAAAGGAGGAAGTTATTGGAAGCCATATTACCGAATTTCATCCGGAAGAAACGCGGCCATTGTTTGATGAAAATTTTGCTGAATTTAAAGCCTCGGGCAGAGTATGTGATTTTCACATGAAGTTCTTCACTAAGTGGGGCGAGTTGAAGATTATGAATGTGAACGGCAGGTTAGTTCAGGATGCCGGTAAAAAGAAAAAACGAACCTTGTGCCTGCTCAGGGACGTTACGAATGAAATCCGCTATAAGATTGAGCTGCTGGACAAAGCAAAATATCTTGCTGTGCTTGCAGAGTTAAGTTACCATCTTTCAACTATTAAGGATGAAGAAATTGATTACAAGAGAATTACTGATTTGGTAGGCCCTGTTTCGTATTCCGGGAGGACATATATTTTTCTGTCAAGAGAAAAGGATTCTAAAATACTTTGCAGCCAGCTTGCAGAATGGTGTGCAGAGGGAGTAAAACCGGAAATCAATAATCCTGAATTACAGGATTTTGACTTTGGCAAATTTTCAAACATTGTTTTAGACAAGCTTGTTAAAGGTGATATAATAAATACTCGTGTCTCGAAATTAAACAGCCCATTCAGAGAATTTCTCCTTGTACAAAACATCAAATCACTCCTTGTTGCTCCACTTAATCTTGGGGGCGAGTTCTATGGTTTTATCGGTTGCGATAATTGCAATGACGGCAAGATTTGGAATCCGGCTTCGGTAGATTTTCTTAAAACTGTTGCAGGGGAGCTTGTACAGGCAATAAAGAGACTTAAGGATTGGAAGAAACTAAAGGAGAGTGAAAAACGATACCGGGATGTCCTCGAGAAGATACAGCTTATTGGCATTATGCTGGATACCGATGGCAATATTATCTTCTGCAACGATTTCCTTCTCCAGACTACAGGTCGGACAAGGGAAGAGACAGAAAACAGCAACTGGTTCGATTTGTTTATTGATGAATCAATCAGGGATAACTTAAAAGGGAATATTTTTAAAAAAGCAATTGAATCAGGAGATTTCCCATTATTATACACAAATGAAATTGTTACCCAAAATGGTAGTAAAAGTCTTATAGAGTGGTACAACATTATACTTCGCGGCCTTGACAATAAAATAAATGGTATTACCAGTATTGGAAAGGACATTACAGACAGGGTCCGGTATGAAATGGCATTAAAAAAATCAGAAGCCAGGCTTCAGAGTATTTTTAAAACAGCGCCGATTGGCATTTGTTTTTTGAAGGAAAGGGTACTTCAATATACAAACCGGGCATTCAGGGAAATGACCGGTTATTCATCAGAGGAACTTGTTGGAGAAGATGTTTTGTTCCTCTATCCAGGAACTGATGAGTATAAGCAAGTGGGGGATACAAACATCTCATTGTTAAATAAATTCGGTGTCGGTCAGGTTGAAACACAATTCAAAACCAAAATCGGGAAGATAATTGATGTAGCAATCAGTTCATCCTTAGTCGAAGAAGGAAATCCGGGAACAGGAATTACCGCAACTATAGTAGATATCACAGAACGCAAACGCTACATCCGTGAAATTGAAAAATTAAACAAAGAACTGGAAGACCGTGTCTTCGAGCGGACGGAGCAACTTGAAAACGCACTCGAAGAGTTAAAAGAAGCAAAGGAAACTTTAGAGTTCGCACTAAAGAAAGAGAAAGAACTTGGCATGCTTAAAACCCGATTCATTTCAATGATTTCGCATGAATACCGTACACCACTGACCGTAATACTTTCTTCATCTCATATTATTGATTTCCTTGCTAAAAACAACGAATATGAAGAAATCAAAAAGCACCTCGATAAAATTCACCATTCTGTCTCTCTTATGACAAATCTTCTCGAGGATGTTATCACTATCGGTACAAGTGAAGAGAAAGCGCTTAAGCCTGCCTATTCTGATGTAGAGGTCAACGCACTTCTGATGGAAATTGTTGAAGAGTTCATGCAGATAGAGCAGAATTATCATATATTTAAATTCAGCGGAACAGTTGATAACAACCCAATAATCAGCGATCCCTCAATGCTGCGCCAGATTGTACGGAACCTTATCTCAAATGCTGTTAAATACTCGCCCGAAGGCAGCGAAGTAACAATCGAAACCGAAGTTAAGAACGACAGCATTAAAATTGCCATAAGTGACCAGGGATTTGGGATTGCTGACGAAGACCGTAAGCACATCTTCGAGCCTTTCTTCCGCCATAAGGATTACATAGGCAAGATACAGGGCACAGGCCTCGGGCTTAGCATTGTAAAGCAATGTACAGATGCACTGGGAGGTACAATCGAATTGAATTCCTCATCCGGTGGAGGGAGTAGGTTTGTGGCAAGAATACCGACAAACAATAAATCATAACTACCTGAATAATTATATTGCACCTAAAATGGAGGTTCCATGCTGAAACACATCGTACTTTTCAAGCTGAAAGATGAGGCGGAAGGTTATAGCAAGCAGGAAAATGCACTACGAATGAAGCAGCGCCTTGAAGAGCTGCCCGGTGCAATCCCGCAGGTTGTGTCATTCAGGGTTGGACTGAATATTTCAAAGTCGCCGGTAGCTTACGACCTTGGTGTTGATTCTGAATTCGAAAGCGCAGAAACACTGGAAATATACCGCGTTCATCCGAAACACGTGGTAGTGCTGGAGTTTATCAACCCGCTGAGGGAATCAGTAGCAGTTGTTGACTATGAATTTTAATATTATCAACTAAATAGCCAACGCCTTCATCTAATCCTATTCTAAACAGTCCGGCATATCCGCGGGATTCGTTTTTTTGCCCCTTAATTAAAAATAAATTTCCTCTTTTGAAGAATATTTCGTTTATTGCGTGGGAGAATGTGGGAGAAAGTGGGAGATAAAATCTCCTGCAATTCCATTGTGGTAAAAAGTAGGATATTTTGCTGATTTATTCTTTAACCGGCCAATATCATGGGCTTCTTCAAAGGCCAGGAAATATACTCGATAGATGCGAAGGGCAGGGTGAACATCCCCGCCAAGATGCGCAAATGCATCAGTCCCGATGCGGCGGATACATTTACGGTTACCCGCGGAAAGGACAACTGCATAGAAGCCTACCCGATGGACGAGTGGAGGAAAGTGGAGGAAAAACTCATCAACCTGAACCAGTACGTCGAGGAAGACAGGTACTTCCTGCGCAAACTCCTCAGCTGGGCTGAAGAAGTATCCATTGATTCCCAGCAGAGGATGATACTGCCTAAGAAACTCGTCGAATTTGCGGGAATTGAAAAAAAAGTGTTGATTTCCGGCATGATGGACCATATCGAGTTCTGGAATCCGGATACTTACGAAGAATACTTAGGCGGACGCGACGAAAGCTTTGAATCGGCGGCGGCGAAAGTAATGGCTCCCAAAGCAAATGGGTAAGCCGGGGAAAAATGAAAAAATTAAAAGGGCAGAGTACGATTATCATCTGCCCGTGTTACTTGAAAAATCGTGTGAGCTCCTGGTGAATGACACCAACGGGCTCTACGTGGACGGGACGCTCGGAGGCGGCGGCCATACAGGGGAAATGCTGCGAAGGCTTGAACAGGGGGGAACTATTCATGCTTTCGACAAAGACCCCGATTCCATCGCATACTGCCTGGAAAAGTTTCGGGGGGAACTTTCCGGGGATAAACAGCGGCTCGTCATTCACAATCTTGCGTTTAGCAAGGCTTGCAGCATAAAGGAGATAAGGGGAAAGGTCAACGGCTTGCTGCTGGACCTCGGTGTTTCTTCGCACCAACTCGACACAGGCAACCGCGGAATCAGCTACAGGGTTAATACCGTACTTGATATGCGGTTCGGGAGCACAGGCAGGACAGCAGAAGAAATTTTGCATGCAGCTGAAGAGGGGGAACTCAGTGATTTACTGCGCAAATACGGCGAAGAACCTTTCTCCGGGGGAATAGCGCGACGCATCGTTGAGAAGCGTCGCGCTTTTAATATAAGAACAACATTCGACCTCCGCTCTGTGGTGGAAGAAGTCGTGCCTCCGTCAAAACTGCTTTCGTCGCTCTCGCGCGTCTTCCAGGCGCTGCGCATAGCTGTGAACGAAGAGCTGCAGGAGCTTGAAAACACATTAAAGGAATGCTCTGATAATCTGCTGCACGGCGGCAGGATAGTTGTAATCTCCTACCACTCGCTCGAGGACAGGATAGTAAAGAACATCTTCCGCGATTTAACAAAAATACGGGACGCCGCTTTCAAAAACCTTACTGCAAAAGCCATCTTCCCGGATTACAGGGAGCTTGCACGTAACCCACGCTCCCGCAGCGCCAAGCTGAGAGCGATAGAGAAGCGCTGATGCGGTGATTATAAAATGTCATCCTAAGCCAAATCTTCTCCCGACAAACCACCCGCCGACGCCGGCAAGCAATATGCCCATGCCGATTAGTGCCCATTCTGCCATCGTCGGAACGATAACAGAGTATTCATAAGCGCCGACAGAGTACATTGATGCTGTACGCTCTGCGCCACGCTGGTCTGAAGCAGGAGAGCCGTTCTTAAAAAAGATGTAGATTAATAATTATTCATTAAATAGAAATGATTAACTATTAAATATCGCCTTGACTGATTGAAATTCGGCAAAAATTGACTGATTCCGGCGATGTTTCTTGTTAACCTGTATTCTTTAAGCCGCCTGAGAGCGCATTTACAATCAGAAGTAGTTTTTTAAGTAAAACTTCTCCTTTTTCAAGGGATAATCCTCGTGTTTGCCGCCATTCTATGAGATATTTAATCTGGAAACCATGAAGCAGGTTTAACGCATCTCCCCTTAGCTTAACATTTTCAAGCAGCGCAATCCTTCTCTCTGAAGATGGCGAACCAAGCAACCCTTCAATCTCTTTGCGGCATTTCTCGAAATCTTCAAGAAGCAAGTCCATTATTTGTTTCCTTGTTGACTCATTTGGTTCAAGCTCGGCAAAAGAGTTCATCACAATGTGATTTGTATTTATGAGGTTTGTTTCAATCTGGATAAGAGCATACCTGAGTAACGGCCAGTATTTTACCGCACTTTTCAATTTTTCATAATCGCCTGGGTAGTGCCGGTGCATCTGCATAAGTGCTGAACCGATGCCGAACCAACCTGTGAGGTTGAATCTCGACTGGTTCCAGCTAAAGACCCAGGGTATTGCCCTCAAGTCATTTAATGAGCGTTGGCCGGTCCTCCTTGCAGGCCGTGAACCAATCTTGCTTTGCTCGAGGATGTCTATAGGTGTTGCATTGCTGTAAAAACTAAGAAATTCAGGATGCTCAATTAACTTTCGGTAGTTTTCAAGCGACATCGCTGCCAGCTTGTCCATTGTATCAAAAGGATATGGGCTGATTTCTCTTGGTAAAATAGAAAGGACTGCCTGTCGTGCTGAGCCGGCAAGCAGCATCTCGAGGTTATAGGTGGCGTTTAACAGGTTTGCAAACTGTTGGGCTATTGTTTCCCCTTGTACTGTAATTTTTATTTTACCGCTCATCGAACCCGGCGGCATACTATCCAGAAACCTGTGCATTTTACCTCCACCCCTGCTGATTGTACCGCCAATACCATGGAAGAATTTCAGTTTTACTCCATGCTTCTTCCCGGTTTCAGTAAGCTTCCTTTCTGCTTTATAGATACTCCACCTGCTTGCAGTTATGCCGCCATCCTTATTGCTGTCGCTATAACCAAGCATAATTTCCTGTAGAGGATTTTCCATTTTACCCAGCCTGGACTTTGTTACGGGATGTTCAAGAAAGGAACTGAGAATCTCATGGCTTTCAACAAGATCGTCGATAGTTTCGAATAATGGAACTACCTGGAGCGGCACATGCAAAATACCTACTTCGCGCATGAGCAGGTAAACAAGAAGTAAATCACTAAGGCTGCGCGTCATGCTGACAATGAGCGAACCTATACCGGCATACCCGTATTTATCTATGTAATCTTTCAGTACACGGTAATAATCCAGGACAGAATCTGCTTCCGGCCCGCAACTTGTCCCTTTAACTACAAATGGCCTCAGAACTTTCAGTTCATTATTGATAAAAATCAGACGCTTCTCTTCATCCCAATCGGCATAATTGTAATCTTCAAATCCTGCCACTTTAAGAAGCTGGCTTATTGCTTTTTCATGGTAAACACTGTTTTGCCTTATATCGAGTTTTGCAAGATGGAATCCAAAGCATCTGACAACCCTTTCAACATGAAACAGAATATCGCAAGCAATTCCGGCAGCACCTGTTTCATAGAGCGATTCCCTTAAGATGAGAAGGTCTTGAGTTAGCGCTTCCGACTTGCTGTAAAATGTCAACGGGTCGATGAATTTTTCAGCAATAGTGTTGTCGAGCTTAGCTATAACCAGATTTAAGAATTGGCGCCAGGGCTCCCCGAAATTTCTTTGAACAGCCTTAGTGCCCTGCTTCCTCAATGAGCCGGAGTATTTATCAATGATATTTGACAATTTTTCAGGTACATAGTTTCTAAATGCAGAAAAACTTAACTTTTTAGCCAGTTCAACAAGAAGCTCCCTGATTAGATTCAGCGCTGCCTTTCTGTGCAGCAAAAGCGTTTCGAATGTCACTTCGCCACTTACGTATGGATGACCGTCACGATCGCCACCAATCCAACTACCAAACTGAACAAGAGGGAATTGTTCGGGATACTTGAGGTATTCTGTGTCATATCCCATTTTCCTCCAGGCGTCTGATAAGCGGCGATCAGAATGGCGCAGGGCATTTGGAAAAACCCGTGTGAAATAGTGCATTACATTATTGCGTTCTGAAGCAACATCCGGTTTATCTATGTATATTTCACCGGTTCGCCACAACCTTTCGAGAAGGGATTTGATATTATCATTAATTGCCTCACGCTCGTTGCTTGTCCATACCTGGTTTTCCTTTCTTACAAGAAGCAGGTATAACTCCCTGTGGAGGTCAAGCACTGTAACACGCTTTGCTTCGGTGGGGTGTGCGGTAAGGACAGGCATAACTTCTATAGTGGAAAGCAATTCGGCAATTTCCTCCTGGCCCAATCCTTCATTTCTCCATTGCTTAAAAGTTTCACCCCATGACCCCCTGATTGCATCCAATCCAATATTTGTTTCAACCTTTCTCCTGAACTGGACAGCGCCGTTCTCCTCCACCATATTAAGCAGCTGGAAAGAGATGCTCAGCGCCTGGATTAGCTTTTCTTCCGGGATACCGTTGCCGGGATTGAAATCAATCTCTTCATTAACCCAGGGGAGCAGATTTGCTATTTCGGTTTCATTCAGTGAAATCAGCATGTCTCTGAAGCAGGACATTACAAAAATGAGGTCTTCCCGTATCTTACTGTAGCCTTCTTTCTCGAGTTGACTTAGCATAGAACCTTAAATTTATTATCTGAAATATTGCTTTAAATTCTGACATGGTTCTTAATATTAAAACCAATTCAGAGATTACAATTTATTACTTTGTTCTGCCCTTCACAAACTTCTCGTAAATCTCATTGAAAGGTTCCCAAAGTCCATTTTGTTACCTTCCGGATCTATAATATGCAGGAATTTGCCGTATTCGTAGGTTTCTATCACGTCAACAATCGTTACGCCCTCACCCTTCAATAACACAGCAAGTTTTTCGAAGTCCTGCACACGATAATTAATAATGAAATCCTTTGTGGAACGCTCGAATTATTTGCTTGCTTCCTTAAACAGACTCCATTGAGTAAATCCTTTCAGTTTGGAATCTGCGCCTTCCCCCACTACTCGAAATTCGTCCCGTATTCATCTATATCAAGCTCAAAGTAAGCTTTATACCATTCTTTCAGCTTGACAAGGTTCTTGCTTTAAAAGAAATTCCCGCTAACACCTTTAACACGTTAGGATGCTTTCTATTTGGCTGCTATAATTGAATTAACTGCAAACCGAGGACGAAAGAATTACCGGCGAGAACAAAATCAGCATTGTATTATTCATGTCATTCCTCATTTTTAAAAAAGAAATAATATAAATTAATTCTTATTCATTTATTAAGTAACTTACATATAAGTAAGTCCATTACACTCAATTCCTGGCTTGAATACACGGGAACAATCTTGAAATGCCCTAAGGAGAGCAATAGCGAGGTCGGCAAAGTAAACATCAGCGAAGCAACCTACGAGCTTGTGAAAGATAATCCCGAATTTAATTTCACTTCGCGCGGCAAAATATCAGCCAAGGGCAAGGGAGATCTTGAAATGTTTTTTGTGGAAAGAAAAGGCTGAACCTATCTGAACTTCACCCATATCTTCACAAAATAACGAATGCCAATCTTGTAATTTATGAATTACACATGGGTGTTACTTCGATTCTAACTCTTTAATTTCAAATAATCTGTGCTGTCAATTGCGCGTTTTATTACATTTGCAGAATTGAGAAAGTTCTCCATTTCATCATCGCTCATTTCTATCTCGAGTACTTCATCGACGCCGTGTTCCCCCACTAGTACAGGTAATGAGAGAGCGACCTCCTCCAACCCGTAATGCCCTGAAATAACTGTTGACAGGTTGATGATTCTTTTATCACCACGCAGAAGCCATTTAAGGAGTGTTGCAGTAACCAGACCAATAGCATGGTTGGTAGCGCCTTTCCTGCGGATAATTTCCTGGGCGGATTTTCTTACCCTGTCTGCAATCTCACTTTCATATTCGGAATGCCAGTCTTTCCAATCACGAATCTTCATGCCGCCAATACTTGCGCTAGACCAAAGTATTGTTTCAGAATCGCCATGCTCGCCTACAACCTGGGCGTGGATATTCCGGGGGTCTATACCCAGCTTTCTGCCGGTTATTTCCCGCAGTCGGGCTGTATCAAGCATAGTGCCAGTACCAATTACCCGGGCGGATGGAAGGCCTGAAAATTTCTGATAATAATAAGTTAGCACATCCACAGGATTTGCGACAATTATAAGTATGCCCTGGAAACCTTTAAGCTCTCCGGCAATACTTTTTGCAATAACAATGTTTTCATTCAGCAGGTCGAGCCTCGATTCATTCTTCTTTCCGCCTCTGCCGGCAGTTATTACGATTGCATTACAATGCCTCATCTCAGAAATATCAGCTGCTCTCACATCGCTTGTCGGGTAGAAAGAGGAACCGTGAATCAGATCCATAGCCTCGCCTTCGGCGAGGCCAGGCTTTATATCGCACAATAGAAGCTCCCGGCAAATACCTCTGTGGAGAATGGATAAAGCAGTGCTGGCTCCTACCCACCCCAATCCGATTATACCAATAGAATTTCTCGCCATTGCTTTTGGTTTGTTTTTTTATCAAGGATTGATTTCAATTTAGCGTTTTGCGCCGACAACGGCAAATAGTCAATAATATAAACATACAATGAGCGAACAAAGTTTTCTCATTCTCTGTATGTAATATTTATAAACTAAAGATTTAAAGTTTTCTCATTGATATTAACCTACACAATCTCGTCCTCTTTGAAGCCGTAATCTTCTATCCAGTGCTTTTTAGTAAAACGTAGCCCTGTATAGCGTGTGAGCCTTATGTCGCGATCCACGCGGGCATTGGTATCGGGGTCGCTGTAGCGCATTGCAAAACGTGGCGCCGGCCAGCCGGGAAAGTTGATTTCCATGAACAGCCCGATTAGCTTGTTGATGGTTGATTCCACGAGGCGGAGGTCTGAATCAATTACCTCGCGGCGGATACGGAAATGTGTTTCTGCAGCAGCGTAAGAGCCCATCTCCAGCTCGGTTGTAAGCGTTTGCGAAAGCAGCGCTTTAGATATTTCCGCGTTGCAATGTTTTATCATATCGCGGTAGAGGTTCTCCGAGCTGCTCCTGGATGCCTCGTGCATCTTAATCTCGATGTCGGATGGTGCAACGATTACCGCGTCTTGCGTCATGTTAGCAAGCTCGTCAGCGAGTTTCTGCGCTTCGTCGAATGTAGCGCCTCTGCCGATGCTGCCCGTGATAAAAGGCATACCGAATTTTTCCATATAGTTCACCCAGAAGCGCACGCCGCCATTTTTGAATGTAACCGGCCAGTAGCACTTGCTGAGCAACCCGCTGCCATAGGGGTTCATGTAGTTTGCCTCGTACTGCACGCAGATTATTTTGCCCGCCGGCGCTTCAACGCCTTTATGATTGTCCTTCGCGCGGTAGCGGAGTTTTCCGGAAGAATCGAAAAAGAACCACTCCTGCGGCTTGGCGATGAGTGATTTCGGGATGAGCATCCCGCCTGTGTACTCCCACATAATTTCAAGCGGTTGAAATCCAAAAAGCGGTGCTTCGAGTATATCGCTGATTAAGCGGTGTATCCCCAGAGTCACGATAATTTCCCTTAGCTTATCTACAATCGAAGCCGGTGCGCCGCCCGGTCCGAGAAGCCAGTCAGCGGCAAGTGATCCGCTCTTGCGTGACTGGACACAGCTCCATACGTGGGGATCGTCTTTCAGACGACGGTATGATTCCCAGCCCTTGGCAGTCCGCCCAAGGATTTTGTCAGGGTTGGGCAGCATACCCAGAAAGTTGTAGAATGAGTAGCTGTTGTCGCGCGTAACAAGCTCACGAGTAAGATATGTCCGGTTCATAATATCTCCATCATTTACTGTTTCCGATTAAATACCCAAGTGCAGCGCCGGAAATAATCAATGCAGGTGTTTCCCACCATTCTCGCCTGCATGGCGTCTGCTCGATAATTCTAAGCTGCTCAAAATTCAATGTATCAGCATCGCGGCGCAATTCAAGCGAAAATAGATTTTCAGGGAATATATAACTGGCATTAATTGTATCCCTTATGAGCACTGTATCCACCTTTGCTATGAATGGCGGTGTAAGAATCAGAGTATCCCGGAGATAAACAATTTCCGGTTTTGCGCTGATTATCAAAGGGTTGTGCCTTATTTCCCTGGTGACAGTATCGCGTTCAATTTTGATAATTTCGTGCGGCTCCCTGATGTACTCTACGGTTCGGGGCAGAAACAGCCATGCTGCAAATCCTCCGGCTATGAATGCCACGAATATATGTGTGAAAGTTAACTTCATCTGTGCTTCTCGCTGATATGGTTCATTAATACCAGAGTTACCTTTTCAAGCCCGGATTTTATCTCATCAAGGCGGTAAGTGATATTCGCATCAGTTAGTTGCAGCCTTTCCTCGATAAGAGCAATTCTCTGCTCGTTGCTGTGGCAGCGCTTTTCATCGCTCAATTTGTTTTGCAGCAGAGCCTGCCAGTTTTTCCGGAACTCGTTACGTATGTTCACATACAAGCCGGCAAGAGCGATTATCAAGGTCAGGAAAGCGGCGCCAATGCCAAGCAGTTCTATGTTTATGCTGCCTATCATACTACCATTTGCGGTTTCAGGATTTGCCCGGGCTGAAATGTAACTATAAGCTTCGGATCCTTGTCAATGCCGGCCTCGTCCGCCGCATAGAAGTTAGCTTTATTTGTGCCTGTTGGTTCCTGGTTGTTATAATCACCTGAAAGCCTAAGCCCGAAACTCGCACTACCGTATGGGTTAAGGTGCTCAATTCCTGCCCCGCTCAAAGCAATGGAATTATACTGGTTGTTTGTAATATCATCAAATCCGTAAGTAGCAAACACTTCACTACCGTAAGCCTGGAAATCAGAATTTGCCGGGACATCGCCAGCAGGTGCAAACGCCGTGACAATTACATCGCTCTGCCCGGAATCCTGCTCTGAATTTGCATCGAAATGTAGTTGAAGTTCTGCTGCTGAAATTTCCGCATTGCTTATCCCTGAAGTATCAAATTTCAACACGCCTCGTCTTACACGGAAATCAGGGTCTGTGTAATTATTCTCCAGCAATACTTTGAAAAATCCAAAATTTGGTGATGCCGCAGAAGCGCCTCGTGCTGATGAGTAAGTGGAATCGCTTGATGTGTAATACAAATCATGGCTGCCTGCTTCACTGTTTGGTTCGGTATAAGCTGTCAGCGTATCAAAGCCGAAATTCAAAGCGGGGAATAGTTTATTCGCGGCATAAATGTCCCAGGTGTGCATCAGATGCCATATCAGCCTGAATTTTTTGTAAAACAAAGCAGCGACTGAATCCCTTGTGTATAATACAATTTTCAGTTCACCAGATATATTAATGTATGTAGCACTGCAATGCGTGAATCCAATGTATTTAAGAGCATCTATACAAAATCGCTTATTAAGAAACAGCCTGACCGGCAGGATATTAGCGATACTTATTAGCTTCGGGTTATATATATTAAACCATTCCTTGCCAAATACATTCATTTCAACTCACTGATTATTTCCTGATCGGCGGTTCTCTTCCGCAGAAGGCATTTCTTAAGACAGGCTTTGATTATGCTCATAAGAACCGGGTTGAAGTCAAAATAAACACTCCCGCGTTTCAATAGTATGCTTCGTTTGTACAGCCTTTCTTTTGTACCGTCAACTGAAATATAAATGTATTCACCTGAATAAAGAGCATAGCTTAAAAGCACGCGATTGCCCTTGTCTTCAATTCTGGTGATTTTATAATCAATGTATGCACTCATCTACACTCCATAATCTACAATAAGGGCAAATGTAAGGTTAAGTGGGCTGCCAACGACTGACTCAACAACAATGGATGCCAAGTCCCCGGCAGCGGCATTTATCGTTTGCGCTGTACTGGAAACACCATTTGTATCCACAACAATACTTGATATTTCATCGCTTTCGTTAAGCTGAATCTTGATAGTTGCCGATGTCCCCGCGTTAATCTTTGCATAATATCCCTTGATAACAGCATCCTGTGCGAAATACATCGGGCAGAGAAAGTCCTCGTTTCCGCTTGCCACTTTTATTTCACCCGGTATCAGCCAGTTGTGGGTAAGCCGGACAGAATGCCCGTGGTCACCTGCAGCAACATCGCCGTGACCTGTACCGGTGCTCTTAGTGGCGGAATTGCCCAGGCCAAGATTGTCTCTTGCGAGAGCCACATCATTCAAGTCAGAAAGGTTGTTTGCAGAGAGCAGGTCGCCATCGGCAGGTGTCTCCTGGCTGTATATCTTTCCTGAATCAGTATCAACATAAACACTTTTGAAATTAGCAGGATGAGACTCCGGTGTTTGCAAAGCCTCGATTTTTACCTTCCCGTTTTTAATTACAAACACATATTCGGCAGGGTCAGAGTTGCTGACCGATAGCGCAGGAAGACTGCCGAGCGAAACGAACTCCGCTGTCTGAAGCGATGTATTGCCATAGTTAGTTGCGAAGAACACATAATTCGGATTAACACCTGAATATCCCGCGCCGGCAGCTACTGTGGTCTTCTCGCCGTCGCTCCTCATTGCCGGATTTGCTAACCACTCCTCCTGTGCTTCATTGTAACGTACGGTTTGCAAATCTGCCGCATCCGGAAGCGTGCCTTTCAGCTTCGATGCCTTCAGCTTTTTCTTTTCGTAGCCGTTGGCGGAGTCTTCAATCAGCAGAATATCCTCGTCAGCGGCGCTTGTTTTTTCAGCCAGTGCATTGAATGCTCCAGTTTCTCCGGATAACTTTGAATCAAGTCCAGCCAGCAAATCCGTCTGTGAAGCGATGTCACCTTTTATATCGCCCCAGCTTACATTACCTGCTATTAATGGAAAATATCTGACAGGCATCATTTACCTCGCATATTAATCATAGTATATGAGCGCATTCAGCTTCCCGCCCGTAATTCCGTTTGGAATGTATGCCAGCTTAATAAATCGGAAAGCCGGGTTGAGCATCAATATTTCGGTATCATCTGTGTTGGACGCTTTGCTGATATCAAGCTCAAAGCCTGTTGTTGATGAGTTATTATCATTTGAGACATATACTGTAATATTCCCATCGAGAGTTCCTGATGCATCCTCCCAGTGAATCTGCAGGGAATTTGCCAACGCTTCTTTGCCAAAATTTTCTCCCGGCGGGTAGTAGAGAGGTGTCCAGTGAGTTTCAATTGCTTGGGACATATTCATATTTTTTATTAACTGTGTAAGCATTCGATCCTCCTGAAAGCGATAATTCCCCTGATTTGCAGCCTCCCCAGCGGGTGGTAAATATTCCGTCGCTTCATGAATACACCCTGCTTGCCAGTTCTCAAATCCATTGTGTTGAATCCAATTGTGCGAACCCATCCCGCTTTCCCGGTTGCGAATATCCTTTCGATATGCCCGGCCCAGCTTCGCGGCTTCCGCCACACGAGTAGTCCATCAATTTCAGCTTTGTATTTAGCTGCCTTTCCTCTTTCCCTCGCATCGTTGAACATCTCGTTTGCAGAACCTGTCCGTTTAACGGGAATCCCACAGCTACACAGCAAAGCAGCTTCTGCAAAGCAGTAATATTGCCCTGCAGCACAATAAGGATTGCCTTCACCCAGACCAACAGTATGCAGATATTTAACCACATCCCCGTCATTCCTGTTCGTGGTTTCGAGCGTGCCTGCCTGACGCATCATCACTGCACGGGATGAATCAAGTATGCATCCGCAGCAATTAAGCAAATACTTTTCGTTCGCTGAAATGCCTTCCGTGAGAATAATTATTAATATTGCAATGAACGTTTTCATATCAAGCCGCGAACTGTGCTATATATACACCAAGCACCGTAAGTCCAGTACAGATATGTACACCGAGGAATATAAATCCCGGATTACTGCCCATTTCACGTGTGAAGTCAATCCGGGTGTAAGCAAACACAGCAAGCCCTGAAAGAGCCAGCGCCAGCGCCTCTATCGCAGCTATAATCAGAAGTGTATTAATTTCCGGCAATGCCGGGTTCAATGCAATCAACGCCAGCAAGCCAAGCAGGAACCACGCACCGTTGCGTGCCAGGAAGTCAAAGAGTTTCTTCATTATTCCCCCGTAAAATTATCCAGTAAATTATTATCGAAGTATTTATCGCTTTCGCTTTTATTTGAGAGCAGTGCAGGAGGCGCGTTATCACCGGATTTGGCACCCGGAATTATTATACTGCCCTCTTGCAGTTGCCGTAGCATCTTCAGTGCGTTCAACCTTCGCCAGACCGCCGTATTCGGCATACCCGCAGCCGAATAGGCATACTCATAGAGGTTTGCTGCTGCCAGGTCAATAGCTATTTTCCTTATTACCGGGTCCGGCGACTCAAAGGGGACATCGTACCTGCCATAGAGGTAAGCATTGATAACTGCATCAGCCATTTCAACAGCATGATTTACTTTCAACTCATCAATTAATATCGCATATGGGTCTGTCAGCCTGGCAAGCTCGTCCGGCCCGTATTCTTTGAGTAAATCTTCGAGAGTTGAGTATGGCATATCCGCCTCGCTTATTTAACACGTCGGCAAAATAAGAGGGCATTGAACTATCAGCAAGGAAATGGATTGAAAATGAATCTGAATCGAGATGTAAAAGTGCTTAGATCTACTCCACTTTCAAAGTGGATTACATCTGCTTATTTCATGATTGCAGAGTATGATTAAGTATTAAAACCCGTTTTATGTATAAAGAAATGCCCTCCAAATGGCGGGCATTTCTTTGATAATACAGTATTCCTCAGACTACCTTCTGCCTGCTAATTCAAATTAAAGCTCATCATCAGGTATGCCCAGTTCTGGGTTTCGTCCTTTTCGCCGCCTTTTAATAGCTGCATTGTCTCTGTAGGCAGCATATGCGAATAGCCGCCCTGGAAAGTAACAAAGTCATTTGCAGGGATAACGACAGTGAAATCAATCTCAGTGCCCAGTCCGCTTTCCTGGTCGCCTGTGTCGCCCGCAGCCATGAATTGGTGGATATCAAGCTTCAACACGCTGCTTTTGATTTTATAAGCAAAGCGCGCAACAATATCCATCAGCCCGATATTGTTGACATGGTTGCCAACATAGAAATAGTCCATAAATCCGTTGAACTTATGGTTCGTGCCGTAGAATGGCGTAAATGCTTTGTTTTCACCGGATGCTGCCGGTTCGTTACCTAAATCATTACCTGAAAGCAGCTCGAATCCGGCACCTGCTCTGAATGCATCAGTTACCTGCCCGTTTACATTCACCCCAAAGCAAATTGCCGAAAGGTCAGCAGTACTCGTATCAATTACAGTTTCGCCCATCTGGTAGTAAAAATAACCGTCAATTGCAAAGCCGTTGTTAGTATAGGCAATGCGAGGGCCGACAGTCTGATTGAAATGAATTTCCTGCTCGAGAATATTCTGTTGATTGTCCATCATCGTTGTGCGGGGAACGCCATTGTTCAGGAACAGGATACTGTAGTTAATGTTACCCACTTCATTGTTAAACCAAATGAACTGCATTGTCTTGTAAGCATCGGGCCCGGGATAAATACTATTAGTGCGGTTGGAGTTCTCGTTATACGCAAGCCCGAAGTGCAGTTTGAAACTATCTTCGAACTTAAGTAGCGCAACATCATGCGAACGTGCCTGCTGTGCCCATCCGACATTACCAAAAATTCTATGGTCGTCATAGATTAATTCCTGGCGGCCGAGCTTTAATGAGATCCTCTCGAATAGGTCAACTTCACCCCAGGCTTCGTGGATTGATACTGCAAAGTCCTCGTTCATAACAAGTTGTGGCTGGCTGCCCCAGAGCCGTACATCCTGGAGAACTAACTTTGCTTTCACACCCTCAGTGGTGTATGTTCCGTTCAGCCTTGTGCGCTGAGTCGTGAACAGGGATGCATCCTGGTCTGAGCCCGAAAGCATGCCATAGCCATGGCTGTATTCAGAACGCGGCCTCAATTCAATGCTTCCTTCGAATTCAGCATACAAGCTAATAGAAAACATCATCATTGCTGCAATTAATAATACTTTTCTCATAAAGTCCCCCTTATTTTATGGATAAATCCTTCACATTGTATTTTTTTTCTCTTTCTTTAGCGGTCTTTATCCATTCAGGCACTACAATCTTTTTGAACATTTCTTTATCGGCTTTCATTTTTTCAGCATCAAGTCCTACAAATGCCTGTGCTTTGGCTTTTGTGCTGATATCCGGGTATGGTACTTCACCGTCGAATCCGAGTTTCAGCAGCAGGACAGCAAGTTTAATCCTCGCTTCCTGGACTTTGTTCATTCCGGAACTTATTATTCTTAATGTTTCTACGGGAGCATGAAATGCGCTTCCGTGAGAAGCAGCGGCAAAGTCCCATCTCCATTGTGCGTGGCGTATATCGATAAGGATACCCTTCATTTGTTCTTCTTTAGCACCAATGTCCCATGCTTTTTTGGCTTCTACATGAGCGCGAACAAGCAGTTCCTCGAGATTGTCACGCTGTTCTATTATCTTATCCTGCCTTTCATAAACATCAAGCAGCAGGCGGGTTGTCTCTTCGCGATGGCAAACCTGGCAAGAATTGTTGATATTGTTTAGCGGGCTTTGGATTTTGTGGTCGGTAAATTTTAGCCCGCCCTCGCTCTTGTAAGGCATATGGCAGTCAGCGCAGGAAACTCCCCTGCTGGCATGCGTACCGGTCAGGTAAACTTCATAGCCGGGGTGCTGAGCCTTCAGCATTGGAGCGCGGCTCAGAGCGTGTGTCCAGTCAGCAAAATTCATTTCGTCATAATACTCCTCAATTGCTTCGGCCGTCATGCCCTTGTCCCATGGGAATTTCAAGTAAGGCACACCTTCTTTGATGTTCTTATTAAAGTAATATTCCACATGACACTGAGCGCATACAAGCGAGCGCATCTCCTGATGCGAAGCCTGGTTTATATCTTTTCCCGTGTTTTTAAAAGCTTCGATGAGGGCAGGCCTGGTGATTTTCAGGTTCATTGTTTTTGCATCATGGCAGTCGGCGCAGCCAATAGGATTGTTCACTTCATGGCCGAGCATATTCCATTTGCCTTCATAAAATTGTGCTATCCCGATCTGTTCCATAAGCCGCGGAACATCCGGGCTTTTGCATGTCCAGCAGGTATTTGGCATCGGGCTGTCATTGCCCTCCATTGGCGCACCTGTCCGGAGAGTGTTGCGCAGGTCTTCCACTGCGTAGTAATGTCCCCTGCCCTGGTTGTAATCTTTTGAAAAACCATATCCTGCCCACAGGACAACAAGCCTCGGATCAACCTCGAGCATATCAATCATTGCATTACCGTTGTATTTGCTCCGGAAGGTAGTATCCATTGTTTCCATGTAAGATTGGTATTCCTTTGGGAAATTTTCGCCCCATACTTCATTACGAGGTTCAAATTGCGAGTGCTCCACCTGTGGTGTATAGGCAAAGGATGCTTCGGTCCGCCTCTCAGTAATATTTACCGCAAGCAGCCCTATAATCACTACAACTGCAACAGTCCCAAGAAAAAGCAGCCAGCCAACCCATGGCCTTTTCTTTACATTATCCCTGATGTTTTCCATAACGCCCTCAATAATTAATATAAAACTTATTTTTCTTCGACGAGTTTTTCAAGCCACCCGGGGACAGGACTGCCCGGCACAGGCACACGCGCATTTGGCACACTGGCAAGACTGTTCACCCTGCCGTGTGGTGTCTCGCGGTGGCAGTCAACACACCTTCTTTCTGTGCGTTGTGTATAGAAGTGGTCGTTCCAAAGCAGGAGCTTGTCGTCCCTGATTTTATTGATGTGGCAGCGAACGCAGTTTTGCTGGACTACCTCGCGGCCTTCTTCTTTGATATGAATAACCTGTGGCTCGGCGCGGAGAGTGAATATAGTAGCATGCCGTAGCCCGTCCTTAGCTTTGAAATAATATTTATTTATAATATTATCATGAGGGACATGGCAATCATTGCAAGTTGCATATTCACGGTGGGCGCTATGATTCCATGTTGCATACTGCGGCGCCATTATATGGCAGTTGACACAGGTTTCCGGTTCATCAGACATATAGGAGACTGCCCGTGATATATAGACAGTATAAGCAATCAACCCAACAAGAACACCTGAAACTAACAATACCGGCATCTTCCAGTTACCGGGCGGTAAAAGGTAATCTGCTATTCTTCTTAATACCATTGATAACTCCACGTAAATAGCCTGCAATAAGATAATTCATTCTGAATTAAATTAAAAGAAGAACCATCCTGTATTGCACATAATGATAAGGAAAATACTTGAAAAATAAAACTCCGGTTAGCCAATACTTAAACCCGGTCAAAATTCTACAAACTGCGCACTATGTAATATCTAACTATCAACTAATTTTCTTAACTTTGTAATCTTTTATTTTGGAAGAAAACGGAATACTATTATGCGCGCTGTGATACCGGTAGCAGGAGTTGGAACAAGACTCAGGCCTCATACTTTTGCGCTCCCCAAGGTGCTGCTTAATGTTGCAGGCAAACCAATTCTCGGGCATATCCTTGATGCACTTATTGAACAGGGAATCGAGAAGGCCTCTATCGTTACCGGTTATATGCGAAATCTTGTTGAAGAATATGTTACTTCGCGCTATGATATGGATGTATCCTTTGTTGTCCAGGAAGAACGAAAAGGGCTTGGCCATGCAATCTGGACAGCCAGGAATACACTGGATGACGAACCTGTCATGATTATTCTCGGCGACACAATCTTTGATGTTGACCTGAGCCTGGCATATAATAGCGGGTTTAGCTCGCTTGGCGTAAAGGAAGTTGACGATCCCAGGCGATTCGGAGTTGTAATGACCAATGGCAATGGAATGATAACAAAGTTGATTGAAAAACCTGAAAAACCTGTATCAAAACTTGCAATTGTGGGTATCTATTATATAAAGGAAACTGAAGAATTAAAATCATCTCTAAGTGAATTGATTTCATCAAAAATAAAAACCCGTGGTGAATACCAGCTCACGGATGCACTCCAGCTTATGATTGACAAAGGAGTAGAGATTAATACATTCCCTGTTGAAGGTTGGTACGATTGCGGCAAGCGTGAAACCATGCTTTCCACGAATCGCTTTCTTCTGGACCACAGCAGCGCCGAAAGGAGTTTTGACGATTCTATTATAATTCCACCATGTTTTGTTTCCGAAAATGCAATTCTTAGCCGTTCCATTATAGGGCCATATACAACAGTGGCTGACGGCGCAAAAGTAGAGGACAGTGTTGTAAGAAATTCAATAATCAGCAATGATGCAACAGTTTCTGCAGCTTTGCTCGAAGAATCGATAATCGGTAACAATGCTAAGGTTACGGGACGCTTCCAAAAATTTAATGTAGGAAATTCGAGCGAAATTGATTTTTCGTAGATAATTAGTAAGGCCTAAAAACGTTACGATTGTTATTTGAATAGAGCAAAAGAAATGGATAAAGCAAACACTTACCTTTTCACTTCGGAATCGGTTTCCGAAGGCCACCCCGATAAAATATGCGACCAGGTATCCGACGCAATACTCGACGCAATGCTTACGGACGACCCAAACAGCAGGGTTGCATGTGAATGTTTTGCGGCTACCGGTTTGCTCCTCGTTGGTGGTGAAATCACCACTGAAACATATGTTGACCTGCCGCAATTGGTCAGAGATGTAATAAAAGACATCGGATATACTGATGCTGAATATCGCTTTGACGCATGGTCATGCAGCGTACTCAATGCTATAAATCAACAATCACCTGAAATATCTGATGGTGTTGACCGCGGCGGAGCGGGCGACCAGGGCATGATGTTCGGCTATGCATGCAATGAAACACGGGAACTGATGCCTGCTCCTATTATGTTTGCACACAAGCTTGTCAAAAAGCTCGCAGACCTTCGCAGGGAAGGAACTGCTATTCCCTACTTAAGGCCTGATGCAAAATCACAGGTTACATTCCGATATACAAAAGACGGCGAAATTATGGGTGTTGAGGCGATTGTTATCTCAACCCAGCATAATCCGGGCGTAAATCAGGATCAGATACGCGATGATATGATAGAGCATGTAATCAAAAAGGTTGTGCCTGCTGAATATCTCAGCGATGAAACAGTTTACCATATTAATCCCTCAGGCAGTTTTGTTATTGGCGGACCTCATGGAGATACAGGATTAACAGGCCGTAAGATCATTGTTGATACTTACGGAGGAAAGGCACCTCACGGAGGCGGAGCCTTTTCAGGCAAGGACCCGACAAAGGTTGACCGCTCAGCAGCCTATGCAGCGAGATACCTGGCTAAGAATATTGTAGCCGCCGGACTTACAAGCGAATGCACTATCCAGCTTTCATATGCTATCGGTGTTCCCGAGCCCGTTTCGATATACGTTAACACACACGGAAAGGGTAAAGTTGATGAAAGCTCTATAGAACTATTTATAAGGAAGAATATTGATTTATCACCAAAAGGAATTATTGAACGCCTTGATTTAAAAATGCCTGTCTATAGGCAGACAGCTGCTTACGGCCACTTCGGGCGTGATGGGTTCCCCTGGGAGGAATTGAATTTAGTCGATGATTTTAAACGAATATAATGAAGGAATATATTAATGGCTGATTATCCTGTAAAAAAAGCAACAGGCAATTTCTCTGAAGTACAGGGAAAATACTGTGTGAAAGATATATCCCAGGCAGAAAGGGGCAGGCTCCTGATTGACTGGGCTGAATCAAGGATGCCTGTTTTGATGCATTTAAAAGAAGAATACAGCAACACAAAACCATTCGAAGGCTACAAAATAGCAGGCTGCCTCCATGTTACTAAAGAAACAGCTGTGCTTATAAGGGCTTTAAAAGCAGCCGGCGCGGAAGTATCATGGTCAGGCTGTAATCCTCTTTCAACAAATGACGCTGTTGCGGCTGCCCTTGCTGAAGAAGGCATCGAAATTTTTGCCTGGTATGGTAACCACGAGGATTTCTACTGGTGCATCGAACGCACTATTGACAAACCGCCGCATCTTACGCTCGACGACGGATGCGACCTGATTAACACTGCGCATGAAAGCTACGAGGATATGGCAAAGAATCATATCATTGGCGGAACTGAAGAAACCACGACCGGCATCCAGCGCCTTCGTGCAAGAGCGGCTTCAGGCAAGCTTTTCTATCCTGTTTATGCCGTAAACGATGCCGAGACCAAATGGGACTTCGACAATGTGTATGGTACCGGCCAGTCAACGATTGACGGTATTATCCGCGCAACCTCGGTTCTGATTGCAAGTAAGAATTTTGTTGTTGCCGGGCACGGCCATTGTGGTTCGGGTGTTGCAAAGCGTGCCAAAGGACTGGGAGCCAATACAATCTGCACTGAAATCAAAGCCACCGCCGCTTTGAAAGCCGTACTCGAAGGGCACGAGGTAATGACTATGGACGAAGCAGCGAAAGTTGGCGACATCTTTGTTACTGCGACGGGCGTAAAGGATGTAATCCGCAAATGGCATTTTGAAAAAATGCGCGACGGTGCTATTGTTTGCAATACAGGCCATTACGATGCGGAGATTAACATTCCGGAACTCGAAGAAGTGTCAGTATCTAAAAGGACTATCAGACCGAACTGTGAGGAGTACACACTTAAGAATGGCAACCGCATATACCTGCTTGCACAAGGAAGGCTGATTAATCTTGCTGCTGCCGAAGGTCATCCTTCCGAGGTAATGGATATGTCCTTTGCTAACCAGTTTATGTCGCACCTCAGGCTCGTGGAGTCGCACAAGAGAGGCGAGAACCTCCCTAACAAAGTGATTGAACTGCCTGGAGAGCAAGATGAATTTGTTGCAAAAACAAAACTACGCATGATGAAAATGGATATTGACGTTCTTACTGAAGAACAACAAAAGTATATCATGGATTATAATGCAGGAACATAGCCTTCGCTAATATATTAACTTTCGTTAATAGAATGCAACTGTATACATTCTCAACAATTTAGATACAAAATAAAAATAATGAGCCGTATTGCTTTGTGCATTCGGCCTTTTTTTTTAGATTTTGTCAGACAGGTTGAACCATTAATAATTATTAATTATCCTCTATGCAAACCCACCGCCTAT
Organism: uncultured Hyphomicrobiales bacterium; assembly: GCA_964454975.1. Classification (GTDB taxonomy): domain Bacteria; phylum Bacteroidota; class Ignavibacteria; order Kapaibacteriales; family UBA2268; genus CAYVVD01. Next base: position 4,595 of record CAYVVD010000009.1, on the reverse strand, counting down.
TTATTGGAAGTTTTGTTGATAAACATGTTTTCAACGGGCACTACGACGAAATCCGTGACAGCCTTTTCGAGGTAACAAAAGGCAATTGGGTAAATTATGATATTCTGCATTTTACTTACAAATTCCTGGGTGATATTGCTGAAACAGAAATCAAGATTTTGTCAGGCATTATCAGAGAATGCCTTGGTGATTTCCGTGCAGAAGTGGTATTCAAGGGACTGGGTGGATTTCCAAATATCAATCGCCCGCGGATTCTTTATGCCGACATTATTAATAAAGACAACAAACTAAAAAGAATATTCAACGATATTGAATCAAAGCTCGTACAGATTGGCTTCGACAAAGAATCCCGCCGCTTTAATCCTCACGTTACGCTCCAACGAATCAAGGAATTACCTCCACCTGATTTTGCTAAAGTCGTAAATCAGTTCAGCGATAAGGTATTTGGAAAAATGAGCAGGGTACGTGTCAATCTTATAGAAAGCAAACTCACAAACAATGGCCCCGAGTATTCTGTAATTATGTAATCCTGTTATATTTGTATTCTATGACAATGTTAACAGGAGTAACTGATGAGCGAAAACGGTGCTGTAGATTTTCAAATCCAAAATAACATCGGAACTATTACTTTTTTCCATCCGAAAAGCAATTCACTCCCCTGCAAACTATTAAATGTATTAGCCAAGACAATCGAAGAAGCAGGACAAAACAGGGATATTCGTGTAATCATTCTCAAAAGCGGCGGCGAAAAAGCATTTTGTGCCGGGGCTTCCTTTGATGAACTGCTTGATATCAAAGAACTTGATACAGGGATTGCATTTTTCTCAGGTTTTGCAAGAGTGCTAAACGCAATGCGGAAATGCCCCAGGCTGATTATCGGCAGGATACATGGCAAAGCTGTCGGCGGGGGCGTCGGTCTTGTGTCTGCATGCGATTACACCTATGCCCATGAAGGAGCATCGGTTAAACTAAGCGAATTTTTACTCGGTATCGGACCATTTGTTGTTGGGCCGGCAGTTCAGAGAAAGATTGGCGTTGCAGCATTTTCTGCCCTGTCAATGGATTGTGGCTGGTATGATGCAAAATGGGCCGAGGAGAACAATCTTTATAACAGGGTCTTCGATACTGTTGAAGAGCTTGACAAAGCCGTTGCTGCACAAGCAAACAGGCTTTCGAATTCGAGCCCGGAAGCTGCTGCCGAATTAAAGAAAATTTTCTGGGAAGGAACGGAAGATTGGGATGAGCTGCTGCCGAAGCGCGCTGCAATTAGTGCAAGGCTCTGCCTTTCAGATTTTACTAAGGATTACATAAATCAATTCAAAGGGAAGTAATCAGCCGGCAAATTTCCGCCGTATATCCCGTTGTACTTCGCGTTCCTTGACCGCCTCGCGCTTGTCATATTTCTTCTTGGCGGTTACCAACGCAAGTTCCACTTTCACCAGATGTCCGGAAAAATAGAGCGAGAGCGGAATCAGCGTATATCCTTTCTCATTTACTTTTGGTTTGAGCTTGCGCGCTTCGCGAACATTAATCAATAGTTTGCGAGGCCGCTTTGGTTCATGGTTAGTAAAGCTTCCCTGCTCGTATGGATTAATATGCAGGTTGTGCAGGATAAGTTCATTGCTGTTTTTATCAACAAATGCTGCATAGGCATCCTGCAGGCTGCAGCGCCCTGCCCTAAGCGACTTTACCTCCGTGCCTTGCAGGACAACCCCCGCCTCAAGAGTCTGCACTATATGGAACTCATGCCTCGCTTTCCTGTTGGTAGCGATTAGTTTCCTTCGCCGTTCATTTATGGTATTTCCACTCATAGCAGGCAAATATAATCAATTAGTCGGATAGTCCTTAGTACATAGTACCAAGTACTAATGGCATGTCTCCGAGGCCTCTGCGGTTGATTATCCCTTTTCAATAATATGAAGTAAATCCATCAGCACATCATTAATTCTTAATTGATATTCCTCTCCTGACTCCTACGGAGACACCTCCGCCAGCGTGGGGCACACGATGTACAATTAATTAGCTTTTAGTTTTAATAGAGTCAACCAATTTTGTTCAGGACATTTCAACTTTTTTCATTAAAAAGGGCTGCCGAAGCAGCCTTTTTTATTTAATCTCTTTGTGGATTGTGTGCCTTCGCAGGAAGGGGTTGTATTTTTTTATCTCCAGCCTGTCCGGTGTGTTCATCCTGTTCTTGGTTGTTGTATAGCGGGATGCAGGCTTGCCTTCCTTCTTGGCTTCCGTGCATTCCAGTATCACAATATGACGTGCGTCTTTCTTTGCCATTTCTTATTCTCCGTTAATACGAACTACAAAAATAAGCCTTTGTGGAAAATTCTCAAAAAAATTTCCTGATATTATTTAAATTAAATGAAATTTCGGTAGCAACAATATGGTTATATACCTTATTATGAGGTCGGAGATAAATCATCTGTTTGTTATCATTGTTATGTAAATGCTATAATTTTACTGACTATTTATGGCTAAACATTCTAATCTAATTGTTTTTGGTATGAATCACAGGACGGCGCCTGTTGCAATCCGTGAAAAATACCAGATTTCACGCAGAGAAATCCCCTCAGCACTAAAATATATATGCTCTTTTGAAGGAATTGAAGCAGTGCTGATACTCGCAACATGCAACCGCCTTGAATTTTACATTACCATCAACAGGAAAATTGATGTCAGGGGGCTTGTCAACTCTTACTTTGCGGTAGAGAAGCTGATAAAAGAGCCATGCAAGGATTGCTTTTACAGCTTTGATGGCGATGAAGCCGTAAAGCATTTGTTCCGTGTTATAGCCGGGCTCGATTCGGTTGTCCTCGGTGAATACCAGATACAGGGGCAGGTTAAAGAAGCTTACAGCATCGCCTGCGAAGCAAATTCACTCGACAAAGTAATGCACAAACTGGTGCATGCCGCTTTCAGGCTTGGAAAAAAGGTACGAAACAATACAAGCCTTGGGCATGGAAAGCAATCCGTCAGCGGAGTAGCTTCTCAATTGATGGCTGACAAGCTCGACAAGGGAAGTGTGGTTACTATCATCGGTGTAAATGAGAACAGCAAGATAGTCGCCGAGAACTTAATCAAAACCGGAATAAACAAGTTTATCTTTGTAAACAGGACTGAGTTCAAGGCCCAGATGATGGCAGAAAAATACGGCGGCCAGTCAGACAGCCTTGACAATCTTGAATATGCTCTCACTATGTCTGATGCAGTATTTACTTCAACCGGAGCTGATGATTACATTATAAGCTCGAACCTGCTACAAAAACTTGCTTTAATGGATAATGCCCCCGGACTGATTGTAGATATGGCGATTCCGCGGGATACAGACACAAGCGAGCTTCCTGAACATACCAAATACTATGATCTGGAGAACATTAAGCATCACCTCAAAGATATTGAACAGGAGCATTTGAAGAATGCTGTCCCCGAAGCCGAGAAAATAATTGAGGACGAGTTGCGGCTATTCCATGAATGGCAGGAATCTTTGACGGATGATATTATGGGTGACTACTCTGAGAAATTTGAAAAAATCCGCCAGCAGCTACTCGAAGAATATCGCGGGCAGTTTGGCGACCACAGCATCGAGAAGCTGGACAAGCTGACAAAATCCCTGCTCCACAGGACAAAATCCACATTCGTGAAGATACTTGTTAAAAACAGGGATGCCACACGGGAAACGGTTAACACCTGAACACAGAAATTTGTATATTTGCCCTTTGAATGAGTGATTGAGCATCATGCAAAGGGCATTTCCATATATTGTGTTTCTCCTTTCTTTTGGCGTTTATATGCTAACGCTCGCGCCCGGGCTTACCTTCACAGATTCCGGCGAACTTGCAGCTGTTTGCTCGATCCTGGGGATTTCCCATCCCACGGGGTATCCGCTCTTCACATTGCTTGGTTACCTATGGACAATTATCCTGCCCATCAGGGATATTGTTGCGCTGAACGTTCTTGCTGCAGTTTACACAGCATTAGCTTCCGTTGTTTTTTACATCATCTGCCTGGATATTTTCAATAACATTCCATCAGCGAAAAAATCAAGTAACGGAATCGAGATTGCAGCTTTTGTCTCTGCGCTTTCATTTGCTTTTGCCAAAACGGTCTGGGAGCAGGGAGTAATGCTCGAAGTATATTCCCTGCAGATGCTGCTGTTCAACCTGGCTGTACTATATTCTCTCAGGGCATATTACAACAAAGACTTCCGCTTATGGGCGCTTGCCGGATTGTTTGTCGGGCTTGGTTTTGCAAACCACCTGACAACCATATTGTTGATAATCCCTTCGCTGTACCTGCTCTATGAAGTGAGTCGGGAATCAGGCGTTAAACATTCCTTTGTGAAAGGGCTTCTCCTGGCAGGAATCCCTTTGCTCTCCGCTGTGAGCCTTTATTTGTACCTTCCAATACGCTCATCAGCGGAACCGCTGTTTGATTGGGGTGGAGTTGCCCGCGGGCTGGATAAATTCCTCTACCATGTGCAGGGCAAGCAATACCAGGTGTGGATGTTCTCCGGTGCTGATTCATGGAAAGGCAACTTTGGCATATTTTTCAGCTCTATTCCATGGCAGCTCGGTTGGATAGGTTTG
>CAYVVD010000008.1:122905-131452 GCA_964454975.1 uncultured Hyphomicrobiales bacterium | reverse complement strand
GATATAGTCCTGGAGTTACCTGCAGGTACGCCTGAAAGCAGAACCAATGAAGTGCTGTCAAAAATTGAGCTGGCTGCATTTGAGACAGACAAAGAATTGAAAAAGGAATTTAACAGTGATTCCAGCCTGATTAGAAAAGTCGTAAAGAACATTGGCGTTGAGCCGGGTAGCGGCTTCTTTAAGCAGGAAACCGGCGGTACTAATGTAGGAACTGTAACAGTTGTAATGGTTCCGGTTGATGAAAGGGATGTTCAGAATTTTGTTGTTGCTGAGAAAATCAGAAAAAAAGTCGGTGATGTGTATGATGCAGTTAAGCTTACCTACGGTACAGGACAGATATTCGGTAAGCTGGTCTCTATTTCGCTCGTTGGAAGGAATCTTAATGAACTTACATCTGCAAAAGAAGCATTCAAGGACAGTCTCAGGAATATTGAGCAATTAAAAGATGTTATTGATAATGACCCTCAGGGTATTCGCGAGATTAAAATAAAATTGAAAGAAAAAGCTTATATGCTTGGCCTTACAAGTGTTGAGATTGCAAGGCAAATAAGGCAGGGCTTTTTTGGTGACGAAATTCAACGCTTGCAAAGGGGTGAAGATGAGATTAAAGTTTGGGTGAAATACCCGCTTGAGGGACGCTCTTCTATCAACGATCTTGATGAAATGCGCATCAGGCTCCAAAATGGCAATGAATACCCACTAGATGAATTGATAGACTATGAAATTGAGCGTGGCTCTATTAAAATCAACCACATGGATGGAATGAGGGAAATTACTGTTGAGGCCGACCAGATTAACAAAAGCCTGCCATCCGGGCCGGTTACCGAGAAGGTGGACAGGATACTGGGAAATATACTTATAGAACATCCGGGAGTGAAAACTGCACTGCTTGGCCAGAAAAGAGAGTTTCAGAAATTCCAGCAGTCAATGCCTTTACTGCTGATATCATTCTTCGTCATGTACTTCCTGATAGCTCTCAGCTTTCGTTCATTCAGCCAGGCATTTCTTGTTGCTGCACTTGTGCCGCTCGGATTTCTTGGTGCAATGTGGGGGCACTTCTTCATGGGATTGCCGATTAGTATAATTTCAATCTATGGTATGATTGCATTGATTGGAATAATTGTAAATGATTCAATCGTGTATGTAAACACGATGAACGATTTTGTGCGTGACGGAATGAGTTTCAGGGAAGCTGTTTACGAAGCAGGTATTAACCGTTTCAGGCCGATATTGCTTACTACCCTGACAACTGTATTGGGTCTTTTCCCATTACTAACTGAAACAAGTATCCAGGCACAGTTTCTGATTCCAATGGCAAGTTCGGTAGCGTTCGGACTGATTTTCGCTTCGATCTTTATTCTTACATTTTTACCTGTGTTGATGTTATACTTGAATAAAACTAGATACTACTTTAAGAAAATATTCACGGGAAAGGAGTTAACTCCCGAAGAACTTGAACCTGCATACAGGGAAAAGAAATCACTTGAAGAATATTCAAATAGTGATATAAGCTGATATGATTAGAATTGTTCTGATATTATGCATCTTAACCACAAGCGTTTTTGCACAGGAGACGCTTTCATTAAGGCAGGCAATTGAAACGGCGCTTGTTAATAATTATTCAATCAGGCTTGTTAAAAAAAGCGCTGAAATAGCCCAAAATAATGACAGCCCGGGAAATGCCGGCATGCTCCCAAGGCTGGATATTAACGCAGGCTACAGTTACAGCCTGAGTAACGGCGAGACGGTTCTTGCGCTGAATAACACCGAAACAACAGTCACAACTGAAAACTCCGGAAGCCGATCATTCAATACAGGAGCACAACTAAGCTGGACAATTTTTGACGGCTTCGCAATGTTCGCAAGCAGCGACAAGCTCGGTGCACTTCGTGAAAGAAGCGATATCGAAATCCAGGTTGCGATTGAAAATACTGTTCGAGAACTTGCCAACTCATTCTATTCCGCACTGAAGGCACAGGAAAATCTTGATTTGATGAAAGAAAACCTTGCAATCAGCCGCGAAAGGCTGCGGCGTGCACGCGATCGTGGTGAGTTTGGTGTTGCAACAGGGCTGGAACTCCTTTCTGCACAGGTTGATTATAATACCGACAGCACAAACTACCTAAGGGCAGAACTTGCGTATGTAAATTCGATACGCAGCTTAAATTATATCATGGGTATTAACACCGATGAGGAATATATCCTTTCAACTGATAAAGAATTTGATTCTTTGCCGGAAATCGAACAGCTCAGAGATGATGCCTTTGCAAACAACACATCAATCAACAGGGCGCTGAATGACAGGGAAATAAGCCAGCTTGACAAAGATATGATTATTTCTGCATATTATCCCAGGATTGCCCTGAGCGCAGGCTATTCTATTGCAAACACGGTTAATGACCAGGGATTTATACTTGAAACAAGCGATGACAAGTTCACAGCAGGTATGAATCTGAGCATGAATATCTTTGACGGATTTAGAACTAACATAGCAAATGAAAATGCACAGGTAATGATTGAAATGAGCCAGGTTAGTATCGAACAGGTGCGGACACTTATTGACCTTAATATCAGCAATTCTTATGATACCTACGAGCGCAGAAGGGTAATTCTTGAAATAGAACAATCAAACCTTGCAGCAGCCGAGACTAATTTCGAGCGTACAAATGAACTCTTCAAACTCGGGCAGGTAAATTCTGTCGAACTAAGGGAGGCGCAGCTTAACCTGCTACGCAGCCGCAATGCAATAAGCAATGCATTTTATGATACGAAAATCAGCGAAACCGAACTTAAACTTCTTTCCGGGAACATACTCGCAGAGTAATCATGGGACTAAAAGTAATATCCCGCCGACTGAACGGGCTTATCCTATTTGAACCAGTAGTACGCGGGGACCATCGCGGATTCTTCATGGAATCCTTTCGTGCCGATGAATTTGAAGCACTTGACTTGCCTTTAAGCTTTGTCCAGGATAATCATTCTCGCTCGCTTCGTGGTGTTTTGCGTGGGATGCATTTCCAGTGGGACAAGCCACAGGGCAAGCTGATTCGGGTAACACGAGGTTCGGCATTTATTGCAGAAGTGGATATCCGGCCCGGTTCACTTACAATTGGAGAACATGAAACATTCGAGCTCACTGAAGAAAATAAATATGTGTTGTGGGTGCCTCCCGGCTTTGCCAACGGATTTTGTGCACTCGAAGACGGCACAGAAATGCAGTACAAATGCACTGCCTTATGGAACAAATACGGCGAGTCCTCAATCAATTGCCTCGACCCGGAACTTGGCATCAAATGGCCGCTTAAAGATGTGAGCCTCTCCGAAAAAGACCACACCGCTCAAACATTTAAAGAATGGTTATCCACGCCAGAAGCAGAAGAGTTTAGGATATAGATTAACCATATCGTCATGCACCAGTATTTAGGTTATGAGGTGTAGCATACAAATTCTATACGGATTGAACCACAATTCAGCAGATTAAATGATTAGCGGGATATGTTCTAAGCCCTACGTATTGAGCAGTGGCATCTGTTCCCTATACCCTATTCTTCGTTATTCTACTTTCAGAGCCAGATTATCCAGCCAGAGCTGGCGGATTGTGCGGGGATTGCCGTCTTCGTCGTAAAAGCCGGTGTCCATCCAGACTTTGAATATGTCGTCGTTGAATGAGAGCTTGTCCCAGAGGTAATCGTAATCCCGGATTAGAAAGTTGATGATGAATTTAACATCGTAATCTTCAGCGTCCCTCATGAGCTTAACGAAAAAATCCAATTGTTTTTCGGGACTTCCTTCTAATTTTACATTGTAGCTATCTAAATGCAATGTATCTGCCGGATATGATGTTTCGGTTATGCCAATTGGCTTGTTTGTCAAATCGAGAATCCTCTTGAACAGGTCCACCGGGAGCGGGTATGTTAAAATTGAGCTGAGGAAGGTATGCATGGAAAGCCCGAGCATATCACTGTATTCCATTATTTCTCTGAGTGCTGTTTGCTGATTGTTTTCGTCTGATGCAGTATATTCACCCAGCAAATCCACGCCGGTAACCGAAACAAAAACGGGTAAATCCGGGTATTTCTTTTTTAGCTCTTTATATGTATTCCTGTGCAACTCCATGTACTTCTGCCATTTGGAAGGTTCGTTCAGCAGCAGGAGGTTCACTTCTATTCCAAAACAGAAGTAATCCGGTTGGTAAAAATCAATAATCCTTTCGCAGTAATTTAGATACGCTTTTTTTACATTGTCATGATTGAATTCATATTTACTCCACGGTTCCGGCAATTCCATATCTTCCGATTCGGCTTTGTATGGCGCCAGTGTCCTGCGCAGGATGTCAATCGGCGTAACCGATAGCAGGATTTGGTGTCCGTCAGGAGTGGAGCCTTTCCTATATGCCCATTCATTACGGATGTTAATATGAAAATCCGTCCCATCCAGGGATTCCTGCCAGGGAATACCGTTATCGAAGTGGTGTGATATAATGTCGGCATCGGTATGGATTTTATCATAAATCCAGTTTTGTTCCGCGCTGCCAAAATCATAAGGAAAAGGTGTAAAGCCCAGGTAATAGCTTCTCGTTTCTTCCGGTACAACAATCCTCCCGGTTTCAGTGCTGCATGAAAAAAGTATCAAAGATAAAATAAGATAAACGAATATTCTCTTCATTTCATCGCCTCGATTAAATGGCTTATCATTCCATCTATCGTCTGAATATCCGAGATTCCATAATTACTGATTCCTTTTATGCCAAGGGCTTCTGCTGTAACAGGTCCGATTGCCAGAGGGTATGTGGTTCCCATCAGCTTTTTAAAATCATCCTCACCAAGTAATTCACACATATTATTTACAGTGGACATACTTGTAAATAATACACAATCGGCGCCATTTTGTTTCAGGTCTTTAACAGCCTCCCCGGAAGGTTCATCCTTCCCAAGGGAATAAACAGAAAGCTTCTGAACAAATCCGCCTGATTTCTCTATGCCATCGCTGAGGGGATCTGTATCAAAATATCCCTTAATCCTGAGGAACCTGTTGCCTTCAATTTGATTTTCAGAATTCAGCCGTTCCAGCAGAGAAGCTGAGGTGAACTTCTCCGGAATAAGGTCTGCAACAATTCCTTTCTCTTTAAGCGTTTTCCCGGTATGAGATCCTACAGAAGCTATTTTAATTCCGGACAATGCTCGTGCATCCAGATTTTCCCGCTCAAGCAATTCAAAGAAATAATGCACACCATTTTCACTTGTGAATAGGAGCCAGTTCCATTTTCCTTTCAAAATATTATTGATTGAATCATTTGGGACAGATAAAGCCGTTTTAATGACAGGAAAAAGTACAGGTATTCCACCATATTCCCTGATTTTCCGGACAAGGCTTACTGACTGATCTGCAGCACGAGTTATAACTATCCTCTTTCCAAAAAGAATGCCATTGCCAAACCAGCTTAATTCACCTGCGAGCGGGACATTGGGGCTGATAACGGTTATCATGGGTGGTTTGAAATCATTAGCCCGGGCAATATCAAATATATCAGTAATCGTTCCGGTTTGGACACGCTGGTCCGGCATTGTTCCTTTCTCAATAATCGCTGCAGGAGTATCTGCAGGCATTCCGTACTCCAATAGTTTTGCAGTAATTTCACCCAACAGCCGCGCACCCATATATATTACTATCGTTGTGTTACGCAGTTGAGCAATTTTCTCCCAATCAACCTGGCTACCTTCTTTTCCGGGCATTTCGTGCGCAGTAACAATATGCACCTGGGTAGCAAGATTGCGGTGGGTAAGTGGAATCCCTGCATAAGCAGTTGTTCCGCTTGCTGCAGTAATCCCGGGAACAAATTCAAACCCTATGCCGGCCTCGCGAAGTGCCAGAGCTTCCTCAGAGCCTCTTCCAAATATCAGCGGGTCTCCACCCTTCAGCCGTACAACATCCTTTCCCTCGTTTGCAAAGCGAATAAGCATTTCAATTGTGTCTTCCTGCCTTACATGGTGAGTGCCTGCTTCCTTTCCAACGAATATTTTCTCTGCGCCCGGTTTGCAGTAATTCAGCAGCACGGGTGCGGCAAGCTTGTCGTAAAGAACAACATCACATTGCTTAATACATTCAATTCCTTTAATAGTTATCAATTCCGGATCGCCCGGCCCTGCTCCAACGAGGTAAACTTTTCCTTTAATACTCATTTCTTTGCTTCTTTAATCCAATCGTTTATCAACTCTTCTGCAGTTTCAACGCCATATTGTTTGATAATCATGTTCCAGTCTGTTTCGACAAACTTTTCGTAAATATCACTCTTTTCGCTTCGATTAAGCCCTGATGCAAGCACCTGCTTTCTTAGCTTGCCTGCCAGGTCAATAATAACTGACTCCCTTTCGGTGAATATCTCTTCCAGCCTTTTGCGAATATGTTTTACATAGAAAGGAGCCTTTCCTTCGCTTGAAATACTGATTGTAAGGCTACCACGCTCGAATTTGGCAGGGAGATAAAAGTCGCTAAGTTTTGGGCTGACTGCAGAATTTAACAGAGCTCCTTCTAACTTTGCTTCAGCAGCTACTTTTTTAGCCAGGCTGGTTCCTGTAGCGGCATAAAACACTATGTCGAACCCCTTTATATCGCCATCCCTGAAAGTCCTGTTAAGCAGTTTTATCTGCCCCGATTCAGCAAGCTCTTTTATTGTTCCCGATATTTTCGGTGATAATATTGTTATTTCTGCCTTATATTCCAGCAGTATCTTCACTTTGCGCGAAGCAACATTTCCACCGCCGATTACCAGCACTTTTTTACCTGATAAATTCAGGTTAACCGGATAGAATTTTTCACTTTTATTCATAACGGCGAAACCCTGTTTATTTTAGAACGTAGTATGCTTAACTGCTATATTCAACCTTAGCACTTGCCAATGCCGTCTTCTTCTGAAGGCGGCAATTTTATTAATTGTTATTCAATTCAAACAATTTTACAACTTAAAGAACCTATAATAATTTTATCACTAAATAACTTCAACCAATTAATCCTGATACCTGCTTATGCACATCCCTGAAAAAGTTTAGAGCTAATACTGGTGCATTTATGTCTTCCCGGATGTCATCATATTTCAAAACAGCACCGGTCCAGCCCTCTTTATGCATAATAGACTTCTCCGGCAAATCAATTCCGCTGAAAGAGTGATTGTTAGGATATAGAGTTGCATAGAAGTATGCTTCAGGAATTAATTCATCTCCTGTTGAGAAGCCAAAATTCATCTGCTCGTAATACCAGTCGGGGTTGTTTTCATCATAACCATCAACCGTGTTGCCGGAAAACCAGAGCAATGCGAGGTCAAAGTGATGCGGCCAGAATCGCACAAGTCCGGAACGCCCTGAAATAAGTGATCGCAGCTTCATCATGACCTGGTTGATGATTAATGCAGCGTTAATGAATTTCCGGCAATAATCAGGATCCAACACAAGAACTTCTTCTGAAAATGACTCTTCCAATTCATATTCTGCTGTCTTCCCATTTAATAACCGTTTTATCTCTGAATACAATTCCGAAGTATTTGTTCCGGCAATTGGCAATTCAAAAATAAAATCCAGGACTTCGACCTTTAGCGACTGGTTACGTACGTCAAGTGTTAGTTCAAATGGATTTGAATCAATATCGCCGGTTAACCCGCTCGAAAGCCCTGCGTTTCTTACAATCAGCGAATGGTTGTACCAGTGAAGCTGGTTTGGAGTAAGGCTGCCCCGGATGCTGCCAAGCAGCCTGGCAACGTTTTGAAGCGAATTTCTTGTTTCGCTCCAGTCCGATAATTTCAACTCAGGTAATTGCATTTATTCTCCGTAAAGTGGAGATGCGCCGGCATAGCTTATTCCAGAAAGGTATGCCATATCGCGATTCCATGTTGTTATATCATGTTGATTAAAATTCGATAGTTTATCATGTCCGCATGCACGGGCCATAACCTGCATAAGCTCAATCGATGCATTAAAGAAATTCTCCAGTCTGATAGCTGATAACTCAACATCAAGCCTCCTTCTCAGACTTTCTTTTTGTGTAGCCACTCCAACAGGGCAGTTATTGGTATGGCATGCCCGCATAGCAATGCATCCAACAGCCTGGATAGCAGAATTAGCAATCGCTATAGCATCGGCGCCAAGAGCCATCGCCTTAATAAAATCCTGAGCAAGGCGCAAGCCTCCTGTAATTATCAATGATACATTCTTGACATTTCTCATATTCAGATGCTTTCGCGCTCTGGCAAGCGCCGGGATTGACGGAACTGATATATGATCGCGGAAAATCAATGGAGCGGCTCCGGTGCCACCTCCCCTTCCATCAATGATGATATAATCAATTCCTATCTCAAGCGCAGCATCGATGTCCTCTTCAATGTGATTAGCAGACATTTTAACTCCAACAGGAATTCCGCCGGACACATCTCTGACCTGCTCAACAAACTCCCTGTAATCGGAAATTGTATGCAAATCTGTAAATGTCGAAGGGGAAATAGCCGGCTCACCTTCCGGTATTCCTCTCACCTTGCTGATTTTACCTGTGTTTTTATGTCCC
>CAYVVD010000008.1:0-122895 GCA_964454975.1 uncultured Hyphomicrobiales bacterium | reverse complement strand
GATGGCCGCCCGTCCCTGTTTTGGCAGCCTGCCCCAGTTTCAGGTGGCAAGCCTGGACTTTTTTCAGCAAATCCCATTTAAATCCAAATTTTGCGCTGGCGTATTCATAAAAATAACGTGAGTTTTCCTGCTGTTCTTCGGGCAGCATCCCGCCCTCACCGGAGCAGATGCCTGTGCCGGCCTTCTGAGCTCCTCGTGATAATGCTACTTTTGCTTCTTCGGACAGAGCTCCAAAGCTCATATCGGATACAAAAAGCGGGATTTTCAGTTTCAGTGGCTTCTTGGCTTTCGGGCCGATGATGACCTCTGTTTCAACTTCAGCATCATCAGGTAGAGGTTTAAATGCAAGCTGAGCCGGCAGAATTTGTATATCGTCCCATTTAGGAAGATTTTCACGGCTTACGCCCATCGCTTCGACCGGGCCGTGAGGGCCAAAATTTTTCAACCCGGAATTTGCCAGTTGTCCGATGAAATGGTTATAAGGCTCTGCGGGGTCGGGTTGTGTAGGCTGGTACTGGCCTAAGTATTCATCCCTGTTGAAATGGTTCGGATGTCCTTGTTCGTATTTATCGAGTTCGGATTTATCAATATATACAACGCCATCTTCAATTATTTCCCGGAATTTATAGAGTATTTCCTCGTGATTATATTCACTTACACCGGTATCATAGCGGAAATCCCAGTAATGGACTCCGCATATCAGGTTGTTAGCATCGATAAATCCATCTGCCAGCAATGCTCCGCGATGTAGGCAACGGCCTTCGAACACTGATACATTATCATCCCATCGGATAACAACAAGGTCAGTTTCTCCTGCGAGAGCATAAGCGGGTTTCCGGTCTTCAAGCTGATTTAACTCTGCAATTTTTATTCTTTCAGGCATGAGATTTTATAACGTGATAATTGTTTTACATAAATTCCAATTTACACATTTAGGGCTTATTTCATTAACAATTTGTAATTTTTTCTATGTGAATTAGAGAAATAATTATAAATTGGATATCCTAAAATATTTGTCCGGCTAATTGAGGTATATCAATGAAATTCCTGAAGATTTTACTTATTATCATCGTAGCCCTTATCGCATTATTTCTCATTATCAATGCTTTTATGCCCGGGGACATGAAAGTAGAACGCTCTATTACAATAAATGCCCCTGCTGTTAATGCTTTCGTACTTGTCAACGACTTAAAAAACTGGGAGAGGTGGTCCCCGTGGAACGAACTCGACCCTAATATGAAAATGGAATACGGCGAAATTATTAAAGGAGTCGGAGCTTCATATTCATGGACTAGCGAACACGAACAGGTAGGCATAGGCAGGTTAAAAATTGCTGAAAGCCAACCAAACAGCTTAATTAAAACCGAGCTTTATTTTATGGAGGATGATGGCGATCCGAGTCATGGCACATGGAAATTCGAAGAAAACGAAGGTGCATCAAATGTTACATGGACAATGGAAGGTACAATGCCGTTCCTGATGAGAATTATGGTGCCGATGATGGAAGCTGCTGTTGGCGAAATGTTCGATCAGGGCCTTGAAAATATTAAAAACATTGCTGAAACTATGTCGGCTGATGTTATTACCAACTATGAAATCACTGAAGAGATGGTGGAAAGCACGCCATACTATTTCATAGCCGATTCGGTTTTCGGTATGGATAGTGCGTTGATTGCAAACAAAATGGGCTCTGCCTTTGGTGAAATAATGGCTTTTACAGCGCAGAATAAGATTGAGATGGCCGGAATGCCTATGTCAGTTACTGTGGCGTGGTCGGAAGACCCGATGAGCTGGAACTTCCGTGCAGGCGTACCCGTTAAATCAACTGATGTTGCACCAACCGGAAGGATTAAAAAGGACGTATCTTATGCAGGTAAAGCTATTAAAACAATTCATATCGGACCTTATAGCGAGTCGGAATATGCTTACAAAGCAATGATGGAATATTTAAACCGAAATAATCTCGAAACAAACGGTTTCTTGTGGGAGGTCTATGCAAATGACCCGGGTGAGGTTCCGCCGGAGGAATATGAAACCCATATTTACTTCCCAATAAAACAAAAAGAGTAATCGTTTTCAAATTCAAGGGTTTTCATAGGTGTCATACATCCCGGCTCGGATCGGGTAATGTATGACACTTTTTATTAACAAATCCCAATTCCAACCCAATGAAGTTCACACCACCGGGAATAAAATCCCAAAGATTGGCGGCGCTCGATTTGGCAAGGGTTTTTGCTATGCTCATGATGATACAGGGGCATACAATATATGCTATAGCTGATCCTTCCGGCTACGATACGATTGTGTTCCCATGGAGTGTGTGGCACTTTATCCGCGGGCTTACGGCGCCTGTATTCCTGTTCGTATCCGGCGCTGTGCATGTATTTGCAAACAAACGCCTGGAAGACGGGACGATTTCAAGAGATACAACAAAGAAAAGGATCAGGACAGCCCTGGTATTAATTGCGATCGGTTACATGCTTGTGTTCCCCGCTGCAAAAATTTACGACCTCCCGTTTATAGAATACCGTTACTGGTTAAGCTTTTTCAAAGTAAATATATTGCAGTTATTTGGTGTGTCCCTCTTAATTGCTTTAGTATTTTTCAAAATCACTCGAAACAGTAAAACACTTGGTTTTTATGCATTTACAGCATCAATGAGCATCGTATTCCTTTCTCCGGTGATTTTGAATATTGATTGGTTCTCTTATATTCCTGAAATATTCGCCGCATACCTTAGCTATGAAAAAGGAACTCTTTTTTCAATCTTCCCTTATACAGGATTTCTTTTGCTTGGAGTAGGATTTGGAACTATACTTCAGCGAATTGAGCAGGAGAAGAGACTGAATTTCCTTAGATTTTATACTGTTCCCATAGGGCTTGCTTTGCTGGGGCTCGGTTATTCAGTGGGTACAGCCTTTCCTGCAGTTGACTATCATATGTTTGATTACCCGATTGACAACCCCGGCAACTTCTTCGTGAGAACCGGGTTAGTATTTATTATAATTAGCATCGTCTCTAACTTCTACTCAGTTACAAAAGGATTGGCGCCTTACTATACTATGTTCGGGAAGCGCGCGCTTGTTATTTACGTCGTGCATCTTGTAATCATATATGGTACCTCTGCTTTTCCAGGGCTTGCCACGCTAAATCCCAAAACATTGCCGGTGTTAGATGCTATTCCCATAGCTATTTGCGTACAGCTGTTGTCGCTTGGAGTTACATTTATAATAGACTATACACTATCCCAAAACTTCGGCAGCCGCACTTTCTATAAGTACCTGATTACATCCTACTTAATATACCTGCTGTTTTTGTAATTCAAGCTGTGTTTTTTGCTAAATAAATTCATCCAAATGGCGAGAGCCAAAAGGAAAATTTAATATCATAGCGTATAGGCAATGTTGACCTAATTTAACAACACATTCTAATGTTTGTTAATTCCTTGTACCATAAGCATAGTATGAAACAAAGTTTTATGAATTTCTTCGAGGTACTCGGCCACTGCTTTGGGACTCCCTGGCAGAGCAAATACCAGGGTTTTGTTTTTAACTCCGGCAAGAGAGCGGCTTAATAATGCATTAGGCCTGGACATGCCGTATTTAATACGTATCATATCCATAATACCGGGAATTTCCTTGTCGAGTAGCGGCAATATGGTCTCCGGGGCTATATCTCTTTCACCGATGCCCGTACTTCCTGTAGTAAAAACAATATCAGCATGATTTTGAAATTTTTCAAGTAATATTTTTTCCAGTATCTCAGGCTCATCTGGTATAACTACTTTGCTGAATTTTGCATTAAGGTTATTATTTTTAAACCATATTCGGGAAAGTTCAATGATTTTCTTCCCGCTTAAATCATCATATTCCCCGGCAGAAGCCCTGTCGCTGAGTGTAATTATCCGAATATCAAACACCTTAGGTGTATATTCCAAAACATCCCCGGCTTTTATAGTTCCTTTTTTTATCACCCTGGCGAATATGCCTTCAACCGGCATAATACAATTACCAATTTTTTTGCCTATCTCGCAGGTATTGTGGCATTTTTTCCCTATTTGTGTTACCTCAAGTGCAACATTGTCATTGAAAAAGCGATCGAATACAACAGCCTTGTGCAATTCAATGCCCTGTGTGGTAATGTTTTCGGCGAATGTGCCCGGCGGAAATTTAGTTTTAGCCGTTGCCTCTGCTTTTTTTATACTTTCTGTGGCCAGCATGCTTACCTGCCTGTGCCATTTCCCCGCATGTGCATCTTTCATTACTCCTGTGCCGGTCAATTCTATGTAGTCAACCGGTTTTTTGATAGTTCCCTTTTTTTCAGAGATGTTAACTGAAACAACCTCACAACGCTTTGGTATCATAATCTTAACCTTTTTCTTTTGAAACTAAATGCACCCCACTAATCTGCATTGATTTATCCACGGCTTTGCACATATCGTAAACCGTAAGTAAAGCAAAGCTTACAGCTACAAGGGCTTCCATTTCAACGCCAGTTTGACCGGTGCATTTTGCCAAGCTGTTGACTTTTATCCCTCCGGAATCAAGTATACAGTTTACTTCCACCTTCGATAGATTAATATTATGGCACAATGGAATAAGGAATTGTGTTTGTTTGGCAGCCTGAATTCCTGCAATTTCTGCTACAGAAAGAACATCGCCTTTTTTTAGTTGATTTTCTTTAATTAATTGCAGGGTGTCTTCTGTTAATGTGATAAAGCCTGTGGCTTTGGCAATTCTTAGCTGATTCGGCTTATGGCTTACATCTACCATAGATGCCTTTCCTTTTTCATTAATATGTGAGAATTTGCCCATCTTAACCTCCAATATTATAAAAGTAATGCTTGTGGGCTGCCTTGCCTGTTTTAGGTTTTTTGTTCAGTGCTTTATAAAAAGCTTGCTCTATTCCGGTTTCTTTAATGCTGTAGCCATAATCTGAAAACAAGCAAGGAATAATGTATCCGTCGGCGGTTAGGCGTAAACGGTTGCAAATAGCACACAATCCGCCATTGCCTCCTTCAACGGGATAGAATTCACCGCCTTCGAGGTTCATTTGGCGGATAAACCTGAGTTCGAGTTTTTGCAGTTTGCAGAATTCTTTAACGGTTTCTTCATCATCCTCATTGACGCCTTTTATGCGTACAAAATTTATTTTAATAGGATCAAAGCCCGCGTTTTGGGCGGCTTCAATACCGGCGAGTGCCTGCTCTAAGGATCCTACTCTGGTAATTTTGCGATATTTTTCCGGATTTAGTGTATCAAGGCTGATATTGACCCGATTTAAACCGGCCTCTCTGAGTTTTACAGCTAATTTAGGAAGTAAAATACCGTTGGTTGTTAGCCCGATATCCTTAATTCCTTCAATTTCATTGATTTTCGACACAAGGGTTTCAATACCTTTACGGACAAGCGGTTCGCCACCGGTCAGCCGTATTTTATTAATACCCAGCCGAACACCGGTTTTTATTACTTCAATAATTTCTTCATAACTTAATAAATCCTCATGCTTTTTAAGCACTACGCCTTCTTCAGGCATACAATAGTTACAGCGCAGGTTGCACCGGTCGGTTACCGATATGCGCAGGTATGTGATTTCTCTGTTATATTGATCGTACATAAGCGTATTCTCCTTTTTTTAGTTCGTTAATTCCTGTCGCGACTTCCATCAGGGCATTAGCCCCGGCTAACGCGTTTAGGTGTGCAGAACCATTAAAAGGCAGCAGCTCAACAAGTCCATGCGTGTTTATTAAAACAGGAATTATCCCGAAGCGCGATGAGTTTTTCCTATGAAAGTCCATAGCCATTTCCGCCTTTATTACCGGAGGAATGTAATGACCTCCCAGCAGCTTGTACAGCAAGGGTTTTACAAGGTATTCGAACTGCACCATACAAGATACAGGGTTCCCGGATAAGCCAAAACAATATTTGTTGTTTTTATATGAAAAACTCATGGGATTTCCCGGTTTCAGGCCGGTGCGCTCCCAAATTATTTCAAACCCCGAAACTGACAACAATTCCGGTACAAGGTCATAATCGCCCATAGATGCCCCCCCGGTAATCATGATCACATCGGTTTCATTCATTGCCATATTAAACACCGTACTCAGTTGCTTGATATCGTCAACAACTATTCCGTAATATTTAACTTCAAGGTTCATTTTTTTGCATAATGCTGATATTTGAATCGCATTGGAATTGCGTATTTTCCCATTGTCGGGCTTTTGATCCGGTTCAACCAGTTCGGAGCCTGTAACAATCAATCCAATGGTCGGCATTCGACTTACTTTTACCCGGGTGTATCCTGCCGATGCCATAATTGGCAAATGTTCGGATTTTATAATCCGGCCTTTTTGCAGCAAAATATCGCCGTTTTTGCAATCTTCGCCCCGGTAACAAATGTTGGTTTTGGTTTTTAGGTTGATGCAACGAACGGTATTTTCATCGATTTTTTCAGCATCTTCCACCATAAAAACACAATCGGCCCCGATTGGTACTTTGGCTCCGGTCATAATCTTAGAGCACTGGTTTTCTTTTATCTCATTTACGGGAACACTTCCTGCTGCTATCACTTCTATTAATTTAAGAGGATTCGCTATATCCTGTTTACAGCATGCATAGCCATCCATGGCTGATTTGTCGAACGGGGGCATATCCATATCAGAGACAATATCTTGTTGAAGCACATGGCCGGTAATATCCTTTAAAGTTTTTTCCTCAACTGTGTGCGAAGATTTAGTATGGCTGATTATTTGTTGTATTTTTTCAAATGCTTCCATTGTGCAACTCTTTAATTATTACATGATTATCCCTAAAATCAAGGGTTTCTACATTGAAATCAAAACCTTTTGAACTGTTGTTAACCATAATGGGCTGGTATTTTAAATAACTTTTCTTTTGAATTAGCAGTTTATCCGGTTTTATAAAGAAAAAGAAACCGGGAAGGACAAAATCACATAAACCGCCCGATTCGGCTATGATAATTTTATCTTTAAACAATGGTACCAGTTGTTCAAATGACTCGGACAGGCCGTTTTTGTCAGCCATTATGAAAAAGGATTCATGCGCCCCGGCTTGAAGCATTCGTGAACTGTCTTTTTGATTTATGCTGGTTTCTTGTATGATTTTATAATCAGCGCCTTCATTAATTACTTGCTCTTTACGGAAAGTCTCATGAAAATGCGAGGATGTTTTCACGGCCAAAACCTGCTGTTGTCTTGAAAAGTGTTTTATTGCCGAGCAGGTAAAAAAGGTTTTGCCCACATTTCTACCGTCACCGGAAACTATTATCATATTGGGCAACTTCCAGCGAAACTGGTTTTGAAAAGCACGCATGTCGGAAACAGAATTCAGGTTCGCCGAAAACAGCTTGTTGTGTAATGGAAGCAGCTTAACCCTGAGTTGTTTAAATAGGTTCTGTAGTTTAAAATCTTTTTGTTCTATGTTTTCTTCGATTTTAGGTATTACATTTTTTGAGTAACAGGCAAAAAGCGGTTCAACCAGATTATTATATTGATACGCAATTATATCATACCCCTCGTGAATATGGATTAGCAAACCATACAGCAAACTTTGGTTCAAAAAAGGTAAATCGCAGGATAAGATGAGGCTGTACTGAAACGATGCTTTCTCCAGGCAGGCATGTATACCGCCAATAGGCCCTGCATCTTCAAATTTATCATTTATTACCGGTATGCCGAATCTTTCATAAACAGTCTGGTTCGCACTTATCAGCACTTCCTGGCACAATGCATTCAGTAAACTCAGGTTGTGTTCTATTAGTTTTTTTCCAAGAAACCGGATAAAGGCTTTGTCCGTGCCCATACGAGTACTTCTTCCTCCAGCCAACAGTATGCCCGAAATTTTACTCATAACAACATCAGTTTTATGCCTGCAAATACCAGAACCACGGCAAGTGAATAACGCAAGTACAGTTCTTTTATCCGGAAACTGCCTAAATAAGAACCAACAAAACCTCCGACAACACCGGCCAGTATCACATAGGCTATTTCCATATCGGGCATTGAATTCCTGACAAGGAAACCGGTTAGCCCTGCCATGGAATTAGCAAGTATAAACGCTGCTGAAACAGCTGCTGTTTTTTTTGCGTCGGCCCAATGTAACAAAAGGATTACAGGGCTTAATATTATTCCTCCGCCAATGCCAATCATACCGCTGAAAAACCCAAGGCATGCCCCTAGAAATAAAGCTATTGGCACGTTTAATTTTTTTTGGTTAATGCTTTTTGTTTTGAATTTATAAATCATTCTTACGGAGGCAAAGAGCAAGAAAAAACCAAGTATAAATTTATATGGCCCCTGATTTATTGAGATTAAGCCACCCATAAAAGCCATGGGCATAGCAGTCAGGGCAAATGGCCAAAAAAGTTTAAACTTAAAATGTGTGTTTTTCGCATACAAGAATAAAGCAATTGCTGATACTAAAATATTAAGTATCAGTGCTGCTGGCCGCATAATGTCAGGACTAAAGGACAGTAAGGCCATAAATGCAAGGTAACCACTGGCACCCCCATGCCCTACCGAAGAATAGAGGATGGCAATAATGAATATTCCGGCTAAAAATAAAATATCTGTCATCTTTCAATTTTTTATTGTAACATTAAAGAAGACAGATATTTATACATTAACGGACATTGCCCGCTCGGTAATTGTGCCACTAATGAATATATTCAGGCCGAGTGGCACAATAATATATAGCATCAACACTTGTTAAAAACAAATGAAGCACTTTTATATAAAAAATATCTGCTCCTTTCCAATTCATCCCGACTATCATAAGCGGGAATCGGGAGGACAAGCTGTTTCCAGCCTGTCCCATAGGCTGCATTACTCTAAAAAGGCAAGGCAGCTCGGAGCTTTTCTAATTAACTCACTTTTCAACTAATAACAAAGAAAAATCTTCGCTCTAGCCAACACAAGATCCATCAATGGTTTTCGAAGTATTGATCGTTGGCATTAAATAATACCTGATAAAACCATTAAGCCATCTGCAAAGCTCTGCATAATATGTGTCATTTGCTCCACTTACCACCATGTCACATAACCTGGGCGCCCAGATGCCAAAATGACTGTTAATAAATTCAGAATACTTTCTTCTCAAGAGCTCACCACGTTCTTTATTCCCTTCTCTTAATAAATTGTTTGTATTGTACTTAATCGTATACAGAAATTCCAATTCTACGGCAATATGATCAGGCATATCTTTCACAGTGTTTTGAAAAGATAAACCACAGGTTCTATAGAATTGCTCTACCCATGCTGTGGTTTCATTGTAAAGTGTATTAACCCCTTCAGAAAAGTATGTCGAACTATATGGATAAGCTACAACGTGAAAAGGCCCGATGAATATGCGTGTGTAATCAATCAATAAACTTTGGAGATCGAATTGTAAAAACGTTTCTTTAAGGCTAGTAAACTCCCTGAACCGCATACTTAATTCACATTGCAAAGATTCAAGAGTCTCCAATATTAGCAGATTATCATCACGTTCCTGTTGAGGTTCACAAAATAATGCAGCATAAAGGTTAAATATTTGAGCTTCAATTTCCGGTTTTTTCATAACCATGACGTTTATCGAGTAACAATTACAGTCTGCGCCTGAGAAACATTTTTAACTTGTACTCTGCAAATATAAGTACCTGATTGCAGATTATTAAGCGACGCATTGTATTTAATGTTTCCTGCAGGGGTAAACTCGTTATTTACAATATTCAAGGCAACCCTTCCAGAAATATCATATAGATCAATTGAAATGAAATCACTAGTTTCAAGAAAAACTTCAATATTCAAGTTCGTACTTGCAGGATTTGGATACACTTTAAACTGCGTTTCTATGTGTTTTTCTTCAACAATACTGGTTGCTACGTTTTCCTTATCGCGTATGTAGTAAACATTTGGCTGAGTACCTTTTTCGTTCTTCGCAAGGAACTCACCTTTGTTATTTTTAAAGGTTTTGGCTTCATACTTTGCCAGCAATTTACTAACTTCACTTTCCGGATCATCTATATCACCAAAAATCCTTGCATTGCAAGGGCATACAACCACACAATACGGTAGTTCACCTTTCCTGGTGCGATGTTCGCAAAATATACATTTCTCTATTACACCCGATTTTCTTATAGCATTGTAATCCTCATGTTCATAATCGTTTGCATAAGGAGGCTTATTCTGTGTCAGTTGAGCCACTTCTTTCGGATTAGATGAACCATTTTTGATGAAAGGGATTGATGATCCCCAATAATCATGTGTTTTTTCATCGGGTTCATTAAAGCTTATAATGGAATATTGAACATCATCATTCTTAACATCTCTTGAACTGTACGGACATGCTACTATGCATGATTGACATCCAATGCATCTCTCTTCATTGGTCATAGTTAAACCATCCGCGGTCTTAAAAATGGCTTTTTCTTCCAAAGGGCAAGCATCAACACAAGGTGCATCTGAACAGTGGTTACAAAGTACCGGATAATTAGTGTATTTTATATCGGGAAAAGTACCCTTGTTCATCACATGGAAATCAGCCCAATTAAAAGTTGTTTTATCATTGCTTATTTGGGTATTATTTTCTACCTTGCATCCAATTCCGCAAGCACCACAACCAACGCAGTTGTGTAAATTTATAACCATCGCTTTTTGCGCCATAATTCTAAACCCTAAATTTTTTCAATTCTAACTCCCGTAAAACCTCCGTTTCTCGCTGTACTTCCCGATATCCTATCGTAATCTGCCGGCAGGAAATCGTTATTGTTTGAGCCCCGGGCCAGGCCGAGTTCAAAATTTTCGGAGGCAAATTTTCCGTAAGCGCTGTGACCCATACCGTAGTTTTTAGCCACTGTCCCGGGTCTTATTCCTTCCCACAATTTTACTTTTCCAACCATGAACCCTTCCACGGTAATAAGTTTGACCATATCCCCATCTTTTATACCATATTTTTCAGCATCAAGCGGATTGATTTTGATGAGATCCTCTTGATTTTCATCCCCCGGATCACAACGTTTAAAACTATAGTACCAGGGGCTGTTCTGACTTCTTCCTTCTCTGTTTAAGCGGGATTTAGCATCTATAAAATCAAGCGGATAATCTGAGGTATTGCCCCAACGGCTGGGTGCTTCAAAATGCGGTACGAAAGCCAACTCGCCCCGGGCATCGTATTTGCATGCTTCTAAAACTTCATCTACTGTTACTGAATGTCTATCAGCATGGCCTTCCAGTGCCTTTTTCAATGTTTCAGAATAAAATTCAAACTTCCCTGAGACAGTTCCAAAGTCTTCCCATTTTGAGCGGAATTCATAAGGCCCGAAGTTTTTCACTCCTTTTTCCTTAAATTCATCCCATCCGCCTTGAAGTAAATCCCATGAAGGTTTAGTCATGTATTTTGTGGCATACAGGGCAAATTCATGTTCGTTGGTTGGGTTTGCGCCCGTTTCAGGATCTTTAAATTCGTTGTAGTAATAATCATATAAATTTGAGAAGCCTTTTTCTTTGAGTTTTACAGCCAGCTTCCAGCAAATTTCATTTTCATCGGCATATACATCAAACATTCGCTCAACAAGAGGTTGCTGGATAGAAATACTTGAATACGTATTGCCAAAATTTTTCAGGTACGACCATTTTTCACCGGCATGACAAGCAGCAGGCAACACGATGTCTGCAAAGCGTGTCATTTCTGAGGCATGCGTAGTGATGTGTGCAAAGAAGGGAAGTTTAGCCATGGCTTCGTCCCATCGTCTGGTACCTGTACCGGAAAAATTAAAATTGTTCCAGTAACCAATTACGGCTTTCATTTCGTAAGGGTCTTTTGCAAGCATGGCATCCGGCACGTTGTTTGTGACCACCCCGCCTCCAGATATTCCATTATTTAGTGCTGGAAGGTCAAGATATCCGCTCTGGTCGATTTTTTGGTACGAAGCCCCTGCTTTGGCAATATCATCCTGGTAATCCGAATAATCTGGTATACCATTTACTTTTTGTTTGACGTGCCGAATGGAACCTCCTTCGTTATCAGCCGAACCCAGCAAACCATTGAGGCAATGAATAGCCATAGCGGTGTATGTTCCTTTAGGCGACATAACGGGGCCTGGCCCCATCCAAACAATAACATTAGGGGCTGCTTTTGCCATTTCCATGGCTACGTTTTTTATCAGCGAAGCCGAAATGCCACAAACAGATGCTGCCCAGGAAGCAGGTTTATCTTTTAGCTCCAGGTTCCACCATTTAACCAGGCCATTGCTATAATTCTCCTGAAACAAACTTTCGTTCACTTCCTCACCGGTAACAAAACGGTTGGTTCCATCCGTAAAATCACCCACAAATTCCTTATTCCATGATCCGTCCACCATAATTTCGTGAGCAATAGCAGAAGCCAGTGCACCATCATACCCGGGTTTTACAGGCAGCCAGTATTTTGATTTTGATGCCGCCGTTGTGAGCACCGGGTCAATAGTAATCACGCTTGCCTGTTCCAATAAGTCGGGAAATCTATTCATAACCCCGGGCACTTGTCGGTTAGACCGGGTTGGATCCACTCCCCAGAGCACACAGCATTTGGTATTGGCCAAATCATAATCCCGGTAATCCCAAAAACCTTCGGTGAAGAATGCCCCGGATTTTTCGACCTCAGCACAGCTCGAACTATGTGCGATACTGTTAGGAGAACCAACAATTTTTGGTATTGCAGTGTAAATTATATCCCGCGAGTAACTGTACCTGCCCCTGAAAACGCCGAATTTGTGCGATTCCCCATTATTTCTTAGTGCTATTAACTGGTCTGCGATTTCATCAAGTGCTTCATCCCAGGTAATAGGGATGAATTTTGGGTTTGCGTGTCGGCTTTTTACAGGATTTGTCCTTTTTAGTGGTGTTTTTAACCTGTCCGGATCATATAATATTTGAGGAATCAAATGTCCACGCGGACATACATAACCGGGATTTACACTTGAATATTGGTTCCCACGAACTTTTATTACTCTTTTATTTTTTACGAAAATTTCAACCGAACACCAGGTAGTGCAGCCCTGACAAGTTGACGGGATCCACTCCCCATCCTCAATGCCCATGGGCTTGGCAGTATTGTCAAAATCGGCAAATACTTCCAGAGAAGGTCGAAAGAATAAGAATCCGGAGCCACCTATGGCTAATGTTTTTATAAAATCTCTTCTTTGAATTTTCATATTGATTACATTAATTTTTTCAAAAAAAGTCTGCTTTAAGATCAAAAATGAAATTATAATTATTCGATGTCCATAGGTGTCTCAATTACTCGCAATAAACCATATCTAAAGAATAAGGCACTTGGTAAGGACAACACCCAGTATCATATCGAAACCGTCACACTTCCCTTTTACCCTTACTGTTTTTCCCACAACCAATTGCTCAATTTTATCCGGATTATTTGCAGAATACAAACTATCAAACGTACAAGTAACCCCCTCCATCGGGTCGTTCAAAACAATTGTTACAGCACCGCCTGCATTGTTTGCTTCAACGATTTCGCCTTCTACCTCAAGTATTTTATTACCGTATTCTCCATAAACCTTCGTTTCGTCATTACTGAACAATTGGTAGAGTTCTTCAGCACTTGTGACCAATGCTGATTCCTCTTTAGCGATGTTTCTTTCCGGTTTATTGAATACGTAATAAACCCCTGCCACACCGGCTAAGATACCAACAGCCAGTACTATTAGGAATATTTTAAGCAGTTTTTTCATTTGATCTTTTTTATAGTTTGTTCAAAAATTTGACTATTTATGAGGACTATATTCAAAATGGACTTTCAGTTCAACTTCATCTTTAATCCTGTCCTTGTAACTTTCTTCCACTTGTATTCCATGAGCTTTGAGCGAAACGATAAAAGTTGTGTTTCCAATTATTTTATCCTTTTTTATTGCAATTTTTACCGGTTCCGATAATTTAACTGTGGTTCCATGAAGAGTTAAGTCCCCTTTAACAGTCAAATTATAGGTGCCGTCTTTCGAAATATCCACTTTATTCCAATCAGAAATAATTCCTTTGAAGGAAGCTTTAGGATATTTGTGAGACTCCATGTAGTTTTCATTAAAATGCTCTTCGACAAGTGCCTCTTCGAAATCAAATGATCTGACAAGCGTGGAAACAACTATCTCACCATTATCAGTATTTAGTATACTTGCCACGCTATTATTAACAGCCTCAATAGTGAATAAGGATGTTTCCGAAAAGATTTCAATTTCACCAGTTTTAGTAATGTACTTCTGAGCATGAACAGCGTTCAAACCAAAAAACATTAGAACTACCGTAATTACTATTTTCATCATGATTAAACCTAAAATTAATATTAATAAATAATGTTGCTTTGACTATTACAGGGCAAAAACCCGGCTGATATTAAATCCGAAAAACACTTCCCCTTTACCCCAATCGCTAAATGTACCTCCAACAACTTCGCTCTCAACCATTGATTTTGAATTACAAATAAACAATTGGAATACATGGCCACCGGTTTCTATATCAAACCCTAACGATAACGGATTATATAATTCTTCATGTTTGCTTGTTTCGCTCGAATAAAAGTATTCAAACATAAAGGCAACCCTCCGTGAGAATTTATATCTGCCACCGATACCAAGCGCATAAACATCGTTGCTCCATCCCTCGTCAACCTGATTATGGTGAACGTATGAAGGAGTAAACTGCAACGAAAATTCTTCGTTAAATTTTCGTGCTACTAAAATCTGGTGAGTAAAAGACAGTCTGTGCTTCAGCAGATCTTCTCTTGTAGGATCATTATATTCGATTGATGGAAGTGATACTCCAGTTAGATAGGAAATCGCAACAGGCATTGTAACTGCTCCTGTTGACTGGCGTATTAATGTGAATTTGGTAAATCCATCATAGGTTTTCTGAGAAGTACTTCGGCGAAGGCCGACCATTACCCAATCAGTAATACCATACTCAAGGCTGAAACTTATCAGGGCATTATCAAGTCCCCAAAGCTCTTCGAATCCTGAATTCAACTCACCAAATCGATGGTTAATTCTGAAATCGAGCTGGCTTTCTTGCATCCTCTCAATGGAGTGGCCATTCAAAATACGTGTAGACTTAAATGTATAAGCTGCATATTCTGTTTGCTCGCCTACTTCCGCGTCCAGTTCATCCATCAGGTCTTGGGCAACGATGGGAAAAGTTAAAATTACAAACGCGAGGATCAATATGAGAAAATTTTGTTCTTTCATGATTTTACAGATTTTATAGTTAATTATTATTTGCTCCTTGTTGGATCCATCCCAGGACAATACTTCTCTCGTAAACCGAAAGTAATCCTTCCGGAGGCATCGGATTTTTTAGATCGTTCATACTTAGATATATTAAACTGTTTTCCGGGTTGGCAGTATCAATCATACCACCATAAACCATATAGTTATATCCATTTTGAGGCGACAGATCCGGTGGCACCCCCCCCGAATTATGGCAGCCTCCTCTATTACAGCTCCTGTTAAAAATTGCTAATACATCTTCACTATAGCTAAGATTGGCAGGTATTTCTCCGGAGGGTATATAAACAACACTCTCACACGAAGCTAAGGTGAAAATAAGCAATATAAATGCCGGTAGTATTTTGTAGAACTTCTTCATTGTTTTTAGTATTTTGATTCCAGGAATATTAATTCTTGATTTAACGCTCCAACAAAATTCAAGTCGTCGTTATCAGATAAAAGGATACCGAACCTTACTCGAACAGTTTCCGGATTAAACTGAACATCGTCTTGCATTCCGGTTTGGAGTTTTCGTTTAAACATAACTTCATAATTAGTATTTTTCGGGTTTACTTTCACAAGTGATATAAATGTTTGTACTTCTACATCGGCAGCGCTCCCCGAAGGTTCTTGCAATCTGAATCCCGGGATTCCTCCTGCTCCGCGTATGTAGGCAAATAGATTTGCTTTGTCAATATAGTCGAGAGTACTAAATACAATATTCCCATCATGTGTTTCGGAGCGGATAAAATCATCCATAGTCTTCCTGCTCCATCTGTTCAACTTCTCTGGGTCGAGACTTTCTCCGTAACCGACGCGGTTAAAACCACTTTCTCCATAATTCCCATGGCAGGCAATACAGTTTTCTTTAAATAAAACTCTGCCGACTGAAGGATCTCCTATGTAATCGGTTGTACCTGCAATAAAGTAAGCAGGATCTAAAATTGCAGGGAATCCACTGGGTTTTGTAAATATTGGCGCCTCACCATCCCACTCAAAAATCGGTTTTGACAATTCGTTGCTAAAATATTCGAAAGTCAATTCTCCTTCATCAGGCTTAAATATATTTTCTTCCTCAATACCATCTGTTGCGTAACCAATCGGTTCAGTAAGTGCGGCGCTCCATTGCCATACATCTTTCATTTCTCCCATTTCAAACTTAATTATGAGTTTATCCGTATTGCCAACCCTAAACCATTTATTGTCTTCCCACAACCAATTTTTATATTGAACGTTTAATGTCGAATCGTTCCATTGTGCCAGTATATAGATATATTCATCATCGTACATGGCTTTCAATGTCAGCCCAACTTGATTACTTCCGCCCAAACCCGAAATGCCATTTATAGTACCGTTTGCGTCACGGTATCCATCACCATAAGATTGACCGGTAATCAAGTCAGATAAACTTATTTTAGAAAAATTAGCTTCTTCCCATATTGGAGAATTGGAAAGAACCGGATTTGCAGTCTTGATATATATGGCTTCCACTGTGGCCGTTTCTCTTGGAATATTTGGGCCGGGTATTATCTCGTATTCACACCCCTGTAATAATACTCCGGTTAACAGGGATAAGCAAATCAATTTTTTCAGTTTTAGTATTTTTTCCAGTTTCATTTTAGTTGCATTTTGTTTCACAGCCGATATATGGCAATACATATACCAATTTTTTTTAAAGAGTTGAATAAAATGCGGCAAGCAAATTTATATTGAGCTAAATTATTAAATGACAGTCATTTAGCCATTTCATAGAAGCTTTCATCAAATTCAGTTTAGGTAACCCTATAAATAAAAAACCTACGAGATTTCGTCGAAATAAATGATATCTCGTAGTTTTTAGAATACAATACTAATTATGAAATTTTTAGTTTATCTATTTTGGAGTAAAGTGTAGTAGCAGGAATACCCAACAAATCTGCAGCACGGGATTTGTTGTTATTCGCTTTTTGCAATGCTTGCCTGATCATGATTGATTCATATTCAGTCAACATTTCGTTTAGCGGTTTAGTACCAACAGAAAGGAATGGATGAATCAGTTCGCGGTTAATGAGTTCACCTGGTATGTGCTTTAATTCGATAATTCCACCAGGAGCCAACAGGACCAGTCGCTCCATGATATTTCTCAACTCCCTGACATTACCCGGAAAAGGATAATTAAGCAGTACATCCAGAGCTTCAGAAGTAATAGAAATATCAGGATTAGTTGAAAAATGCCTCATGAAATGTTCTATCAGAATTTTTATATCATCATGACGTTCCCGCAATGGAGGAAGGTTGATGGGAAAAACATTAAGACGGTAGTAAAGGTCTTCTCTGAAATTGCCCTTCTGAACAAGTTGGAGAAGATTTTTTTTGGTAGAAGCAATAAGCCTGACATCAATTTTAATAGTTTGAGCACCTCCTAATCTCTCTATTTCCCTCTCTTCCAGTGCCCGCAATAATTTCACTTGTAATTCAAGGGGAATATCGTCAATATCGTCCAAATAGAGTGTACCGCCATGAGCACGTTCAAAGCGGCCAATATTTTTTTCCTGTGCCCCTGTAAATGCCCCTTTTTCGTAACCAAATAGTTCACTTTCAAAAATATCACGGGCTAAAATGGCACAGCTTACTTTTATAAATGGTTTCGTTCTTCTTTCACTGTTATAATGAATTATATTAGTTATTAATTCTTTTCCTGTACCGGTTTCTCCGGTTATTAATACTGTGGTATCTTTATGAACAACCAATTTTATCAGGTCGAACAGTTGGTTATTATCCTTTTTATCTCCAATGTATTTAGTAAAGTCATACTTCGCTGCAATATTTTCTTTCAGCAATTTGTTTTCTTCCCGGTATTTTTTCAGTTCCAGGATTTTTATGATATTAAGAAGTATTTCATCCTTATTAAATGGCTTTAAGATATAGTCGTATGCCCCCAGTTTCATAGTTTCAACAGCATTTTCGACTGAACCAAATGCTGTCATCATTAATACCTGTATATTGTTGTTTATATCCTTAATTTTTTTCAAAAGTTCAACTCCGTCAATACCCGGCATTTTTATGTCAGTGATGATAATATCAGGAAATTCATTGGTTGAGAATGCCGACAATACTGAATTTGCATTAGAAAACTCTTTAACCTTGTAACCTGCATCTCTAAGATCATCTGCCAGTGATACGCGCACGATACGCTCATCATCAACAACCCAGATATATGCTCCATTATTCATCATTCTAATTTTTTGAAAGTGAAATTAAAAATGTTAATCCTTTCATGCTGTTCTCCCTGACTGTTAATTCACCATTATGTTGCTCAATAATGCTATAACTTACCGCCAGTCCCAATCCAATGCCGAGTCTTACTTTTTTCATTGTAAAAAAAGGGTTAAAAATCTCTTTTAAGTGTTTATTAGGCAACCCAATTCCATTATCTGAAATCTCAAGTTCAACGGATTTTGATGTCTCCTTAATTTTAAACATGATTTCACCAGTGTGAGATGGATCGGCCATCTTCTTTTCATCAATTGCATCAATGCTGTTTAATACTAAGTTTAATATTACCTGTTCAAAATGATTAGCGCTGGCATTAACCATTAAATTATTGTGATTATAATTTTTGATTACGGCAATTCCCGACTTTTCCAACTTATAGGAAACCAATAATAAAACATTTTCAATTATTGAATTAATACTTGTTTTGGTCAAATGCATATCCGGTTTTCTACTAAAATCCAGTAACCCGCGTACGACTTTTTCTACTTTTTTTAGAGCTTCATCTATAATTTCCAGATACAAAATATTTTGCCTGATGTTTTCCGGGGCTTCCCGTAAGCGTCTTACACAATTCTGAATACCTGCAATAGGATTATTTATTTCGTGGGCGATCCCTGCAGATAAAGTACCGAGAGAAGCCAGTTTTTCTGACTGGAACAAAGAGGATTGCGTTTTTTGAAGCTCAGAATAGGTACTTTTGAGCCTGGTTACCATTTCTCCAAAACTTTTGATTAATACATCTATCTCGTCTTTAATATTTAATATATTCTTCCATTTTACATGTTCGAACTTGTTTAATACAACTTCAAAATCTTCCTCTTGCAAGTCCAAATTACCCAGCTCAATTTTTCCGGAAATATCATTTATTGCTTTCAAGGGGGTGGTTATGATATATGAGAAAAAGAATGCCCCAAGTATTCCCAAAATTAAAAAAATCAATACCATGACGAGAAATATGCGAGTGGTTTTGTGAATACTTTTTAAAAAGTTTTCTTCGAACATCCCAATACGAACAACACCCAGATTGCCCTGCATAATTGGCACCGTCAGATCCCTTATCTTGATATTAGGATTGCTTTTTGGTTCAATTATAACAGTGTAAACGGAATCGTTTATAGATGCCTTGTTCGCTTTTAAAAGTTCAGGTGGAACAGTTTGATCAAATGTATGGGCTATTAATTGCCCGTCTTTATCAATAATAAATAAGTAAGCAATGCCCGGATCAATCTTCTTTTGGTCGGTTACAATAAAATCTAATGCAGCTAAATCCCCATAAGCAATTGGAATTACACTTCTTTCAGCAATGCTTGTGGCAGTTATTTTACCATGTCTGATTAGCTCGCTTTCGAATAAATCATATACAGCATAATTCGTAAAATATAAATTGATAAGCCCAAATACAACAACTGTTCCGGTAATTGCAATAGAGAATTTCCAGAATAGGGGTATATACAAAGGATTTTTCATTGCTTGACTAATTTTTGCATTTCACGAATACTGTCGTAATTCTCATCGTTTCCTTCGATAAAACGATCAATCAGTAATTTATCCAAAATTTTACTTCCAATTGAATCTTTATGAAGGGAAAGAAAAATTGATTTTAATTCTTTTTTTAACTCGTCAGGAACTGAAGCCGGAACCACAACCGGTGGTATACCAAAATACTCTGACTTTTCGATTATTTTGATATTTTTAACCCGTTCAGGATAGAATTTTTCTAAATAATCATAAATCAGCGCGTCAACAGTAGCTGCATCAACAACCATTTTTGAAACCAACTGGATGGAAATATCATGTGCGTGTGTATACATGGTCGAAGAAAAAAACGTTTCAGAAGACAAATTCAATTCGTGCAGTCGTTTCTCGGCATAGAGTTTTCCTGTGTTTGAAAGGGGGTCGGTAAATGCAAAGGATTTACCTTCAAGATCATCAAATTTTTCTATACCTGATTGATTATTGGTGATAATATATGCCTGATAGTATGGTTTACCATTGCAAACGGGTATAGCCAATAATTCTACCTGATTCGTTTCATTGATTTTTATGTAAGCTCCTGAACAAATAAATGCCATGTCTACTTCATTGTTCAGCAGCATCTGATTCACCTCACTATACGTTTTTCTTTGCTTCATCTCTATTGGGCTATTTACCTTTTTTGATATATAGTCAAGTAATTCTTCATAGTAAATAAATGTCTCCCGGGGCGATACTATAGCAGAAATAGCTACTTTTAATTTTTCTGACGGGTTATAATCATTAGAATCTATTGCATTTTGTGTTCGTTTCAAAGTAAAGTCCACCACCTTCTTCTCGGATTCATCCTCAATATAATTACACCCCGTGATGAGCAGTACTGTTAAAAGACCTTTTATAATATTACTTTTCATCATAAATCGATTATACATTTAATCTTTGGGAATAGCATTAGAATCGTAAGTATATCTCAGATATTGTAAGCATAAATTCCTCTATATACGGATTATGACAACTCCAATCCTGTTGCCAAATCAGAGGATTGTCTCCAATTAACCTGTTTCAATAATATAATTGGGTCAGTTTCTTGCAAAGCAGCTAAATACTTATACTGACTAACCCCGACAACTTTTTTCATTGTCATAATATCAAAAATTAATATCCAAATTCTGTTCTTTTTTGAAATTCAAAAACTAAATATCTCTTGAATTTTGAGTTAATCTCATTGCCGTCGTGTAAAAGAGCACAGGGGAACAATATTAATCGGACAATGGCGTTAGTCTTTATTTTTCAAAGGCTTAGTAAAAGCATACGATTGTATTATTTGCTTTTTTAATTGAGCGAACTTTCATAATTTCAACGGATTTAATTTTACATTCTGAGGTAACTAATGAATATTTATGTTAAGTTTTTATTGATGAGTTCAATGCTCATTACTTTGATGTCTTGTGAGGGAATAATTGGAAATGATGACGAAGAGCCGAACAACAACACAATTAAAGAGAAAATTGCCGAGGAGAAAAGCGCTGATTACAAAGGTAGCGAGATTATTCTTGAATTTACTAATGGAACGACTTTCAAAGTCAACCCGGAAGACAATTCCGGGATTTCTAACGAAAAAATTACAATTGCATTGCTTGATGATGAAAGATACTTCAACAGCAGCAAGGATTTGGTTTTTGATTTTTCCAAAATGGAAGGTGAGATTACATTTGGTTTTAGTTTAATACTTAAGCCGGATTTAGTAAAAGACGATATTGTTCTATTATTTTATTCTCCGGAGGACTCCCAGGAACAAATTTATGGTGAACTTATAGATTTCGATTATGATGCTTCAAGCGGATTATTAACAAGCAAATTCAAAGCGCCAAGTAGCTCTCCCAAAGTGGGTAATGTCAACACAATTCAATCAGGTAATAGATATACACGATTGAATTTGAGTTGGGCTGACCGTGAAAAACTATCAGATGCTCCCCAAAAGAAGATACTTCAAATGCCCTATTACGAGCAACCAGAAGGAAGTTGCTGGGCTACATGTGCTACCATGCTTGCACGTGCATACACAGCTGCAGGTAACCGAAATAAAGATGTCAGAGTGATTGATTTCGTGAAATACATGGAGCATTCAACTCTAAACGAAGGCCTTGGCTTATACTCATTCAAAAAGTGGCTCCCTGCTGCGATGAGTATTTATGGTAATGTGGAATGCGAAACATCTACTTTCGTATCAAAAACAAATATGTTAGATGAAATTATTAAAAATCTTGACGAAGACAAACCGATAGTTTTCAGTCTTGATTATCCCGGAGTTGGCGGGCATGCAGTTCTCGTTGTTGGATATGAAATTGACTTAGTCACTGCTGCTAAGATTAGTGTTAAATTGTTAATTCACAATCCACAAAATATTAGTGGCGAATCTATGTATGAATGGAAAGAATTTGATTGGCTGATGAAAGAAAAATCATTAACTGAAGCCTACCAAATTTTATTTCCTAAAAAAGTTGTGCCATCCGGCAGAGCTTTGCACACATTTGGGATGCCGATTAATAAGACATTAGGGGAGTTATCTTTTATTGTTGAATCTTCAGCCGGCAAAACTTATTCTATTGCTATGGAATATGACAAAAACGCACAACATGGTTATAAATGGGTGTTCCCAAATACTGATGTATGCGACGTATTGCCTGATTCCACTAAATATTTGAGATTTGATTTACCAATATATAATGCGGAGCAAAATTCCAAAACACTTAGTTTAAATCTTAGAATTTATAACCAGGAGACCGGTGAAAATCTTTTTGATGAATCAACTACATATAATTCAGGTCCCGGAACTAATAACTTTAAATTGGAAATGGATTTAAACTCACTATTTGTCTCGACTGAGAAATTCGACGCACGTATGGAATTAGAAATTTGGGATGGCGCAAACTACCAGGATGGTTACGATTTGCATTTTACCCTTCAACCTAAGATGCAACGAGAAATTACTTTTTATTTAGGCGCTGATGCGGAATATATAACCCATTGCAAAAATGGCAGCAATACAAGTGTTGAACTTATGGCCTATGGCGCTCAAAAAATGATGCTTGAAATGAAAGGTAAAATTCTCGAAGGCACAGCTACTGAGACAGTTACATACTCAAAGATGAATCATATTATGAACAGGAAATTGCGGATTGAATTTGACAAAGAAGTAAATCCTTCGAAAATTGTAGATTTTGACTTTGAAGTTACTACTAAAACTGAATATGAAGGCGAAGATATTGGACAGGGCCATTCAATTGCTAAATTAAGTAATATTCTATTAAGTGGTTCAAATGTTGGAAATGGTTGGATGATTTCAAAATCAGGCAGCGAAATATGTGATTTGATTACAAGTACTTCATATACTTATACTCCATATAAACCTGATGACTGCTCCATAGAATTAGTTACTTTCAAATGTGCTCAAAATTCGGACTTTAGCCTGACAATAAAATAATTGAAGCCCGGGCTTCTCAATAAGAGAAGCCCTTTGGTTTTAAATAATATCGATTAAACTTTCTATATAACTTCTGAATTCTTAGGGAGTCAAGTGAATTCAGGCTTACTAATTAATTTGTTTATCATCATTGAATTTCTTTATAGGATAGATTAAAATATATAAATTCGTGGTATCAAATACCCCTTTTTACTCATTCCTTCATTTTGAATTTGACTATTATGGGTTGAAAAATAATAGACAAAGTTATCTGATTCTTAATATTTATTAGTTTTATAATTTAGCCTTCCCTCCTCCTATTCTTTGTGGAAAACTTTCACTCTATTATTAAAACGAGTTAATTATCTTGCGGAAATTTAACCAAGAATTCGCAGATGTTTCCAACAGTCAACGAGCAAATGGATGTCATCCGATCGGGAGCAGTAGAGGTGCTTCCCGAAGATGAACTGACTGATAAAATAGAGAAGGCGTCAAAAACAGGAAAGCCTTTAAACATAAAGCTTGGCTGCGACCCCAGCAAACCGGACTTACATATCGGGCATGCTGTTGTCCTCCATAAGCTGCGCCAGTTTCAGGATTTAGGCCACAAGGCGATATTGATTATCGGTGACTTTACCGCCATGATTGGCGACCCATCGGGTAAATCCAAGACCAGGCCTCAGCTTACAATAGAGGAAACCCGTATCAACGGACAATCCTACCTTGAACAGGCAACTATGATTCTCAGGGAAGACAGTCTCGAAGTAAAGTACAATTCCGAATGGCTTAATGCTATGAACTTCCGCGACGTTATTGGCCTTTCAGCCAAGTACACCGTTGCCCAGCTAATCGAGAGGGATGATTTCAGCAAGCGATTCAAAGAGGGCGTTCCAATCAGTGTGCATGAACTTCTTTACCCGCTCGCCCAAGCCATGGATTCTGCCGCTATTGACTCGGATGTCGAGCTTGGCGGCACCGACCAGAAGTTCAACCTGATTGTAGGAAGGCATATACAGCAGGCTTACGGAAAGGAAGCACAGTGCATCCTTACTATGCCTATCCTCGAAGGCACTGACGGCGTTGAGAAAATGAGCAAATCGCTTAATAACTATATAGCGCTTACAGACAGCCCGCGCGAAATGTTCGGCAAGGTAATGTCAATCCCTGACAACCTTATTACCCGCTATTACAGGTATGCTTCATTCGCACCGGAAGACGAAATCGCAAGGATGGAGAAAGAGCTCGAAAGCGGCTCATTGCATCCGAGGGATGCTAAGGTAAAAACCGCTATGGCAATTGTTGACAGATATCATGTTGAGAATTCCGGGAAAGCAGCATTCGAGGAATTTGAGCGAATCTTCGTTAAAAAAGATGTCCCGGACGAGATTGATACTATAGAATTTGATTTGGACGGAATTGAAGCCCCGGTTGCAGATATACTCGTGCAGACAGAGCTGGTACAATCCAAGAAAGAAGTACGCAGATTAATAGACCAAGGCTGTGTTTCAATTGACGGAGATAAAATCGAAGATTTCTTTTTTAAAGTGGATTTAAGCACTAAAAAGTTGTTCAAAGTCGGAAAACGTAAGTTCCTTTACGTAGTTAAAAAGTAATCACATTCTTATCAAGAGATTAACTATGAGTATTCTATCAAAAGATACAATCCTCGATAAAATGAAAGAGGATAATGTTGAGTTTATTAACCTCCAGTTTTCTGATATGATAGGTAAGGTAAAAAGCGTTACAATACCCGAACATAAATTTAGCGATGCACTCGAAATAGGTCTCTGGTTCGACGGCTCGTCAATCGAAGGCTTCACCCGTATCTTCGAGAGCGATATGCTTCTGATACCGGATATTGACACTTATGCAATCATACCCTGGGTATCAACTGACGGCAGCAAAGTTGCCCGCTTTATCTGCGATGTAAACACACCGGAAGGCGAGCCATACCAGAGCGATCCGAGGGTTATCTTAAAGAATGTCCTGGAGGAAGCCTGGGACATGGGCTATGTTTACAACACAGGCCCGGAGTGTGAATTTTTCCTGTTCAAGAAAACAAACGGCGACCTGATAGATTCATCAAACCATAAGATACAGCCGCATGACCGGGGCCAGTATTTCGACCTTGTGCTTGACGAGGGATACGAAGTTCGCCGCGAGATGATGCTTGCACTCGAGCAAATGGGTCTCGAAGTGGAATCCAGCCACCACGAAGTGGCTCCCGGCCAGCACGAAATATCATTCCGCTACGGCAATGCTCTACAGACTGCCGACCGGGTGATGACACTGAAAGCAGCGCTGAAGGCTGTAGCTCAGAGGCATGGCCTCCACGCTACATTTATGCCAAAGCCGATTACAGGCGTAAATGGCAATGGCATGCACGTACACCAAAGCCTGTTTACAAAGAATGGTGAGAACGC
The DNA here is from genome assembly GCA_964454975.1 of uncultured Hyphomicrobiales bacterium. Classification (GTDB taxonomy): domain Bacteria; phylum Bacteroidota; class Ignavibacteria; order Kapaibacteriales; family UBA2268; genus CAYVVD01. Next base: position 97,032 of record CAYVVD010000008.1, on the reverse strand, counting down.
ATTCTACAATCCTGACGACGAATACAAGTTCTCGGAAACTGCTTACCAGTTCCTTGCAGGGCAGATGCACCACATAAAAGCTATGTGCGGGATACTGAACCCACTAATAAATTCCTACAAACGCCTTGTTCCCGGCTACGAAGCCTCTACTTACATCTGCTGGGCACAGCGCAATCGCTCGGCTTTGATTCGCGTTCCACGCTATACAGTCGGCAAGGAAAAATCCATCAGGATGGAAATCCGCTGCCCCGACCCGAGCACAAATCCCTATCTCGCATTTGCAGTCCTGCTTAAAGCAGGCCTGGACGGCATCAAAAACAAGATGCAGCCCCCAAAGCCAGTTGAGGAGGATGTATTCGAATTCTCTGAAGCTACTCTCGAAGCGCGTAACATAGACTACCTGCCGGGCAACCTATGGGAATCTATGAGACACCTGCGCGACAACCCGGTGATTTCATCCGTGCTGGGCGACGAAATGCTACGAAAGTACCTTCACGCAAAGCGTTCTGAATGGGATGATTACCGTGTTCAGGTTACGGAATGGGAGCTGGACAGGTACCTCGAAACAGTATAATACAGCACTTAGTTTGCAGTGCATAGTACGATTAAATTGCAGGGGCAGTTCTTCAAATGAATTGCCTTTACTCTAATTACAGAGCCACCCCTCGTTGAAAAGGCGGGAAATTTAAAAATCTTAATTGAATCTAATGTGCTTCAAACCAATTCCTTCCTGTTCCGGTGTCAACCACTACCGGAACTTCACCGAGCGGCAGCGCCCGCTGCATACCGTTGATAACGACTTCCTGCAGTTCGTCGAGTTCTTCAGGGATTGCTTCGAAAACAAGTTCGTCATGCACCTGTAGCATCATAAGGGACTTTAAATTGCGACGCCTCAGCTCCTCGTCAATGCGAATCATTGCCACTTTCATCATGTCGGCGGCAGTACCCTGGATGGGCATATTGATAGCTCCGCGCTCGGCAGCAGTACGCAAGTTGCGGTTTTCACTGCGTATCTGGGGGAAGTGCCTGCGGCGGCCCATTAAAGTCTCGGCATAGCCCTTTTTGCGAGTTGACTCGATTGTCAAATCAATGTATTTGCGGATTCCCGGGTATTTTTCTATGTAGTTATCAATGATTTCAGCAGCTTCTTTTCTTGGGATGTTCAGGCGTTGCGAAAGCCCGAATGCTCCGAGGCCATACATAATGCCGAAGTTGACTGTTTTAGCAATCCTTCGCATATCCTGGGTTACTTCATCGAGCGACACTCCGTATAGAACTGCTGATGTAGCCGCGTGAATATCTAATCCCTGCTTAAAGCCGTCAACCATTTGTTTGTCGTTGCAGATGTATGCCATTATCCTGAGCTCAACCTGTGAATAGTCGGCAGAGAAAATTAAGTTGCCCTCAGTTCCCGTGACAAATGCCCTCCTCACTTCTTTACCGAGTTCCGAGCGGATAGGAATGTTCTGCAGGTTGGGATCGGTTGATGAGAGCCTGCCGGTGCTTGCCACTGTCTGGTTGTAAGTTGTATGGATGCGCCCTGTTAGCGGGTTAACGAGCTTAGGCAGAGCATCGATATATGTTGATTTCAGCTTTACAAGTTGGCGGTACTCAAGCACTTTGTCTGCAATCGGGTAAATGTCCGCGAGCTGATTAAGCACCTGCACATCAGTGCTGAAACCTGACTTAGTCTTTTTTACAGGTGGAATCATCATCTTCTCGAAAAGGATGTGTCCAAGTTGCTTAGGTGAATCAATGTTGAACTCTGAACCAGCCTCTTCATATATTTCCGAAGTTAGCTCTTTTGCCCTGTCGGCAATTTCGACTGACAGTTCGGAAAGTGTTTCAGTATCGAGCGCTATACCGTTTCGCTCCATCCTTGTCAGCACTTCCACCATAGGGAATTCAACTTTTTCGCCAAGCTGGGTTAGCTTTGCTTCTTCCAGTTCTTTCTTGAGCAAGTTACATAGCTTAAGTGTAATATCGGCGTCCTCGCATGCGTAATCGCAAATTTCGGCCGGATGCAGGCTCCTCATGGATTTCTGCTCTTTTTTCTTCTCGCCGATTAAAGATTTGATAGAAACCGTTTCGTATTGCAGCCATTTTAGCGCAAGAGCATCCATTCCATGTTTCTCGTCCGGGTCGAGAAGGTATGAAGCAAGCATGGAATCAAAAACCACCGGAGTTACTTCAACACCGTAACGCGAAAGGATGTAGGTATCAAACTTGGAATTCTGGCCACACTTCCCGATGCCCGGACTCTCAAGTATTGGCTTTAGCTTATCAAGAGTTTTCATTACGGGAAGACAGTTTTCATACTCTTCTTGTATTTCATTCCCGGCGAAAAGCCCCTCGCCCTTTTGTTTGAGTTCAATATTGTCCCGCTCGTCAAATCCGATGTAAAATGCTTTGTTTTCTTCTCCTGATAATGCTATTCCAACTACTGTGCATGTATCGCGGTCGAGCGAACTTGTTTCGAGGTCAAAACAGATAAGCTGGTGTTTCTCCAAATCACTAAGCATATCGTCGAGCTTCTCTTCACTATCAACAAGGACATACTCATGTTCGACGCTCTTGATGCTTTGTGTACCGGAATTATCAAATTCCTGTTTGGACTCCTTCATTTCCACAATAGTCATACCTGAGCGATCGCGCCACTTTTCACGAATCTGCCTGAAGCCGAGAGATTGGAAAAGCATGTCGAGCTGGGGAAAATCCGGCTTTTTGAGTGAAAATTCTACATCACCAGGTTCTATTGGGACATTTATATCAATCGTCACAAGATCCCTTGATATAAATGCTTTTTCTTTATGCTCTTCGAGCTTGTTCTTAACAGCTTTTTTTATGATTTTATCAAGGTTTTCGTAAATGCTTTCGAGGGAGCCATACTCCTGCACAAGCGGGATGGCAGATTTCTCACCAACGCCTTTTACACCCGGAACATTGTCCACGCTATCGCCGATAATCGCAAGTACATCAATTACTTTATCCGGGCTGACACCAAATTTATTATTTACTTCCGTAAAACCAACGGTGTCAAATCCATTCCCTTTGAACTGTGGCTTAAGCAGGCTGATATGGTCATCAACAAGCTGGTAAAAATCTTTGTCGGAAGTGAGGCATTTAACGTCTATATTCTCCGAGGAAGCCTTCTTGGCAAGAGTACCAATAATATCATCAGCCTCGAATCCATCCTTTTCAATGCGGTGGATACCGGCTAAATCCAGAAACTTTTTAATTAGTTCCAACTGAGGTATAAGGTCTTCAGGGAATGCTTCCCGGTTTGCCTTGTATTCAACATATTTCTTATGCCTGAAAGTAGGTGCAGATGTGTCGAATACGACAGAAATCTGCTCAGGTTTATAATTATCAAGGATTGATGTAATCGAATTGATAAATCCGAATACCGCACCCGTAGGGGTGCCGTCAGGTGATTTTAAACCCGATTGCTGCATTGCATGGAATGCCCGGAACACAAAGGACATACCGTCTATTAAATAAAGGCTCATTTTGCATTTGATTGGTGGACAAAAAAGAAAGATAAGGATTTTTAGAGATTCTAAATATGTAATGATTTTAGAAAATATAACCGAATAATGCGTCAAGTATAAGAATTGCGGAAGCTGAGAGCGTAAATGAGCGGACTGTACTATTGCCAACGCCCTCGGCGCCACCCGTTGTTGAAAAACCTACATGAACGCCAATAAGCGCCGTTACACCTCCGAATACGAATGATTTTATAAGGCCGAGGGTGATTTCCCAGGGTTCGAAGAAGTTCTGAACAGAATCAAAGAAAAGGTAGCTGGGAAAATTAAACTTTATCGAGGTCAGAACGTAGCCGCCTATTAAGGCTACAACATTGGAAAATACTGCAAGCAGGGGCATCATTGTCAGCGCAGCAATAGCACGAGGCATACCAAGGAACCTGTGTTTGTCAATCGCCATCATTTCAAGAGCGTCAATCTGTTCGGTCACTTTCATCGTACCAATCTGTGCTGCCATTGCACCACCAACACGTCCTGCGATAATCAGCGCAGTTAGCACAGGCGTAAGTTCAGTGAAAACAACCGTGGCAATAGATGAGCCGATGAAGGGCTTAGCAATGTTAATCAGGTTGAATTTATCGAAGAGGTTTGTCGCCTGGAGCGCTGCAATAGCCCCGGTGAAAGTGCCAATTAATACAACCAGGGGCAACGAATCAGAACCGACTATTGCCATTTGTTCAAGTACGAGTTTGCGGTCGCGGAATATTCTACTGAAATATTTACCGGTCCGGTAGGCAAGAATTGTAATCTGGCCAAATTCAGCAAAAAAGTTGAGTATTTTACGGCCTATAGCGGCAAAAAACAGATTCATTTATTCCAACGGCTTCAAAAGAAGCAATTTAATCAGAATCGGCTTTATCCTCAATTCTTTTTAGTGCATGGCACCTTTCCCGGAATGGTGGAAGCCATATACCATATTCAATATAGTAAACAGAACGGTAGCCCTCTTCCTCCCTGAAGCGTATTTTATATTTATCGTCCTGCACCCAGTACCAGCTTTTATTCTCTTTGGGCTCATAGTCGTAATCATAGAAATGCCAGGCATTAAACTCAACCCAGCCGTCAATTTCTTTTGGTTTCACTTTTTTATCGTTGAGCAAAATATTCAATACATTTTCTCTCGCCTTGTATCTTGTTAGGTTTGTATCTGCAGATAATACGCTAACCAGCCCAAAGATTGACAAAGCTGTAATTAGAATCACCTGCTTTGTATTTTTATTATAAAGCAGCATTAGTACAAATGCAGGGATTGAAACTATCAGGTATTTATTAAATACGTATGTGTTAATAATCAGCGCCGAGTAAATTAATCCAAAAAGAAGTATCATTATGAACGATTTATTTTGCCTGATTGAACTGAATTCTTTCAGGTAAACAATAAGAGTTAATATTGTTAACACAGAGGAGAAATAGAGCAATACTGCAAGAGGGACAGAATACCATCCGTTTTGAATCTCATAATTAAATGAATCGTGATAAACTCCCGGCTCAAACAGTGGGAACAGCAAAAACTCGAAAACAAAGGGGATGCTTCGCTCTATTATCAAATCAATCGCAAATGGAAATATTATAAAAACTTCAAGTATTATTATTACAGTATGCAAGGGTTTCTGAGATTCCAGCCAGCGATAAATTTTGCTAAAATTTAATATCAGCAAAGGGAAAGTGAACAAACCAAGAAATGACGTAGTGTTGAAAATATTCATTGCGAGTGTTAGGAGAGCATCAATTATTCCCCTCGAATACAGAGTAATTATTCGCTCGAAGCCCGCATCCATAAGCTTTGGAGCGATAGACATATTATCCAGCCAGCGTGCGTACAGGAACAAAGACAACAGTACTAACAGAATTGGCAGGATTGCTTTGATTAATGTGCTTCGGGTAATTTTTCTGTCAACCAGGTAAGCAATTCCAAATACAAGCGGTATCAAAAGGCCCGGCTGCCGGCTTAGAGTCGCAGCAATTGCAAAGAAAATCCCTGAGAGATAATAAATCAATTTGTCTCTTTCAATACTTAAGCTAAAGAAATAAAGAGATATAATAGCAAGTGATAAAAAAACAACATCTGTGTTAAAACTGTATTGATACCTGAGAAAATACGGGTTGAACAATATAAATAAAGTTGCAAGGAAAGCCTTTTGCTTATCTTTTAAAACTTTGGCCGCCAGTAAATAGAAAAAAACTAATCCAATTATCCCTATCGCAATTGTAGAAATCCTCAGCGCCGTAAAAGAAAAACCATCGGGCAATGTGAACAGATAGCCCCATAATACATTGGTAATCAGGTTCATTGAAGTCCAGTCAGTGAATTGGAGCGGCTCTCCCTCGGTGAGATTTTTTACGGGCTTTGAAAAGGACCAGTCGTCATATAGTGGAAGTTCTAAGACAGGGTTGATAAAGAAGGCAATAAAAACAGTCAGCGATAGTATAATTATAATATTCCACTTGCTGCTTTTCATGGCGGAATATACAAATTCTACTTTCTATTTCAATCTACAATTTTACGTGGGATGTGAGCCGGAAGCCTTGTAAGAAGTTCATAATTGAGGCTGTTTGTCATATCGGCAAAAGAACTGACAGAAATTGACCTGCCTTCCTGGGAACCGATGAGCACAACCTCATCACCTTCTTTTACGTTTTCGACGTCAGTAATATCCGTTACAATCATGTTCATATTTACAAGGCCGATTACCGGGACGCGCTTGCCGTGCAAAAGTATATGCCCCATGTTGCTCAGGTTGCGTGTAAAGCCATAGCCATAACCGACGGGAATTATAGCAATGACACTATCACGGTTTGTCAGATAAGTTTTGCCATAGCTGATATACTCACCTGAAGGAACTCTCTTAATGCTCATTACCTTGCTTTTCCATGTTAGCACTTGTTTTAGCGGGTCAAGAGGTTCTTCGCCGTTTTTCTCCTTATTGAGCAGCTTGTACATACGAAGTTCGTCGCTTGGCCAGAAACCATAATTTGCAATCCCGACCCTGACCATATCCATTACAGCTTCAGGATAATTTAGTACAGCAGCAGAGCATGCAGTATGCCTGTATTTGGGCTTGATTCCTTTGTTATAAAGTTCGCTGCTCAATCTGTCAAAAACTTTAATCTGAGATTTTACTCTTTCATAATTTGTTATTGTTTCAGCTCCCGCAAAGTGAGTGCATAATCCTTCAACTTCAAAACATTCAGGATTCAGATGGATAATTTGCAGAACCTGGTCGAGTTCTTCTTCGTTGAAACCGGTCCTATGCATTCCTGTTTCCAGCTCTAAATGAATCTTAGCGGGCTTTTTTAAGTATTTTGAAGCTTTATTAGCTTGCAGCAGCCTGTCAATTGTAAAAACATAAAACGAGACATCATTAACAATGCACCATTCAATTCCTTCGTAATCGAGCCAACCCATAATCATTAGCTCGCACCTGTCGCGCTTTACTTCGTAGGCTCGCATTGCTTCGACAATGCTGAACACTGAGAAATGAGTAACACCGGTTTCTTCTATCATCGGAAGCAGATCTTCAATCCCATGCCCATATGCATTTGCCTTTATTACCATTGAATACTTAGCGCCCCTGCAGACCTGGTCTCGCATGAAACGAATGTTGTTATTCAAAGCGCTCTTGCTTAGTTCTATATGCGAAGTATAGAGCATATTATCAGATGAAAACCTGTTCTTTATGTTAAACGCTGCTTCAGTCAAGGATATTCCTGATTATTTTGTGGAACATGTTGATACCGTTCTGAATAATTTCATCCGGGAAATCATAATCGTCGTTATGAAGCGCGGGGTGATGTTTCCCTGCTCCCAGCCCAAACAATGCTCCCTTGAACTTGCCGGTGAAATACCCAAAATCTTCAGACCAGGGGAATGGCCGTTCAAGCTCTTCTAAGTTATGACCATTCATTGTCGCAGCCTCGTTTATTATATTTACACATTCTTTATCATTCTTAACAGCATCAAATCGCTCAACCCAAATTGTGCTTATACCCAGATCATATACATGCGCTATTCGTTTTGCCTGTTGAAGTGCAATTACAGAAATATTTTTCAATGTTTTGTCTGAATGTGCACGCAGAGTAAACATAAGTTCCGCATCTCCTGCAGATGTTCCGAATGCCTTCCGTCCGACTTTTACCTGAACAGGTGTTATCAGGGCAGCTTCGTGCAGCGGAGTGTTCATCGTAGGAATTGAAAGGAGGCTCTGTACAATCTGGGATGCCGCAAGCGCCGGGTTCCTTCCGTAAACAGGCTCTCCTGCATGTGATGTGGCGCCTTTTAAGTTGATTGTCAGCCCAACCGAAGCAGATGCAAACACACCTTTTCTAATAATGATATCTCCTTTTTTAAATCCCGGCAAGTTGTGAAGTGCAAAGAAATAATCCGGATTAATTTCATTGAACTTATCATCAGCAAGCATTAGGTTAGCACCTTCGCCTGTTTCCTCGGCCGGCTGGTAAACAAGGACAACCCTTCCTGTTCTTGTTCTTTTTTTATAAAGCAGTGGAGCAAGCCCGCTAACCATAACTATGTGACCGTCATGGCCGCATTTGTGGCCGGCGTCATCATAAATTGATTTATATTCTTTATCAATATTATCATCTATAGGCAGGGCATCCATATCCGTGCGGACAGCTACAGTCTGCCCCGGTTCAATTCCATTATAAACAGCTGCTAAACCATAGCCGCCTATATTCTCAATAATATTATCAGGCGGGAATTCTTTTAAGAAGTTAATTATTCTGTTTTTTGTCTCCTTCTCATTATGAGATAATTCAGGATGCTTGTGCAGTAAATGCCTGAATGAAAATAACTTATCTTTGTATTCAGCTGTTTCTTTGCTCATTATTTACAAATATTGATATAATAATGACTTATTAACCGATTATTTCATAGCTGAATTGTATATTAAATAGGAACTTACAGACAATTAAAATGAGTGAATTATTCCCGGGAGCCGGCGGAACTAAAAACAAGGGTGTAAATCCTGAATTTGCTCCGCTTGCAGAGCGAATGCGACCTAAATCACTTGACGATGTTTTCGGCCAGGAGCATCTGACAGCCAAAGGAGCGCCCCTGCGAAGATTTTTTGAATCCGGCAGATTCCCTTCTATTATCTTCTGGGGGCCGCCCGGTACAGGAAAAACTACATTTGCACTTATGATTGCCGAAATGGCATCTTATAACTTCGAGCGAATGTCTGCAATTGATTCGGGTGTAAAAGAAGTCCGTGAAATAATTAATAAGGCACGCTCTCTTAACCGCTCAGGGAAGAGGACTCTGCTTTTTATTGAACGAGATACACCGTTTTAACAAAGCCCAGCAGGATGCATTTCTGCATGCTGTTGAGAGTGGGGAAATAATAATTGTAGGCGCTACAACTGAAAATCCTTCATTTGAAGTTAATCCTGCACTTTTGAGCCGCTGCCAGGTTTACAGGCTGCTGCCTTTGAAGGATAAGGATATTGTAAAAGTAATAAACCAAGCTCTGGAAAAAGATGCTATCCTTTCTAAGCATAATATTGAAATTGAATCAACAGATTTCCTGGTTAACATTGCGGGTGGCGATGCCCGAACAGCTCTGAATGCAATCGAGTTGTCGCTGCGCCTTGCAGATAAATCCGGTGATAAAGTCTTAATAACACGCGATTTGACCGAAAAGGCAATCCAGCAGAAATATGCCCGGTACGATAAAAAAGGAGATAATCACTACGACAATATCTCTGCTTTCATCAAATCAATGAGAGGCTCTGACCCTGACGCTGCATTGCTCTGGCTATCCAAGATGCTCGAAGCCGGTGAAGACCCTAAGTTCATAGCCCGCCGTATGGTTATATTTGCAAGTGAAGATGTGGGCAATGCGGATTCTATGGCGCTTGTAATTGCCGTTTCAGTATTTCGTGCGGTGGAGATAATAGGGCTTCCTGAGGCGGCAATAAATATTGCGCAGGGCGTTACTTACCTCGCTTCCTGTGAGAAATCAAACGCTTCCTACAATGCATTGATGTCTTCAACCGCAGAAATGAAAGAATCACCCGTAGCCACAGTTCCCCTCTACCTGAGGAACGCTCCTACCCGCCTTATGAAACAGGAAGGCTACGGTAAAGAATACAAATATCCGCATGACTATCCCGATGCAATGGTTGATGTTAAGTACTTCCCTGAAGAGTTTGAAGTAAAAAGCTATTACAAACCCGGCGACAAAGGCAGGGAAGCTGAGTTTGCAAAGCGATTGAGAAGATTTTGGAAGAATAGATATTAGGGAAATAAATAATCTACATTTTTGATTATATCCATCATGGCAGCCCCGGCTCTACCATAATAACATCCTCGCGTGATATTGTAACGGAGCCTGTATTTGCGCCTTTTGGCTTACGGACGTATTTCTTGTATGTCCATGCAACCGGTGTGTAGCCAGCGTTACGGGCCTGTGAATAATATGCAGCGATGGCTGCCGCAGCTTTAATTACATGCTTTGGTGGCTTGTCCTTGCCCGGTCCTCGCAGCACACAATGAGAACCGCCCGAGCCGCGTGCATGCAACCAGATGTCGTTTGGCTTTGCAAATCTGATTGTAAGCTCGTCATTATTGGCGGCATTTTTTCCTACATACAAAATGTAACCTTCTTCAAGCTCGAATTGCCTGAATTTGTTTTCAGGCCTTTGTTCTTCGTTTTCCATCTTAATTCCGAGTTCTACACTAATTCTTTTTTTGACTTTTTCCAGGTCTTTGAGCGTCCCAGCTTCATTAAGATTATTCAATATAGTATTTGCTATATTCAGTTTTATTTCTATGCCGGGAATTCGCTCTTCAAGCAATTCTGATTCGCGCTTTGTATTTTTTGCCTTTCGGAAATATTCTTCCCCGTTTTCTATTATCGTCTTTTTGCTGTTAGTCGGAATCTTTATAATATTACTTTCTTCATCTTTTGCCTCAATCAAATCCCCGGGCATTTCCCTGGGATTCGGCATTGCAAGCAGCATAGTCCCGTATTCCCTGTATTTTCTCTCTCGCTCAAGGCTAATCTCCCTGTTTTCTGCTGCTTTTAAATTACCCTCAGCTTTTTTGATGAATCGCTCAATGATCTTCTCAAGTTTTTGCTTTTCCGGCCTGAACTCAGCTCCCGCACGGGACATTGCATACCAGCGTTGTACTGCTTTTGATGCGGAGTCATATCGTCCCGCCGGTTGATATAAATTTCCCTGATCAATGAGTGAAATAAACAGCTTGTTATTATCACTATAAATTCCGAAATCATCTGATTTGAGACAATCAGCTTTAAATTCTCCTGCAGCCTTAATTATCCTTTCGACTTCCTTTCCTGTCATTTTATCAATCAATGCTGAGTGGTCTATTCCAAACTTCTCCATAAAAGGGATTGCATATACTTTACCTAGATTTAATGGTGGCCCGGATATTAGCTTTGAAATTTTCTGTGATTCAGTGAAGTTAATACTTCCCGGACGGGGTATCTCAAATAAATTCCCCCGGTTTTTTGCCGTTTCATTCAATGAATCAATAATGCGGTTTTCTGAGTCGCAGACGTAAAAATTACTCTTTGCGCCACCAAATAGTACTGCATAGGCAATTGTATGAACGAATGTGAGCTTTATCAACCGGTTCCCTTCAACAATTCCTGCATCCTGCAGGTAATCTCCAATAATTGATGGTAGCAGGTCAAGAGTATTCATGCGGGCACGACTGAATTTGTCCCTTATAAAAATACATGGAAATTTTGTGTCAGCAGAAAAAAAGAGATGCTTAATATTTTCATTTCCGAAGCTGATTACAAGTGTGTCCTTCTCCTGAGTGAAGCACTCAGCTACCTGTAGGCCGGTTAATTCTCTCAGCTCTTCACAAATTTTCAACAAAGTAAAATAATGTCTTGGCATATGGTTTCTAACGTATATGAATCGAAATGTGATAAATTGTTAATATTATCATAATTTAATTATAATTGCGTCAGCGATATTAATTAACGGTTAATAAATCGGCCATTCTTAAAGGTATCTTAACATAGCATTGTGGAAAACAAGCGATAATAATATCAGAAATGGAATATAAAGAAGGAATCCTGTGGACAACCTGCTCTTTGATTAATTTTTGCTAAATTTTCCCGGAACAAAATGAAGATTAATTGTTTCAGTAGTTAACTGCAGTTTTATCAATCTTCATCTACAATTCATTAATCAAGCTTATTTTTGCAGGATTAATTGAAATAAAAGGTCTGAAATTTAATGGATACAATGCTTAAGGGCAATAAAAAGAAAGTCCTCTTTATATGCGGGAGCATAAACCAAACTTCCATGATGCACCAGATATCAATGCATATGAAGGATTACGAGCATTATTTTACGCCGTATTATGCCGACGGATTTATACGCTACCTGGCAAGGCAGGGATATCTGGATTTTTCTATCCTTGGGGGTTCATTTAGGGAAAACACAGAAAAATACCTGAAAAATCACGGACTGAAAATTGATTATATGGGTACTGCAAACGATTACGACCTTGCTTTTACCTGCAGCGACCTGATTGTACCGGAGAATGCCCTTGATAAAAAATTAATCCTTGTCCAGGAAGGAATGACCGATCCTAAGAATATCGGTTATTACATGGTTAAGTGGATGAGAATTCCAAGATACATTGCCGGAACTGCTGCTACAGGCCTTTCCGATGCTTATGACTTGTTTTGCGTAGCATCCGAAGGTTATAAAGAGATGTTCATTAAAAATGGTGTTGATGAATCCAAACTGCGAGTAACAGGAATACCTAATTACGACAATTGCGCCCGATATTATGACAACAATTTCCCACACAAAGGTTACGTACTTGTTGCTACATCAGATTCCCGCGAAACATTCAAGTATGAGAACAGGAAAAAATTCATCGAAGAAGCCGTTGAAATAGCTAATGGCAGACAATTGATATTCAAGCTGCACCCAAACGAACACGTTGAAAGAGCAACCAAGGAAATAAATACATATGCCCCCGGAGCACTTGTTTACTCAGAAGGCAACGCTCACGAAATGATTGCCAATTGCAAGGTTTTGATAACCAAATATTCTACCGTCGTATATACGGGGCTGGCCTTAAACAAGGAAGTGTATTCTTATTTCGATATAAATGACCTGAAGAAGCTCCAGCCACTTCAAAACGGAGGTAATTCAGCACGGAATATTGCGAACATAGCTATTGATTATCTAGAAAAAGATAACCGTGCGAGTAATTATGAAGTAGAAGCTGACAATTCCAGATTGATAAAAACCAGTACAAGGGTTAAAAAATTCATTAGCAAATTTTCCTGATGAACATTGTAGTTATTGTGCAGGCGCGGACAGGTTCAACCCGCCTGCCGGGTAAAATATTAAAAAGCATTTTAGGCAAAAGCATTCTATACAGGCAGCTGGAAAGAATGGCTGCAGCAAAACTTCCAACCAACATTGTGGTTGCTACTACAACTGACACTGAAGACGACTTTGTTGAAAATATATGTGTTGCAGAGGGCTTCAACTGCTTCCGGGGCCACCCTACTAATCTTCTCGACCGGCACTACAAAGCTGCAAAGCAATTCCAGGCGGACGTTGCAGTAAAAATCCCATCTGATTGCCCTTTGATTGACCCAAGCGTAATTGACAGGGTGCTTCAATACTATATAAACCACAAAGATGAATATGATTTTGTAAGTAACCTCCACCCCGCTTCTTATCCTGATGGTAATGATGTTGAAGCGATACCCATTGAGATTCTGGAACATGCCTGGGTGAATGCAGAGCAGGAATTCGAGCTGGAGCATACAACTCCTTACATCTGGGATAATCCCGGAGAATTCAGGATTGGGAACGTAGAATGGGAGACTGGCCTTGATTATTCAATGAGCCATCGTTTTACAATTGACTACCAGGAAGACTATGAATTTGTTAAAAAAATCTATGAAGAACTTTATTCCAAGCATCGTATTTTCACACTGAAAGAAATTCTTGAATTACTTGATGAAAACCCGGAAATAATGAAAATAAACGGGAAATACTCCGGGGTAAACTGGTACAGGAATCATCTTGGCCAATTGAAGACAATCAAGAAAAAGCAGACCAGATTAATTAAGTAGGAAAAGGAACTATAATGGCAGAAATTAATGAGAAAAGCCTGATAGAGGCTTCTGTAAGGGTTAGAGAAAGGATATTAAGAATGTCAACAAACGGAGGGGCGTTCGCAGGAGCCGCGCTCTCATGTGCAGATGTGATTCTGTATCTCTACAAACATTTCCTTAATGTTTCCAAAGATAATTTAAATTCTGAGGAACGCGATTATTTCTTCCTCTCAAAGGGCCATGCAGTACCTGCGTTATATGGTACATTTGTTGAAATCGGTTTCCTCGAAGAAGAAAGGCTCGCAAACCACCTCCAAACAAATGACTTGATATACTGGCATCCAAATGCGACTATTCCCGGAGTTGAATTTCACTCGGGTTCGCTGGGACACCTGCTCCCACTTGCCCTTGGCGTTGCCATAGATTGCAAGCTAAAAGAGACAAGCAACCGCGTAGTTGTTGTGGTTGGAGACGGCGAGTTAAATGAAGGTTCCAACTGGGAAGCTATTTTGATTGCCGCCGCTTTTTTCCTCGACAACCTGGTTGTTGTGATCGACAGGAATCATTTCCAGGCAAATATGAGAACAGAAGACCTGATACCGATAGAACCAATTAATAAAAAATTTAAGAATTTCGGATGGAAAGTAAAGTACGTTGACGGCCACGATTTCAATGACCTGAACAAGGCATTCTCCAAAATTCCATTCAAGGCGGGGGCGCCAAACTGCATCATCGCCGATACAATAAGGGGCAAGGGCGTAATCGGTATCGAGGAAAGAGCTGACAAATGGTATTGCAACATGAGCGAAGAAGAATTAAGTGAAGCTATCAAGCAATTGCACGATGAATATTAAACGGATGGTAATATGACTTACGAAGAATTATTAAAACAAATGATTGAAGAAGACGACAGAATTGTCGTTATGACTGCTGAGAATCGCGCGTCAATCAGGAATATCCCTGAACAGATAAAAAACAATTTTGTAGATGTTGGCATTGCTGAAATGAGCCTTGTCGGCTCTGCCTGCGGCATGGCACTCAGAGGCAGGATACCCGTAGTTCACGCATTGGCGGCATTCCTTACTATGCGCTCTTTCGAATTTATTCGCACCGATGTTGGTTATGGCAATCTGCCTGTTAAGCTTGTTGGAGCTTTTTCCGGATTCCTCGGAACTGCAAACGGCCCAACTCACCAGGCTGTGGAAGATGTCGGACTGATGTACGGCATCCCGAATGTAGGTGTCTTTTGCCCGGCGGACAAGGATGAAATGCTCGCCGGACTTCCGGATATTATTAGAAGCGAAATGCCATTTTACATCAGGTATAATGATTCAAACTCCGGAATTAAGCACCATGAAGTATTCCGCATTGCGAAAGCAGAAGTATTTGGCGAAGGCAACAATGTTGCTATCCTTACATACGGGATTTTAACGAAACAGGCCCTTGAAGCAAAAACTTTACTTGATAATGATGGTATTTCGACAAGGTTAATCAACCTTCGCACAGTTAAACCATTCGACAGGAGCGCTGTTAATTCGGCTCTTGATTCATGCCGCTTGATTGTAACCGTAGAAGACCATTTTAATTGGAACGGTCTATATTCAATTCTCGCAAATTATATGGCTGAACAACAGAAGATGAGGCCGGTTCTGCCCTTGGGCCTGAACTCCTGGCACAGGCCCGGAATGATTCAGGGGATACTCGAATATGAAGGGTTTACAGGTGAGAAATTGGCCGAAAAGATTAAGGCTAAATTGAAAGAATTAAACCAGGAGGGATGATATGCCGAACGGAATAAGACTCGATAATGATTACCCAAACATTGAAAAATCAATAGAGCTATATAAAAGATCTACAGAACTGATTCCTAATTATACTCAGACACTTGCAAAAGGCCCCGGGCAGCACATTTTTGGCGTTGCGCCGGTTTATCTCCAAAAAGGAAAGGCCGCACATGTCTGGGATGTAGACGGCAACGAATATATTGATTATACTATGGCAGTCGGCCCTCTCTCGCTTGGCTACTGCTATGAAAGAATTGACAACGCCATCATGCAACAGCTTGAAGATGGGATTACTTTTTCTCTGATGCATCCGCTCGAAGTTGAAGTAGCTGAAATACTCAGGGATATTATCCCAAATGCTGAGTCTGTAAGATTTGCAAAATCAGGGAATGAGGTAACAACTGCTGCAGTAAGGTTGGCTCGTGCTTATACAGGGAAGAATACAATCCTCTGTTGCGGTTACCACGGAGCGCAGGACTGGTATATTGCAGTTACCGACTGGGATAAAGGAATCCCGGATTTTGCTAAACAGCTTACCTATACATTCAACTACAATGATATTGACTCAGTGCTTAACTCTATTGATGATGACACGGCAGCTATTATTCTTGAACCCATAGTATTTGAGCCGCCAAAGGACAATTTCCTCCACAAGCTTCGCGATATTTGCAATGAAAAGGGCATCGTGCTGATTTTTGATGAAATGTGGACAGGGTTTCGCCTTGCATTAGGAGGAGCGCAGGAGTATTTTGGAGTAAAGGCAGACCTTGCAACATACTCTAAGGCAGTTGCCAACGGAATGCCTTTGTCAATTCTTACAGGCAAGTATGATATTATGAAGCTTGTCGAGAACGAAGTATTCTTCTATAACACATTTGGCGGGGAGGCGCTTTCACTAGCTGCAGCCAAGGCAACATTGCTGGAAATGAAGGACAAGAACGTGGCGTCATATCTCGACAAACAGGGAGCAAAGCTTAAAGTCGGATACAATCAAATTGCGGAAGAAATGGGCATTGGCTTTTCTAAGGCAGTCGGCTACAACTGCCGTTCCCTCATGACTTTTTCTCCTGAAGCAGGCAACCCCCTAGTGCTTAAATCTCTTCTGCAGCAAGAGATGATAAAGAGAGGCGTACTTTGGGGCGGTTTCCACAATATGTCTTACTCTCATACTGATGAAGATGTGGAATACACCCTTAAAGCCTACAGGGCTGCATTGCCCATAGTGAATAAAGCAGTAAAATCGGGAGAACCTGAAAAGTTTCTCAAAGGAGAGCCGGTTAAGCCGGTTTTCCGTAAAGTAGGTAATTTTAATACCAAACCAAAGAATAGATAATGAGCCTTCATGAAATCTTTTCGCTTGAAGGAAAAGTAGCAGTTGTTACCGGCGCTCTTGGATTGATTGGTCGAAGCCATTGCTACGCTCTCGCGGAAGCAGGTGCAAATGTTGTTGTCTGCGATCTGAATGAAAAAGAATCAAAAAGATTTTCAGCTGAATTACCCTCGAACAGTCTGGGTGTCGGGCTTGACATTACTCGCATCGATTCGGTAAAAGCTACAAAATATAATATTCTCAAGGAATTCGGCAGGATAGACGTGCTTGTAAACAATGCCGCTATCAACGACATGGTGGAAAACCCCGTAAATAAATTGCAGCAGTCCAAATTCGAGAATTATCCGCTTGAGCTATTTAGAAAAGTGATGGATGTAAATGTAACCGGTATGTTCATCTGCTCACAGGTTATCGGGGCCGATATGGCAAGGCAGGGCTCCGGAAGCATAGTGAATATTGCTTCCACCTATGGTGTTGTAGCACCCGACCAGTCGTTATATGTAAACCCTAACGGCGAACAGGAATTTTACAAATCGGCAGCTTACCCAACATCAAAAGGCGCAGTTGTAATGTTTACAAAATTCCTTGCTTCATACTGGGGAAGCAGTGGTGTCCGGGTGAATACTCTTTCGCCCGGGGGAGTTGAGAACAACCAGGCAGAGCACTTTATCGAAAAATATTCAAAGCGGACACCTCTCGGGAGGATGGCGCAACCTAATGATTACAAAGGTGCGCTTGTATTTCTTGCCAGCGAAGCATCTTCCTACATGACAGGTGCAAATCTCGTTGTAGATGGCGGCTGGACTATTTGGTAATTTTTATTAAGAACTAGTTTGAGAGAAAAATGGCAGAAAGAAGAAAAATTCAAATTGGCAGCAGGTTTGTAGGGGATGGAGAACCTGTTTTTATTATAGGAGAGATCGGCATTAATCACAATGGCTCGCTCGAGCTTGCCAAAAAGATGATTGCCGGAGCAATCACAGCCGGAGCTGACGCAGTAAAGTTTCAGAAACGTACTCCGGAGTTATGCGTACCAAAAGACCAATGGTATATTGAAAGGGACACTCCCTGGGGAAGGATGAAATATATAGATTACCGTCATAAAGTAGAATTCGGGGTCGACGAATACTCTGAAATTGATAAATACTGCCGGGACCACAATATTATGTGGACTGCTTCCTGCTGGGACGAGGAAGCAGTTGATTTTATCGAGAAGTTCGATGTACCCTTTTACAAAGCGCCTTCAGCTTCATTAACAGATGACCCGCTGCTCAAGAAGATGGAATCAACCGGCAAGCCGCTCATGATTTCAACCGGGATGTCCTCGCCTGAGGAAATTGAGTACGCAGTCAATTTGCTCAACAGGGAAAAACTTCTTGTTGCACACTCAACATCAACTTACCCTTGCAAGCTCGAAGAATTAAACCTTCGTGTAATACAGACTTTGAGAGAAAAGTACAATGATATACCCATTGGTTATTCCGGGCATGAAACAGGCCTGGCACCTACATGGGCAGCGGTTGTGCTTGGCGCAAGTTTCATAGAAAGGCATATAACAACCGACCGAGCTATGTGGGGTTCGGATCAGGCAGCTTCAGTAGAAATCGGCGGCCTGATAAGGATGGTATCAAATATCAGAGACATCGAGATGTCGCTCGGTAATGGCATCAAGCGTGTTTATGACAGTGAAGTGCCTATCAGGAAAAAATTACGCAGGGTGATTAAAAACTAAGAGCCCTGTAAAAATGCAGCATAACAAACATCTGGATTACACCTGTGAGTGAAGAGCGGGTTTTTGACGTACTCGAATTGCTCTTTAAAGAATCCCCGTCGCTGAAGTTATCAAGTGACGACCGCCTTGTTATATTCAGTGACCTTCACATGGGCGATGGAGGCAAGAATGACGAATTTAAGCCAAATGCGCCCCTCTTCAGTGAAGTTTTAAAAAAATACTACCTGGAAAGAGAATACAGGTTAGTTTTAAACGGAGATGTAGAAGAGTTATACAAGTTCAAAGTTAAGGATGTTTTCAAAGCATGGAAGGATATCTACGATATTTTTGACCGCTTTGACTCCCGCGGGCATTTCTATAAAATCATTGGTAATCATGATTTCCTTGCTTCACACAAGAGTTTTCCAAATGCAAACAAAAATCTGCTCGAAGGCATCCGCATTTATATTGAAGATGTACCGGTCTTTCTATATCACGGGCACCAGACCGCTAATTATTTCGAAAAGTACAATCCAATAGCTAAACTGTTTGTCAGAACATTTGTGAATGCATTTGGAATAGAAAACAGTTCATTCCCGATAGACTCTGATAAAAAATTTCGTACGGAAGTTTACGCATATAAATTTGCCAGCATGAAGAAACTTATCTCTATCCTTGGGCATACACACAGGCCGCTATTCGAATCAATGTCTAAAATTGATTCAGTAATAATGATCCTTGAAACTTTACTCAGGAAGTTTCCTATAACACAAGGGGAGAAAAAAGAACGAATCAGGGAAAATATAAAAAAATTCAAAGATGAACTTGATAATCTTTATAAACAGAATAAGCAGTATAACCTGCGCAATGGCCTTTACAACGAGAAAGTCCTCGTCCCCTGCCTCTTCAATAGCGGTAGTGTGATTGGAAAGAGAGGCCTTACCGGGATTGAGATCAATAAAGGCAACATATCGCTTGTGTATTGGTTTGATAAGAACAGGAGCAGGAGGTATATTGATTACAAAGGGGTTAAACTAAAGCATCTGGGAGAAACAGAAATCTATAAAGCAATTCTTAAGAAAGAAAGCCTTGATTATATTTATTCGAGAATAAAACTGCTTACATAAGGGCTAATTTGCCAAGGATATTTTCAGGTTTTTTGTAGTTCTCAATAACATCCTTTACATCCTTTCCGCTGAATGTGCCCTTCCTCTTGTAATCAACTCCAATAAACTTAGTATCTGCTTCAGTAGCTGCTTTCAGGTCCCACAGGCCATCCCCGAAGTAAATTATAGATTCAAAGGATGTTTTGCTGTATGCATTCTGTGATTCTGAAATTGCTTTTTTGATTATAAAAGTGCGGTATTCATCATCATCGGAAGTAGCAAGTGGAATTCCCCTGTGTTTTATTCCGAGAGCTGCAAGCTTTAATATAGCCGAATCCCTCCAGCTACCGGTAGATATAGCAACACCAATGTCCTTATCTTCATATAAGATTCTGAAAAATTCAGCTGCTCCGGGAATTTCCTCGAACGAACCCGGATATTGATGGAAATTGCCATTAAGCAGCTTATGAAAATACCACTTAAACTTTTCCATTTCTTCCAGCGAAGGAGTACGCCCGAAGTAATGGCGGAAAATCTCTACTGCCATTCCTTCGTCGGTGCCGCTGGTAATAGATTTGAAGTACTCCCAGTCCAGGTGTGCAAGGTCAATATGAAACACATCCCTGAATGCCAGCCGGAAGCATTTGTCGTCTGCTTCTACCGAATTCAGGAGTGTTCCGTCAATATCAAATATCACCAGTTTCATACTACAAACATATTAAAAGATTTGTAAATTATGTTTATAGAATTATTATTTATATTTACTATAGTTTTTATTTTTAAAAGTAACAATAATGAACATTTCAAAAGTCGTAACATTCCTTTTATTTTTATCTCTTAACCACATTTTTTCAGAAAAAACAAGGCACCTGTTAGGATTGAAAAATCCTGGGAAACCGGATTTGAATTAAACAGGATGCTTTTCAGATTCTACTCCCTGCGGCGAAGATGCTGAATCCAATAACCGGGATCTTATCAGCGGACTTGGAACAGGAACTGTCCAGAATGCTATGATAAAAAATGCCAAAACCATGATATATGCTGTAAGGACATCGCACATTGGCAGTATTAATGTCGGTATTCTTGAAAATGCTAAGCGAATGATGTATGGCACACCTGGTTTTTTTCCATGATGGATCTGACAGCAAATCATACCGGCAACGAATTGGTTGACAATCTTTTTTTTTGCGAAACTTATAACCAAAAAGCCTATCAAGGACTTTGGGAGTTTGTTGGGGTTCCATGCATTGATGTTACAACTACTAAAACTGACGATACATTATTTATCTCAATTGTCAAGCGCGACCCGGAAAATGTGTTTGATATTACAATCAACTCTGATTACAAATTCAAGGTTGAACCGGGGCGGCATTACTCCTGTTATAACGAGTACTACTGGATTAAAAACACTCCAGAAACCCCCTGCGCCTGCCTGCCAACAGAAGAAGTTGTTATGCTCTCGCTGAACCTGAGTGTAAAAGAACATTCATTTAATATATTCGCTTTCCCTCTTGACACAGCAACAGATACAGGCATTCCTGTGCCGGGCATTAGTTCAATTGCCACAGCTTTTCCTAATCCAGTTGATGATTTAATGTTAGTAGAGCTGAAAGGGCTTGTTTTTGAGAACGCCTCAATCGAAATAATTGATGTAACCGGCAGAAAGAAGAAGGCATTTAATGTAGATTCCGGGAAAGACCGGGCACCGTTATACATGGTTGGATTAGCAAAGGGGATGTATTACGTAAATATCAAGTCGGGTACTCTTAACGAATTCTTCCCTGTGACTAAAAAACAGGCTGTAACATAAAAGAAAAAGGCTGCCCTGTTGAGCAACCTTTTTAAATCGAAATTACAAGCAAGTTTACATCGGGATCATTTCATCGGCGATGAGGATATTTGCGCCTTTAATGTTGCGCTTCTTTCCCTTGATTCCAAGCTTGCCGTCAGCATGGCGAGCCAGGTTTTTACCTGCGTAACTTCCATCTGTATTGTAAACAATCCAGATAGTTCCTTTTGAATCTTTAAATCCAAGCAATTGGTCGCGGTTGACAAGGTCAATAGCTTCTGCCTTATTCACTTCCATTTTACCGGATGTAACCAACCCATAAAGGCTTACTACTGTACCTTCAATAGGTACATTTGGATCCGCCATTGCCTTCTTTTCTTCTTTTGGGGATTCCTTTTTCTCCTCTTTCATTTCTTCTTTTTGCACCTCTTCATCCTGAATATCGCCAATATCAGCGGTATCAGGCGCCTGCTCTTCCATTGTTTCAGGTTCTTGTGTATCCATCTGCTCCATAGAAGTGTCACCGGCAGGTTCTTCTTTCTTCTCGCCGCCGCAACTAACAATTGCAAACGCAAGCAAAACAACAAAGAATGATAAAACTATTTTATTCATTTTAATTTCCTGTGTTATTGAATAAACTTATCTGCAATTATGTAGTTGAAACCGCCTTTGCTTTTTATTTTGCCTACAATCCCAACTTCTGAATCCAATGAAGCATTACGGGCAAGGTTTTTGCCGGCATAGCTGCCGTCTGTGTTAAACACAAAGTAAACTTTGTTGTTGGATACCAGTACAAGCGGATGACCCGCTTTAACAAGACTAACTGCCTGTGATTTGTCCACTCTGCCATCTTTGCTTGTAACAATGTCATTCAGGTTGGCAACATAACCTGTTGCATCAGCACCTGATTGTGCCGTAACAGCAAAGGTTACGATTACTCCCAGAAACAATAATGCTAAGTATTTTTTCATTTAAAATTCCCCGTTTAATTAACAATTACCTGCTGATATTTTCAGATTTCGGGCGAAATCCTTCAATACCTGCGTATGGAATACCTGCTTCTGTCTGGTATGACAATATTACTTCAACATAGATATCTGAACCGCTTCCCTGGAGGAAATTTCCATCCTGGCCGCGCAGAACGATTACTTTCACATAGTTCCATGCTGCATCTGCGGCATCATTTTTAGTCCTGACGATGAATACAAGATTGTTGTTCTGGTCTAATCCTCCATCGAGAAGGTTTATTGTTTGCTCGGTAAATGTCTGGTCAGCATCCAGTGCTTCACTGCCGAAAACATCATCAAGAGACTGAACCTGGAATCTCTTGTCACTAATTTCGGTAGTACCTTCAGGATCTCCTGAACCAAGTGAAATCTGGCTTGCAGAGCCAATAATCAGTCCACTATTCCTTGTATCAACTGCAATATCCCACCTGTCCTTCTGTGTAATTGTCAGTACTTCGGGTCCGGAATCATCCGGGAAGTCCGGGTCATTGAAAAATAAATCAAGTCCTGAGCCAAATTGCGACTGATGCCCGTAAAGCCTGATTGGAACATTGCCTGTAGTCTGTTCAAATCTCGATGCAGGCGACCACTGCACAGTTGCCTTTCCTTCGCTTTGTGCTCCGCCGTCAAACTCTGAAATCATCTCAAAGAGGTAAATAATGCCTTCTTCAAGGCCGGTTACTTCGAATGTAGTTTCAGTGCTCGGGATTTCTACCGGTGCCATCGGGCCCTGCCCTGATGCAGTAACAGTAAGGATGTACTTTGTGGTATCCGAAGCTGAAGCCGATGCTGTCCACTTCAGAATAACAGTTGTATCATTTTGGGATGTTGCCTGCAGATTTGAAGGCGCTCCCGGTTTTAGAACAGTAGGTTCCGGGTCGGTTGTTTCTTCGCATGCAGTAAATACAAACAGCGAAAGGAACAATAAAGTTAAAATCCCTTTAATCGATTTTAGATTCATATCTCGTCTCCTGTAAATGAAAAACTCTTAATTATTATCAATGTTGTGAAGCCAAAATTACAAAGAAATTAGAAACTAAGAAACTGCTTATTATTTACGCTATGTTAATTAATTGGTTGCTATATTTCAGCAATCAGGGATAATTCACGAGCAAGTTCGCCTGCTAAGTAGCGTCTGTCAAAATTGGCTGTATATTCCCGGGAAGGTTTTGGCAGACTTCCGCTTTTCCACAGCTTGTAAAACGAAGCTATTGCTTTCTCTATTGAGCCAATATCCTTTACATCAGAGACAATTGCAGCTTTTGTATCTGTTGCCAATTTCCGCATGCTGCCTTCAGGTGCATTCAGCAAAATGGGCTTATCGGCGCCTATATATTCAAAAAGCCTGCCCGGCGTAACTAATTTGTTTGGAATCATCATCCATAATAAATCAGACTCGAGTAAATTCTTTACCGATTCGGAGTGATTTACGTAACCGGGTGTTTTTGTTATCTCGTCCAATTTATATTTTTTCAGCAGGTTCAGATGCTCTTTCTTCATCAGGCCAACAAGGCGCAGCTCTGTCTCTTTCTTTGCTTTCGGATTATTCGCAAAAAATCTCGACAATGCTTTCAGGAAATACCTGGGTGTTAAATCATCGGGGAACAGCCCTGTATGAGTAATCGTGAATTTAGTGTCGTCTTTAACAAAATCCACATTCTCGAAGTCGCTGCTGTCGTAACCATGCGGTATTATTGTAATATCGTTATGCGAAATCAGTTTGTAGCGCTGCAGCAGCTTTTCTTTCATATCCCTCGAGATCACCACAACTTTACCGGCGGAGTTAAGTATATCGCGTTCCAGCCCCATGCTATACATCCTGTGGAATGGAGTTGAGTAATAATAATAAGCATTATCAACCCACAAATCGCGGTAATCAGCAAGGAAAGGAGTTCCATAACGCTTGTTTAATTCCCGCGCAATAAGGAAATCTGTAAATGGCGGGGCTGTTGTGAAAACCACATCAACCTTATGCTCCTTATAAATTTCTTCAGCTTTTTTCAGTGCATATTTTTTCCATCCAACTTTGCTGTCAGGCTGCATCAGAGTCTGGACAATTATCTTTCGCAACTTATCTGCGAGGCGCGAGGGATATTTTACAGTTTTTTTGTCCTGCTTATTTTTTTTTTCGGGTTCGGTACGGTAAATAATTGTTTCACCCAGCTCGCTTTCGAGTGATTCATCGAAGGCATA
This sequence comes from uncultured Hyphomicrobiales bacterium, assembly GCA_964454975.1. Classification (GTDB taxonomy): domain Bacteria; phylum Bacteroidota; class Ignavibacteria; order Kapaibacteriales; family UBA2268; genus CAYVVD01. The sequence goes on along the minus strand of CAYVVD010000008.1, from coordinate 72,479 downwards.
GTACATAGAAGGAGTGTAAGTAAGGACTATTGGATTCCAGCCGTGCTCCGGAAGGTATTTGACAAACTTGAGTGTCCTCTGGACTCCGCTTAGCCCCATTGGCGGGAAATAATATGCAATTACGAGAACGTTTCTCATAGTGTTGCAGCGGAGCTTTTTCTGTTTGTCAGATTCATAAATTCAAATTAGAGATTTTATACAAAATAATAAAGATTGATTTAGTTATGCTTAATTAGCAATTGACCTTTTTATCTTCCTGATGTTTTATTATTTTTAAATGGGGGAATAATTGTCTGCTGCAAAAAATTTTATCGAAATTAAGGGTTTAATCCGCGATGATGAATTCAGGTCGGCGCTTCGAAGCTGGCTCAGCTTGAACAGGTGGATTATTTTTTTATATCTCGTAATTGCAACAGCCTCCATAGTATTTTACATAAGCAATGTTTGGGCAGTAAATAATCTGCTTCAGGAAGTGCGTACACTGGAGAAGCATTATTCTTCCCTTGTTGAAGAACGCGAAATGCTCGAAGCCATGGCAGTGAGCAAGTCATCACCCGGAAGGATTATCCCACTTGCGGAAACAAAGCTAAATATGAAAATGCCGGAAACTCCCCCTGAAATAATTGAAGATGAATAGGGAAAAAACTCATAATGCTCCTCGCCGCGATAACAGGAAATTCTGGAAATTCCTTTTTATCACTATTGTTATTGCCGCCGTAATGCTCGTTATTGCAGGACGACTATTTTCTATCCAGGTTCTTGATTCAGCAAAATACCGCGAAAAAGCTAAGCGGCAGCACGAGTCGAGGATAGAGCTTCCTGCTGAGAGAGGAGGCATCTACGACAGGAATGGCAACAAGCTGGCGGTTAATATCAAGAAGATTTCAGTAGCAGTTGACCCTACAGTGCTGAAAAATAAAGACAAAATTTGCTCTGTTATAGCAAGGCGGTTAAATTTATCGAAGAATACATTACTTAGCAGAATAAAAAATGCCAAAGATGAGTTTGTCTATCTTGTCCGTGGAATTGACAAGGACAGGTTGATTGATTTATATGAAATTAATGACAATGGCCTTATAATAATACCAGAGTCCCGCCGCTATTACCCCTACGGCGATGCTGCAGCACAGATAACCGGTTGTACTGATGTTGACAACAAGGGTCTGACAGGGCTTGAATTAAGCATGGACACCATTCTCTCAGGTAAAGCGGGGTATATGATGATGTACCGCGACGGCCTTGGAAGGCTCAGACCATCCCCTGAACTGCCATCTATGGAGCCGCAAAACGGGAAAATGGTAAAACTTACTCTCGATATCAAGCTACAACGAATTGTCAATTACGAGCTTGGCGAGGCAATCAGGGAAACCGGCGCTGAAAACGGCACGGTGATAGCCATTAACCCCGGCACAGGGGAAATTCTGGCAATGGCTTCTTATCCGGGTTACAATCCAAACAAACTCGGTGAAAGTTCCGGCAGGGGGATGAAGATCAAAAGTATCTCCGAAGTATATGAGCCGGGTTCCACATTTAAAGCGGTAACTGCAAGCGCAGCTATTGAAGAAGGCATTGTGAAGGAAAGCGATGTTTATTCAGGTTACAACGGTGTTCGTACTTTCAGCCAGTTCACAATCAGGGATGTCCACCCATTGGGCAAAGCTACTTTCCGCGAAGCAATGATTCATTCCAGCAACATCATCTTCTCAGAAATTGCAAATAAGATTCCGGACAGGCGCTTTTATAAATACATCCGCGATTTTGGTTTTGGTATTTCTCTCGATATTGACCTGCCGGGCGAAGTAACCGGCAACGTGCAGAAACCGGATGATTTTTATTCATCCTCTAAGAGATACATCGGCTTCGGTTACGGAATATCAGCAACGCCTCTTCAGATGCTTTGCGCTTATGCTACTATCGCAAACAAGGGTGAATTAATGAAGCCTTACGTTGTAGGCAGCATTACCGATGCCGAAGGCAATGAATCATACAAAGCCAATCCTGTTAAAATCCGGAGGGTTATATCTGAGAACACCGCAACGAGGGTTAGCAAGCTAATAACAAGTGTAGTGGACAGCGGTTCGGGGCGGGGTGCAAGAATACCCGGATTTCAAATTGCAGGCAAAACGGGTACAACACAGCAAATAATCGAAGGGAAATATTCCAAATCGGCTTATACTGCCTCCTTTGCAGGGTTCTTCCCTGCAGACTACCCACAGGTGGCGATGATTGTTGTTCTCAACAAGCCGAAGAGTGCTTACTACGGTGGCGCTGTGGCAGCGCCTGTCTTCAAAAAGATTGTCCTTGCATGGCTAAGTTTGAATCCGATGAACGACGCAGTTAGACCAGGCGGTAAGAATACAATACCTGACTTCAAAGGATTCAGCAGGGAAGAAGCAGAAGCCATGGCGAAAATATCCGGATTTACATTGTCCTTCACCGGCAAGGGAGACGTTATAACCGGGCAGGATGAAAAGCCAGGTGTAAAATTAAACAAGGGCAGAAGAATCAATTTATCACTTCAAGATGTATCATCCCCGGAGAAAGTCACGAAAATTAAATTAAGCGGATGGGACAAATCATCGGCATTAAAACTCCTCAGCAGGAGCGGATTAGAGATTAAAACATATGGCAAAGGAATGGTTCAATCAGCTGTATTCAGTTTCGATACCACCGGGTACACATGCACTTTGATTTGTAATTGACTATTCCTTCCCGTTGAAAGTGATTTTGAGCATAGAGAAGTCGTCATCGAGCTTGCCCTTGTTGAGACTTATAGCGTGATTATATAATGCATCTATCTCAGATTCCGGGTTCTTCAGCTCCTCGCCCAGGAAATTGTATAGGTCATTCTGTGTCCACATCTGCCGCTCCCCTGTCTCGATTTCAAACACACCATCGGAGAAGATAAAAAGAAATGCCTTTCCGTTTACGAGAACCTCTGCTTTCTTGTAATCAAAATCTTCAATATCGCCCATTACATAGTTGTCCGTTTCGAGCACGTCTAGATTCCCTTCCATGTCAATCAGCATTGCACCCGGATGGCCCGCGGATGCATAAAGCAGCTCCCTTGTGTATTTATTGAAAACTCCATACCACATCGTGAAATACATATCGTTGTGCTTTTCCATTTGGAATGTCTTATTTAAAGAGCTTAAAACGCTTACCGGGTCTGTGAAATCTGTATTGGGGAGTGTTTTGTTCCGCAGTACATTAATCACGGAAATGGCATGCAAAGCCGGCGCAACACCATGGCCGCATACATCTACAAGATACATGGCGAAGTGTTCGTTATCTATCCAGTGGTAACCGAAGTGGTCGCCGCCGAGGTCAGCGGAAGGTATCAGACGCCATTCGGCATGCAATATACCCTCATTAATTTCATCGGGCAGGAGCGACTTCGCGTAACCGGCAGCGACCTTTAATTCGTACTTAAGCTGGTTTAGATAGTTGTCTTTTTCATTGTTTGATTTAAGAAGGTTTTGCTCCGACTCAATCAGGTTCTGCTCGATTGCTTTCCGGTTAGTAATATCAACTATAATTGAAATAACATATTCTATTGAGCCGGAACCATTATAAACCGGTGAGATAAACAAATCCCCCCAGAATGTGCTGCCGTCCTTGCGGATATACCGCTTTTCGAGGTGGTATTCCCAAAGTGTACCGTCAATCGCCTGCTTGAAAAAATCGTTGGTTATTTCTTTATCATCCACATGAGTAACATAAAGAACTTTCTTTTGCAACAATTCGCTTTCTTCATAACCGAGCATGCTGCACCAGGCATGGTTCACAAAAAGATATCTCATGTTGAGGTCGATTACGTTAATCCCTGCTATGTCATTATTGATAATCGAAGTCAGCTTTTCCTGTGTTGCTTTCAATTCATCAAGTGTTTTTGTAAGGTTTGTTTTTTGCCTGTATATCTCCCTGTTTTTTTCTTCGATTTCTTTTAGCTTTACTTTTATCTCAAGCCCCGAAATAAAACTCTTTCGCTTAAAATACTCCAGGATGAATCCTACAATCACACCACCGGAGGCTATTGAAACGAAGTAAATATTATTATTCAGAAAAATGGCAAACAATTCAGAGTTGTATTCCAGTTTATGCATACCCTGGATTGAATACACTACAAATTCGTACCCGGCAATTACGGCGATTGTCAATATTATGGAGTAAATCATCCTTAACTGAAGAAGGATAATTGAAGAAAATGATATTATAAACAAACCCGGATAATAATTGAAAAATGCAACTTCCGATGAATCTGAAACAGCTATCATTACCAGAATGCTGTATGCCATCACAATCGCGACTACAGTGAGTATCCTTTGATTATAACGCTCAAAGAATGGCATATAGCTAACGGATAAAGTCAGGACGAGTACGGGAATAACAACAAAGAAACGGATGAAAAATGCTGTTCCCCAGCTTTCAGGCAGGCTGAGCTGGTCTAAAAGCGCAAACAATGCAAAAAGGACAATCGAAAGAATAAGGTAAATCCTAATTACAGTGATGTTTGCAGAATAAGATTCACTCCTGTAGAGCTGCTCTGTTTCATCATCAAAGCGGAATTTTACGTCACTGAATATTGACTTTAGCATCACTACCGGGCTTTAAATAAAAATTCTTCTAAATATAATAAATTCCATTGCCGAAAATTCAACTATTCAGTTTGAACAGTATAAACTAAGGCATTCCGTCTAATGCAGATGTTGTAAATTACCTTATAAAAATGCACGGAATATACATCCACTTCCCTTTTTGTGTTCACAAGTGCTCTTACTGTGACTTTTATTCTATTGAGGAACTCGGCAGAAATGGCGACTTTGTTTTTGCGGTTCTGAAAGAAATTGAATTATTTTTTACTAAGTATGGAAAACGCCCCGAATGCAACAGCTTGTTCCTCGGTGGCGGTACACCCTCGCTGCTTACTGTTGAACAGATAAGCAGCATAATTGAAAAATTGGAGGTGTATGTAGATTTCACAGCAGATGCAGAGATGACCGCCGAGTGCAACCCGGGATCAACTCTCGAAGAAAAGTTGAACGGATTCCGTGATGCTGGCATTAACAGGGTAAGTATAGGCGTGCAGTCATTTAATAAAAATGAGCTTTATTTCCTCGAGAGGATTCACAATGAAGATGAAGCTGAAAGAGCAATAGAAAAAGCATGTGCAGCCGGCTTCGACAATCTAAGCCTCGACCTTATTTACTCAATCCCCGGCCAGACAATGCAGAGCTGGCAGCATACCCTTGGCAGAGCAATCTCCTGCAATACCGACCATATATCTGCATACAGCCTGATATATGAGAAAGGAACTCCGCTTTATAAAGATTTGCTTATCGGCAAAGTAAAGGCACAACCTGAAGAAATTGATTTTGAAATGTATCTTTATTGTATTGAAAAGCTTACAAATGCAGGTTTTGAGCATTATGAAGTATCCAATTATGCAAAACCCGGGAAGTATTGCAGGCACAACCTCGATATCTGGCATGGCGGCAGGTACTTTGCTTTCGGCCCCTCGGCGCATGGATACACCGGCAATATTCGCTACTGGAATGTGCGGAGTATCAACAGGTATATTAAATCAATCAGCGAATCACGGCTGCCGGTTGAAGGAACTGAAACGATAGGCACCAAAGAAGAATTAAACGAGCGGATTTACCTCGGGCTAAGGTCCGACGGACTCGATATTTCCTGTATGGGAGCTAAATTCGGATTCAATGTTGAAGAAAGGCTTGGTGACATAACCGGGGAATGGATAAAAAAAGGCTATGCTTTTAAGGATAATGGCAAAATCAGGTTGACGCCTGAAGGCTATCTACTTTGCGACGAGTTGAGTGTTATTATGATTAACAAAACCGGGGATTTGATCAAGCAGCAGGCACAGCTCTAAATCGTTAACATAATTTATTGTTTGTAAATCATCAGAAAACTGCTCCATCAGGATTTATTAAAGTCTAATAAATTACACTTCCCAAAAAGAATCAATTGTTAAGATATGTTAACTGATTAGAATATTATAATTTTTATATTTGAACTTTGATTTTGCTAATGAACGGGATTTATTTTTTGAAACCGGAATTAATCGCGTCAGTAGTCATTAAAAAAGAACCTCCAATAAAACTTTTCCCCGATGCCTGTGGATATTAATCTAATTATTGTCATTGTGCTGATTGTTCTTGCAATCGTTGACCTCACAGTTGGTGTGGCAAATGACGCTGTTAACTTTTTAAATTCCGCAATTGGTTCAAAGGCAGCCCCATTCAGGATAATTCTCCTTGTAGCAGCGATTGGTGTTTTGGTTGGTGTGACACTTTCAGGCGGTATGATGGAAATCGCGCGTTCGGGTATTTTCAATCCGCAGTTTTTCATTGTTGGCGAGCTGTTGATAATATTCGTTGCCGTGATGTTCCAAGATATCTTTCTTCTCGATCTTTTCAATACATTTGGCCTTCCTACCTCAACAACTGTGTCTGTTATTTTTGGTTTGTTAGGTAGTTCACTTGCATTGTCAGTAATCAAAGTGCTTGAAAAGGGTATGAACCTTGGCGATGCAATTATGTACCTGAATTCTGATAAAGTCCTTGAGATTGTTTCTGCAATTTTATTTTCTATTGTTATCGCGTTTATTGCCGGTGCTTTCTTTCAGTACCTCACGCGCTTCCTGTTTACATTTGGATACAAGGAAAAATTTAGAAAATTTGGTTCAATTTGGGCAGGGCTTGCCCTAACATGCCTTACATTCTTCATTATGCTGAAAGGAATTAAAGGCGCATCATTTATGACACCCGAGCTTGCCGATACGATTAAGCAAAACACAATTTATATCCTGACGGCAAGCTTTGTTTTGTGGACTATCATTCTTCAGTTGCTGATAATGTTCACAAAAATCAATGTCCTGAAGATAATCGTTTTATTCGGAACATTCTCCCTTGCCCTGGCATTTGCTGCAAACGACCTGGTTAACTTTATCGGTGCGCCGTTAGCCGGCCTGCATGCTTACCAGTATGCCTATTCAACTCCAAACCCCGCATCAGCCGACATGAGTGTGCTAAATACACCCGTTATGGCTGAAACATGGATGCTGCTAATTGCCGGGCTTGTGATGGTTTCTACGCTTTTCTTTTCGAAAAAGGCTCATGGAGTTGCGCTTACAACAATCCGCCTCAGCCGGCAGAATGAGGGATATGAAAGATTTGATTCTAATGTTTTAGCAAGGGCAATTGTAAGGATAGTATTAATTTTCTTTACTTTCGTTAAAAAGATAACTCCCCTCTTTATTCAACGTGTTTTTCAAGAAAGGTTCGACAGTTCCAAATACCAGCCGGAAGAAACAAAGGACAATGATGCACCGGCATTCGACCTTCTCCGAGCAGCAGTAATTCTAATGGTTTCCGCAGGATTGATTTCGCTTGCTACATTTGCCAAGTTGCCACTATCCACAACTTATGTCACATTTATTGTGGCTATGGCTGCAGCCCTTCCTGACAAAGCCTGGGGTAGGGAAAGCGCTGTTTACAGGGTATCCGGTGTTATTACCGTTATCGGCGGATGGTTCTTCACGGCACTTTCAGCTTCGATGGTCGCCGGTACAATCGCTTTGCTTCTCTACTATGGCGGGGCATGGACGTTAGGAGGTTTTGTTGCACTTGCTGCAATTACACTTTACCGAACTGCTGTAGTACACAAGGGACGCGAAAAAGAGTTCAATGAAAAAGATAAGATGATTCAAAGACAGGAAAAGTTACTACAGTCAAAACTCGATATGATTTGCGAGGATATGCTTAGCTATGTAATGAACTCTTCCAAGACAGTAAGGAAAGTATTTTCAGGTATTGAAAAAAAGGATTATAAAAAGTTGAAAACTGCAAGTAAAAGGGCAGATAAGATAAACATTGAAGGAAACATTCTCTGCTCAGAAATTCTGAAATTCTTGCAGCTTGTTCACGAAAACGAAATCGAAGAAAGACAGCAGTATATCCGCTCGCTTGCGTACATAACCGAATTATCGGATCGGATGATCAATATGTCAAGCATGACTTTCAATTACTTTGATAACAGTCACGAGCCATTCATCAAATATCAACTTGAAGAAATTCATCAAATCGCTGAAAAATATAATTACATTGATGATTCCATCCACAAGATAATTTCGGAAAAAGAATATCACCTTCTTGAAACGCTGGATGAGCTCAACAGTGAAATGAATAAGATGGTGCTGAAATTTAAGAAAAACCAGCTAATCAGAGTTAAGAAAAACCAGGCTAATATGCGCAGGAGCATGCTCTACCTTACGCTGCTGAATGATGTTCAGATAATAACCAACCAGAAAGTGCTTATTTGCAAGATCTGCAAGAACATTCACCAACCGGATATAATTAAGAATTAATATTGGAAAATGAAAAAACAAGAATTGTTCTAACGACATGTTACGTTGATTTTTTACATCAAACAATTCAATAAAATACCTTGTTAAAGGCATTTTCCATAGGAGCCTTGGAAACCTTCGGGATGAATTCAAATTGTTATTCTAATTTTCCACTCCTGTCTCCTTGGGAGACACCCCTCAGCAGGAGACACACGTTGTACCATTAATTAGCTTTGAATTAATATTAAGTCAACCTATTTTAGTCAGGGGCAATTCTAAATTCTTAATTGATTTAGTCTCTTTTGATAACAACAATTGTTTTGTCATCCGAGTATGGCGAATTAACCGAATATTTCTGCACGTCCTCCAAAAGCAAGTAAGCAAGTGATTTCACATCTTTTTTGTAATGCTCTTTTACCATGTTTTCTATTCGGCTAGTACCGTAAAAATCACCATCACCGTTCTGTGCTTCGGATATTCCGTCTGTGTAGAGTACCAGCACATCCCCATGGTCCATGCGAATGTTTTCGAGTGAAAAGTGTTGGTTTTTAAGTATTCCCAATAACCCCCCTGTTGCGGGCAATTGTTTTATGCTCTCATGACTGGGCTTGTAGTGAATCGGCTCGCAATGTCCCGCATTTGAGTATAGTACGAGCCTGTTTGAAGAGAGAGTCAATTCACAATAGAATAGTGTAACAAACCGCTCATAAGGGAATGTGTAGTATATGAGATTATTGAGGTAGGTTAGCAACTGGCTAATCCTCGCTGAGAAAGCAAGTCCCATGCGAATTGCCCCGGACACAAAAAGCGCCTGGATTGCAGCAGGCAGCCCCTTGCTTGCTGCATCACTTATCAGCACACTGAGGCGTTCTTCCTCATTTTCAGGGCTTTTGATATAATCGAAGTAATCTCCTCCAACGGCATCATCCGGAACACATATACCGAATATTTTGTAATCGTGGAACTCCAGATAATGCTCAGGCAGCAGATTGTTTTGAATTTCGGATGCTTTTACTAAATCCCTGCTGATTTTTTTCTGCCGGGCTTCTACAGAAAGATTGCTCAGCGCAATAGTAGCTACACTGCTTATAATCGACAAAATTTCGTCGAAGGTCTCGCTTATTTTCTCCGAGTTAAAGCCAAGAGCATATTTATAGTAGCGATCCTTACCTGCAGGAATAATCTTGCCTACACCTGTAAGCGAATAAAGCCGGATTCCCTTCTCGCGGAGCAGCCCGTCAGTTTCGCGGCGTAATACAGCCCTCTCACTGATAAGCGTACTGAAAACATCGTGACCTTCTATTTTTATTTCGTAACCATCAGGAATTTTATTTACCCTGCCGTGCTGGTAAATCAGCTTATATGAATTGCTTTCCGGGTTTAGACTCCAGATTCTGCCACCTTCAATCTCAAAATTCGAATGTTGTATGATTTCATTGACAAGAGTCTTTAGTAAATCCAATTCGCCATTGAAAGTCCCTGAAGTAATTTTTTCAATCAGTTTGTATGCTTCGCGCTGATTGAGTATTTGCTGCTCCATTATCTCCCCCAAATAAAAAACCGGGCAAATTACCCGGTCCAAAATTAAACTATTTGCCTGAAACTGCAAGTTGATTATAACAAGCCGGCTCTGCCCATTGCTTTTCTGAGGGCACCTTTGTTTTCCGGGTTCATTGGTATCATTGGCAGCCTGTAGTATTCATTCATCATACCCAACATCGCAAGAGCGGCTTTCACCGGCACGGGATTTGTCTCAACAAAGTTTAATTGCATCAAGTCGAACAGCCTGTAGTGCAGGTCGAGCGCTTCCTGCCAGTTGCCATCGAGTGCATTTCGAACACAACTGCCGAATTCTTTCGGTGCGTAATTGCCAATTACAGATATAACACCTGTTCCTCCTACAGAAATGATTGGCAGAGTGAGCACATCATCGCCTGAAAGCAAAGAGAAGCCTTCGGGTGCATACTTCAAAATGTACATCATCTGCTCGAGGTTACCCGAAGCTTCCTTTGTTGCAACAACATTGTTGCATTCCTCTGCAATTTTAATCTGTGTTTCCGGGCTGATGTTTGTAGCTGTCCTGCCCGGTACGTTATAAATGATCTGAGGAATATCGGCATGCTCGGAAATCGCCAGGAAGTGCTGGAAGAGGCCGACCTGCGTTGGTTTGTTGTAGTAAGGTGTGACAAGCAGTACTGCATCAGCGCCATGCTCCTGTGCGATTTTTGTCAGGGCAATGCTATCCTGCGTATTGTTGGAACCGGTTCCTGCAATAACCTGAATCCTGCCGTCAACGTGCTCGACAGCTTTAACAAACAGCGATGTTTTTTCCTTGGCGGAAAGTGTAGCACTTTCGCCTGTGGAGCCGCATACAACAATGCCTTCCACGCCGTTTTCAATCTGGAAATCAATCAGCTTTTCGAACGCTCCGAAATCAATTGAGAGGTCCTCGTTAAAAGGGGTAACAAGGGCCGGGAAAGTACCCTGTAGATTTAATTCCGCCATTTGCCGGCTCCGCAATTTGTTATTTAATACTTAAACTAAATATATTCTAATGGGTTATTGCATTAACTTAACAATTTTCACTCGTAAATAAAAGTATTTTGTTTAAGGAAGGATGGAAATAGAAGTATAATAAACTTTTTTAATTACTTATGAAAGTGTTGTAGCCTGAAAAAGCTTCAGCACTTCATTAATGTAGTTGACAATGTCCGTGTAATGAAAAAAAAAGCATCCGCCGCTTTTGGAGAGCCGAATAGGTGTGCGGCTTTACATATTTATTTTTTAAAAATTTTTAAAACCGTCCATTCCTAATGCTCCTAACCTAAAATAATGAAAAATTGCTAATTGAATTATTAACCTGAGTGTCATAAATTGCCATTTGCCGATTTTTGGCTTTGATGTTTCATTACCGGAAGCTGCTATGGACCTGAATTTTACCGAGGAACAAGTAATGCTGCGCGAAATGGTGCGCGACTTTGCTGAAAATGAGCTTAAACCTATCGCCCATAAAATTGACGACGATGAAAAAATCCCCGATGAAATTGTTAAGAAAATCGGCGAGCTTGGAATACTCGGCGTATGCTTTCCTCCCGAGTATGGCGGAAGCGGCTTCGGCGAAACAGGCTATTGCATTGTTCAGGAAGAAATCGCACGTGCATGCCTGTCCACAGCTACTTTCATCGGCGCGCATGTGTCCATCGGTACGAACTCAATATATATCGGTGGCAGCGAGGAACTGAAGCAAAAGTATGTTGTGCCGCTTGCACAAGGCGAGAAAATTGCAGCTTACGGTCTTACAGAAGCCGGCGCCGGCTCTGATGCTTTCAACCTGCGTACAAAAGCTGTTAAAGACGGAAACGAGTGGATAATCAACGGCGAAAAGATGTGGATTACCAACGGCCCGATTGCTGATATTTTCTCGGTTTATGCACGAACAAGCAGGGGAATAACCGGTTTTGTTGTTGAGCGTGAAATGAAAGGCTTCTCCAGCGGTGCACCGGAAAAGAAGATGGGCATAAAGGGCAGCCAGACATCAACTATTATGTTCGATAACGTCCGCGTGCCCGAAGAGAATATGATTGGTACAGAAGGAAGGGGCTTTCTCGTGGCAATGAAAACACTTGATGCCGGCAGGCTTGGGCTTGGCGCTGCATGCATGGGCGCATGCAAGGAGCTTCTCGAACTTTCCACCAATTATGCCAAAACACGCAAGCAGTTCAACGAACCGATTGCGAACTTCGAAGCTGTTCAGTTCATGCTCGCTGAAATGGCTGCTTCGGTCTATATCGCAGAATCTATTGTTTACCGCACAGCGGCTAAGTACGATAATAAAACAATGACTTCGCGCGAGTCAGCAATTGTCAAACTGGTTTGCTCGGAGCTTGCAGATAAATGCGTGGATTTGGCAATGCAAATTCACGGTGGCATGGGTTATTCCAAGGAATTACCGATTGAGCGCTTCTACCGTGATAGCCGCATCAATAGAATATTTGAAGGTACTAACGAAATTCAGAAGCTGGTTATAGCACGCGATGTAATAAAACGCAACGGGAAAAGCTGATTCTATTTAGAATTAAACATTGAATTTGTGAATGAATCATATAGTTGAAAGAGCAATATTTTAATAAAGAAAATCTCGAGGAAAAAGCAGAAAACTGGCTTTGGCAATTAGAACCGATAAAAAGAAGGCTGGCTTATTCGTTTGAAGTTAAAAATTCTGCTTTGCTTGTCATTGACATGCAGAGCTTTTTTTTGGATAAAAGCTCTCATGCCTGCGTTCCGGGCGCCGATGCTATCATTCCGAATATTAAAAAATTAGTTGATGGATTTATTGGAAATGGCCGCCCGGTTGTATTTACAAGGCACATTGATTATGAAAACAGTAATTCGATGATGAAAAAATGGTGGCAAGATTCTATAAAAGAGGAAAATACATTAAGTGAAATCATACCGGAACTCTCTCGCTATAATACCACAGTTATAATCAAATCCCGGTATGATGCTTTCCTCGAAACAAATCTTGATGATTTCCTGAAAAGCAAGGATGTTTCGCAACTTGTAATTACAGGCGTACTTACAAATCTCTGCTGCGAAACTACCGCCAGGGCTGCATTTACAAGAGGGTACTTCGTTTTCTTTCCTGTTGATTGTACTGCAACATATAATGAGACTTTTCACATGTCAGCCCTGTATAATCTCTCTCATGGATTCGCAATCCCCGTGACCGGAAAAGACATATTACGTAATCTGGAAGCTGAAAATGAGGCATAGAGCCGCAATCATCGGCGCCGGCCCTGCCGGAATAACTGCAGCAGTACAATTAAATAGATATGGAATTGACTTTGTCCTGTTCGAGAGAAATAAACCGGGAGGTAGTGTAATAAATGCCAATCTGATTGAAAATTATCCAGGCTTTCCCGATGGTATTTCCGGACCCTCGCTGGCTGAGTTATTAAACAGGCATCTAATGAAATTTGATATAGATTTCATTAAGGAGGAAGTGATTGAACTTAATTATGAGAATGAAGAATTTATAATTAAGTCAGAACGGAATATTTATAATGCCGGATTGGTTGTGATTGCTTGTGGTGCAAGCCCAAAAGAACCTGATATATATATTCCCGACGATTGCTCAGCCAGGGTTTATCACGAGATTGCCGGGTTAGCGGCAGTCTCAGATAAAATTATAGCGATTCTTGGAGCAGGCGACGTAGCTTTTGATTATGCTTTAAACTTAGCCAGGAATAATACAGTATTAATTATCAACAGGAGTAATACCACAAAATGCCTGCCAATATTAAAAGACAGAGCATTGGCATCTTCCAATATCTCATTAATAGAAAGCTCAGCCGTTGAAAGCTTACATATGAATAATAGTGGTTTGATTCTGAAAATCAGGGACAGTTCAAATAATAAAATAAAAGAACTCGCTATATCATACCTGTTATTTGCGACCGGTAAAAAGTCTAAAATTGATTTTTTTACAACTACTGTTTGTGAAAGATTAGATGAATTGAAAACGAGCGGGCGTTTATACATAGCAGGCGACGTAAAAAATTATGGATACAGGCAAGTATCAATTGCTGTTGGGGACGGGATGAAATGTGCGATGGAGATTAACAAACTTCTTAGGGACAGGCAAGAGTGAAGGTAATAAAAAAGACAGGCAGGGAAGATATTGCAATTGTCTATATCGCTGAAACCGGCAACGGCGAATTGACTGAGTTTGTTGAGTCCCTCGAACCACCGCTACCACGGCTTAAAAAATGGGTATTGATTGTATCAACGCTATACGGATGCCCTGTTAAATGCAAATTTTGCGATGCAAATTATTATTACAGGGGTAGGATAGATGCCGAAAATATAATTGCACAAATTGAATACATGGTTAAGAACCGGTTTCCTGATGGAACCATACCCTGTGAAAAATTCAAAATTCAATTTGCACGAATGGGTGAACCTGCTTTTAACAACTCGATATTAGATGTTCTGGAAGCCCTGCCAACGAAATACAATGCACCCGGGCTAATGCCCTGCATATCAACAATTGCACCTTCAGGGAAAGAGAATTTTTTTGCAAGACTCCTGGATATAAAAAAGGAAAAGTACCCACTTAATTTTCAGCTACAATTTTCAATCCATGCAACAGATACAGTCATCCGAGACCGGTTGATACCGGTTAAGAAGTGGGATTTACGGGAAATAGCCGATTATGGAAGTAAATTCTTTGATAAAGGCGGGCGAAAGATAGCTCTTAATTTTGCGGGGAACAATGGACAGTTGATTGAGTCAGAAACCCTTGTCAATAATTTTAGTCCTGATATATTTCTCTTAAAACTAACCCCGATTAATCCTACATATTCGGCACAACAGAATAATCTAAGCCGGGATTTTGATTCCAGGTCAATTGCAGAAAAGGCAGAAATATTAAGAAAGCAAGGTTTCGAGGTGCTAATTAGCGAAGGCGTATATGAAGAAAATAATATTGGAAGCAACTGCGGCCAGTATATCCAAAGACATCTAATTGAGAATCAATCATCTGTTTCATCCTACACGTATGAACTTCAAAATCTCTGATTATTCGTGATGCTGAGTAAGGTGCTTAAACTGTTGCGGTTATTGAATCCGCCCCTGCACATTCTTCGTTTGATTAAATTAGTTTTTATCTTTCCGCCTATCTTATCATAGTACCGATACGGTGCCATTTAATGTTTGCAAGTTTATCGGGTAATTCCTCCAGGAATGATTTTTGAATGCCGTGCCTGGAATCGCTCACCGGCCATGACCAGTAAACCATGATAGGTGTGCCGACTACATTTTCTTTGGGAATAAAGCCCCATGTACGGCTGTCCTCGCTGTTATCGCGATTGTCACCCATACCAAATACATAATCCCTTTCAATAGTATATTCATCAGCGGTTTTGCCGTCAATTTTTATGCTTCTGTCCGTACCAAAACTCACTTCGTGGCCTTCCCTCTGGATAAGAACAGACCATTTATGAAAATCTTTAAGCGTTCTTAATGGTACTTTCATTCCTTCGTAAGGAATTGCAATAGGCCCATAATTATCAAGGGTAAATTCGGTGCTCGGTGGAAAAGATGCCAGCCTTTCAGTCCTGTCGAAAAACTTTCCATGCTCGGGGAGTTCGTATTTAACACCGTTTACATAAATTGTTTTGTCTGTTATTTCAAGCGTATCCCCCTGGGTTGCAACACAACGTTTCAGGTAATATTGGAATTCATCCGGTTCGATTTCATCGCGGTTTCCGGGATAAACAAATACTATAACATCTCCTTTTTCCGGCTCGCGAATACCGGGAAACTTAAAATAAGGCAGAGGTATGTTTACAAACGGGATCACCTGTGGGGTGGTGGGTCCATAGAGAAATTTGTTCACAAACAGGAAATCACCGGTCATAACCGTATTTTCCATTGAAGGTGTCGGAACAACGAATGAGGCAATAGCGGCACCGTTTATAAACATTACGATAATAATTGCACCAATGATTGTTTTTGCAAAAGATACCACCTGGTCTGCGAACGACTCTTTCCGAGCCGGTTTTCTACGTGTTTTTTTAGCTGCCATTTTAATCTTCTATACTTAATACTGCAAGAAAGGCTTCCTGTGGTATTTCCACATTCCCTACCTGTTTCATACGTTTTTTGCCCTCTTTTTGTTTCTCGAGGAGCTTTCTTTTTCGTGTAATATCACCACCATAACACTTGGCTGTTACGTTTTTCCTCATTGCTTTTACTGTTGTTCGAGCAATCACTTTAGCGCCGATGGAGGCCTGTATAATTACTTCGAACATCTGCCGCGGTATCAAATCCTTAAGCTTGGAGCATAGCTTTTTACCCCATTCATAAGCCTTTGTACGGTGAACGATTGATGAAAGCGCATCTACCGGTTCAGCGTTGAGCATAATATCCAGCTTAACGAGGTCTGATTTCCTGTTTTCGATGAACTCATAATCAAGCGATGCATATCCACGGGTTGTTGATTTCAGCTTGTCGTAAAAATCGAAAACAACCTCTGCAAGAGGGAGCTCGTATGTCAGGTCAACCCTGTCTATTGACAGGTAAACCGTGTTGAGTACATTGCCGCGCCTGTCCATACATAGCTTCATTATATTGCCAATATAATCTGTCGGAGTAATTATCTGGGCTTTAATATACGGCTCGTGAATTTCAATAACTTCACCGGGTGGTGGCAGCTGAGCCGGGTTGTCCACCTTTTCAGATTCGCCTTTTGATTTGATAACGGTATAACGAACATTGGGGACTGTTGTAACAATAGTCTCTCCAAATTCACGTTCCAGGCGTTCCTGGACAATCTCCATATGAAGCAGGCCAAGAAAACCGCAACGGAAGCCAAAGCCAAGAGCTTTTGATGTCTCCGGTTCATAAGAGATTGCTGAATCATTTAATACAAGCTTGGCAAGTGATTCCCTCAGCGATTCAAAATCATCGGCATCCGCAGGGTATATTCCGCTGAATACCATTGGCTTTACTTCTCGGAAGCCGGGTATGGGTTTTTCGCACCGGCGTTTATCATGTGTTACGGTATCGCCTACTTTTGTATCCTGTAAATTCCTGATGCTCGCAGTGAAATATCCGACATTTCCGGCCTTTAGTTCACCAGTTTGTTTACGCTTCAAAAACATAATGCCGACTTCTTCAACCTCGTAGGTCTTTCCTGTCTGCATGAAGTGGACTTTGTCACTCTCACGCAATATGCCGTCAAAAATCCGCAGGTTTACAATCACACCACGGTAAGAGTCAAAGATTGAATCGTATATCAGGGCTCTGAGAGGAGCTTGCTCGTCTCCCTTTGGAGAATGAATCTTTTTTACAATCCGTTCGAGGATTTCATCAATTCCTGTACCCTGCTTTGCTGATGCAAGCAGTATTTCATCCTCGTCGCAGCCGATAAGCTCCATTATCTGGTGCTTTACGTTTTCCAGCGTAGTTTCGGCGCTTGGAAGGTCAATCTTGTTTATTACTGGAATAATCTCCAGGTCGGCATCTATTGCGAGATATAAATTGCTGATTGTCTGGGCTTCAATGCCCTGGGTAGCGTCAACCACAAGCAGGGCTCCTTCGCATGCGCGCAGCGATCGTGAAACTTCGTAACTGAAGTCAACGTGGCCAGGAGTATCAATCAGGTTAAGTACATATTCGTTTCCGTCTTTTGCCTTGTAGTCCATCTGGATGGCGTGCAGCTTAATTGTGATGCCACGCTCCTGTTCGAGTGGATTATCATCCAGTATCTGATTCATAACCATCTCGCGTTTCGTAACCCTGCCCGTTCGTTCCAGCAGGCGGTCTGCCAACGTGGATTTGCCATGGTCAATATGGGCTATTATGCAAAAGTTACGAAAGTTTTTCATTTAACCTTCTTTATATAAACTTCTAAGTTACTAAAGCGTACAGCCAAAACCAATGAATTAAATATTATCACCGGACTGCTTCGCAGTCGTATGTTACCTCGCAACCGGAACGTTGGAACATCGCTGAAGCCCCACAGTATGTTGTCTGCGAAAGCATTGCTGCACGCTCGACGTCTTTCAGCTCTGCATCAGGTGATTTCAGGGTATAATGCAAGTGGACTTTTGTAAATACCATTGGATGCTTTTCTGCTCTCTCTGCTTCAACATCAATTGTCAGGTCTATAACGGTTTTGCGTTTCTTTTTGATTATGGAAACAACATCCATAAACGAGCAGGCAGCCATTGCCTGGAGCATTACTTCCATAGGAGTAGCTGCTGAATCTTCACCGCCTACTTTTTCAACAGTGTCAAATTTTGTGATATGGCCTCTGCCATTATCTCCGTCAATCGCCATTCCGCCCTTGTAACTAAGTGTAGCTTTCATAATTATTCCTTATTATTTAGTAATATTAAATAACTCTGAAAGTGTTGCTAATCCTGTCAAAGTTATTACAAAAATTTACTATTTTAACGAAGTACTGCTTATATTACTGTAATCAGCAAATCCGAATTGAAGCAATAAGAGAGGAAAAAAATGAAAGCGCCAAAAGTAAGTATTATTATGGGAAGCGACTCAGACTTGCCAACATTGCAGCCCGCCGCTGAGATTTTGCAGGAGTTTGGGATTCCTTATGAAATGAGAGTAGTTTCTGCTCACAGGACTCCGCAGGATATGGCCGAGTTTGGGCAGAATGCACACAACAGGGGAATACGTGTGATAATCGCAGCCGCAGGTGGTGCTGCTCATCTTCCCGGCATGACAGCCGCAAACAGCCCGCTTCCTGTTATTGGTGTACCTGTCCAGAGCAAAGCAATGAACGGTATTGACTCGCTCTATTCCATCGTACAGATGCCTGCCGGCGTACCTGTCGCTACAGTAGCTATTGGCGGTGGCAAGAATGCAGGTATTCTTGCTGCGCAAATCCTCGCAGCAGGTGATGATGAGCTGCTTTACAAGGTGATGTCATACAAAGAGCGCATCGCAGAGGAATCCCGAATGAAAAATAACAAACCCGATTTTACAGAAATATTCATCCCTGAAGATTGAAAGTAAATGCGAAGATACTAAGCGAATTGCTTTACAAGCTACCGGAATATGCCACTCCCGGCTCTGCAGGCATGGACATAAGGGCGTGCCTGGAAAACCCGATAGTGATTGGCCCGGGTGCTGTGGAGCTTGTGCCTACGGGAATAGCAATTGCGATCCCACGTGGTTATGAATGTCAGGTGCGCTCACGAAGCGGCCTCGCGTTAAAGCAGGGGATTTTCGCACTCAACTCCCCCGGTACGATTGACAGCGACTACCGCGGAGAAGTAAAAATAATATTGGCGAATTTCAGCAAAGAACCTGTGGAGATAAATCACGGAGATCGCATAGCCCAGCTTGTATTTGCAAAGCACGAAACAGCAGAATTTGAGATAAGCGACGAGCTGCCGGAAAGCGCCCGCGGCGAGGGCGGCTTCGGTTCCACAGGAGTGTAAAATGTCCCCCGCTGGCGGGGGATAAAAGGGGTAGGAATGAGACTAATTAGCAGTTTAACTATTTTTTTCAGCCCGAGCGAATTAAGAAGTATCCCATAGCCATGTATGGGCGGTATAAGAATGAACAGGGATTATACCTATTATATTATGAACAGGATTAATTAACCTTCCATGAACAAAGAATTCAACAAACTCCAGGCTACTATCAGTAAAAATATTTCAAACATCAGCAAGGCATTTGATGATTACCAGCAGGGGCACTTCCAGGAACGCCCCGCGGAATTTTTCTGCCTGGAGCTGAACGGCGAGTCGGGTGAGCTCGCCAATTTTGAAAAGAAGAAGTGGAAAGGGCTCAACGTAGCACATGAAGCACTTGCCGAAGAAGCCGCAGACGTATTCATTGCCCTGATTAACTACGCCAATTCACGCGGCATTAACATGGAAGCAGCATTAATGCAAAAACTGCAATTAATTGAAGACAAACGAGTGGAGCTAAAGGGGAAGGGAGAGAAGTATTGAGGGCGGTGTTTCAGAATTAAAAAAGCCGCTGAAGCGGCTTTGCTGCCCCGAGAGGGCTCGAACCTCTACTCTTCTGATCCAGAGTCAGACGTGTTGCCAGTTACACCACAGGGCAATAGGAATGCTAAATTAACATTCTTCCGGCTTTTTTCAAAGCCTATTTATCAGACGTTTCCTTCTCCTTTTTTATAATTTTCAGCCCAAGCTCTTCCAACTGCCCTGCATCAATATCTGAAGGAGAACCGTCCATAAGCGACATACCATTTGCCGTTTTCGGGAATGCTATTACGTCGCGGATGTTATCAGTCCGGGCGAGCGACATTACAACACGATCAAGGCCAAGAGCTATTCCGCCATGTGGAGGTGCGCCGTACTTTAGAGCATCGAGCAGGAAGCCGAATTTTGATTGTGCCTGTTCTTCGCTTAAGCCAAGCTTTTTAAACATCTTTTGCTGCAGTTCGTTCTCGTGTATCCTAATGCTTCCGCCTCCAAGCTCAACTCCGTTTACAACTACGTCATAAGCCATTGCACGCACCTTGTCCGGTTCTGTATCGAGAAGTGGTACATCCTCAGGCAGCGGAGAAGTGAATGGGTGATGCATCGAAAAAAAATCCCCTGTTTCCTCATCTCTCTCGAATAACGGGAAATCCACTACCCAGTGGAATGAGAACTGCTTACGGACTTTTTCGAGAACACCCTCGCGGCGGGCGACTTCCAGTCGCAATGCACCGAGAATAGTATATGCCCTTGTCCATGAATCAGAGGATATCAAGAGCAGGTCGCCATCTTCAGCATTCAACGATCCGAGGATGCCTTTCAGCTCATCCTCTTTCAGGAATTTTGCAATTGGCGAATTCACCTCGCCATCAATTATTTTAATCCATGCAAGGCCCTTTGCGCCGTACTTTTTGGCAAGATCAGTCAGTTCATCAATCTGCTTGCGTGAATACCCGGAGCAGCCTTTGGCATTAATCCCGGCTACTACACCACCGCTATTCACTACTCCGGAGAATACATTAAATTCTGAATTTTCAACTATTTCTGTTATTGCGTTTATTTCCATGCCAAAGCGAATGTCGGGCTTGTCGCTGCCGTAACGGGTCATAGCTTCGTTATAGCTCATCCGCCTGAAAGGTGTTTCAATATCGATATCGAGCGTTTCCTTCCACAATCGCCTGAAGAAGCCCTCCATGAGTGTAAGGACATCATCCATTTCGATGAATGACATCTCAAGGTCAATCTGGGTAAATTCAGCCTGCCGGTCTGAACGGACATCCTCATCGCGGAAGCATTTTACTATTTGTACATATCGTTCAAAACCTGATATCATTAGTATTTGTTTGAATATTTGTGGTGATTGGGGCAGAGCGTAAAAATGCCCCTTGCTTATCCTGCTTGGCACGAGGAAATCCCTGGCGCCTTCCGGTGTAGAGCGCATCAGGGCAGGTGTTTCAATCTCGACGAAATCATTCTCTGCAAAGTACTTATGCATAATCTGGTATAGCTTGTTGCGGAGCATGATTTTATTCTGCACCGAAGGCCTGCGGAGGTCCAGGTAACGATAGCGCAGCTTTAGCTCTTCACTAATCTGGGCTTCATCGTCAATTTCAAAAGGTGTAAGCTGAGCGCTGTTAATAATTCCAAAGCCTGATGCTACAACTTCAATCAGCCCGGTTGGGATATTCGGATTGGGATTTGAGCGTAGCCTGACTGTGCCATCTATCCAGATTACATACTCTGTGCGGAGTTTGCGTGCACGTTCTGCAAGTTCCGGCTCATTTTCCGGTTCTACTATCACCTGCGTTATTCCCCAACGGTCTCGAAGATCAACGAAAATCAGGCCGCCAAGGTCGCGGTTGCGCTGCACCCAGCCGTTCAAAACTACTTTCTGGCCGTCATTGCCGGGTCTAAGTTCGCCGTTATTAACAGTACGTTTTTTCCAGTTCATCAAAACTCCGCTTTTTGAGATTTTATCAGGTTACAAAATTAAAATTTATTCCCATATCCACGTTCATATATTAGTGACATTATATTATATTGCTAAATTATGCTGAAGCTGATAACAATCCTTGTTCTGATATCAATTGCGGGCTACTTGCTCGTGAGCGGGTTTATGAAAAAGCTTCGCGGCATTTTTGGCGGATCCCTCAATCAATCCCATCCGCAGGGCATGCAAAAAGAAGAGGAAGTTGTTTACAAAAAGGATAACGTCGTAATTCTAAAAGGCGAAGCCGGCAAGCAAAAGGACGATGGAAAAAACTCCCGTAATAGCTTCGATTGATGTAGGTACTAACTCCTTCCACATGGTAGTGGCAAGCGTAGATGCAAAAGGTATGCTCAACATTCTTGCCCGTGAAAAGGAGTCCGTGCGGCTGGGTTCCGGCAGTACGGACATGAAGTACCTAAAGGAAGATGCAATAGAGCGTGGTGTACTTACTCTCCGAAGGTTTGGCGATATCGCGCGTTCCTATAATGCTGATATTTATGCTATAGCAACAAGCGCTGTCCGTGAAGCGAACAATAAGGAAGATTTTACTAAACAGGTTAAAAAAGAAGCCGGAATAAATGTTGAAGTTGTCTCCGGTTATGAAGAAGGAAGATTGATTTATAATGGTGTTATACATGCCCTGCCTGTTTATAATAAAAAATTACTTGTAATCGACATTGGGGGAGGCAGCACCGAAACTATTATAGGTTATCAGGGCAGGCCCGAATACATTCATAGCGAAAAAATCGGCGCTATCAGACTAACCAGGCGTTTCTTCAGTGAAAATGGGAAAAAAGAAGCAGAGAATATAGAAATCTGCCGGGATTATATCAAAGGCGAATGGTCTCCGATATTGAAGAAAATCAACGACAGGGGATTTGAAAGCGTTGTGATTACTTCGGGAACATTGCAGACACTTGCCGCAATGTCGCTTGCCATCAAAGGAAGGGAAGTTCCCGAGTTGCTAAACGGAATTACCATTTCCAGCAACCACATGCTAAAGGCGATCGACAAACTTCTTAATGCAGGTTCCGCTGAGAAGAGGGCATCGCTTCCCGGAATGGACCCTGGCAGGGCAGACATAATTATCCCCGGTGCATTAATAATTGAATATGCTATTAAATATCTTGGTTTCGACAAATTAACAGTTTCGACATTTGCACTCAGGGAAGGCCTGGTATTCGATATAATCCAGAAACTTAAATCAATAAACGAGTTTCCACACCTGAGTCACCTGCGCCTCCAGACTATATACAACCTGTGCCACCGTTATAACGTAGAAATGCCCCATGCAGAGTATGTAAAAGAAACCGCATTAAGCATATTCGACCAGCTTAAGCCACTGCATGGACTCGGGCCTTACGAAAGGGAATTGCTGGAAGCGGCTTCACTCCTCCACGATGTGGGCTACCACATTTCCCACGACAAGCATCACCAGCACAGCTATTATATTATAGTAAACAGCATGATGCCCGGGTTTACAAACGACGAATCAGAAATGATTGCCAACATTGCCCGCTACCATAGGAAAAGCCACCCCAAAAATAAGCACGAAAATTTCAACCACCTTTCATCAAACAAGAAAAAAATAATCCGCCTGCTTTCAGGAATTCTGAGAATTTCAGAAGGAATTGACAGGCGGCAGATGCAATTGATTGAATCTCTTAATGTTAAAATTAATGGTAAGCATGTTGATATTCTGCTGTCCCCGGCAGACGGACTGGACCCCGAAATAGAGATTTGGGGTGCAAATCGGAGAAAACCCCTGCTTGAAGAAACTCTTGATAAAAATATTTCCATTAATATAAGTGACAAATTGTAAATTCACCTGTTATTTAGAATAGAAGTAGTTATTTCTGTGGAAAACTCAACAAAATGAATTTTCTCTTTGTACTTAGATTAAATTTTCTTAATATTCAAATTGCACGATTTAGGCAAGCGATAAATAACCACAGTAGATTTTCATTAATATTTAGGAGTTCATAATGAGGCTCAATCTTACTCTTTTTATTGCCTTCATAATGGCGATAATGCTTTCAGCGAGCGGCACTACTTTCGCTGATGATGCAAATATAGAAAGAATCAAGAAGGAATTGCCCGAAATGTTTAGCCAGAGCAACGTAGGCAAGGAATTCTGGTTCACAATCCCACCATGTTATGAAGATGAATCAGGCGGTTCGCCAAACTTTATTAAAATCTTCATTACTTCACCTGTAAAAACACTGGTGACAATCGAAATCCCTGCTATAGGATTTTTCAAAACGCAAAACACAGTCCCCAATGACGTAATCGGATTCGATATTGAACCGGCTAGAGGCCAGCCATTCCTCCATTCAGGACGAACTGACGATGAAAGGGCTGAAGAAGTAATTCCAAAACGCGGAATACATATCTATGCAGACGACCCGCTGGTTGTCTATGTAGTTGTTCGCTACAGGTACACTTCCGACGGTTTCCTTGCTGTTCCGGTTTCGGCTTTTGGAACCGAGTATATTGCAGCCTCAACAGGAGATATGTCAGCCATGTACACTTTTGCAAAAAACTTTCCAAGTATGGTTGGCGTTGTTGCTGCGTATGACAATACCAATGTAAGATGGACAACCGGCGGAAACGTGTTTACGGAAACAGCCGGAGGCTTAGGAGAAGGTGAAAGCAGGTCATTCAGGATGGACGAAGGTGATGTTATTATGTTTATGTCCAACGGCCCCGAACATGACCTTACTGGTAGTAAAATTCAGTCCAACAGGCCTATCGGCGTTGTTTCCGGTAATCACTGTGCAAACATCCCGACTATGAACCGTTGGTGCGACTATGTGGTAGAAATGGACCTTCCGACAATGGCATGGGGTACTGCTATCCCGGTAGGTAAAATTCCCGGCAGGACATATAGCGGCCTTATCAGGATTTTTGCACGTGAACCAAATACTTCAATATTCAGGGATGGCGCGCAGCTATCAGTTATTCCAAAGAGCGGCGGCATGGTTGGCCAGGGATACCAGATACAGAGGATTTACCCGGGTACACCATCCCGCTCAGGATTCTTTTCAGCTGACAAAGCATTCTCAATTACATTCTACAACCCGGGCGTTGAAGAGGATATCGGAAATACTAACTCTGACCCCTTCATCATGGCTATGACTCCCATTGAGCAGTTCCAGAAGGAGATTATTTTCTGTACACCGGCTGTACAGGGTGGTTTGAACTTCCCGGAGAATTACCTCAACGTTGTATTTGAGCTTGATGAATTTGGCAATATGCCTGGCGACCTTGAATTTGCCGAAGTAAGGCAGGGCCAATTTGAATGGAAATCTGTAAGAGGTACGTTCTCACCTTCAATGGATGATGTGTTTAACGGTACATTTCAGGGTAAGGAATATGGCCTGAAAACTATTACTCTCCCCGGTGACGGTGTTTACAGGATTCGTAGCAGCAGACCTTTTGCAAGCTATTCATTCGGCTATTCATCATATGACTCTTACGGCTACCCGACAAGTGCAGCGCTTGCCGATCTTTCTAAACCAGATACAGTTGCTCCGATCCCTATTTGGGAAATAGACTGCGAAGGTACTGTAAGCGGCGCAACGGTAACTGACAAGCCGGATGACGACCAAATCAGATCCAATCTTGCAATGATTACATTTCACAAAAATGAGAGCTTTAACTACGACTACGATTATGAAGAATTCGTCCCGGGCGAAACAATCACAACTACCTGGGAAGCATGGGTACTGGACAAGAAAAAGGATGCCCGTGCAATCTTTACATTCGGAGACAGGCGCGGCAATGATACAACTATCCAGATTGATTATTATGCAACCAAGCTCGACCTCTTTGAGAAGCTGGTTGATTTTGGTAATTTTAAGCCGGGTGAATCTAAAACTATTGATAACTTCAGGGTTAAAAACCTTTCGACTACAAGCCCGGCTATAATTCCAAGCGCTGACAAGCTTAGGCTGAAAAGCGGAGCTGAGAATTTTACAATGGATATAGGCGGAATTACATTCCCGCTTACTCTCGAACCTGATCCGAATCCTGAAAATCCGAATCCAAATTCACAGGCATTCTTCTCTATTACTTTCACTGCACCTGATGAACCGGGATTTTTCACTGATTCAATCGGTGTGGGCGATGACTGTGTATTCGAATACATAGTGCGCGTTGAAGCAACAGTTGGCGCACCACAGATTGTGGTTTCCGATCATGACTTCGGCCCTCTCCCTGTTGGAACGCAGAAAACAACAACAATTTCGATTTCAAATCCCGGCTCGCAGGATCTGGTTATCACAGGTTATACTGAGCCTACAAACAGCGCTTATACACATGACCTGCCTGTTATTTCACAGGACAAGCCATTAATCGTTAAAAACGGTCAGCCATATAATTACCAGGTTACTTTCAAACCTACTGTTGCGGATATTCAATATCCTGACCAGATGGTATTCGAAAATGATGCTGATGACTATCCGGATCATATCTGCCTGTTAAATGGCTCAGCAATACAGGCTGAATTAGGAGCTATCGGTGTTAACTGGCCGATACTGAGAATACACAGGACAACAAGGCCTGAATGGGCAAGAGGCCCCTACGAAGGAGCTACTGACATTGAGGTTTGGAACGATGGAACAAACCAGGCAACACTGCTTGGAATTGATCCGGCAAGCTGGACTGTGATTGATAAACCTGCAAGCCTGAGTGACCAACAGACAATTGATGCATTCATATTCGATAAAGGCATCTTTAACAATATGAGGTTGGATCCTGACCAGAAGGAAGCGGTTGATGTTAAATTCCAGCCGACGGCAATTGGTAATTACCACATTTCCTTCGATATCCTTACCGACCAGCCCGGTGTGATACTTCCTGTTGAACTCCAAGGTTCTGGCAAACTTGGTGAAATATCAATTACTGAATCCATTGACTTTGGCTCGACATTCATTTTTGATGTAGGTAACGTCCAACAGCGTACAATGACAATCACAAATGAGAATTACGGCCAGTATGCAGATACTGTTACAATTACAGACCTTATTTCTGCTGATATTAATGAAGACTTCTTAAATTGGGGAGCTCTTGGTTTTCGCTATGACAAGGCAGCAGCCAATTTGCCGATTGTACTTGCACCCGGCGAATCAGTTGATATTGACGGCTACTTTGTTGCACAGCAAGTTAATCCGGTAGGCGCTAACATAGCAACATGGAGCGATGCCAAAGAAGAGAAAGACTCAGACTGGAGCGGCTTTGGTACAGATTCCGACATCTGGGCAAATGGTGACGGTGCAAACCTTTGTGTTAGCGAATCAATCGAACTTACGCTTAATTTTGGTATTGGCGAGAATGCAACTGACGGATTCGAGCTTTACGACATTATACCAAGCGAAGTTCTTCCTGACCTTGTGTATAACCTTCCGGCATTCCCGGTTAATTTCTCACCGGGCGATAATCCGCTTGAGATTAGAGTACTTTACACACCAAGCCAGGTTTACACAAATAAGGTTGTTTCGTTTACTTTCAAGGCAAGGTACCCGAACGGTGATGAAGAAGAAAGAACTGCTGATTTGACTCTCAACTCTGAGCAGTACTTCCGTGGAACCAACAGTACACTTTCTGCAGCAAGCGTAAAACCTTACGGTACAAGCGAACCTATCTTCTATGCTATTGACCTTGAAAACGGTACAGACATGACAATGGCAGATGTGCAGGAAATAGTAATATCAATCCAATACAAGACAGACTTCCTTGATGCTGACGATGGCTCGCTTGCAGTTGGTGCAGCTTATGCAGGTAACTTCAGCATTTCAAATCCTAATTTTGTATATGACCCTGTCACCAAAATTGAAACAATAACATTCTCTCTAAAGAGCAATGGCGGTTCAATCATCAACCAGGGTGGCGAGATTGTAACAATGACATTCTTCCCGTACTTCATCCACTACACACCTGAAGAAGTCGGGCAGATAATCAAGGACAACTCTGTAACCATTACACATAACATCAATATGATTCTCGATGGCACAGGCAACGAATCCGGCTGTATTTCCATTACCGGCAGTGAGGTCACAACAGCTCTTGAAGATGTTTGTGCACCTGACCTTCGTCCCGTACTACTCTCCAATGTGGACTACGAACTCGGAGAGGCAATGCCTAACCCGGTTGGCGCAAACGGAGCAGAGATTGACTACTCGGTCGGCCTCAAGCTACACACCGAAATCAAGATTTACAACTCGAACGGTGAAGTTGTGGCAACCCCGGTATCAGGCGTAATGCCAATAGGCGAGCACAAATTCAATGTTCCTGTTGACGAGCTTGCATCCGGTGTTTACTACTACGAAATGACATCCGGCGATTACAAGGAAACCAAGAAACTGGTTGTCAATAAGTAATCCAACCGGCGATGATATTAAAAGCCCCCTCCCGCATACTGCGGCAGGGGGCTTTTTTTGTCGAGATGTATTATTGTTTATGTGTGGTAGAGACGCAAGATTTTGCGGCCCTACGGAAACATTGATTTGATGCGGGAACATCTGAGATTCATCCGATGACTCAAAGTCATCGGATGAATAATATATTTAAAATTACCTGGTGATTGTGAATTTTTTTGCGTGCTTTGTCCCGTCCAGCTCGATTATGAGGAAATATACTCCCTGAGGTAGCGCCGAGACATTGTAGGTGATTGTTCCGGAATTGCCGGATATATTGCCGTTGAATATCTCACCGGCCTTTATTCCTGCCAAATCATAAATTCCTATATTGATTTGACCCGGTTCCAATGCTGTGTAGTCAATGCTTATCTCCCCGGATGCAGGGTTTGGATTTATACTGATGTTTTTTACAATTTCCGCTTCTTCAACACTATTTATTACGGTGTATCCTTTTCCTGTTAACTCAATCTCGATTTTAGCGGGGATGGCATCGCTTCGGATAATTAGCTTAGCATCTCGCTCACCTTCCTCTTTGGGTGCAAATCTTACTTTTATCGTAATTTCTTTCCCCGGCTTAACATCATTTGGAGGCGGTATCAGTATTCCAAATTCGCTTTCGTCGCTGTTCGTGTACTGAAATTCATAGTTTGCTTCTATACTTACGTTTCCGGTATTTTGATAAACCACTTCGAGGGACTTGTTCTTGCCTACCTCTACAGAATCATAATCCATTACAGGTTCCGAAATTAGGGATATTTCCTTTTTGGGATCGTCGGGCATGAACTCGAAATCGAGATAACTTAAGTCCCTGCCTGCCTGCCAGAGGCGCATTTCCGAGGTACCCTCTGTTATGGCAGAGCCCCTTGACATGATTGAAGATTCCTGTGACAAGACAGGTTGCCAATGCATCCCGAGATCGAGAGTCTCGTATATTTCTCCACCTGAGAGCAGAACCATAATCCGTTTGGAACCTTCCGGTGAGAAAATATATACAGGGTTCATCCCAAGGTCGGTCAGATTAACAATCCTGTCGAAGGACACACCACCATTCTTCGTGAACGCTCCGTATTTTGGGAGTGAATTATCAGAGCTTTCCTGGTAAACCACCATCCCCGTATCCGGGCCTGCAAAACCGATTGCATTTATCAAGCCACCGGGTTTCAGATTGACCACTTTCCAGTTAAAACCCTTGTCATCAGAATAGAAAAAACGGCCCTGGTTGGTACCAAAAAAAGCCTTGTTGCCAACCATAGCAGTAACACCAACAATACCTGCCTCCCCGCTGTTCGGCACCGGAACGTTTATTGATTTTTTGAATGTAGCGCCGCCATCATCAGTTGTTCCAACCCCCCAACTGCCTCCTTTAGGGTCGCCAAGGAAAACACCTTTCTGATTATCGAAATAATGAAGGCCGTTGATAAATTCCGTGATAGCGCCTACATTTACAGGTGTCCAGTTGCCTCCGTCTGGGCTCTTCTGCACATACGCATTTCCTCCATCGAGCGGGCTGGATGCCATGTGAATTAAATTGTCATCAGTAATATGAACTGCTGTTGCAGGGAGTGTACCCGCGCTGGCGAGGAAGTTCAGGCCGTTTGTCCAGAGAATACCCTGATTGTTAGACTGGGACATCCCAACAGCAAAAAATTTGTTTTTATTCCGGGCAAATGCATCAAACCAGAGTGCATAGTAATCTTCATCAACTTCGAACTGGTGGCTGAAGAAGTTGTCAGAATCAATCAGGATTGGTAATGAAACAAGCTCGTAATCAGTGTATCCACCTGTGGCTTCATAGGTAAAAAGCAAGGTCGCGTCACCGTTGAACCACGGATTGTTCTCTAACAGTTCAATTGATAAATCAATTTCTTTTGTTGCATTTTCGTTCAAAGTACCGAGATTATATTCTGTTTGGCCGAGTTCGATGAAATTATCAAGGGTGCTAATTGTAACATTCAGATTACTGACATTGTTCAAATAGCTTTTAATAACGAACCGGACTGTTTTCCTTTCATAATCGCCAATAAAATCACCATTAAAGAATATTTTTTCTTCGATTCCCACAGAATAGGCAAAATTGCCCGGGAATTTAGGATTGTTGTATGATAATGCTTTGAATGCATTTACCCTTCCATATTCGATAGGCCTGTTTTCAGGTGTTTGTGCCACAACATCATCAGAAGTGCTTCTTATCTGACCGATTACCTGGCGTGGCGTCCAGTTTGGCCTCAAAGTACGAACAAGCCCAGCAACACCCGCAAGCACGGGGGATGCCATAGATGTTCCGCTTTGGTTAGTATATCGATTCCCCGGAAACGTAGAATAAACATTCTGACCGGGAGAATAAACAGTAACCCTTTGGCCGTAATTTGAAAAGCCCGAACGCCTGTTATTACTCCTTGTTGCTCCTACGCAAAGAACATTGTCATAAGCTGCCGGGTAGAAACCACCATTATCAATATTATCGCCGTTATTTCCTGATGCTACAACAACCAGCGTACCCATGTCATTAATTTGATTAATCACGTCCTGTGAGTAAGGGCTGTAACCTGAGCCACCCCAGCTTGCATTGATGATATGCGCACCCATTTCGGCGGCATAAAGCATGCCTTCGTATGTTTGAAGCAGCCCCCTTGCACCTCCCGAACCGGGATTTACGTTGTCTGCGCTGCACTTAATTGGCATTATCTTGCAGTTAAAACCTATCCCGGCAACACCGACATTATTATCTGTAACAGCCGAAGCGCATCCGCTTACGTGAGTGCCGTGTGTATTGCTATTGTGTACGGGTGTTGTCTCATTATCAGGATCAAACTGTCCAGAATAAAACTGCTGGCCGGTTACGTTTCCAATGAAATCCCAACCGTTTGTATCGTCAACCTTACCATTGCTGTCATTATCTATACCATCGCCTGCTATTTCATCGGGGTTTGTCCAGATATTTGCCTGGAGGTCAGGGTGGAAACGGTCAATGCCGGAATCCACAATCGCTATAATAGTCTCTTCGCTTCCTTTTGAAATCTCCCACGCATCATTCATTTGTATGTTATTGACTGCCCATTGCCTGTTTATTTCAGGATCGTTTGGAGTGTATTCTACAGGATAATCAATAAACACAGGAACAGCATATTCCACTTCAGGATTTTTCATCAATTCCCGGCATACGTCATAGGGATCAACCGGGGAATTATAGGTCATCTCATAGATACGGGAAAGCCCGTGATTATCTACTCGCGATAAGCTGCCCGATGCATACCTGTAGAAGGGAGCTTTAACATTGTTGATTCCAAGCCCGGAGACCGATGTTTGAATAACAGATGAGCTAAATCCCTTTGCATTTTTTGGTTGGTTTATTTTTGACCTGGTCTTGATATGTACCCTGTTTGGCATGTAATATTCTTTGCCTACAATGGGAATGTTGAACACTTTTGGTTCTGTTGACATACCGCTGCCCAAGTCTTTACCCGGAATATGTATAGTATATGCAATGTTCTTTTTTGACTCCCGGGCCAGCCTGTACTTCTCAATCTGCTCTTTGTGTTGAGGGCCAAGGCCGGCTTTGATGTTCATTGTTAATATTGTAAGTAAAACTAATGTAAAGATGTAGATCCTTTTCATCGTAATTCCTGTTAATTCAACACTTTGCCAATTGTTTGCCATAGATAATAAAAATAATGAAATCTTAGAAATGATAAAATTAAAGATGTGTCATAAAGCAGAGAATTCCTGCTGCTCGATTAATGCATAGCCATTTTGCGCGTCGCCTGTGAAAATATATATATAATTCTTGCTCAGCGAGTAATCAGGGAGGTCGAAACGCTGGAGCAATTTATCCTGCTGTGCGTTGAATACGAAAATACTCTGGCTGTTTGTAAGAGTTAGAGTTCTTACGTCTGTTGAAGTTCCGTACTGAATTGCAGGGTGCGTGTAATCTGCTTCCTCACTCGAGAATTTTATGCCAATGAACGGATTTTCAAAAGAAGCGTTGATAAACCTCCTTCGGAAATCAACACTTGTTGCGCCCATCGGGTCGCTGCTGAAATAGATTAATTCGATATTACCGGCGTTTCCGGTCGCAATTACAAGCTGCCTCTTGCCCAATTGCGCATCAATTTGTACCTTCTTTCCATTTACAGACACTTCTGATTGACCTTCGGTTACAATTGTTGATAGCGAACTTGTAAAAAACAACTTTGCATCGTCGAGAAATGAATCAACGTCCACATCAACGGTCTGCAAACCGGGGACAGCGTGTACAACTTCGAGGATAACTCCGCTTTGCTCATATTCAATTTGGGTGTTCTCCATTTCATCCTTAATCAGTGAGATTTGTTCTTTACCATTATCATCAGTAGTAACCACAAGGATATAACTCTTCCCGGATTCCAGGTTAGCAATGGCATTTGTTATATAGCGTGCCGGTTCGGTTGATGCAAAAATCCCAATCGGTGCATACCCGGATTTTACAAGTATTGGCGGTGAAATATTACCATAAGACAACCTGCTTGTAACAACTTCCCCTGATTTATACTTGTTTTCGAGTTCTGCATCTCTTCGGGCGGCAACCGTAACGGTGATTCCCATCTCTGTCAGCCTGTGAGCCTGGTGAATTACTCGGATTTGAGCCTTGCTGCCTATAGTGTCCCTTACAGGCTCTATCACCATCATATTATTAGCACGGCTGTTAGCACTGTCGAACACCATAACAGTATAGTCTTCGAGAACTTCAAGCGAGAAGAAATTTTTTGATGCAGTATCCCCTGCGACAAAAGCAGTCATTTCATCGAGTATCTCGGTAGCACATGCAGTTACCTTGTTAAAGCTGCCAATGCTATTGGGCTGTATGTTTTCTTCAACTATTTCCCCATCCTTGAATACTGAAATTTCGGATGCTGAGAAATTGACAGTCCGGATATATGCTGTCCTGTCCTGGATTGGCATTGCCTGTTTCATTGCATTTGCTGTTGTATCCATTTCATCAAGCAGCCAGAACTCCTCGCCGCCTGCCATATCATCCCTGACAATAAAAATATACTGCCCTCTTTCCTGCATCTCGAATTCAAATAAGCCAATGTTAACCTTTCCGGTGTCATTATGCTTTATTAGAGATACCGGAACACGCCCTGAGCGTATGGGTAATTGAACGCTCTGTCTGCGGTATTCCAATTGGCTTGTTATTATATCGCCATTAGGGCAGCCGAAGCGGATTGTGTATTTCCAGTCCTTATTGGGCACAGCGTTTATTGCTTTTACGTATGCATTCCGCGAATCAAGCGGAATTACGCTTGAGTTAACCATTGTAATTATAGTATCCATTACACGCTGTATAGAATCACCCGGAGCTGAAGGTAATGCAAAGTATGAATAAACAAGATCCCTCGCGTAGCGGGCTTTGCGCTCCTGTTCAAATTCTTTAGCTCCGTTTTTGAATACCGCCAGCTTAACTGAATCTGATGGTGGATTTATTGCAGGCGATGTACTTCCCCAGAGAGTTTCGGAAGTCTCCTCAAGGTTATCCAATACCAGTTTGCGGCTCTGGCCATCACCGGCAAGATTTACAAAGCGGATATATACGCTTTCGGCCTGTGGCGGCGGGTTTACAAGATTTTCCGACTCTTCCGGGCAGCCCCAGAAGAGAAGTGATAACAATGCGAAAAGAGATATTTGTTTAAATAATGTCATGCGCTCTGCTCTAAGCGGCAAATATAAGATTTATTATCAATTATATAACGCTGAAACAGGATTGTTCATTTAAAAAGTGTGTACATATGAATGTAGGGGGATTCGTCTAAGAGGGATGGTTTTGCTATGCCCCCCCCATAGTCGGGTAGTCGGATAGTTCTAAGTACTATTTTCTGTTATACTTTTTTTGTCTTTGATTTTGCCCTGTACATCTGCACGTTTATCTGATATTTGCGGATCTTGTTGTGGAGCGTTTCCCTGCTGATACCGAGCTGAACAGCGGATTTGCTTACGTTTCCGTTGCATCGTTCGAGAGTTGCCTCGATTTTCTCTTTGTCCACCTTTTCCAGGTCTTGCTTGAGTGTACGCCCTGTTGAAAGGGAAATATCGTCTTTCTGCGGAAGCTCTTTGCCATGATTTGCTGCATTCAACGATTTGTAAAGGTCTGTAACTTCAATTTCGTCCTTGTTCACTGTTTGCAACACTACCCTTATAGTATTTGACAGCTTGCGAACGTTGCCCGGCCAGGAATACTCCTGCATATATTCAATAGAAGATGGTGCGAAATATTTCGAATCAGAGAATTCCTCGTTGTGTTTTTTCAGGTAGTATTCGATTATGTCAGGAATATCATCTGCTCTCTGGCTTAGAGGCGGTATGAATATTTCACATTCACGCAGACGGTGATAAAGCTGCTCGCGAAAATTGGATTCGCGTATTGCAAAGAGCAGGTCCTTATCGGTAGCAGATATGAAGCGGATGTCCAGGTCCTCGCTCTGTAATGCCCCAACACTGCGGACATTCTTTTCTTCAATGGGATTTAACAGGTTTGCCTGTTGTGTGAGAGGCAAATCACCAATTTCGTCTAAGAACAGAGTGCCTTTGTTTCCCTGGTGGAAGAGGCCCTTTTTATTTTCTGTTGCGCCCGAAAAAGAGCCTTTGTTGTGGCCGAAAAGTTCGCTCTGGAATAGTTCCCGGGGGATATTTGGAATATCAACTGTTATAAACGGATATTTTGCCCTGCGGCTGATGTTGTGAATTGCCTTTGCAACCAGCTTTTTGCCTGTGCCGGTTTCGCCTGTTATGAGTACGTTAAGGTCAGTCCTGCCAAAGCGGATAATACTGTCTCCAATCTCGAGCATAGCCTTACTTTTGCCAACCATCCCGTTCATTTCGAGGAACTTGCGAATTTCTGCAGCTTCGCCTTGTGTGCCGAGCCTTGCAACTGCGCTTTCCAGCACTTCCTTGATTTTTTCTACAGATACCAGGCTCTTTTCAATAAAATTAACTGCGCCGAGTTTTGTTGCTTTTACAGCCGATTCAATCGAACCCTTGCCGCTTATCATCACTACCGGGATTGAAGGGAAATTGCGGCGGGCAAACTCAAGCACGTCCAGCCCGGTTTTGTCAGTCTCAATCCCGAATTCTATATCAAGCATGATAAGGCAGATGTTCCTGTTATTCCGGTCTAAATAAGAAATTGCATCCTCTGGCAGGAACAGTAGCTGGGTTTCGTAACCAGAAGATTGGACGATTTCTGCAATTGTGGTGCAAAAATCCTTGTTGTCATCTACAATTAATACTTTCATCTTACTTTTCTTTCGCTATTTCTTCCAACTCATTATAAATTTTCCTGAACCCTTCGCTAAGCTTTGTTTTTTGCTCAGAATCCCAAAGCACTCTCATGGTCGCATTATTAACAGGGTCGGAGTACTCAACAAATTTAGGCTTTCTCCCCGGTGCGGAAAGTGTCTGAACTTTAATAATCTCTTCCCTCACTTCTTTTAGCAGTTCGCAATAATTTTCACTTCCAATATTATATAGCTTTTCCTTTTCTGCCCTGCCGCTGTACTCTTCGAGTGCATACAAGTTCCCGTATGCATCAAGCAAGTACCCGGATTTATGATTTTTATCAACATCAAAATCGCCCCAGCTAATCTCGATATTCTTTGTCCTTTCGTTTACACAGGGCGCATGTTCTACTGTTGCACATGAGCCTATGAGTAATGTAAATAACAATATTAGAAACGCTTTAATCACGGTTTTCCGTTATTTTTAATTCGATAAATTTTCTCATCCTCCTGGTACAGGCATCTTTACCAAGAACTTCCATGGTCTCAAACATTCCTGCCCCTGATGATGCACCAGTAATCATCAGCCTGATTGGATGAATTACATCTCTTAATTTAATACCTTTTTCTTCAACATAGTCCATAGTAGCATCGTGGGTTGAGTCATTAGTGAACTCCTCAAGTTTTTCAAACCGCTCTATTAAGGGCAACATTAAAGCCGGGGTGTCATCGTTCCAGTGTTTTTGCATGTACTTTTCATCAAATTCTAGAGGATCTTTGAACATATACGAGGCAATTTCTGGAATTTCATGCAGGAAATGAACTCTTTCGCGGAAGAGGTTCAACAGTTTTAGTATGAACTCATCGGTGAATCCGGAGCCATATTTTCCTTCAATCATTTTCTTAAGCCTTTCTGTAAGTTTTTCATCAGGGATAAGCTTAAGGTACCGTGCGTTCATCCAATCGAGCTTTTTATTGTCGAAAATCGCGCCGCCTTTATTCACTTTTCTAATATTGAACATGCTTATTAATTCATCGTAGCTGTAAATTTCCCTGTCACCAGTTGGATTCCAGCCCAGCAAAGCAATAAAATTCACAAAAGCTTCCTTTTCATAACCTTTTGCACGGAATTCTTCTACTGCTACATCGCCGTGGCGCTTGCTCAGCTTCTGTTTTTTATCATTGAGAAGCAAAGGCAAGTGTGCAAAATCCGGAATATCCCAGCCAAAAGCCTCATAGAGCAGCACATGCTTTGGTGTTGAAGGCAGCCATTCCTCGCCACGAATTACGTGAGTGATTTTCATCAGATGATCATCAATGACGTTTGCGAGGTGGTAAGTAGGGTAACCATCTGATTTCATCAGCACCTGGTCGTCAATTTCCTTTGAATTTACTTTAACTTCGCCCCGTATTAGGTCATTAAAAATTACATCCCTATTCTCCGGAACATGCAGCCTGATAATGTAGGGCTCACCTGAC
Organism: uncultured Hyphomicrobiales bacterium; assembly: GCA_964454975.1. Taxonomy (GTDB): domain Bacteria; phylum Bacteroidota; class Ignavibacteria; order Kapaibacteriales; family UBA2268; genus CAYVVD01. The sequence continues at coordinate 35,484 of CAYVVD010000008.1, read as the reverse complement.
TCGAACAAATCTTCAAGTTCATCTTTTCCAAGAGTAAGGTTATTGCGCATTTTGCTTCTGTCATAACGCGGAGTTTCCTTAGCTTCCTGCTGGCGTGAGCGCATAGCTTCTATTTCTTCAGGTGTGTCGAAAGCATAATAAGCGCTGCCGTTTTTGATGAGAGTATCTGCATACAGGCCGTATAATTCTAACCTCTCCGACTGAGTATAAGGCCCGAACTCGCCACCCATCCCCGGGCCTTCGTCGAATTCGATACCTGCCCATGACAAGGATTCTATGAGCATCTCCATTGCATTTTCAACGTAGCGCGAACGGTCAGTATCTTCAATCCGGAGAATCATTTTCCCATTATTGTTTCGGGCAAAGAGAAAATTATAAAGCGCAGTCCGTAATCCGCCCACATGAAGGTAGCCGGTTGGCGATGGTGCAAATCTGACTCTTGGTTCCATTTCTTAATCAATTTTAATTTAAAGACTTAGCGATAGTTGTACTTGCTAAGAAAATACAAAATTAATAATATAAACAAAACGGCAACTATGTAGAAATGCTTATGCAGATTCTGAATTACACCATTTTATATAATAAAAATGTGTAATAAATTTTACATAGTGGAGAATGCCTGACTGTTTCATAGTGAATAGATAAAATAGAATAACGAATAAATGACCGGGAAAAAGATATGTTAACCTTCAAATTAATAACTTCAAAAATACGAAATGACTCAGGTATTCAGCCGAACCTTCTCTTTAGTTCTTTTTCTGTCTGAACTATCGGTATTATTGAAAAAATCAGCAGAATACCAATAGCGGGCAACAGCTCAATCAATGGTTCCAATTTGGGGATAAATCCGCATGCTATTGATATTAATATCAGCCACCAACCTGTACGGAAAATTTTATCTGCTGAATAGCCCTGTGCAAAGTCCCATGCTTCCTTGCTTTTAATGCTTCGCCCGGTCCTGTAGCCATATAGTGAGTTGATTTTTTTTGGTGGATATTTAGACAATATAAAACCCGCGAGCATGAAAATAAGTCCCGATAACATGTTAGTCAAAACCAACGGCCGCATTAATTCAATCATTTTATATACCTTGTGTGAAATTAATCACTCTTTTAAAAATTAACAAATAATAATTTTTAAATAGATGTCTTTGCTTTAAATTATTTATTTTACATATAATTGCGAAACACGCCATGAACACTGTAATCGTCGGCGGTGGAAAGATTTGCAAAACCCTCCTTGGCCTCTCCAGGGGCTCATTTCTTAATGTATTTAAGATGGATGTTGTGGCAGTTGTGGACATCAATCCTGATGCGCCAGGCATCCGTTATGCGCGGCAGCTTGGCATAGGTACTTACCTGGATATTGATTCCATCAAAAGCCTTGAAAACATTGAGATTATTATTGAATTGACGGGCAACGAGGAATCGCTCCAGAAAATTTATCGTATCATACAGCCCGGCATGCGCCTGATTGACCATAAACTCGCCGAGATTTTTTGGGACCTTGTTAATGCACGCCAAAAACAAAAAGACCAACTTACAGCGCTGAGAAAAATGGAACGGAACGTCGAGCGTGAGAGGCATTTCCTCCAGAGTATCTTCGACCGCATCCCCGACCTTGCAGTAGTAATGGATCTGAACCGCAATATTATAAAAGCGAACAAGCAATTCTGTGATTATGCAGAAATATCCCAGGAGGAGATTGTCGGGCAAAAATGCTTTGATATCCTTAGCCAAACATCAATTGGTTGTGATTTTTCAACCAAGCATGAATTATTCAATAAAGTAATCGAAACAGGGGAAGCCCAATCTGTTGTAAGGCTTATTTCTTCTCCGGAGGAAAATCACTGGGAGATAACACACTCGCCGATCAAGAATAAATATGGAGTAATTGAATCAGTACTCAGTACCTGGCATAAAATAACTGAAAAAATTAAGCTGACACGTGAAATTGAAACCGCTGAACAGCGTTTCCGAAGTTTTATTCACTCTGCTCTGGACTGGATTTCCATAAAAGATATTAACGGCAGATATGTAATCGTCAACAGTGTTACTGCCCGTGCAATGCACCTGAAGCCTGAAGAATTTACCGGAAAAACCCCTGCTGAGATACTTCCTACGAAGCTCGCTGCGCAAATACTTGAAAACGACAGGCAGGTAATAAAATCCCGCCAGCACCTTACATTTGATGAAATAATCGAAATCGATGGCCAGCAGCATCATTTCAGCACCGTCCGCTTTCCATTGTTTGATTATAAAGGAGAGATAAACGGTGTATGTACTATTGCCCGTGATGTTACTAAAGAATACAAACTACAGGAGCAGTTAATCCAGAGCGAAAAGCTTGCAGCAATTGGAAAGCTTGCAGCCGGTGTAGCCCATGAAATAAACAACCCCCTGACCGGTATTCTTGCTTATGCAGAGGATATTTCCGAGGATTACGCTGAAGACAAAATGCTGACTGACGATTTACAGGTAATCATACGTGAAACTCTCCGCTGCAGGGACATTGTACGCAACCTGCTGGATTACTCGCGCCAGGACACACCCCAGCTTATAAAAGCAACTCCATATTCGGTAATCGAAAATACATTGAAACTCGTCGGCAGACTGCCACAGTTCAGGGACATAGAGATAAGGCTCAGTTCTGCGGACCAACTTCCGGAAGTGAAGATTGACAACCAGCAGATACAGCAGGTGCTGCTTAACCTGATGCTAAATGCTGCAGAAGCAATGAACTATACCGGGGATATCAGCATAGGCTGTGAATTCGACAGCACCAACAATAATTGCCTTCTTTCTGTTAAAGACTGCGGCCCGGGAATTTCTGAAGAAGTGAGAAACCATATCTTCGAACCATTTTTCTCCACCAAGGGTACAAACGGACTTGGCCTTGCCGTAAGCTGGGGCATTATCGAACGACACGGAGGTACAATTGATGTTGAATCCGAGCAGGGCGAAGGCACCGAGTTTATTATTAGGTTGCCGGTAGAAGAAAACTGATTTGATATTCATCCTTTTTGTTATTTTAATTATACAAGTATAATTGAAATAATGCATGATATATATTTTAAGAATTTATGTCGCAGCCTCTATCCCCTTTCGAGAGGGAGGCGTATGGTTAACAAGGGTTCTTTCATAACCCCGAACCCTAAACTCTAAATAAAAAACTATGTTCCATATATTTTCATATATAAAAGACCAGATTTGGGATACTCTCTCCCTCACAAGCGGCACCGATGTTGACGGTACGATTAAAACTATCCAGAAAGGCGTGGAGCTTCGCGGCGCTAACATGTGGATTCTTGTATGTTCTGCTCTGCTTGCTTCTATCGGCCTGGATGTAAACTCCAGCGCTGTTATAATTGGCGCGATGCTTATATCGCCGCTTATGTCGCCAATCCTGGGCATAGGGCTTGGTGTAGGCATTTCCGACAGGGAAATGATAATAAGCTCTGCCCGGAATTTTGGTATCGCCGTTGCGCTCAGTCTTTTTGCATCAATAATCTATTTCATTCTGACACCACTTGGCCAGACAACACCCGAAATGGCTGCACGAACCCAGCCTACATTGCTTGATGTCGGCGTAGCTGTTTTTGGTGGTGTAGCGGGTATTGTGGCAAATTCCAGGCGGGAGGCTACAAACGCAATACCGGGCGTAGCAATCGCAACGGCTCTTATGCCGCCACTCTGTACAGCAGGCTATGGAATTGCCAGCGGGCAGATGGCATTTTTCTTAGGTGCTTTTTACCTGTTCTTTATCAACGCAGTTTTCATTAGCCTTTCCACATATATCGTCACCCGCTTGCTTAAATTTCCTACTAAGGAATTCATTGACAACCAGCTAAAGAAGAAGATACAGACCTGGATTGGAGTTTTTGCTCTGGCTGTGATTATTCCCAGCACTTTCATTTTCTGGGATGTAATTCAGGACGCGCGCTTACAGCGAAAAGTCGGGATTTTCATGCAGGAGAAGCTGTCTAGCGAAAAGTATGAAGCGATAAAGTGGATACGTACCGAAACTGATACAACAGAAATTCTTAAAATCTATGTAATCGGTGAGCCGATAAACAAAAAAGAAATTCAGGGAATTACCAAAACGATGTCTCAATACGACCTCGAAGATTACACCTTAAAACTTGTGCAGATGAATGTGCCGGAAGAAGAACGCACTAAGATAAAAACCGAAGTGGCAGGAGAAGTTGCAAGCAACGTCCTAAAACAGATTGAGCTTACAAAAGAAGTGCAGTCTGCTAAAGATAAAACTATCGACAGCCTGCTGCAGGTAATTGCAGGTATGCAGTTCTCCGGCAGCTTTATTGAGCAAGTGCGGGGCGAGGTGGAAGTCCTCTTCCCCGAAATAGAGAGCCTTAACTTCGGCCTTCTGTCACCTGGCGCACAGGATACAACAGAATTCCGGCTTCCGGTTGTAATAGCTGAGATCGGAACAAGAATGCGCTCCAGCGAACGGGCCGAATTGAAGGACAAATTCACTGAATTCCTCAAGAAGAGGATGAGGACTGATACGCTGAATGTGGTTTTGAATTAACGCTTCGAATTATTGAAATAATTTGCAGCTTCTGAAGATATATCCGTATCCGTATAGAAAAGAGCGCCTGCGTCTATCCCTTTTCTGTCGTTGGATTCCGGCAGCCCGGATAAAAAAAGAAAAGCAAGAATTAAGATAATGAATATGATCAACCATTTTTTCATGCTTTAATATAAGAAAGTACTGAGTATTGATTGCTTAGTTTACACAAAAAAAATCCCCCCGGAAACGGGAGGATCTTTTTAATCGTAATTTACAAATTATCGTTTACATCATTCCGTCCATGCCGCCTGGCATCTGTGGCATTGAAGGTGAATCCTTTTCAGGAATTTCCGTAATCGTAGCCTCAGTTGTGAGCAGCAAACCTGAAACTGAAGCAGCGTTTTCCAAAGCTACGCGCGCAACCTTGGTCGGATCAATAACACCGGCTTCAAAGAGGTCGCAGAATTCATCAGTGCGTGCATTATAACCGTATGCACCTGTTCCTTCTTTTACTTTGTTTACAATAACTGAAGCTTCTTCTCCGGCGTTAGCCACTATCTGGCGAATAGGCTCTTCGATAGATTTGCGAATAATTGTAATTCCTGTATCCTGATCGAGGTTATCGCCTTTTAAGCTGTCGAGAGCAGATACTGCTCGCAGGTAAGCAACTCCACCACCCGGAACGATTCCTTCTTCAACTGCAGCGCGAGTAGCATGAAGAGCATCCTCAACACGTGCTTTGCGCTCTTTCATTTCAACTTCTGTCGAAGCTCCGATACGAATAACTGCAACACCACCACTGAGCTTAGCAAGGCGTTCCTGGAGTTTCTCGCGGTCGTAATCGCTTGTTGTCTTATCAATCTGAACTTTAATTTCGTTGATGCGCTTCTTAATGTCTTCGCTGCTTCCTGCGCCTTCAACGATAGTAGTATTGTCCTTGTCAATAGTAACTCTCTTAGCTGTGCCGAGGTAGGATAGATTGGCATTGTCAAGCTTGAATCCTTTTTCTTCTGAGATTACTGTACCGCCCGTAAGAACAGCGATGTCCTCAAGCATTGCTTTGCGGCGGTCGCCGAATCCCGGAGCTTTCACTGCTGCTATGCGTAGTGTTCCGCGGAGTTTGTTTACAACGAGAGTTGCAAGAGCTTCGCCTTCGAGGTCTTCTGCAATTATTAGAAGTGAGCGGCCTGCCTGTGAAATTTTCTCGAGAATCGGGAGTATATCCTTAACAGCCGAGATTTTTTTGTCATGAATCAGGATGTATGGATCTTCGAGAACGGCTTCCATTGAATCAGCGTCGGTTACGAAGTAAGGTGAAAGATAACCGCGGTCGAACTGCATACCTTCAACAGTGTCGAGAGATGTATCAGTACCTTTAGCTTCTTCAACAGTAATAACACCGTCTTTGCCTACTTTTTCCATAGCTTCGGCAATCAATTCACCGATAGTTTCATCATTGTTTGCTGAAATTGTACCTACCTGCGCTATTTCTTTTTTGCCTTCTACTTCGCGGCTTAGTTCTTTCAACTGTGAAGTTACCGAAATAACCGCTTTGTCTATACCACGTTTCAAATCCATCGGGTTTGCACCTGCTGTAACGTTCCTGAGGCCTTCGCGGTAAATTGCCTGTGCAAGAACAGTAGCAGTTGTTGTTCCGTCCCCGGCTACGTCCGATGTTTTGGAAGCAACTTCACGAACCATATTTGCTCCGAGGTTCTCTACAGTATCAGCCAGTTCGATTTCTTTTGCAACGGTTACACCGTCCTTAGTAACTGTTGGTGCACCGAATTTTTTATCAATGATTACATTGCGGCCTTTAGGGCCAAGTGTTACTTTTACTGCGTTTGCAAGTTTGTCAACACCTTTTTTAAGTGCTGCCCTTGCTTCTGTGTTATAATTTATTTCTTTAGCTGCCATGTTAATTCCTCCGATTTAATATTTTTCTAAATAGATTACCTGATAATTGCAAAAACGTCACTTTCGCGCATGATAAGCATGTCTTCGCCATCAACGCTTACCTCAGTACCCGAATATTTACCGTATAGTACCTTGTCGCCTGCCTTTACCTGCAGAGGAATAACTTTTCCGTCATCTCCAACCTTGCCCTGGCCAACTGCAACAATTTCACCCTGCATCGGTTTTTCCTTTGCAGTGTCCGGAATTATAATACCGCCTTTTGTTGTTTCATCTGGCTGGGAGGGTTTGATAATGATTCTGTCGTGTAATGGTTCTAAAGTCATTGCAACCTCCATTTTATTGAAAAAAAATAAATGTATAAACCCATTTTAAAATTGTTAGCACTCATTTGGCTGGAGTGCTAACGATATGACGAAGGCTGTTTTTTTTTATTATTGATTTTTTTTATTTATTCGTATTGCAGATTAAGCGTAGGTTAGTTATATATTAACATTATAATACTTAATTTTGGAGAGATACGTCCGAAGTTTAATTAGCATTAATTAGTTTTTTATCTTTTACATTTTTAGCGTGTTGAAATATAATTGAGGAAGTATGTTTTTTAATATTGGAGTAATTCAATGTCTCTAATCGGAAAATATCAAAAAATCGTCCTGGTGATACTAGCAATTGTGTTGTCCGCAGCAACAGCTCATGCACAGGCGCCAAATTTAGTCAGCCCCACAAATGGCGTGACTTGCCAGGAAACTACAGTTGACCTGTTTTGGAATATTGAACCCGCAGCGTTGTCATATCATGTACAGGTTTCCGACTTTGCTGATTTCAGCAATATAATTGTTGATGCCGATCTCTTCCCTGACACAACTTTTGCTTTTGTTGGTAATTTTGACATTACATATTATTGGAGGATTGCCTCCAATTTACCCGGTCCGGTTAAAGCGTGGAGCGCTGAATGGGATTTTACAACAAAAGATATTCCCCCTGATTTTGTTAATCCGGTTGCAGGTGAAGACTGTGTTGCCCTGGATGCAATTGCAACATGGAATTCCAATCCTAATGCAGACAGTTATGATTTGCAGGTGTCCCCAAATGCAGACTTTTCTGTATTAATTCATAATATCACCGGACATACAGATACCACATTTGCATTGGCTCTTACACGTTTTAACACGGAACATTTTACACGCGTAAGGTCTGTTGAAGGCAGCTGTCTAAGCGATTGGAATACAATCCAGTTTACAACCGAAATTGGCCCGCCGCAATTAATTGCCCCTATCGATGAAGAATCATCAATCGGTTTGAGCGTGGATTTGGAATGGAACCTAGTTCCAAATGCGACCAGTTATAGTGTAGAAGTTGCGGACAATTCTGATTTTGACAATCCTGAAGCCAGTATGTCTTCAATTACTTCTAAAACCGTTTCGGTAGGAGTTTCCAATTATAACACCACCTATTACTGGAGGGGTAAATCCAGTAATACGAGATGCGAATCACCGTGGTCAGAAGCAAATACATTCCGAACAATGTATGAACCAGCAACGCTATTAATTCCCGGTGACAGTTCTGAATGTGTTCCACTTGATGCCCTTTTTGCATGGGAACCTGTCAGCGGAGCATTCAGGTATAGAATACAGGTTGCAAGTGATTCGAATTTCACATCATTTGTTGTTAATGACAGCACAGTTAATGATACAACATACAATTTTAGCGGGTTGCCCCCGGTTTCAATGCTTTACTGGAGAGTAAGGGCAGAGGATACTACTAATACAGGCGCATGGTCAAGTGAATTCCGGTTTGTTTCGGCTATCAGGGCTCCTGAATTATTATCACCGGGAAACACTGAACAAGCTGTTGAACGGACTCACACATTTTTGTGGCGGAGTATTGGCGCAAATGCACAATACAAATTGCAAATAAGCACCGACCCGAATTTTGAAGAACCTGAGATTGAAATTGAAAATATCTCTGACACTTCGCAGCAGGTTACATTACCTGAATTCTTTACTGAATACAACTGGAGAGTAACCGCCGTGCAGGAAGGATGCGAAAGCACATGGTCAGAAGTTTATAGCTTCAAAACTATAATCGCATCGCCTGTCCTGGTTTCCCCAGCTAATGGTTCTACGAAACAGCCCCTTCGACCGGTATGCACATGGGAATTGGTTGACGGAGCTGAATCTTATGAATTCCAGATTGCTTATGATGCTGGGTTTAATAACCACGTGCCCGGTCTTGGAAAATCAGGAATCCCAGGGAATACTTACAGTCCGAAAACATTAGAGGAAAACACTAAGTTTTTCTGGCGTGTACGTGGCCACTATCCCGATGGTATGAGCTTTTGGTCAGCAATATGGAGCTTTACAACAGGTGGACGCGGACCTGATATTCCGCAGCTTGTTTCTCCTGCGAACAACTCGCTCAGAGTACCGGTTGATCTTACATGTACCTGGGAAGATGCTGCAAGGGCAACTTCGTATAAGTTCCAGCTTGCTTTAGACCCAAGCTTTGTACAGATGGTTCTCGAAAGGGAAAATATTGGTGAAAACGCTCTTGACCTTGCCGGCCTTGATAATTACACAAGGTATTACTGGAGAGTCGCTTCTGTAAATGACAGCGGCAGCTCTGAATGGTCTGAAATTTGGGACTTCAGGACTATAGCTCTCGCACCGGATGAAACTGTTCAGCTTCTTTCTCCTGCAGACGAATTTTCATCTGTTGACCAGATACTTATACTTGAATGGGAAGGAGTCGAACGCGCCGATGCTTACGAAGTCCAGCTTGCAACTGATATGGCTTTCCAGGATAAATTCTATAATAACAGAAGCGTTTGGAACACAAAAGTTAGCATTAACGGGATGGATGCCGCAACTACCTATTATTGGAGAGTAAGAGGTTGGAACGAAGGCGGTGATGCTCCATGGTCTGATGTATGGGAATTTAATACTCTCGACTGGACCGGTGTAGAACTGATTCCGATTAATGGCAGAGAAGTTATTTATCCCAACCCTGCAAGCGATATGATTAATATCGCTTTCTCACTTGCCGAAGAAGAATATTTGAGTATTGAAATTTACAATGCTCTGGGTGTTAAAGTAGCGAAAATTGCTGAAGGATACATGCCGACAGGCAACAAGGAATTCAGCTACAGCACAAATACATTAGCACCGGGTGTTTATTTTGTAAGGATTGGAAATAGCAGAAATTACAATTCTTACGGATTCAGCATTGTGAAATAAAAGCTATTTCGTTAACTTTCCGGCCGGTTGGCAGTCAACGAACTTTCAACCGGCTTTTTTATGCCTGAATTTAATCATCTGTAAGGAGTTAAAATGAAACAATTAACAATTATTCTGACAATTTTATTATTATCAAACTATAAATCCGAATCCTGCACTAATTTCCTGATTAGCAAAGGCGCAAGCGTTGACGGGTCTGTGATGATTAGCTATGCCGCCGATGCAGGCGGATTCATGGAACCGCTATTCTACCTTCCTGCAATGGACCACAAGCCCGGAGATTCGCTCGAAGTTTATGAATGGGATACCGGAAAACTGCTTGGTAAAATTCCACAGCTAAGCCATACATACCGCGTTGTCGGAAACATTAACGAGCACCAGGTGGCAATTGGAGAAACTACATATGGGGGCCGTGAAGAACTCAAAGATACAACTGCAATCATGGATTACGGTTCGCTTATGCAAATAGCGCTACAGCGTGCTAAAACAGCACGCGAAGCTATTGAAGTAATTGACGATTTAATGCAAACTTACGGGTACTACAGCTCCGGGGAATCATTCTCAATTGCTGACGCAAATGAAGTATGGATAATGGAATTTATCAGCAAGGGAATGTTCGAGAAAGGCGCTGTCTGGGTCGCCCGCCGCATCCCTGACGGATATGTTGCCGCTCATGCAAACCAGGCAAGGATTCGAAAAGTTATTGAAAATGATCCTGAAAATTGCCTTTACTCACCCGATGTAAAATCTTTTGCTAAAGAGCGTGGCTGGTGGGATGGCAAGAGTGAATTCAGTTTTGCTGATACATACTGCCCTCTCGAGCCGGGTGGATTGCTATACTGTGAAAGCAGGGTGTGGCGTTTTTACACGCTGATTGCTCCTTCCATGGATTTCAGCGAGGATTATTTCCGTGCAGTAAGAGGAGCAGACCCTTATCCGCTATTTATCAAGCCGGATTCTCTCCTAAGCGTCCGCGATGTGCAAGGCCTTATGCGCGACCACTTCGAAGGCACTGAATACGACATGACACAAGGAATTGCCGCCGGGCCTTACGGCTGTCCCTACAGATGGAAGAACCTAAGCTGGAAAATCAGCGATGATACAACCAAAAAATTCGGCTGGGAACGCTCTATTTCGACACAGCAGTCTGCGTTTACATTTGTAGCTCAATTACGCTCATCCTTGCCGCGGGAGATAGGCGGTATATTCTGGTATGGTGTTGATGATGCTTATTCATCCTGCTACATTCCTCTTTATTGCTCAATGAACCGAGTTCCTGAACCATTCAGGGGCGGCTCTATCGCTGAATTCGACTGGAACAGTGCTTTCTGGGTGTTCAACTTAGTCGCAAATCGCGCTTATACTATGTATTCATATATAATCAAGGACATTCAGGAAGTACAGAAGAAATACGAAGACAGGTTTTTTGACTTTCAGCCTGCTATAGAAAAAGCTGCTATGGAGCTTTATGCAAAAGACAAGGAGCTTGCTGCAGATTACTTATCCGACTATTCTGTTTCGCAGTCTGAACAGGTGGTTGATGCCTGGCGCGACCTCTGGCGTTACATCACAGTTAAGTATAACGACGGCTATATCAATGATGTAAACAAAAATAACGGCAGGACACCCGAGGGAGTGGGCTACGGCGATGAATTCTACCGCGAAATAATCAACGAGCGCCCGGGTTATTACGATGTCCGCTGGCGCGACCCTGGTGAGAATATTGAGTGATCTTCAATGTAATTCCTGTTTTAAAATAAATGGTGTCATACTCTATTGAATAGAAGTGTGACACCAATTTCATTTTCAACTTTTGATAAGATATTGAAGATTTTAATTTCCTTATCCCGTCAAAAAATATACTTTCATTTCTTTAATCAGGATGCAAATATCCATCTTAAATATGCCCTTTGGCTCTTCTTCAGGTGATTTATATTATATTTCGAAACAGGAACTGCCACACGGCTAATTATCATTTGCCGGCAGCCATGAGAAATAGAGTTCCTTGTAAATTTTGGAAATCCCTTCCTCCTTTCCTTCAAAAATGCGAAAATATGTTTGCCTGCTTCGACTTTGAAATTGCCAACCTCACCTTCTCCGCGAAAAGCACTTGAAAATGAGGACGCTGAAGAAAAGCCGCACTCATAGCCGATTTCTGACACCGCTTTATCTGTTGCCCACATTAATTTGTTAGCTGCAATTACCACTCGTATCCGCTTCAGGAAATTATTCGGGGTTTCTCCTGTAAAGGAAGTGAATATCCTGTGAAAAGGAAACGGGAAAAACATGCTGTGTCAGCAAGCTGTTCTATATCAATATCAGAATCAAGGTTGCTGCTTGTGTGGTTGATTACTTTGTAAATCCTTCCTACATATTCCATCAATATATCCAGTATTCTTGTCATAGGTCGCTATTTTTTTATCTCAGCATGCGAGCGTTTGAACTCAAAATGATTCAATTCCTGTTCAGCATTCGGGTCGTAGTTCGGGTCATCGGTGTAGATCACGTGGTCGCCGTCGCTCACCCAGCGGTATTCATATTCATTAGTGCCCTGCTCTACTTCACCAGAGTATGGATTTACATAATCCTCCTGGCCGGTAAGTATATTGTATGCGTCCTGCATTATTATCTCGTTTGTCCTCTGCCTGTGCCGGGTAATTTCATTACCTATGCGGATTATTTCCCGTTGTGTTTTTAAGAGTGCATCATTATTTGCGGCAACGGCTTTTAATTCCTTCTGCACCCATTGAGGATTCAACCTGATTGAATTTCCGATATGCGCAAATGCCGGTTTAACTGACTTCAATTGCCCCTTTGGAGCACGTGTATAGAAAGTGTACCTGTTCTTCCACATACCACCTGCAGCAGCTCCCATATTCACAATTGCTGCTACAAGCTGTTCCTCGTAGTTTATACCGTCCTCGGTATACTCTACTTCAACCATTGCTGCATCGTAAGTAAATCCTAAGTCCATGATGAGCTTAGTTTCATTTTTAACCATTTTTGCCAAATCGGGAAGTTTCTTTGTGTTTTTGACTCTGATATTCGAGGCATTTGGGTGATAATAGGAAAAAACAGAGCTTGTCAGATAATTCTCGGCGGACATAATCGGCATCACTATCATACCGTTATTAAAGCTACCCTGCTGGAAAAGTCCCATCTGCCCGGCAGGCGACATGCTCATATCTATATAAAACATTTCCGGCAGCCAACGCATCATGGTTTTGCCCTGCTTGTCCTTCATTATTTTGAAATCGAGCTTACCTTCAGTAGCATTGGCTGCGCCGTTCATTGCAACAGGGTCAAGGCGGTAAATGCCGCCGTCAACAGACCAGCCCTGCGGGATAAGCACTTTGAATGCTTTTTCGCGCAGCTCCCAAACCCAATTGTAGATATTACGTTCGCCCTTGCCTGAAGCAGTTTGTTCAGCAGCATCTTGTACGTCGCCGGAATGTTCGTTAAAGGATTGTGCGGGACCATTGTCAGATTCCTCGCCGGGGCAGCCGCCGAGCAGCAGCAGCCAGGCAATAGCCAAAACAGGAAGAAGCACCAGCTTTTTCATCAATTCCTCTACAAATTGTGATATATACCAGTTAAATAATTACCTGTTCAGCCAATCAGAAAATAACAATAAAAATCAAAGTGTGAAAGTGTATATGTAGTGGCGTTTCGTCCCGGAGGCCTGGAGGACTTTTTAGGGGACGGCTATGCCAAGAACCGCCCGTAGTCAGACAGGAATTTTCACTATTTGTTATTCTGAATTCAATTCTTCTACATCGCAGAAATGTCGGCGTTCAGTGCCGATTATCTGGTAATCTTCGTGTCCCTTTCCTGCAACAAGTACGATGTCCCCACTTTCCGCTATCAGCTTTGCAAGCGCTATCGCCTGCGACCTCCCGGGTACTATGTCGTAATTGTCTTTGACGACTCCCATAAGTATGTCCTGGAAGATAGCGTAAGGCTCCTCTGTGCGGGGGTTGTCATCCGTGATGATTACAAAATCAGCATTTTCCGTTGCTATGCGTCCCATTGGGGCTCGCTTGCTGCTGTCCCTGTCTCCTCCACAGCCAAACACGCAAATCAGCTTACCGTCTGAGCCTGATTCGGCAAGGACATCATTTGCTGCTTTAAGAGCCTTCTCGAGTGCGTCAGGTGTGTGTGCATAATCAACTATGCCAATTGCACCTGAGCTAATCTTAATTCGCTGCATCCTTCCCGGGGCTCCTGTAGATCTTGCAAGCGCATTCCGGATTGTTTCCTTTTTTATCCTAATGTTCAATGCTACAGACGCGGCAGCTGCAGCATTTTCTACATTAAACCTGCCCACGAGGGGAGAGTATATATCAAGTTCTTCATTTTTAAATTTAATTTTGAAGCTAAGGCTTTCAAAACCGAGCTTTTCATCAACAATCAAAAAACCGGTCGAGGCTTTCTTTCCAAATCTACTTACTTTGCAGATAATACTCTCAGCCATAAAACCGGCATACTCATCATCAGCATTTATTACAGCAAAACTGTCCCTACCTAATCGGCTGAATAGCTGCTTTTTTGCGGAGGCATACTCATTCATATCCTTATGGAAATCCAGATGCTCATGTGTCAGGTTTGTAAAAATCCCTGCTATAAATTCGATCCCATGCACCCTGTGCTGAATAAGTGCGTGTGATGAAACCTCCATTATTACATATTCAACGCCTGCTTTTTTCATCTCGCTTAGAATCTCTGCCAGTTCAAGAGATTCAGGTGTCGTGTGAGTTGCAGGCAGTTTTTTTTCGCCTGTGAATATCCCTGTTGTACCGATTATTCCGGTTGAATGGCCCGCTTCCTTTAGAATATCCCTAATAAGATAGGTAACAGTAGTCTTTCCGTTAGTTCCGGTCACACCGATAATTTTCAATCCCTGGGCGGGGTTGCCATAAAGTGTGTGGGCTATTTCTGCGAGTGCGAGGCGTGAATCTTCGCAAACGGCATAAGTAACTCTCTGTTGAACCGCACCTGTGTCTTCGCATACAACAGCAACAGCGCCTTTGTTAATTGCCATATCTATATACTTATGCCCGTCTGTGGTATAGCCGCGAATTGCAACAAACAGACATCCTGGTTCTGCCTTGCGGGAATCATAACAAACAGAGCCTATATCAATCCCTGGTTCACCAATGATTTTTTTTATTTCTACTTTGGATATTAGTTCTGAAAGTTTCATTTGCAACCTCAGTTTCCCCAAAACTAATATTTTTCTAATTCATTATGATGATTTATGGGCTTATTCGTCGGGATTTAATATTTTAATGAAGATTTAATTAAGATTCTGTAAAAGTATGCATATATATCCGGGAATAATTCTGTTATTATTGGCTTTTTCATACATCTCTCCTGCAAATCCACAGGATAGCACAGAGAAGGAAAAAGGGATATTTAAGATATTAGCTGATGATTTTATGCTCGGCCTGGGCGATGCTGAGTTTGTATTAAATGAAATTATCACACTCGAAAGAAACGGATTTTTAATCCTTGGGGCAACAGCCGGTGGAACAGCCCTTTTGATGCCTGTTGATGACAACATTCACTTTTATATTGAAGATAATCTGCAGGTAAATCACGATATACTGCAGGCTTTTGATTACTACAGTGAGATAGATTATATACAGTTCTCTGCCGTTGGGCTTTACCTTGCAGGATTGTTCAGCGGAGATGAATATTTGCGCACAAGCGGGAGGATGATGGCAGAAGCTCTGTTACTTTCCGGAGGCCTTACGATGGCCGGCAGGTTTATTACCGGGCGAACACGCCCTTACTACACAGCCGACCAGTATGAGTTCAACTGGTTAGGCTTTGGCGATTTACTTCCGAGTTTCCCGTCGGGACATTCCACAGTTGCATTTGCCCTGTCAACCATAGCTGCAGATCGCATTGATACATGGTGGAGTTATCCTCTGTTTATGACTCTCGCGAGCGCATCAACACTCTCACGCCTCTACGGGAGCCATCACTGGGCTTCAGACCTGTTCCTTGGCGGAGCAATCGGCTACCTGAGCGCTCGTGTTATAATTAAGGCAAATGAAAGCAGGGAGCAGGAGATTGAGAGTTCATATTCATTCTACCCGGTATTTGGGGGAATTGGATTCTGCTATAAATTCTAATTTTGATATTTAAAATTTTAACCTGGCACGGCACTCTTCTGCACCTTGAGAATAACCCCTTTAGTGATTAATTCAATAAGAAAAGCCCTCCTGCAGAATGCATGAGGGCTTTAAGAGGTACGCAATGTTAATTACGGGGGTTACTTATATTAACAAATAATTAGCTAAAAAGTAACAGAATATTTACAAATTTATGAAAATTCCCTTTCGAGCATCTCGTGATAGTCGTCAATAAACTCATCTATACCTGCATAATAAGCTATCGGGCGTATTGTGAAATGCTTTAAAATCCGGTCCAGAATCGGTGGGATATAATCAAAAAGCTTACTCAGGTTAATTATCCGGTATTGATAAAATGCCGAACCGTCTGTTGATGTGAGAGATTCCTTCTGTTGCGGGGTAAATTCTTTTGATTTAAGTGCTGACTCAAATGTAATTATACCCTTGGCAACAGCATATGAAAGAATGTTGCCAAGGCTCCACATATCAAAATCGCTTACATCCTGCTTAAGGTCGAAGTCTATCCATTTATAAACATCCGATTTCTGATCGATCATGATATGGTCGTTTCGTATATCGCCGTGGCACAACTCTTTCCTGTGCAGCATTTGTATCGCCTCGAATAAATATTTCAGCTTACGCAGGATTCCCGGCAGGTCCTCAATGAAGTACTGCTTATGAGGTTTCTTTATTGATGGAATGAAATCAAAAAAAGTAGTTCCCCTGATATAGTCAATAACTCTTACGTTGTTTTTTACTTTATCATAGCAACTGAAGCCCTGCATAAACCGCTCGTCGTGCCTTCCAACATGAAGTACCTCGCTCTCTTTTTCCGGGCTTCTGTAACAGCGTATTTTAAATATTCCTATGTGGGCAGTAAACTCTTCATGGAAAACAGTTTTGATGATTTTTTCCTTTCCGCTTTCCAATTCAATCGCACTGAATACCCAGTATTTTGGCTGTTCGTTTATGCCAAAGCGTGTCTCCGTCATGTTCCCGCGGATAACGTAGTAATGGCTGCCCATGTGGAGTACATGCCCGCGAAATATGTTCATCCACTCTGTTGTATCTGTAACAAGCTGAAACCTGTTCGGTTGGATTATCCAGCCGGTAAGCTCATTAATGCGTTCAATCAAGGCATCACGCTTTTCGATGGTATTTGTTCCGGGATTAAACATCAACACCTGCCGTTTTTCCTCAATATAAGTTTTCTTTTTAAATTGCAACAGGCTAAAAAATCGGCGCTGCCATTTAAATATGCCATCCAAAAAGGAAACTGCATTATTGATATAGACCAGGTGCACCATATGAAAAGGCTAAATCTCGGGTTTTTCGCATCGCACGGTGGAAGTAATTTCCATGCTATCGTAGAAGCTATCAAACAGCTGAAGCTTAATGCAAGAGCATGCTGCGTAATTTCTAACAATTCCGAATCACAAGCACTTGCCCGTGCCCGCAATCTGGGAATACCTGCTTATCACATCAGCAGTAAAGTTTTCCCGGACAGAGGTTTGTTTGTAAACGAGATTATCTCAACTCTTGAGCGCCATGGTGTAGATACTATAGTGCTTGCAGGTTACATGAAACTCCTGCCCCCGGAAGTAGTAAAACACTTTAAAGGAAGGGCTGTAAATATTCATCCGGCGCTTCTACCCGAGTTCGGCGGCAAGGGTATGTATGGTATTAATGTGCATAAGGCTGTCATCGAAGCCAGCAAAAAGGAAAGTGGCCCGACAGTTCATGTCATCAGCTCAGAGTACGATGAAGGCAGGATTCTCGCCCAAAGAAAAGTTCCGGTTCTCCCGGATGACAACCCCGAAAGCCTTGCTGCGCGTGTACTTGAAGAAGAGCATAAAATCTATGCCGAAACTCTCCAGAAAATTGCAACTGGAGAGCTGGTTTTATAATAATTTATTTTATTTCTTTGCCGAGTTTGCTGCCTATTTCTTCGTATTTTTCCGGCATACCTTCTAATGTGCCTTTTCGCATATTAGTTCCATCTTCGTTGGCTGCCATTGCTGATATGATAAGTTTGTTTCCTTTAATCAAGGCAAAAGCTGCCATCGGGTACTTGCACCCTCCGTCCATAGTCCGCAGAAAAGCTCTTTCGGCCTTAACGCAAATTTCTGTTTCCCTGTGATTGAGCTTCGATACCATTTCAATAACTTCGTCGTTTTCCCTTGTTTCAATGCCCAGCGCTCCCTGCCCAACCGCCGGAATCATAATGTCAACAGGGATAATCGAAGATATATGTTCCTCAAGCCCCAGGCGTTCCACACCTGCTCTTGCGAGTATTATCGCATCCCAGTCCGAATTGAAAAATTTCTGAATGCGTGTAGGGACATTACCGCGCAATGGCTGAAGAATGATATCCGGCCGGTGGTAGAGTAATTGCGCCCTGCGCCGTAGCGAACCGCTTGCTACTTTGGCAGCTTTGGGTAATGTGTCTATTGTTATGCCATTTTCACGGGCAATAATTACATCATCCGGAGCGTGGCGTTCTGTGACAGCAGAGATTCTGATGCCATCCGGCTGCGCAGTTTCGAGGTCTTTAAGCGAATGTACGGCAATATCAATATCTCCGTTTATAAGTGCCTTTTCAATTTGTTTAGTGAATAGCCCCTTGTCGCCGATTTTATCAAGCGCTAAATCCTGGATTTTATCGCCGGTTGTTTTGATATGCCTCAGTTCAATATTCAGCTCCGGAAAGAACTTGCCAAGCTCAGATTTGACAAAATTTGCCTGCCACAGTGCAAGCTCGCTGGAACGTGTGCCTATTACAATTCTATTCTTCATTTAAGTAAGTTACTAATTGATGCTAAATAATGATAAAAACATTGACACATATAATTATTTAAATTACCTTTGTAGAAATATTACACCCCTATGGATAGTATCCCCGGCCCCCGATAAGGGGGATTTATTTTTATGCCAATTATTCACTATTCTCTATAAGTTATTATCTGTTTCACAACTTAACAAATTAGTAAAATATGTGTAATTTTGATTGTCAAGGGGGCTGCTGATTGAAAAACTACATGAAATACTTACTAGCAGTGCTAAGTGGTGGATTACTTGCGCTTGCTTTTCCGCCTGTGCCATTCTATCTTTTTGCCTTTATTGGATTTATACCGCTGCTCTTTCTTTTTGTAGTGGATGAAAACCCCCGCAGGCCTTTCCTGATGGTCTATATTACTTTCCTAGTATATCACACAGGTGTTAATTGGTGGATTGGAAGCTGGCAGGCGGATAAAGATCCTTTTCTGATTGCATCAGGCGTCGGGTTGTCGATTATTCATCCATTTTTCTTCATGGTACCCTTTGCTATTTTTTTAAAGATCTACCGCTCCTTGGGAAGAAAGACAGCGCTTTGGAGCTTCCCTTTTGTGTGGACAGCTTTCGAGTGGGCACACAGCCTTACGGAATTTTCTTATCCTTGGCTTACGGTTGGGAACACCCAGATTTACAATCTCTATTGGGTGCAATTCATCGACCTGACAGGAGTATGGGGTGCAAGCTTTCTTATTGTTCTTGCCAATGTGATACTTCTCAATTGGATGATTAAAATCCGCGAAGGGAAGAAGATGCTGAATCTTTCATATATATCAGCCATAGCAGCTGTTTTTGTAATTCCCATAGCTTACGGTCTGGTTCGAACAACAGAATTTGAGCATAAGGAGTTGCTTGAAAATAATAAGTCCATCCGCATCGGGCTTATACAACCGAGCATAAACCCCTGGCGGAAGTGGGAGGATGGGGCTTACGAGCAGGTCCTGCTTCACATGAAACTACAGGATTCCCTCGAAAAAGCCGTAGGTGGAATTGACTTTGGCATATGGGCTGAAACGACAATAATGTATATCAATGAAAACCTGAACTTCGGCAAGGATTATAATTTACTTTCACGCTGGGTAAACCGGACCGGAATCCCTTTTATGAGCGGTTTTGCGCACTATGTTATGTTCGACAACGCTGACGCAACTGTTACGGCAAAGCCATGGCCTTTCGACAGCACAAAACTCTATGAGTCTTACAACACAGCTTTGTTACTGCACCCGGACAGCATTCCGGCTCAAACTTACCACAAGATGAAGCTTACGCCTTTTGCTGAGCGAATTCCTCACCAGGAGCAATTTGGCTTCGTGCAGAAGTTCGTTTCATGGGGAGTGGGAGTTTCCAGTTGGGGAATCGGGAAAGAGCAGCACCCGTTGAGACTCTATACAAAGGGAGAGACTTTCGGCATTGCGCCCGTAATATGCATAGAATCAATTTACCCCGGCTTCGTAAGTGAATTTTCAAACTTGGGAGCGGGTATCTACACTGTAATAACAAACGATGCATGGTACGACTACACCAGCGGGCCCGAACAGCATTACCAGATTGCAGCTCTCCGCGCAATAGAAACACGCCGCTATATAGCACGCTGCGCCAACTCCGGTGTTACAGGATTTATAAAGCCAACAGGCAAGAGCCTCCTGAGAGCGCCACAATACAAGAGAACCGCCATCGCCGCAAGCATTCCGGAGATAAACGAGCTAAGTTTCTATGCACGAATGGGAGACTGGCTGCCTCTTGCATGCAGTTTTGTTACCTTGTTCTATTTCATTTGGGGATACTTCAGAAAATGAGGAATGTGAAAAATGCCTGCCTGCCCCGGACTAAAATGGTTGACTTAATATTAACAAAGAGATACTAAATAGAACTACAACATTGTCCCCCTTTGGAGGGAGTGTCCCGATTTTAGCGGGACGGGGGAGGAAAAAGCACAATTTTCTCATCCTGAGCGGACGGTAAAAAACAGGAATGCTGCCAGCGCGCTTGCACCGATTACAATTACCGGTTCTATAATAGAATCAAAAAATCCGGTAGGGGTTTCCGGGAGAGGGCCGCTGTCATAAAGCATGCTGTTGCCTGATAAGGAAGGAATGTTTTCTCGTTTGATAACATCGCTGAATGCATAGCTTGTCTCTCTGATTGGAACAGAGTTCAATCCCTGAATTAACAATCCGCCTAATTTTACATGCAAATGCCTATTGACAAACTCAATATTCTCCGGAACAGGAGAATATGATACCCCAAACTTAATTATTAAAATCTCTAATTCTGTTTTTGCATCTTCGCTTACTTTGACTCCCAACTCGCTTAACCTGCTTACTAACTTCATTCGTAATGCAGAGCTGCTGCGGTGTTCGCTAAGTGTCAAATACAGTGAATCAACGTCCTGCAAATTTGTTGTATTGCAAATATCTGCACAGCTTTTTTCAAGCAGAGAATCGAGAATAGCGTAATTATCCCTTTGTGAAAGAAGGCTATTGAAGAAAAGTGGGATGAGTATTATCGTAAGTAGAATCCTCACTGTAGCAGCGTCCTCTTTAATCTCATAATTTCCTGAACAAGTTCCCTGTTGTTCCAATATGCTATCGGCCTTATTCTAAGAGTTTTACGCCTACCCACGAGTTTTACTTTAATCATTCTGTAAGTGTCCCGCTGCTTGCGAAATAGATTCACCCTGCTTAAGGAAATTTTGGATATTTTATCAAGCGTGTATTTCTTTTCTGTGAATCTGTTTCTGAATACCAGGTAGTCCTTCCCGATTATTATCTCCAGCTTCTTAATCCACCTGAAAAGCATCCCAATCGCAGTGCTTACAATAAATAACAAAAGAAGAAGTGCAACAGGGTCATTAATGCGAAATGTAATTTTACCTTCGCTTATGCTGCCCATCATTACTGCATAGATTATAAGTACAACAAGGTAAACCGCTATGTACTGCCAGTAGAAATCAAGGCGTTGCTCAAATAATTTCGGTTTTTCTGCTTTTTCTGTAAATTTTCCCATAGGGATGAATAAACGCCTGTTAAAAAATAATATTAAAATTAGCAGAATTAAAGGTATTTTTCAATAAAATACAATTTTTAAATTAAAGTTTAGTAATTAAGCACCGATTACTATATATGATATAGTGTGCCTAATATGCCCGAAGTCCATCAAATAAACGCCTTAATTAGCCCGGAAAGGCAGGAATACCAGCCACGTGTTTCCGGAGTGAATCCGTCGGAACCGGCAAACACAGCACAGAACAAGCCCACCGATAATAAAGACCGTCAGAATAACACCGATAAAAACTCAACCGGCTTCGAAAACCCCAAAAATGGCGAACTCTCCGATTCTGAGAAAAGAGCCGTAGAGAATTTAAAAAGCCGTGACAGGGAGGTAAAAGCGCATGAATCTGCTCACCAGCGTGCAGGTTCAGGCCTCGTTAAAGGCGGGCCAAGCTTCGACTATACCATTGGACCTGACGGCAAGCGCTATGCAACAGGCGGTGAAGTAAAAATTGACATAGCGCCTGTAAACGGCGACCCGGAAGCTACAATCAAAAAGATGCAGCAGGTCAGGCGTGCAGCACTCGCACCCGCCGATCCATCGTCGCAAGACAGAGCTGTTGCCGCTAAGGCTACTGCAATAGAGGAAAAAGCCCGGGCGGAACTGCTCGAAGAAAAAACCAGGATAAATAATAATCCAATCTTTAAATCCTATTTCAAGGAACCGGAATTAGAAGTGAAGGGCAATTTCCTTGATATTGTTTACGGTGCGCCCGCAACTCTCAAAGAAATTCAAAAGCCTGCCGGATTTGCATCCAAACAGGCTAATGAAGGGCGTATATGAAATTCAATTATTAATACGCTTTTGTTCCCGATAGGTTTCAATTAATTTTATTCTACGAAAATACCAGTTGTAAGTCCTTCTGTTGATTAGTGGCCTTCCAAACGGAAAAGTTGCATCTGTAATAATCTAAATAATAAATTTTAGATGATTTTGTTTCGTGAAGAGTTGTTTTTATTTCTACCTTATATCGTCTTCGCTCAGGTCGCTGATAACCACCTTATTGCTTTCATTGCGGCGTTTAGCAATTTCATATGCCGTTTCGAGCGATTCGAGAGCGCTGCTTTCGTCGGCAATTCCTTTGCCTGCTATGTCGAAAGCAGTACCATGGTCAGGTGATGTGCGAACTATTGGCAGTCCGGCAGTATAGTTAACCCCTGCACCCCCGGCAATCATCTTCAAAGGTATCAGCCCCTGGTCATGATACATAGCTATTATTGCATCGTATTTCTGATATGCGCCGTGTGCAAAAAAGCCGTCTGCAGGATGCGGGCCGTCAATATCTATTCCGCGGATAGCAATTTTACCTATTGCAGGTTTTAATATTTCGTTTTCCTCGTTACCTATGTCGCCATGCTCCCCGGCGTGAGGATTCAAACCAAGCATTGCTATCTTTGGCTTATCTATTCCGAAGTCATTGCGAAGGGTGTGGTGAAGGATTGTCCCCCTTTTGACAAGGTCGCGTACAGTAACTGAATACTGCACTTCTCTCAGCGGCAGGTGAATAGTCGCAAGCGCAACTCTTACTTTTCGCGTGCAAAGTATCATTATCGGCCGTTTTACAAAGCACTTGCTGGCTATAAACTCTGTATGCCCGGGGAAGTGCATCCCTGCTTTGTGAACAGCCTCCTTGGATATTGGCATCGTCACCATAGCATTGAACCTGCCGTCGATTGTTGAGTTGATAGCAGTTTTTATAGATTCAAATGCATGCTTGCCTGATTCTGTAGTAAGTTCACCTAATTTAACCTGTGACTCAACTCCTGAATCAATTATTGGGATGCTCCTGTTGCCAATTATCAGTAAAGATTCTGTTACTTCAGTTTTAATGCCGGTAGCGTTGAAGTAGTTAGAAATAGTCCGGGGATTACCGGCAATACTAATGTCACAATTACCCGCTGAGGAGTACTCTTTGTCAAAACGTAAAATAGCATTAAAAAAAACTTCGAGTCCGATTCCGTTTGTATCACCGGTAGTAACAATAATTTTCATCTTATATTCTTGTGCCTGTAAGCATTTAATAAAATTCCGACTAAAGCAAGATTTACAATCATGGACGTACCGCCATAACTCATTAGCGGCAAAGGAATACCCATCACAGGCATCAGCCCGATAGCCATGCCTATATTAACAAGGCAGTGATAGAGGAAGATTGTAGCCGCTCCGATTGACAGAATGCTATAAAATTTGCTTTGTGTTTCAGAAGCGATTTTAACAGCCCTGAATATCAGTGTACCGTAAAGCAGGATTACTATAGCGCCTCCCATAAAGCCGAATTCCTCGGTTGGCACGGAGTATATAAAGTCTGTCCATTGCATTGGAATATAACGAAGCTGTGTTTGCGTACCCTGGAGAAATCCTTTCCCTGAAAGCCCTCCGCTGCCAACAGCAAGCATAGATTGTATTACATTGTAGCCTGTACCGCGTGGGTTTGAACCCGGGTTGAGAAATGTATCAATCCTTGCTTTCTGGTGTGCCTGAAGATTCCCATAAATTACCGGAGAAGCAAGTCCCACAACCACAAAAACAATAATCGCGGCAGATGTCAATATCATTTTTTTTCTGAAGAGGAACGAGAAACCTGATAACCCGGTTACTGCACCTATGAAATATGCCTGCCCTTTGAGCGAAGCTAATACCAGCACAGGCATTGAAACGAAAAAGTAGAGTATAAAACTATCGAATCCAGTCCAGAACAAAAGGCCAAATAGCAGTGCAACAAGTACAGTTGCTGTACCAAGATCCGGTTGCCTTAGCACAAGAAATATCGGAACAGCAACTATTGCAAGTACAATCCCCAACTCCCGGATACTGCGAATATCTTTGCCTTTACCTGCTAAAAATTTTGCAACAGCAAAAAGTACCCCGATTTTGGCAAGTTCGGCAGGCTGCAGGGAAAATCCCCCAACACGTATCCAGCCTTTAGTACCGAATACTTCCGTGCCTATTATTAATACAAGCACAAGCAAAGCCACGCTCGTGCCATAAATATTATATGAGTTAAAATCGAGGAATTTTTCAGGAAGAAAGAAAATTCCAAGCATTACAAGGAAACCAATACCGATTGCTATAAGCTGCTTGTCAAAATAGCTGCTCATGTTTGATTCATAAGTCGCACTGTAAATGGAAATCAAACCCATTGCAACAAGCAGGATTGCTACAAGGAATGTCATCCAGTCGAAATAATCGCCCGGATGTTTTCGCATAAATATATCGTAGTCGTCAGCCAAATTCCCTGCCGGTTATCATTCTATAAGCCGATTTGTATTTATCGAGAGTCTTGTTGATAATTTCGCCAGGCAGGCTTGGAGGTGGGTACACCTTTCCCCAATCTAAGGTTTCAAGGTAATCCCTCAGAACTTGCTTGTCGAAATTTGTTTGTACACCGCCGGCTTTGTAATCTTCAATAAGCCAGAACCTTGAAGAGTCCGGAGTAAGAGCTTCGTCAATCAGGATAATTTCATCTTCGTAAACACCAAATTCAAACTTGGTGTCGGCAAGTATTATCCCCCGTTTCCAAAGGTATTCAGCACCAAAATTATAAAGCTCTATTGATTTGTCCCTTAGATACTCTGCCCGTTCGTTTCCCAGTATAGAAGCAGCTCTGTCAAAATCAATATTTATATCGTGCCCGGATTCTTCCTTAGTAGCAGGCGTAAAAACCGGTTCGGGAAGTTTTGAGTATTCCTGGAGCCCTCCCGGAAACTCAATACCACATATTTTTTGCGATTGCTTGTATTCCTTCCATCCCGAACCTGCTATATACCCCCTTACAACAAATTCTACAGGCAAAGGCTCTGTTTTTTTTACAAGTAGCGACCTGTCCTCAAGAATATTCCTGTAATTCCTGCAAGACTCGGGAAACTCGTTAACGTCGCATGTAATGAAGTGATTTGGAATAATCTCCCGTGTAATGCCAAACCAATGCACTGATATCTGTGTAAGAATTTTTCCTTTAGATGGAATAGGCTCCTTCATAATAACGTCGAAAGCCGAAATTCGGTCGCTTGCCACAAAAAGCAATGCCTCTCCGAGTGAGTAGATGTCCCTTACTTTTCCGCGTTTTACTAAATCAAGTTCTTCAAGATTAGTGTTATAAACTTCATTCATTGCCTCACCTTAACAATACTTCAGCAAAATATCTCGCATAGTCAAACACGGCAAATTTATACTGGTAATAAGCCAGGGGGATACCTATACATAATGCAAGTAATCCAAATCCGGTTATGTAAACTTTATACGAAGGAATATCGAATACAACTGCTGATGAGCGAAAGAATCTTAGCAGCACCCATATCTTAATCAAAAACTGCAAGGCAAGAACAGCCCAAATACCATCGGGCCAGATGACAAGAATTCTAATCAATACAAATGCAATGGGCAAAAGCAGCAGGTATGGGACTGCTGACCAGATGCTTATTGTCATTGCATCAGTAAAGAAAACCCGGGCACGAAGGAAAAATGCGAATATCCTTAGCATAAATGATAACAGGTAAAGAACCACAAAGCAATTCACTGAAATAATCAGCATTAATAGTTCAGGCATCCATATTGTCCTGAAAAGTGATTCTTGTAATTCAACTGACGGGATTATAATCATCAAAATATATTGGGTCAACTCGTCATACCTGAAAAAATAAAGCACCGAGCCTGTATAGATGCCAAATGTAAGGCATATCGCTATGCCAAGGACAACTGTCTGGAATGAGGACATAATCCTCTGGTCGCGGATATCAGCATAAAAATTATACGGCCTGAGCAACGAGCGGAGTAAATATTCCCTGAATCGCCTGAACCTGTTAAGGAAAAAGGCAAGGATAACACCTATAAATAAGCCTATCAAAATAAATGAAACAGGGGAAGATTCCGTAAAACTCCCGGCATTAAGCAATGGTTCTTTTTCTTTGTTGAACAGCGCTCTGAGTATGTTATACGCAAGGCGTTTCTGCCTTTGCTCATTAACAATACCGGATGTGCCAATATATAAATTGCTGTAATTTGAACGCAAAAGCGGGTAGTTCTGACTGTAGTCATTATATGTGTTTACTATGCAGCCCGCAAGCCGCTTGTCACGTGTTATGTAATAGGAATTCCTCAGGAAAAACGCCTGGAACTCTTTCGAAAGCTGGTCTGAATACCCACTATTGTTATCAGGATTTATTATTGTACCAAAACTAAAGAAGGCAGGAATATCGCGGACCTGTTCACTAAGCCTGAACACCTGTTCCTTTAATTTAGTAAAATTCTGTGTGTTCCTGTTATTTTTAATACCAATAAAATCAAAACCATCCGTATTTATCGAATCAGTACCTAAAGGTGCAATTTTGAAAAACCTGCCCGTGCCGAATGAATTAAACTCCTTAATCATATCAATTGTAAAACTCGAATACTCGGGGACGTTTTCTCTTATTCCATCACTAATACCCCAAGCAAGCAGAGCAGGTGAATCACTATATGAATTATAAAGCCGTGAGATTAAATTTTTAAGGCGGACTTTTATTTCATCCCTGTTGATAACGTTCAATGGAGCGTCATAGACTGGAAGTTCTACTGTCATAAGCAATCCTTCGCGGCTGCAAAGGTATGCCAGGTAGGGGTTTGGAGGGTTGTACTTGAACCGGACGAGGTTTGCGCCGAGAGTTTTAATATCCCTGATGTCTTGTTCCATCTGCTTTGCGCTGTAAGAATAACCGTAATCCATGTAATCTTCTATGTATGCAACTCCTTTAAGTAGTAACGGCTTACCATTAAGATAGAGCTTGTTACCACCTTCTTCAATTACTGTCCTTATATCTTTGAATGCAATCATCTTTTTGATATCATCAATAACTGTCCCGCTGCGTGTAAGCTTTGCTTCGAGGTAATAAACCTCGGGTACATCGGGCGACCATAAAGATGGATTATTAATGGTAAATGCAACATTCTCAGAAATTGTTCTTTCAGACTCAATGTCCACAATAATAGATTCAGGGCTTAGCACAATATCGCCGTTTGAACGCAGCAGGTTCATTTCAAGGCGGAGTTTTGAGCGGTTACGCTCCGTAACACTCAATGTATCAAAGTCGCTTACCCTTTCAATAAAACCGTTAATTTCTGCTGTTGATATGTTGACTTTGGCTGTTACCTGAGCTGTATTCAGGCTTTTGCCAAACTCTACATTGTGAAACAAGCCACTTATCCACGCTTTCGGAGTGCCAATAAGCAAAATATCGCGGACGATTCCATTGTATGTTTTGTAAGAATAGAGGTTTTGCTTAGCGAGGCTTGCAGCACCTGTTTCCAGGGGCTCAGTGACAATCCTCAGGTTCATATTGTCGCCTTCAATGAGGTTCACAGGAATCCTAACAGAAAAGTCTGTCATACCGCCGAAATGTGTGCCTTCGAATTCTTCATTAATGTAAAGCTGTATCCTGTCCTGCACACCCATGAAATGAATATGCCAGGTCATTTTTTTACCAAGTCCGCTTGCAATTTTTACGGCACGTGAGAATTCATACTGCTTGTTCTCGCTAAAAGATTTTGGAAGCTCAACGCTTACCCATTCTTTGCCATCATCAAGCATTTTCCAGTTACCGCTGAGGTTATAAACAATCCTGCTCTCAGATGGGTAGATGCGGCTGATATCTTCCTTGGTGAATTGGGAGGCAATAATTGGAATATTAAACAGGAACAATGTAGTAAATAAAATAATACACGCCCCCTGCCCTCTTCTCAAGCGGGGGAAATATTCTTTAGTCGGAGCGAAAAAAAATTCGCTTTTATATTTTTTAAGATAATAATTAAATAATTTCTTCAATCTATGCATAATCAATCCAGTTGAATTTTATTGCCTTTATTAATAGACTCGATTGCAGCGAATGTAGCCAAGGTAACCAATTTCAAGGAATTGAAGTTTATTGGCATCGGGCTGCCGCCTTTTACTGAATTTAAGGTTTCCTTTACTTCTTCACTTATTCCTTTGCTGCCATCGTACTTGTGCTTTTTCATTTTTCCACCCCTGTGGAGCATAAGCTCTTCGAAGTTGTCCATTACAGCAGAGGAATGCTCTCCATATACTTCAAGATACTCTTTATTAAGCGATTTATCGCCATTTGCGAAATAATGCACCGTACCAATAGAGCCATCAGCAAATTTCAATTGAATCGAAACTATGTCCTGTTTATAATTAGAAATGTTTCCGGAAACAGAGTCAGCATATACACTAACGGGCACTGAGTCAGCAAGGAAGCAAAACGTATCAATAAAATGGCAAGCCTCGCCGATTATCCTGCCGCCTTGTTTGCTGTCCTGTGCCCAGCCTTCCGGCGGGATAAAACCTGCATTAACACGGTAAATCATTGATAAGGGTTGTGTTCTGCCATTGAAAAACTTCTTTATTTCTCTAAGAGGTTTTGAAAATCTTCTATTGAAGCCAACCATTACTCTGCCATCCTTTTCCAGAACGGTTTTCTCAATTTCTTCAAGCTCATTTCTTGATATTGCAAGCGGTTTCTCGACAAAAACAGGTTTCCCTGATTCAATCGCTTTCTTTACATACCTGGCATGAGTATCATGCCTTGTAGCAATGAAAACCATGTTTGAATCATCCGAGCCAATAATTTCTTCTGAATTTGTGGTAAATTTCTCAATACCTAAGTTCATTGCTGCGCTTTTTGCATTAGCAGGACTTGAAGTTGAAACGGTAGCAATTGCAGCGCCCCAATCTTTTATTGGAGGAATAAGGTGGTTCCTTGCAAACTGCCCGGCTCCCACAAATGCTATTTTAATATCCTTTTGTGGCTTTCCTGCACCTGTTTTATATTCAGTCTTTTTCTTATAAACTTCCGGATACTTGAGCAATATTCCAAGATAATCATGAGCTTCCGGATCTGTTATTATCTCGTATGCCGAACCTGCATCGGCAATTTCAAATTCATGAGTAGTAAGAGAATTAAAATCAACACGTTTCTGTGCAAGCAACTGTATAATCGCCTGCATATTGCGGTTTTCCGTCCAGCGCGTAAAAGCAAATGGATAGTCAAGGCCACCCTCTTCGTACGAAGGATCGTACCGGCCCGGGCCATAGCTGCATGAAATTTTGAAATCAATCTCTTTGCGGTAAAACGAAGTACGCGGAATGTTCATTCCTACAGCGCCGACAACCACAACAACGCCACGCTTGCGGGCTATATCCATTGCCAGCTCTACAGGAGCATTGGAACTCGTGCTTGCAGTGATAAGCACTGAATCGAACCCTTCCCCGCCTGTGAATTCGAGTAACCTGTCCTTATTACTCCTGTTGCTCTCGAAACAAGCTTCGCAGCCATACTTCCCGGCTCTTTCAAAAAGACTGGTATCCACATCAAGCCCGGCGATCCTGCAACCATTGGCTTCCAAGAGCTGCACTGTAATCTGCCCAATCAACCCAAGTCCGACAACCGCAACATTATCGCCAAGTACCGGTGCTGCCTGCCTTACTCCCTGGAGAGCAATCGAGGCTACCGTAGTATAAGCCGCATCGAACAGTTCGACATTTTCAGGTACTCTGACAGCCAGGTGTTTGGGTATGCTAATCACTTGTGCATGGTTTGCATAACCCGCACCGGCGCAAGCCACTCTGTCTCCGGGATTAAACTCAGAGCAGTCAGATTCTAAAACCACACCTGCTGCGCTGTAGCCCAGCAGTTTAAAAGAGTCGAGTTTAGAATTAACCCTGCGAATTGTTGAGCCAATCCCTTCACGCTTAATTGTTTCAATTACAAGCTTAACTTGTTCGGGCTGCTTTCGCGCTCTTTCAATTAGGCTGCCGCGGGTATTTTCCACGGAAGTGCGCTCAGTGCCGGCGCTTATCAGTGAATGTGTTGTTCTGACGAGAATCCCCCCCGGGAAACAAATCGGTTCAGGTAGTTCCTCAATCCTTATCTCGCCGTTCTTTTGGTATTGTACAACCTGGAGCATATGGCCGGATTTAGTTCATTTATAGCTTACTAAAATAAGACTTTTTTTAATTGAATTATAATTAGATATATTGCCCCGGTTTAGCAATAAAGAATCATCCCCCGACGTCGGCATAGATACGGTTTTCAGAGGTTAAAAAATGAAATTAAGCTTATATTTAATAGTAATTATCACACTTCTTTTTTCCACTGACTCATATAGTGCCGAAAGTAAAAGTCCTGAACGATTATCACCTTTTGCAAAAATGCTGATAAATGATATGAATGAATCCGGCAGCGCCAAAGCCCTTGCTTTTGGCGAAGAAGGTGGCAAATACATCATTTTTGAATTGGATGATGATTTATGGACCGGAGCTATTGTTAGAGTAGATGAAGGACTGGCAAAGGAAGATTTAGAATCGAAAGGGATTATAGTTGGCAGTCTGATTGGCGATATCTGGTCAATAAAATTCCGGCTTGATGATTTGGAAAAAGTGCTAAACATCAAGGATATTCTCTATTTCCAGGTTGACGAACCTGTTGGCCTTCATATGAATAAATCCCGCCTGCTTACAAATATCAACCCTTTGCATGAAACGGGCGGACTATTTACTCCTGTTACGGGCGAGGGAGTGATTCTCGGCGTTATTGATGTTGGATTCGACCTTACAAGCCCCGCTTTTTTTGATGATTCCAGGAATGATTACAGGATAAAAAGCCTTTGGATTCAATGGAACGGCAGGAAGTCAGGCCCCCCCGGTTTTGATTATGGTGTTGAATACGAGAAAAGAGATATTATGCTTGCCTATGGTTCAGATTACCAGAGCCTGTCTCATGGTACGCATGTAGCTTCAATTGCCGCAGGCAGCAGTTTTATGAATGGTGGAAAATACCGCGGCCCGGCAAAATCTGCAGAATTGATTTTTGTATCACCATTGATAAAAGATGAAGAATCTATCCTGACCGGCCAAAGTTTTATACTTGATGGGATTACTTATATATTCCGGAAAGCCGACGAAGAGAAAAAAACCGCCGTTGTAAATATGAGTCTGGGTACGCATATCGGTCCGCATGACGGAACAGCACTATTTGATATAGCATGTGACAGGCTGACAGGACCCGGAAGGATTATCGTAACATCAGGCGGTAATGACGGCGAAGTCCCAATGCATATAATGCATGATTTTTTTCATGACGGCAGTTCATTTTCAACAATACCTGTATTTGAAAAAAATTCAGGCAAAGCACAAGGTTTTGTTGATATCTGGGGTGAAACCGCGGAAGAGATTTGCATTACAGGTGGGATTTATTACAACGGGGACATCCGCTGGTTGCAGCAAAGCTATTGCACGAGTTCAGATGATGACATAAGGGATATTCTCATCACCCAGGACGGCAGAAACTGTACCTTCGAATTTTTTATGTCCTCATCTGATTTCAATGGTAAGCCCAGAATATTTGTTGATGGCGACAACAGAAGCAATGGCGACATTGTCCTGAAAATCGAAGGAAGCGGCACAGTACATTTATGGAATTCACTAACCGGAGGTTCATCAGGCGGGATATTCAAAAATAACGGGTTACCGGGGGTTAAGAGCGGGGACAATCAGTATTCAATAAGCGAAATTGGCGGGAATTCGCAAAGCATTATTACTGTGGGAGCCTTCACCGGCAGAAATACTTTCACAAATGTATCTGGTCAGAATATTAACATCTCCCATTTTACGCAGGAGGGCGAAATATCATCTTTTTCCTCGAAAGGCCCGGCAGTGGGGGGCTTAGTAAAGCCAGACATAACTGCTCCGGGAAATATTGTTTTTGCTTCAATAAATTCATTCGATGAAAATTTTGACCGTTTCGGCGAACTATATTCTTATGTCATAGAGCGGGCTGATTATGGGAATTTTGCATTTGGAGGGCTTTCAGGTACCTCGATGAGTTCACCGCTTGTCGCTGGTGTAATTGCCCAGATGCTCGAAGTTTTTCCGGTTCTCGACCCTGCAAAAGCAAGGGAGTTAATAGCCGCATCAGCAACCCGGGACAACTTCACCGGTAATATATCAATCCCCGGAAGCACCACATGGGGGATGGGAAAATTAAATGCTTACGATGCTGTCAACATTGCATATAATTATTATGAGAGCATTAAGAATGAGTCAGATATAATTGTTTATCCAAACCCGTCCCCCGATGGGATTTTCAAAGTTGACTACCTCGGAGCCTACATCGGTAACTACAAAATCAAAGCTTATGATGTTCTTGGAAAACTGGTTTGGGCAGGTGAACATAGATCATCAACAACAAAATCGAGTACAGAATTGAATTTACAGAGCTATTCAACAGGCATGTACAGGCTTGTAATGGAAAGCCCTTTCCACAATGAATCTGTAACCATCGTAATCACACGTTAAATGTGAATTTCTTTTAATTTCAATCCCATGATAATTTTTTTAATTTTGGCCGGAATCCGTGTTTATAATCATGGGTTCTTTAATTTTGATTTATGAGGACTGTCATGAACAGAATACTTGAAGCCCGCTTTATTGGACCTGATGTAAAGCTGTTTAAAATAGATGCCCCGAAAATTGCCCGTAAACGAAAGGCAGGGCAGTTTGTAATAATTCGGGTAGGTGAACATGGTGAACGCATCCCGCTTACAATAGCTGATTCAGATGCCGATTCAGGGCATATCACCATCATCGTGCAAGGAATTGGCAAGACCACAAAAGAACTAAACTCCAAGGAAGCCGGCGAAACAATCCATGATGTTGTCGGGCCATTGGGAAGAGCGTCCGAGATTGAAAATTTCGGCACAGCTGTATCAATTGGAGGTGGAGTAGGAACGGCTATCGCTTTCCCAACTGCTAAAGCACTAAAAGAAGCCGGGAATCACACCATTTCCATTATCGGCGGGCGGAGCAAAGAATATGTTATTCTCGAAAATGAAATGAACGAAATCTGCGACGAAGTATTTCCCTGCACAGACGACGGATCCTATGGCTTTCATGGTTTCGTAACGCAGAAGCTCCAGGAGCTTATTGATTCAGGCAGGAAGATTGATTTTGTACTTGCAATAGGCCCGATTCCCATGATGAAGGCAGTTGCGGATGTAACGAAGCCACAAGGGATAAAAACGGTTGTCAGCCTGAATCCGATAATGGTTGACGGAACCGGGATGTGCGGTGGTTGCAGGGCAGTAGTTGATGGCAAAACCAAGTTTGTGTGCGTTGACGGGCCGGAATTCGACGCTCATTTAGTTGATTTTAAGATTCTTCAAAACAGGAACCAGATGTACCGTGAACAGGAAACTCACAGCATTGAAACATGCAAGCTGACTCCTGAGATTCAAAAAGCAAAAGCCGTTTGAGGTATATATGTCCGAAATGACAAATAAAGAAAGGATGAAAATCCCCAGGCAACAGATTCCTGAGCAGGAACCTGATATACGAAACAAGTCGTTCACAGAAGTAAACCTTGGTTATACTCTTGAAATGGCAATAACCGAAGCAGACAGGTGCATTCAGTGCAAGAAACCGTTGTGCATTCAGGGTTGCCCCGTGAACATAAAAATTCCTGAATTTATTAAAGCCATTGCCGATGGGGACATCGAAACTGCAGCAGTGATTTTAAAACAGGACAACGCTCTGCCGGCAGTATGCGGCAGAGTATGCCCACAGGAAGAGCAATGCGAACAGGTTTGCGTTGTTGGAAAGAAAAACCCGCCGGTAGCTATTGGCAACCTTGAACGTTTCGCAGCAGACTGGGAGAGGAAAAAAGGATTGAATATCCCACCCGTTGGCAAAAGAACCGGAAAGAAAGTTGCAATTGTTGGCGGAGGGCCTGCAGGGCTTAGCTGTTCAGGCGACCTGATTCAAATGGGGCATGATGTTACTGTTTTCGAAGCTCTGCACGAGATAGGCGGTGTACTTATATACGGTATTCCGGAGTTCCGCCTGCCTAAAGATATTGTAAA
Source organism: uncultured Hyphomicrobiales bacterium (assembly GCA_964454975.1). Taxonomy (GTDB): domain Bacteria; phylum Bacteroidota; class Ignavibacteria; order Kapaibacteriales; family UBA2268; genus CAYVVD01. The sequence continues at coordinate 887 of CAYVVD010000008.1, read as the reverse complement.
AGCAGAAGTTGATGTCCTTAGGAAAATGGGTGTTGATTTCCGCACAAACGAAGTAATTGGTATGTCCGACACCATTGATGAGTTACTCGAGGAATACGACGCAGTATTCATAGGTGTTGGTGCAGGTTTACCATACTTCCTTAACGTCCCCGGTGAACATTCAAATGGCGTTTATTCCGCTAATGAATTCCTCACTCGTGTAAATTTGATGAAGGCTTATGACTTCCCGAATAACGATACACCAATCTTCGACATAGAAGGGAAAGATGTAGCTGTGTTCGGCGGTGGTAATACCGCTATGGATGCTGTAAGAACAGCGATGCGGCTTGGCGCAAAAAGGGCTATGATTCTTTACAGGCGTACCGAAGCTGAGATGCCGGCAAGAATAGAAGAAATAAAGCACGCCAAGGAAGAAGGTGTTGAATTTATGCTTCTTGCTGCACCGCTCGAATTTAATAGTACTGAAGACGGTTGGCTGCAATCCGTCGTTATTCAAAAAATGGAGCTTGGAGAACCTGATGCCTCTGGAAGAAGACGCCCCGTGCCAATCGAAGGAGAAATTGAGGAGATTCCTATCAGCGCTGCTGTCGTTGCTATTGGTAACGGCTCTAATCCTATTATCAGCCAAACTACTCCAGACCTTAAAGTCAACAAATGGGGAAATATCCTTGTTGACGAAGAAACTATGAAATCCAACAAAAAAGGCGTTTTTGCAGGTGGTGACATCGTAACCGGTGGAGCTACGGTAATCCTCGCTATGGGTGCAGGAAGAAAAGCCGCCGCTGCCATCAATGAATACTTGAATGACAAAAGCATCTGGTAGTCGGATAGTCTGAAAATTAATTTTAGAACAAAAAAAAAGCCGCCCCGTATGGAGCGGCTGTTTT
>CAYVVD010000007.1:138377-142255 GCA_964454975.1 uncultured Hyphomicrobiales bacterium | reverse complement strand
TTGGCGAAGAGTAATAAAAACCATTTACAGGTAGAAATGCTCAATGCCAAAAAAGCATACAATAATGCTTCGGCAGAATTAAAAAAGCTGCTCAATATTGAGCAAAATATAAAATTGTTAAGTGCAGATGAATCCCTGTTACCATTGGATTTTACAGATGAGTTGGAAGCGGTGGAAGATTCCGTTTATCTCAACCGTCCGGAGATAAAAGCCAATGAATTACAATTTCAAGCATTGGAAATGAAACGAAAAAAATACACCACAGGCTTATTGATTCCTGAATTGAATATCGGAACTTACGGTTCTTATTTCGGACGAATTAACGGGAATGTTTCACCAATGTTCCCTGCTCAATATCCCGAAACACAACAGATTTATCCGACAAGTGCATTGAATGTTTCATTAATGTGGAAAATTCCATTGGGAGCTTTGACCTATCAGGGAGATAAAAAATCCTTCGATAGCAAAATGCGATTGAATGAAATTGAAGCAGAACAGTTTAAAGTTCAAATCAATGAAGAAATTGCCAATGCCACATCTGATTTACAACTTGGAAAAGAACAAATTGAAATCGCCAAAGAAGCGTTGGATTTTATCACTGAAGCGTTGAATCAAAGCATTGAAAGGCAAAAGTTAGGAACAGCGAAACCCTTTGAAGTTTTTCAGGCACAACAATTTTTCCTGCAAGCCCAATTGGATTATTTGATAGCCGTTAGTGCATACAATAAAGCACAATATGCATTGAAAGTGGCGAAGGGAGAGAATTTGTAAATAAGCCTTGGCAATAAATTCTAAAACAAATTGTTAACAATAAAAAATCTGAATTATGAAAAAAATATTCCTAATCGTTTCTGCATCATTACTAATTGCTGCCTGTAACGAGAATAAATCGAGCCCTCAGGCAAATAATAATCAAGCCAATAAAGTTTCTACGCAAGAACTTGACCTGACACAATTTGGCGTGAGCGAAAATTCAAACCCTAAAGGCCTGTCAGTTGGAGACAGCGCACCAGCTATCACAATGAAATCATCTAAATCCGAAGAGATTTCGCTTGAATCTCTTTATCGTGACCAGCCTCTTGTGGTTATTTTCTACAGGGGCTATTGGTGTCCGATTTGCAACCGACATTTGTCAAAATTTGCAGAAAGAGCGATTGAGATAGAAATTGCCGGAGCTCAAATTATCGCGGTAACTCCTGAGACCTATGAAAATACGGAAAAGACTTTAGATAACACCGGAATTGATTTTACGGTTATATCAGATGCTGACGGTTCAGTAATGAAAGCCTTTGATGTCCAGTTTAGCGTTACTGATGATTATCACGGTATGATTGAAGATAAACTCAGTGCTTCAATTAGTGAAGCCAATGGAAATGAACAGGCGACACTGCCTGTTCCGGCAACTTTCATTATTGATACCAATGGAACGATTGTATATAGACAATTCAATCCTGATTATACACAGAGAGCCTCTGTTGATGATATTTTAGAGAATTTACCCAAATAACAATGGAAAGTAAATACAAATTACAATCCACAATCACTTGTCTAAACTCGGTCACAAAAAAGAAGAAACAATGCCAACCCACAATTTCAAGCACATTGACAAAGCCGCACGGGCCAACGCTGCAACCAAAGCTTTGTCAAAGAGCTTGCAAGTCCCTGCCCGAGAATAGAAAAACAAAATATTTCCCTACGCTTCACAAAAATTAAATCTGCCGACACGCAGACCGAAAAACGAACATTGACAAAAGGAAAGTTTTGGCGATATTGAGAAGGTAACTATTTATGCAGAATGGCTATTAAGTATTTAGGTTGTCTTTAAGCCAAAGAGCCGCCCAACAATGGCTTTTCATAATGTTGTAGGAAATGTTAAAATTAAGCTGTTTCACTCCGCTCTTCCGAGTTAATTGCACGGGTAGGCGAGTTAGAGGCATGTCATAAGATTAAAATCCTCCCTCTCCAAAATATTAGCTTGCCTCATCCATCTTTAAATTTTTTAATTATGCATGATTAATATGAAAAATTTACTTCTCCTTCTACTCTTTATTGCTCCGGCTGCTCTGCTGGCTTTTAATGCGCAGGAAATTATTAAGCAATGCGAGCAAAAACAGGGCTATGAAAAGCTTTCGACTTTTAACACCATCGAATTGCACGGTGAGGTTAAGTCTCAGCAAGGCAACACTACACTATTCTACCTCCTGAAGGGCAAGGACAAAAAACGCATTGAGGTAAAAAACGGCCAGAATGAGATGTTGTACATCAAGAACGGCGATAATGTACGGCTTATGAACAACGGGCAGAAAATGGATGCAAATCCACAGGTCATCCAGGAATTCGAGTCAGGCGCTGATGTTATCAAAAGCCCCTTTTCACAACTTGATGGCACGGGTTTCAAACCTAAACTGGAAGGTGAAAAATTAATAAATGGAGAGCCCTGCTATCGACTGCTTTACACCAAGGAAAAAGAAGAGACAACTATCGAATTTTACATTTCTAAAAAAGAATTGGTTGTCCTAAAATCAGTTGTAACGAACGTCCAAGGCAAGATGGAATTTCAAATAATTACAGATTTTACCGATTTTAAAAATGTTGGCGGAGTTATCGTCCCGATGAGGACAATTACCGATAATGCAGGTATGATTAGTGAATTCATAATAAGAGATATTAAGCTGGACAAGCCGATAGCAGACAGCAATTTTGCAATATAAGCTGTTGAAATAAATGCAGGATTTCATTAAATTAGATGTCATTTTTTGCTGAACCATTAAATTAGATTAATAATAATTACCCGGGTTAAATATGAAAGTAGATGTGGTAATGCCCAAAATGGGCGAATCACTCCAGGAAGGTACGATAATTCAATGGCTCAAAAAGCCTGGCGATAAAATTGAACGCGACGAGATGATACTCGAAATCTCCACTGATAAAGTGGATACCGAGGTGCCGTCTCCGGTGGAAGGAGTGCTTGCTGAAATACTTGCGCAACCAGAAGAAACGGTAGAAGTAGGCTCTGTGATTGCAAAAATAGAGACCGATGCGGATGCGGAGATTTCTGAACAGCCGGAACCATCAGCTCCTGAGCCTCAGGCAGCAGAACCGGAACCGGAAGTCGGCGAGGAACTTGAAACAAGGGTATCCTCTGATGACAGCAGCCTCGTTGAGCTTGTAATGCCAAAGATGGGAGAATCGCTCCAGGAAGGTACTATCATCCAGTGGCTGAAGAAGCCCGGGGATAAGGTTGAACGTGACGAGATGATTCTGGAAATCTCAACAGATAAGGTTGATACCGAGGTTCCGTCACCCGTTGCCGGTACTTTGTATGAGATACTTGCACAGGCAGAGGAGACTGTAGAAGTAGGCACAGTAATCGCAAAAATAGCTACAAGCGATGCTCCAGCGCCAAAGAAAACCCAGGCAGCGCCACCTCCTAAAGCAGAACCTAAGCAAGAAGAAAAAGCTACGGAACCTGCACCGGTAAACGGTACACAGTCCGGCGGCGAAGGTATTGTAGAAATTCAAATGCCAAAAATGGGCGAATCGCTCCAGGAAGGCACAATAGTTCAGTGGCTGAAAAAAGTCGGCGAAAAAGTTGAACGCGATGAAATGATTCTCGAAATCTCTACCGATAAAGTTGATACAGAGGTGCCATCACCGGTATCAGGCACATTAATAGAAACACTTGCCGGGGAAGGCGACACAGTGGAAGTCGGTACCGTAATAGCAAAAGTGGCAACAAAAGAAGGCGCTAAGCCGGCGCCACAGCCTGCCAGGAAGGAAGCTGTAAAAGAAGCGTCGCCTGCAACCCGACCGGCGGCAGTATCCGCAAGCGCAAGCACAAATGCCCAGGTAGAAATGCCTTCCAACGACGGAACATA